>NZ_AUJE01000004.1 GCF_000424065.1 Selenomonas ruminantium subsp. ruminantium ATCC 12561
AAGTTCTTGTACGCTATGCACAAATCCTTGATAGCCTGCTTGGTGACATTGTTGGATATACCTAGAAGCCACGAGTATTCTTCAGAATTACGAAGAACGGTGAACTCCTTGCGAAGGTCATAATCACTTTGCAGTTTTCTGCCTTCCCTGAAATTATCCATCTGCTTATCTAAAGCCCAGTTATAGGCAAATCTTGAAGCACCTGCGAACTGAAACAACTTAGTCTGCTGTTTGTTGTTCGGCAGGAGTTTTATTCTGACTGCCTTTATCATCGCACTCACCTCCCTTATACGAATAATTATACCATGCCTTGATGAGCATTGTACTATTTCTGTATCGGAAAGTAAGGTTGCTTAGACTTTTTATCGGTTTTATCAACTTTTTATAAGTTATGCTTGACTGTTAAAAGCCTTCATGCGGTCAAGAATCTGCTGTAGCTGCCGCTTTTGGCGTAAATGGGTTTCATAGTCCAAATCATTGGAATCAATGACCATTCTTTTGTTAATGGCATCAATGCGCGCCTGCAAGCGGGCCATGGCCGCCTGTTTATCATCCATTTCTCTTTCTCCACCTCTTTCCTTACAATTATAGCAAAATTAGTGATAACGCTCAATATACTGTATAATGAAGGATAATAACGCATCGATTAGGGAGTGACCATATGAAACAGGATTTTTATGTGAATCTGCAAACGGAAAAACAGCACCAGTTGACAGCTGTGGAAAAACAAGCCACGCATTATACCGTATATCGCACCATTTGTTTTTTCGCCTTTGTCTTTGCCTGTGCAGGTGCCTATGACGGGCTGACTGGCGCAGATATTTTGGCTGTTTTGCTGCTTTTTCTTTTTAGCTGGCTTGTACGGCAGCACAATAAATCAAAAAGGCAGCTCCAGCTTACCCAAAACACACTCGCCGTCATTGGCGAATATCATTCCAGATTCAACGGGAAGTGGCAGGAAGCAGCCGACAAAGGCACGGACTTTCTAGCCAAAAATCGCCCCCAGGATATCGACCTGCACATCTTTGGCCCAGCCTCTCTCTACCAATATCTCTGCTGCTGCCGCACGGCTTTAGGCAGGCATAAGCTGGCCAAGGCACTGACGGTAACACCGCCGCAACCCGCAACAATCATCCAGCGGCAAAAAGCGGCAGCTGAACTGATTGAGCGGCAGCGTCTCTGCGTGGAACTTTTAGCCCTCAGCCATCGCCTGCCTGTAGGGCATGACACCACCACGCTGATTACCGAAATCAACAGTGAACACCACCAGCCTATCAATTACGCCCTGCAGCGGACAACCTGGATTCTTCCCCTCCTCACTTTTTCTGCCTTCCTATTGGCGCTGATGGAGCTGCTTGACTGGCAAATCCCTGGCTTGTTCGTGCTATTGCAGTTTGCCATCGCTATGCTTTTTCATCGGCGCAATCAGACTATACTTGCCCCTCTGATGTCCATCAATCAGGAACTTCACGCCTATCAGGATTTATTTATCCTCATGGGTGAAACAAACTTTACCAATAAATCCCTGCAAAACATTGCCGATTCGTTATCCCAGGATGCGGCCCCGGCATTACAGAAATTAGCCCGGCTGGCCGACCACGTAAATCTTTGCCGCAATCTCTTTTTCTTTGTTTTGGGCAATGCCCTGTTTCTTTGGGACTGTCATTGTGCCGCCCGCTTTGGCCGCTGGCAGGATAACGCCGCCCAGAACCTAAAAAACTGGCTGGACTGCTGGGCCGAAATGGAACTCTATATATCGCTGGCGATGGCAGGACAAACGAGAGAGAACTATACCTTCCCCAAACTCCTTGCCGGCCCCCCTGCCCTGAAGACAGAAGGCCTGACCTCTCTGTTGCTTGACGAAAAAAAAGCTATCCCTAATGACAGCACTATGCAGGCAGAAACCCGCATTATCACCGGTTCCAATATGTCCGGCAAGACCACCTACATGCGCACGTTGGCCAGCTCTCTGGTACTGGCCTATGCCGGCGCCCCGGTCTGCGCCAAGACATTTGCCTGCACCCCCATGCATATATTCACCTCCATTCAGGTGCACGATGACCAAAGTCAGGGTATTTCCACCTTTTACGCCGAACTTTTGCGCATCAAGCAGATGGTGGATTTCAGCCAAAAACAACAGCCGATGTTTATCGCGATTGACGAGATTTTCAAGGGCACCAACTCCGCCGATAGGATCATCGGTGCACAAGAGGCCATAAAACGTCTTACCCGCCCCTATGCCATCACTTTGGTTTCCACCCATGACTTCGAACTATGCGATTTGCAGTCGCCCAATGAAATCCCCGTAACCAACTATCATTTTGCGGAATATTACGAGGACAACAAGATAAAATTCGACTATAAAATAAAGAATGGCCGCTGTCAGACGACAAATGCCCAATATTTATTGAAAATGGCCGGAATTCTGTAGACAAATGTTTTTTTGTATGATATTATAGGGACTATCTTATCTGGGATGTATCTGTGTTTACTCACAGTAGACACAGCCTTGTTTATATCATGCGAGGAGGACACAATCTATGGAATCATTTATCCCTATGCTTAATGCCATCGACTCCTTTATGTGGGGGCCGCCGCTCATCACCTTGTTGGTGGGCACGGGCATTTATCTGACGCTGCGCTTAAAGCTTTTGCAGGTAGTACGTCTGCCCAAGGCGCTGTCCCTGATTTTCAAAGCCAAAAACCACGGCGAAGGCGATGTATCGAGCTTCAAAGCCCTCTGCGTGGCGCTGGCCGCTACAGTGGGTACAGGCAATATTGTCGGCGTGGCTACGGCGGTGAAAATCGGCGGCCCCGGTGCTATCTTCTGGATGTGGATGGCAGCCTTCTTCGGGATGGCCACCAAATATGCCGAAGGCCTGCTGGCGGTAAAATACCGCAGCACCGACGCCAAGGGCAATATCGCCGGCGGCCCGATGTACTATATCCGTCAGGGCATGGGTGAAAAATATAAGCCTTTGGCCACCTTCTTTGCTGCGGCAACCATTCTCGTTGCGTACTTCGGTATCGGCACCTTTCCGCAGGTCAACGCCATTGTGGATAGTGCGGAAATTTCCTTTGGCCTGTCCAAGGTGCTCACAGGTGCAGTGCTCACGATTCTCATTGCTGCCATCACCATCGGCGGGTTGCAGAGCATTGCCAAGGTCGCTTCCAAAGTCATTCCCTTTATGGCCGTTATGTACATCGCCATCAGCCTGGGGCTTATCGCCATGAATCTTGATGGGGTTCCTGCCGCTGTGGCTTTGATTTTTGAATCCGCCTTCACGGGTACAGCAGCCGCTGGCGGTTTTGCTGGTTCCACCATTATGATGGCCATGCAGAATGGTATCGCCCGTGGTGTGTTCTCCAACGAATCCGGCCTTGGCTCTGCGCCGATTGCGGCAGCCGCAGCCAAGACCAAGGAACCTGCCGAGCAGGGTCTTATCTCCATGACGGGTACCTTTATCGACACACTGATTATCTGCACCATGACGGGTCTGGCTCTCGTACTCACGGGTGTTTGGCAGGGTGATGCTGCCGGCGCAGCCATGACCAGTGCGGCGTTTGCTTCCGCTTATGGTACTTTGGGCAGCAGCCTCTTGACCATCGCTTTGGTGCTCTTTGCCTTCACCACCATCTTAGGTTGGAACTACTACGGTGAACGCGCCTGCATCTACCTCTTTGGCACCAAAGGCGTAATGCCCTATCGCATCATCTTCATCGCCCTGATTGCCAGCGGCGGGTTCCTGAAGCTCGAAGCCATCTGGATTCTGGCCGATATCGTCAACGGCTTGATGGCTATTCCAAACCTCATTGCCCTGATTGCACTCTCTGGTGTAGTTGTGGCAGAAACCGAAAGCTATCTCGCCCGCAAGGGAGAATTAGACGAGGACTCGGATTCCACCATAGTCGCTGAATAAACAAGCACAAAAAAATCCGTGCCGCTTGGCACGGATTTTTTTGTATGCGTAAATTAAAGGCTGCCGCCCAGATTACCTAGCGAATCAATAACAACAGCACAATCCGGTTTTACCTGCTGCAAAATGTAGCGCATTTTCGCTTCGGGAATAGCTACGCAGCCACCGGTTTGCGGCTTTTTATTGCCCAGGCAATGGAGGAAAATCGCAGAGCCCTTGCCCGGCGTTCCCTGTTCATTGTAGCTGATATTCAGGCAGTAAATATATTCGGGATTATAATCCATAATGTGTTCGCTGGCCGCCTTGTTGAGTGACGGATTCTGGCGGACATCCACCATTTCATTGTACTTCATTCCCGGACGGTCATCACCAGACCAGTAAATGTTTTCATCCACCTGCTTGTAGGAAATCGCGCAGCCTGGGTCAGGTGCAATGCCAAAAGCATCCGTAAAATGGAACGTTCCCACAGGGGTTTTGCCGTCCCCTTCTTTGGTCTTGCCCAAGCCATTTTTGCCGATATAGCCCGGCGTGCTCATAAGCTGCTGCCATTGGCCCTGCGCGTCTTTTTCATGCAGGGAAACCCAGGCTGTAGTCTCACCTACCGCACCAACGACCACCATCTGCTGAGCGGTCTTGGCTGCTGGCAGGTTTTTCACCCACTGCGGCGAAGCCTGCATCGTCAGATTGGACTGCGGCAGCTTTTCCACCGGGAAGTTAAAATAGGTATTGGCAAAAGGTTCGTTTCTCAGCGTAAAGTGCCACCATTCCGTATCCAGCGGCTTAAAGCCATGGCGCAGCATTGCTTCCCGCAGGATTCTGCGGTTCTTTAGCTGCTGTTCCGTCAGATTGCCCTTGTAGTCAGGATGGGAAAGTTCACCAAAATAGTCGAAGGTGCCGCCCATATCCACTTCCTTGCCTGTGGACATATCGAAAAGCGTCAGGTCAATCGTGCTGCCCCGACTGTGACCGGATTTGGCATCAATATAGCCGTCAGCAAACAGGCTGTTCTTTTCGACCTGCGGGTAGAAGTAGTCCTTCATGCGCTTGTCGCCTAAGTTCTCAGCCCAACGCACAAAATGGTCAACAGCCCTTTGCGGACGATAGGCATCATAGACTTTCAGGCGGTAACCCTTGGCCTTCACCTCATCGGAAACTTCTTTCAGTGCCAACGCCGCTTCCTTCGTCATCAGCGCACACGGCTCCTGATACCCCGTTATGCGTTCCCCCACAAAATTATAGGTGGAGAAATAACGGATTTCCTGAATGATGTCCGGCACCACATCCGAAAGCACCACAAAATCCGAAGAATCCAGCGGATTCACATTCCGTTCTTCAGCCTTGACTGTTCCGGTAAGATTCACCAGCAACAAGCCCAAGAACATAATCGGCAGGATAAGCCTGCTCCAAAAAGATTTCATCCCCATAAAAACCTCCTTGAATATCCTATCAAATTTAGCCTAATTCTATTTCGACAAAAACAACTCAAATCCTTCCTATTGCCAAGATATTTTTGTTTACAATAATTATCGGCTATTTCTTTCCCTTTATTCTTTACCTTTCCCTTAAATATCACTATAATATAAGGGAAAGAAGGAGGTGTTAAGGGAATGCGTTCATTTAATTATGCAAAAGTCAGGGACATGACCTGGGATTCCGAAATACTCGGCTACATTGCCGCAATATATAAAGCAGCAGGCAAACAGGAACTTTACTTGAAACAACGACCTGCAGAACTAGCCAAACTGGTAGAAATCGCCAAAATTCAAAGTACAGAAGCATCCAATGCCATTGAAGGTATTGTAACCACCAGTACACGCATCCGACAGCTGGTCGAAGAAAAGACCACGCCAAAAAACCGGGACGAGCAGGAAATCGCCGGGTATCGCGATGTGCTGAATATCATTCACGAAAATTTCGATGCCATTCCCATCACACAGAATTTTATCCTGCAACTCCATAAAATTCTTTACAGTCATATGAATAATCCTATGGGGGGGCGCACGAAGAATGTGCAAAATTACATCAGTGCCACTTACCCTGACGGACATACAGAAATTCTGTTCACGCCGCTTGCGCCCTTCGAAACACCCGAAGCGCTCGATAAAATCTGTGCCGAGTACAATTATGTGATTGGCAATGCCGAAGCAGAGCCATTGCTTGCTATCCCCATTTTCATTCACGACTTTCTCTGCATACATCCTTTTAATGATGGAAACGGACGCATGAGCAGACTCTTAACCACACTGCTGCTCTATCGCTGCGGCTTCTATGTGGGGAAGTACATATCCTTGGAAGCCAAAATAGCTAACCATAAAGATGCTTATTATGATGCACTCAGGCAGTCCCAACACGGCTGGCATGAAGGCAATGAAGATGTTGTCCCCTTCATCAAATACATTCTAAGCACGATTATTGCCGCCTATCGGGATTTTGAAGACCGCTTCTCCATTGTGGAAATGAAAACATCTGCGCTGGAAATGGTTCGTAAGGCGTCTCTGCAAAAACTGGGGCGTTTTTCCAAACAGGATATCCGCGAACTCTGCCCATCGCTTAGTGTAAGTTCCATAGAAGGAGCTTTGCGGAAGTTAGTGGCTGAAGGCTATCTAAAACGTGAAGGAAGTGGACGTTCAACCTGCTATATTCATTTAAAATAATCCGCTATACAAGAATGCAAAGTGCCGCTAATGGCGTTATAATGATAAGATAAGTTTCAATAACAAGAAAGTTGGTGCCCACCATGCAAATAAATGATATTCCCGTACTTATCGCCAAGGAACTTGGCGTGACACCGAAGCAGACCTCGGCCGCCATCGAGCTGTTGGACGAAGGCAATACCGTGCCGTTTATTGCCCGCTACCGCAAAGAAGCCACGGGTGCGCTGGAAGATGAGCAGCTGCGTACGCTCGAAGAACGCCTGACCTATTTGCGCAATCTCGTCAAACGGCAGGAAGAAATCCTCGGCAAAATCGAGGAACAGGGCAAGCTGACCGATGAACTCAAAGCCGCCATCGAAAAGGCACAAAAATTACAGGAACTCGAAGACCTCTATTTGCCCTATAAGCAGAAAAAGCGCACCCGCGCCCAGATTGCCCGCGAGCGCGGTTTGGAACCTTTGGCTCAGATGATGCTGGAACAGGCAAAAATCAACGGTACGCCTTTGGAAGAAGCAGGCAATTACATCAACGAAGAAAAGGAAGTTGCCACCGCCGAAGATGCCCTGCAGGGCGCTATGGATATTGCCGCCGAAGTTATCATGGAGGACGCCAAACTGCGCGCCAATATGCGTACCCGCCTTTGGAACAACGGCCATATCGAAACGGAACTCGTGGAGGATGCTGAAGAAGCCGACACCTTTGCCATGTACAAGGATTACAGCGAGCTTATTCATACGCTGCCTTCTCACCGCATTCTCGCCATTAACCGCGGCGAAGCCAAGGGCTGTCTCAAAGTCCATGTCACGATTGACGCCGAGGACTGCCAAAGCCGAATTTTCCGCCGTATCAGCAAGGCGCCCTCAAAATGGGATGAAACCTTGAAAGCCGTTATCGAGGACGGCTGGAAACGCCTACTGTTCCCGGCATTGGAGCGCGAAGTCCGCAGCCAGCTCACCGAAGATGCCGAAGCACAGGCCATCAAGATTTTTGGCGTGAACTTAAAACAGCTGCTCCTGCAGGCGCCCCTTGCCGGTCATACCGTACTGGGCCTTGACCCGGGCTATCGCACGGGCTGCAAGATGGCCGTTGTCGATGCCACCGGCCATGTGGTCGACCACGGTGTAATTCAGGTAACGCAGAGCGAAGGGGCGAAAGCCGCCGCTGCCAAAACGGTACTGGGCCTCATAAAAAAACATCATATCACGCTGATTTCCATAGGCAACGGTACGGCGTCCTACGAAACGGAGCAGTTCACGGCCCAGCTGATTGCCGACAACCACTTGACGGATGTGCATTACCTGATTACCAACGAAGCCGGCGCCTCCGTCTACTCCGCTTCGGCACTGGCCAAGGAAGAACTGCCCGAATACGACGTCACCATCCGCGGCGCGGTATCCATTGCCCGCCGCATTCAGGACCCGCTGGCCGAACTGGTCAAAATCGACCCCAAAGCCATCGGCGTAGGGCAGTATCAGCATGACGTCAACCAAAAGGAACTGGGTGCGACCCTCGATGCCACCATCGAAAGCACGGTAAACCATGTGGGCGTTGACCTCAACACCGCCAGCGGCGCACTTCTCAAACATATCGCAGGCATCAACGCCACCATTGCCAAAAACATCGTGGCTTACCGCAATGAAAACGGCATCTTCACGAGCCGCAAGCAGCTGCTGAAAGTGCCCCGTTTGGGTCCGGCCGCCTTTACCCAGTGTGCCGGCTTCCTGCGCATTGCGGGAGGCAAATCGCCCTTGGACAACACCCCGGTTCATCCGGAATCCTACGAACTGGCCGAAAAACTGTTGGCGCGCCTGGGCTTTAGCTTAAATGACCTCAACGATAAAGATGCACTGGCCATGCTGGCGGCCAAGGCCAAACTTGCTGACTGCGCTAAGTTAGCCAAGGAGTTGGACGCAGGCGAACTTACGGTCAAGGATATTCTCGATGCCCTTGTAAAACCGGGCCGCGACCCGCGCGAAGACCTGCCGGCACCGCTTACCCGTCAGGCAGTTGTGAAGCTTTCCGACATCAAGGAAGGCAGCATTATGCGGGGTACAGTGCGCAATATCACAGACTTTGGTGCCTTTGTCGATATCGGCCTCAAAACTGCCGGTCTCATCCATATTTCCGAAATGAGTCAGAAACGCATCAAGCATCCGCTCGATGTGCTGGCTGTCGGAGATATCATCAAAGTCATGGTCATCAGCGTTGACGAGAGCCGCAACCGTATCGGCCTGTCCTTAAAACAAGTACCGAAGGAGAACATCGGATGAGTTTGTTAAATAGAACACTTACCGCCATTGAGCCGGCCAATCACGAATTAGCACAGCAGGCAGCCGCCCAGCTGACCAAGGTTATGGAAGGCGACGAAGATTCACTGGGGCTGCTCAAAGACCTGCTGCTCAAATATCTGGCCATAACCGGCGAAATGCACCCTGCCGCCCCCGATAAATGCACGGTTATCTGCTGTGCCAGCCACGGGGTTGCCTCCGAAGCCGTCAGCGCCTATCCGGAGGAAACCACCCTGCAGATGACCAAGAGCTACCTGATTGGTCAGGGGGCAGCCGCCAATGCCTTTGCCAATTTTGCCGACAGCGAAATCTTTATCGCCGACTTCGGCATCAAGGCAGATAACATCGATATTCCGGGGCTATTGGACTGCCGGATTGGCAACGGCACAGATAATATCGCCCAAGGCCCGGCCATGAGCCGCGAGCAGGCCATCGCCGCCCTTGAAAAGGGCATTGAACTGGCTGAAAAGCTCATTGCCGAAGGTTTTGACTGCCTGCTGCCCGGCGAAATGGGCATTGCCAACACCACCGTCAGCGCTGCCATCTGTGCGGCTATCTGCAAAAAAACGGCGGCCGAAGTCACAGGCCGCGGTACGAATATATCCGATGAACGGCTGGCTAAAAAGACTGCCATTGTCGAAAAAGCATTAAGCCTCAATCAGCCAGATAACACGGATGCTATTGATGTACTGGCCAAAGTCGGCGGCTTTGAATTCGGCGCCATTGCAGGACTCATGCTGGGCTTTGCCGCGCATCATAAAGCGGTAATCCTGGACGGCTCCAACTGTGCCGCCGCCGCCCTGATTGCGCAGAGGCTGGCACCGGATTGCGTAGATTACTTCCTGCCTTCGCATCGCGGCGGCGAACCTGCGCAGGGCTTTGCCCTCGAAAAACTCGGCCTTACGCCGATACTGCACCTCGACCTGCGCCTCGGCGAAGCCTGCGGCAGCTCCATTCTCGCCCGCGAACTCGAAGCCATGCTGAACCTTTGGGATGTCGTTAGCCATCTGCCCCATGACCCGGTGGAAACGCCGTTCCAGCAAGCCTATATGCCCAATCTCGCCCCTAAAGTCACCAACAAAACCTTTGATTTTTACCTCTCCACCATGCAGGATTTGGATACTCAGGCGATGGAAGCCTGCAAGGAGCGCCTGGATAATCTGGTCAAGCCCTTGGAAAGTTTGGGCGCATTGGAACAGATTGTTACGGAAATCGCAGGCATCATGGGCGATGAACTGCCCAACTGCGATTTAGACCGAGCCCTGCTCTGCTTCACCAGCAAGGTGAGCAATCCCCTGCAAATGCAGCTTACTGCCGCCAGCTCGCAAAGCGCGAAAGCCGATGTCACCATCGCCCATGTGCGCGAAGGTCTGCCTCTAACGGCTGCCTTTGACTTTGGCCGGGAGCAAGGCGAATTTTTATCCCTGTCCTACCCGCTTTTAGGCCTCTCCATGACCGAAATAGACGAGCACGCGCCCTTCGGCACAACGGCAGAACTTCTGCGGCAGGAACTCTTAAACGCCGATGGCAGCCTAAAGTATCCTGCCGATGAATTCCTCGCCCATGCACCGGAAGCCGTGCAGCCCTTTATTGGGGCGATGATTGGCGCCATCATCGCTGCCGCCCATAACAGTGCCTTTATCATCTTAGATGACGAAGCCAGCGAAATCATCGCCCGCTATACAGAGCTGCTCTGTCCTGCAGTACGCCCCTATATCCTCCATGTACAGCCCCTGCTTGTGAAAGCAGACTGCGCCCTGTCCGGCGGACTTATCGCGGGCCTTGGCATGGATATTGCCGAAGCTTCCCTCTACATGCTGAACTATATGCGCACCTTCGCCGAAAGCAAGGTCGCTATCGCCAGCGACGGCCCGGGAGCAGAGCGTCAACAGAACTAAACACAAAAGCATGTCAGCGGAAATCATAATCATCCTGATGCGAATCACGCTCCAACGGATAATCCAGCCCCATCGTGTGGATAACCAGCACGATATCGGGCTGGTTTTTCTTTATATAACTGCGGATACTGCCCTTGAACCAGCGCGGGTCAAGAATATCCATCTGCTTCACGCAGAGCGCCAGAAACGGCGCCACGCTGTTGGCAAAGGAATCCTTCACCAGAAGAATTTTGACATCCGCAGCCTCCTTGGCAAAGTTCTCGATATGAATCAGGGAGCAGTCAGCATAATTATAGGCCGCATAGGGATTGGAGCCATAAAAATCCTTCCGTTCCACCTCATGCCTGTCATAGGTGACGGAAAAATCGCCATAGGTGTCAATGCCCAGCCCCGGAATTTCATAATGCAAGCTCGTAGAAAATTTGGGATAAAGAAGCATAAAATCATCAGGCTCTGCCAAAACTCTGGTCCGCCGCTTTCCCTGACTGCCTAGAAAATAGACTGGAAACTGCTCCTGCCAGTAGTTTTCCGGCTGCAAAAGTTCCTCTCGCAAGGGTACACCCGCTGCCTCTTTCAGCCAGTCCGCAACCTGCCCCGCAGCCCACAAACCTGTGGTCGGCAGCCAATGATGGTCCGTGCGGAAGAACAGCTGATGATAGGACCTATCCGAAAAAGCCGCCTGCATGCGCGGATAGAGGTCAAGGGTGTCTATGCCGCGGTTCTGCAAGCCCTGCAGCATCGCATCTTTTTTCTGCAGGCTAAAATCCACCTTCCCGATGAATTCACCATCGCTCGTTTCGTCCAAGGCCGGCGGATTGGGCACGAACAGGAACTTTGCTCCCTGCTCCTTGCAAAAATCCGCCAAACCTGCCGTTTCCTCAATGTATTCCTGAATGTCAAAGGGAAGCGTGGGGAAAAACAGCCAGCCATCCGGCAGCACCTGTACGCTGCCGGTCGTTATGGGCCGGATGTCCCAGCCAATAAGCTGGTCATAGCGCCTGCCTGTTTCGACAATACCCGTATAGCCGGGAAAATACGTTTCGCTCCAACTGGCAAACCGTGCCTGCTCCTCCCGCAGTTTATTTTCCCGATAGCGCATTTCCGCCAACAGATTCCGCTCCGGTTCCGGCTCTAAAAAGGGATAAAGGCCAGCCCAGTCAATATCCTTTTCCCGCGGATGGATGCGCTCCGGCAATCGCCAATTATCCCAAAGGACCAGCTGCGTCAGCGCGTTATCCCACTTGCAGCCTTCAATCAGCACCACCACGGTAAACCAGCGCAGGAATATCATCAATAAAGCCAGCACCAAAACGCCTGCGCAAAAACGCATCATATAGTCACGCATGCTCATAGCTGCACCTCAAAAGTTAAAATAGATAAACGGATTGTAATTTCCGGCTACGGTAGCGATAATGGAAAGCAGAAACAACGCTACCGCCAGACAAGGCTCGACCACAGGCTGCCAAAGCGCCCAATGTTTTGCCACCCACGGATAGATGGGGAGAGAAAAGATAAGCCCCAGCAGCCAAACTATCCCGCCGTCAAAGAGAAAATGCCCCGCCAACTCGTCATAGAGGGGGTTGCCAGCCAGCCCCCACATCATGCCCATATAGGCAAGACTCTGCGCTAAATCAGGGGATTGAAATACCACCCAGGCCATAATGACCGCCAACAGGGTGTAGATATGTCCGAAAACGCCCAGGCGCTCGGCAAAGCCGGTGAACTTCTCCAGAATCAGCAGGCAAAAATAAATCAGGCCCCAAAGCAGGAACGTCCAATTCGCGCCATGCCAAAAACCGGTCAACGACCAGACAACAAAGAGATTCAGTGCCAAACGGCTTCGGCTGCAGCGGCTTCCCCCCAGCGGAATATAGACATAATCCCGGAACCAGGAAGACAGCGAGATATGCCAGCGGCGCCAGAATTCCGTCACACTGCGGGAGATATAGGGGTAGTTGAAATTCTCCCGGAAGTGGAAGCCGAACATCTGCCCCAAGCCAATGGCCATATCCGAGTAACCCGAGAAGTCAAAATAAATCTGGAATGTATACGCCATAGCCCCGAGCCAGGCTGCCGCCACAGAAAGCGGTTCCTGCTCAGCCATAAACCTTGCATCCAGGGCAATGACGGCAAAATAATTGGCGAGCAGTACTTTCTTGGCAAGACCATAGATAAAACGTATCATGCCGTCCGTGAAATCCTGCCGCGTTTCCTGCCGCTGAAGGATTTCCCGCTCAATATCGGCATAGCGCACAATCGGCCCCGCAATAAGCTGCGGAAACAATGCAATATAGAGGCCTACATGCAGAACATTGTTCTGGGCCTGCGCCTTGCCATAGTAAATATCGAACAGATAGGACAGCAGCTGAAAGGTAAAGAAGGAAATGCCAATGGGCAATGCCAGCTGAATGGCGGAAAAATCCGTCTGCAGCAAAAGCCCTAATTGCGCTGCCGCAAAAGTCAGGTACTTAAAGACAAACAGCATGCCCAAATGAAAGGCCGCACCCAAGATAAGCCAGCGCTTGCGCGCTTCTGGCGATTTTGCCCTGCTCATCCTTAGCCCCACCTGCCAGCCAACGACGATGGAAACAATCATCAGCCAGACAAAGAACGGCTCGCCCCAGGCATAGAACACAAGGCTTACCAGCAACAATAAGATATTGCGAAACTTCCTGCTCCGGCAAAAGGGGTTATAGTAGAGCAGGAGAATCAGCGGCAAAAACATAAATAGAAAGATATTTGACGAAAAAACCACGGCGCCCTCTCCTTTACAATATTTTCGCTAGATTTATCCTTCCCTATTCGACATTTCACCTTCGACTTCCTGCCGCAGAAAAGCTTTGCCAGACTGCACCGTGATATACAAACGCCGGCAAAAAACAGCCCCCAAGAGCTTTTTGCTCTCAGGGGCTGTTTTCCGTAAAGTTTTCCTGCTGATTTTAATATTTTCTTTTAGGCTTCCCGTGCCAGCATTGCCTGCTGACAATGCGGACATACGCCATAGAAATAGTATTGCTGGCCGGTAAGCTGATAACCGGTCTCGGCCATTACCTGCTCCGAAAAATCCGCCGTCGGCAGGGTCCTTACATCATCGACCCGCCCGCAGTGCATACAGCGGATATGGGGATGCGGACTGATACGGGCATCATAGCGGAAAGAATCCTCTCCCACATTCAATTCCTGTACAAGCCCGACTGCGCACAAAATATTCAACGACTTGTAAACCGTAGCCAGACTCATGGTGGGATAATCAGGCAGCAGTTCCTGATACAAGGCTTCGGCACTGGGATGTTCCGTAGTATGCGCCAGCGCATTATACACCGCCAGCCGCTGCGGTGTGACCTTGAAACCACGCTCCCGCAAAAGCGCCGTAACTTCCTTCGGTTTCAATCCTACACGCATAGTTTTCCTTCCTCACTAACAAATAATTATTCTTCTTTGCGATTTATTCTAAATAAAAATGCACCTCCTGTCAAGAAGGTGCATCTATTTATTTCCTTTATTCCGCAGTCGTAACTACGCCATACATCGTCGTATCATTCTTGGTCTGAATGTAGAACTCCGTACCTGCCGGCAGGTCGATATTCTTGCCGTTGACAAAGGCACCGCCGATGATGCCGATGGGGCCGAGAAGAACCATCCCCGCTACACTGGCACCAGCCGCCATGGCCAGATTCTTCATTTCCTTTTTGGCTTCCTCTCCGACAAAGGTTGCCACATAAGTACCATCAATGGATTTAGTCTGCTTGTAGTCAATTTGCAGCTGGGCATTGCGGCCGAAGTTCCGCGCCTGTTTAACCTTCAAAACAGTACCATCCCCCGGCTCACCTTTGGCAAAAACCAGCTTGCCATTTACGATAACATCAGCAGCAACCTTATAGCGAAGCGTATCGCCCTTTTTCAAATTCTTGGTATTCACGGGGTCAACGAGAGCTACTTTAATCAGCGTATTCTTCGGTACATTGACCTGTTCCATGGGCAGATCCACAGTGCCAAAGGAAGCAGATGCCAATGCCTGAATCCGTTTTTTGTATGTTCCCTCATTGGTCTGACCGTTAATGGTCATTTCCATATCTGCTACACGCTTTTCGACGGAGTTCATGCTCACTTCATGGTCGATGTTCCATTCAATAGCATTGAGCTGTGCCAGTATGGAAGGCTTGCCTCCATTCGTATACACTTCATCATAAAGGGCATCCACCCGGGCCATCATACTGCCCGTATTATGACTGCCGTTATAATCTTTTTCCAATTTGTTTATCCGGTCTAAAAGTGCACCAGTCTGCTCTGTTCCATAAGTATCCTTCTCCACAGCAGAAAGTTTTGCCTGCACCGTTTCCGGGGTTGCTGCACTAGCCATTCCCACAGATGACACCAAAAGCATCGCGGACAGGAACAGCGCACATACTTTACGGAATTTCATAAATTCGTTCCTCCATTCGTTTCATCTTCTCCCTGATTATTCTACCATATTTTAGCTGTTATTTCTTAAAAATCAGTTAGAAACATCCTGTTTTTCCTGCATTTTTGCATGCTCATATTGCTCAGCCTTAGTTTCCGGTTCATGATTGCCTGCCGGCTCCGGGTGAATGAGAATATCGAAAGCACCAAACTCCGCATGAATTTTTTCCTCCAATTCATCGCAGATAGCATGTACATGGGCCAGATGCATATTGCCATCAAAGAGCACATGTACGTCCAATAACTTATAGGAACCAGATTTGCGGGTGCGCAGGCAGTGACAGCCCTTGACTTCTGGTATGCTGTCAATAATGGCCATAATCCGGTTTTCCTGTTCCTCCGGCAGACTCACATCAGTAAGTTCCATAGTGGAATTCACGACCATTTTCCAGCCTTCCCGAAAAATAATGAGGGCCACCACAATGGCAATCGCTCCGTCCAGCCAGGCCCAGCCGGTAAATTCCATCAGAATCAGGCCCAGCATAACGCCCACGGAAGTCCAGACATCGGCCCGCAAATGCAGACCATCGGCCTCCAACGCCTGCGATTCCGTAAGTTTTCCTACAGAAATCAATTTCTGCGATACAAGCAGGTTGATTACAATGGATACCAGCATGATGGCCACACCAAAATGCAGCATTTCCGGCACGTTATCCTGCCCCAGATGCTCAAAGGCCTCATAGACGATTCCTCCAGCAGCCGCCACAATCAAGAGGGCTTCTACTGCGGCAGACAAGTTCTCAAATTTGCCATGACCATAATCATGTTCCAAATCCGGCGGAGTTACGGATTTTTTCACCGCCCAGAAGGCAATCAGGGAGGCCAATAAATCCACACTGGAATGGAGCGCCTCCGAAATCAAACTCACTGCCCCTACCCAAATTCCCACAACCAGTTTCAACAGCACCAGCACTGTGTTGGAAATAATGGATAGATACGCTGTATCTTTTTTTAGCACATCGATTTCAGTCATAGGAGGCTCCCTTCTATATACGAAAACAAGTCTCCCCCGATTTGGAGGAGACTTTAAACATTTACTTGTTGCGCGGCTGCTCGTAGATAAAATCCACTACGGTCTGCATAGGCGAGGAGGCCACAAAAGGCAATTCCGGCGTCGCTTCTTCCGTTTGCTCGACAAACTGCTTGCTATCGTAGACCTGTACCTTGGACGACAGAATCCGATAGACCATTTTTTCCTTGTTAAACTGCATCTGGTAAATATAACGGCGGTTCGTACGAGCCTTAATCACAGCCACCTGTGCCTGCACCAAGTCATACGTCTTTTTCGCATTATTCGGCTGCATTTCCGTAGTCGTAGAATACGATATGGAATCCACATCTACATAATATCCCGTGGGCCCTACAGCATCTACAAACTGCATATTTTCTGCAAAAACCGTGGTGGCTGCCAATAACCAAACACCTAAAAACAATGGCAAAATCCGCCTTAATCTCATCTATTCCGCTTCTTTCTATAATTCATATTGAACATCATCTAAACAAAATTCATTATAACGCCTTTATGCAAATTTTGCCATAAAAAAATCAACAAATTCGCGGCACAATATTCCCCAATGGCATATCCACAACCCGGATTCCGCCAATACCTGTCCGCAAGCCAACAGTTCCCGGGGCCTCGGCCGTAACCTCACCGATGACTCTGGCCTCCTGGCCATAAGGACTTGTCCGCATCGCCTTGAGCACCTTTTCGGCACTCTCTGCGGGCACAAAGGCCACGCACTTACCCTCATTAGCTAAATAAAGCGGATCAAAACCGAGCATATCGCAGACGCCCTGCACTTCAGGATGGATAGGAATTTCATCCTCGTCAATCAAAATACCGCAATGCGAAGCTGCGGCAATCTCATTGAGCACTGCCGCCACACCACCGCGAGTCGGGTCACGCATAACCGCAATATCCGGTGCGGCTTCGAGCATGGCTTGGGTCATTTTATTGAGCGGCGCACAGTCTGTCTGCACACTGGCGGGCAGATTGATATTGTGGCGCCCTGCCATAATAGCCGCCGCATGGTCGCCGATATAGCCGGAGAGAATCACCTTCATGCCCGGCTTGACGTTTTCCGGACTGATATGCGTACCGGGAATCTTGTCGCCAATCCCGGCCGTGTTGATGAAAATGCCGTCGGCCTTGCCCTTCTCCACCACTTTGGTATCGCCGGTGGCAATGACCACGCCGGCTTCATCGGCCATCTTCTTCATCGTACTCACGATGGTCTGCAAATCCTTGATGGGAAAACCTTCCTCGATAATCATGCCTACCGACAGATAACGCGGAATGGCCCCCGTCATCGACAGGTCATTGACCGTGCCACAGACGGCCAACTTGCCAATATTGCCGCCCGCAAAAAATAAAGGCTGTACCACATAGGAATCCGTGGTGAAGGCCACTTCGCCCTTCATCTCCACCAAAGCCCCGTCATGCAGGGTATTTAAAACCGGATTGCCATAGGCCGGCAGGATAACCTGCTCCATCAGTTCCTGACTCACCTTGCCCCCGGCACCATGGGCCAGGGTCACTTTATCATTTGCCATATTCAAACCTCCCCTGACCATATTTATACCAGGCCGCGCATACACCTTCCACCGACACCATGCAAGGGCCGATAGCGTGCGTAGGCACACAGGCCTTGCCAAACAGCGGACATTCCTTGGGCGTTACAATGCCCCGCAAAACCTCGCCACAGCGGCAAGCGGTCTTTTTCACCACTGTCTCTACTTCCAGCGGCAAAACCTGCTCAATATCAAAGGCCGCATAATCAGCCTTCATCTTGAGCCCGGACAGGGGCACAATCCCCATGCCGCGCCAGCTTGTATCACAGGGCTCATAAACCTTATTGGTAATCGCCATGGATACGGGATTACCCTCGGTCTTTACCACATCGGTGTACTCATTTTCCACCCTGGCTTCGCCGTTTGCCACCTGCTGCACCAAACGGTAAAGGCCGCGCAAAATCTGCAACGGCTCAAAGCCTGTAACCACGCCCGGCACGTGATACTTGCCGATTACCGGCTCATATACACCTGTTCCCGTGACCACCGATACATGCCCCGGCAGGATAAAACCGTCCACATGGACTTCTTCATCGTTTAAGAGTGCTTCCATCACCGGTGGCACCAGTTTTTGCGCCGATAGCATGTATAGGTTCGTTATCCCCTGCTGCTCAGCCGCGAGCACCGTAGCGGCCGCCGTCGGTGCCGTGGTCTCAAAGCCCACCGCCAGAAAGATAACCTTCTTGTCCGGATTGTCCTTGGCAATCTGAATGCTGTCCAGCGGCGAATACACAATGCGGATATCCGCACCATTGGTTTTCGCTTCATTGAGACTGGACTTGGAACCGGGAACTTTAAGCATATCGCCAAAGGTCGCGATAATCACATCATCACGCTGAGCGTAGGCAATGGCCTTATCCATATAATCGTCCGGCGTCACACAGACAGGACAACCGGGGCCGGATACAAGCTCCACCGAATCCGGTAAAATCTGCCGCAGGCCTGCGCGGAAAATCGCCACCGTATGCGTGCCACAGACTTCCATAAACCGCAATTTGCGACCGGTCGATGCAGCCAGTTCACCGATTTTTTGCACAAGTTCTTTGGCAAAAGCCCGTTCTTCCGCTTTCGTCAGTTTCTCCTTAACTTCCGTCACAGCTTATCCACCGTCCTTGGCGCTCCACGCATTTCTGCCATCAGGGCATAGGTTTCCTCTGCGTCCTTCTCCTCCACCTTCTGCATGGCAAAGCCGGCATGCACCAATACATAATCCCCCAGCTTCGTCTCCGGCAGCAGCATCAGGCTCACATCACGAGTCACTCCCGCAATATCCACCGTGCCCATGGCATCCTTTATCGCAACTACTTTGGCAGGAACAGCCAAACACATAGTATTACCTCCTAACACTTCATCCATCCCTCAACGGGAAGGATTTTGCTGACTACTGTCAACGCAAATATATTTCTGCTTGAAACAGGGCGGCGGGCGTATTGTGCCGAAGCGTTTGCCTCTTAGCGTTAAGAAATTATTTTTGCCGCCTGTGAAAATGCCTACTGTTTGAGCGCAGCGAGTTTAGGCATTTTCATAGGCATCAGGCAAAAATAATTTTAGCTAAGCGGCAAAGCGCAGGAACAATACGACCGCCGTCCTGTGCCACCACGCATTATCTTATTGCTGAGAAATCCTCTGCAACTTTATTGTAATCCATATCGTCAACATGCTCACGTTTGCGCGGCTCAATCCCCCAGTTTTTGAGTTCCTTGAGCGCCTGCTCCACCATCTGCGGCAGCAGTTTCATCATACCATCCGACAACTCAACGCCGGCCTCCACATCATAGGGCTGCGCGCCAATGACCACCACATCGGGAATCTTATGCCCCGTAACGGTTAAGAGCCCCAGCACGTCCTGTATGCCGACCTCATGAGCCGATAATTTATCCTGAAAATGCTCCATCACATCATCATTATGAAAACGGAATGTCGTGCCCGGCTCCGCCCCGCCATTGATGGAATCAATGACCAAGAGTTTCTCTGTACCCGTAACATACTGCGTGAGTTCAATGCCCAGCGTACCGCCATCCACAATCTGCACGGAATCAGGAAATTCATAATGCTTGTCGAGGTATTCCGCCACCCGCACGCCAAAACCTTCGTCGCGCAGAATGACATTGCCGATGCCCAAAATCGTCACTTCGTTTTTGTAAAGCACATTATCCAGACTGGACTTCCCGCCAGCCGCAAATACATCAGCCATGCTTACTGTCCTTTCTTGGCGGCAATCTTTTTCAGCAGCCAGTCACACCATTCTTCAATGCCCTGCCCCTTGGTGCAGGAAACTTCCAGCACCTCAATGCCCGGGTGCAGGCTCGTAATATCCTTCTTGGCCGAATCCATATTAAAATTGCAATACGGTGCCAAATCCACCTTGTTCAGCAGGGCGATTTCGCTTTCCTTGAACATCAGCGGATACTTTAAGGGCTTATCATCGCCCTCAGTCACGGAGAGCACCACTGCTCTGGCATCTTCGCCAAGCGGGAATTCTGCAGGGCAGACGAGATTGCCGACATTTTCCACCACCAGCAAATCCAGCTCATCCAGATTCATTTCCTTGACGGTCTTCTGCACCATATTGGCATCGAGGTGGCAGCCGCCCGCCGTATTAATCTGAATCACCGGCACGCCGTATTTATCAATACGTTCCGCATCCTTGCTCGTAAAGAGGTCTCCCTCGATAACCGCCATCTTGATTTTATCTTTAAGGCGCTCCATGGTCTTTTCGAGCACAGAGGTCTTTCCTGCCCCCGGCGAGCCCATGAAATTCAGCACAAAGACCTTTTTATCCTGAAACATCGCCTGATTTTCGGCGGCGATACGGTCATTTTCGCCCAAAATATTTTTGATAACCTTAATTTCCATCAGTCTACCTCCAAATATTCCACCTGCATCTCCCGGCCGGAAATAGTCGTAAGCACGCCATTTTCACATTCCGGGCACCAGAAATCATAATGTTCGATATGAAACTCCTTGCCACATTTGCTGCATCTGCCGATAAGCGGGACATGTTTTATCTTCAGCTGCGCCCCTTCAGCAATCGTGCCCTGCACCAGCATATTAAAGGAGAATTCCAAGGAGTCCACCTCTACGCCGGACATTTCTCCTAGCAGCAAGCCAACTTCGTTGACCTTCTGCGCATTGTTCCGCTTGGCATAATCCAATGCAATATCCAAAATTCCCTCGGCAATGGCCATCTCATGCATAGTTTTCCACCTCGTTTGCATCTTTCGGGAGCGTTCCCCCAGCCGACACATAATGAAAACGCCTTCCCCGCCAACACTAATAAGGGCAGGGAAGGCGTAATCCTAAGCTGTGATTTACAGGATGGCATCCAATCCACGAGCATGCAAAGCCTTCAGAATATCGCCAAGCTTCGTCTTCTCCGGATTGTAATCCACCGTAGTCTCACCATCATGCGCATGGATGTGAACATACAGAACCCCGGGCATTCCCAGAAGTTCCTTTTCCACTTCCTGAGCAATCTCCTCAGTATAACCATGCACGATAAACTGCAGACGGGTGTTTGCGCCACCCTCATGCCCGCAGCCACACTCTTTACACATTGGGCAGATCCTCCTCTATTATAAAAATCATGCGTACCCGTCACCTGGCGCTCATGGATGAGCGCCTGCGGACGTAAATCGCGTGATGCGATTTCAGTCCGCTGTTTCTTTTGGTCCTTTTCTTTGCACCAAAGAAAAGGACAGAAATTACGCATTAACAATAACCACTAGCCCTACTTGCCCATTGTGGTCAAGTAACAACTAAATCACTTCAGCGTCCCATCAAGATGACCTGCATCACGCGGTTCATGCGCCAGGATCTTGCTGCCGGAGAACATGGAGGATACTTCACTTTCACCTTCCATAAATTCTGCACGGATAACCATGTAAACATGGCCGATAGCAAAGAGGATAATACCCCAAGCTACATAATGATGTACGAGATGTGCCATCATTTCACCGCCCAACAGCGGGATAATCCAACCAAAAAGTGTACCGCCGATACCAAACGGGTCCGTCATATAGTAAATGCCGAAACCGGTGATAATCTCGATAAGCACCAACACATACAGGAACGCATAAGAGCAGCGCGCCAGCGGGTTACGCAGATAGGACGCATGCTCTGCCTTCAGGAACATATAGTGCATTGCCACATCTACGGTATTACGGTAGAAATATCCCTTCCATACATGGGGGAACAACCGGTCACCACGATTGATGATGAAACCATAGATTTTAAAGATAAAGGAAGCACTGAACAGATAGGCTGCGAGAAAATGGATATTGCGGATATTATCCACGGTCATGCCGGAGAACGTCGGCTCAGACGAATAGATAATCCACGGGCTGGTAATCATCAAGCCTGTAACAAACAGCACACAGATGGCTACCACCATAATCCAATGAAAGATCCGCAGCCAAGGACTAAACAGGTAATATTCCCTGCGAACTACTTCTTTCATAGCTTTTTCCTTTCTGCAGATTACTTGTCCACCCGGGTACCGGAGTACGGGTCCGTAGTGATGACGTTAATCTTCTCCCCCTTGGCATTGAACATATGCGTTGCACAGGCCATGCAGGGGTCAAAGGAGCGGATAACCTTCACGATTTCGAGCGGCTTGTCAGGCACTTTCACCTGCGTGTCCTTCATGGCCATTTCGTATGCGCCATTGCCAGCATCATCATCACGCGGGCAGGCATTCCAAGTCGTCGGTACAATGCACTGATAGTTGTCCGTCTTGCCGTCCTTGATGGTGATGTAATGGGACAGAGCGCCACGGGGTGCTTCGTAAAGGCCAACACCTTTGCATTCTTTCGGCCAGGTGCTGATATCCCATTTATCGGAGTTAGCCACCTTGGTATCGCCACTCTTGATATTGGCAATGAGCTTGTCAAAGAAGAACTTATTGATTTCAGCAGCCAGCTGGCAGTCGAGTGCACGGGCAGCCGTACGGCCTACCATCGTGGGCAGCCATACTTCCGGAGCCAGGCCCAGAACCTTGGAAACTGCATCGAGCTGGTCAAGCATCATCTTTTCTGCCCAGGTCATATCCGGCAGCAGGCCCTTCTTCGCCTTAGTGTAGATGATGATATAACGGGCCAGCGGGCCAACTTCACAGAGTTTGCCTTTCCATTTCGGCGTCTTCAGCCAGGAATATTTGCCGCTTTCATTGAGCGCCTTCCAATCCGTTTCCGTGCCTTCTTTAGGAGCGGTGAACTTAGGTGCAGTAACACCTTCCCAAGGATGGCGGTCTTTCTTCCCGGCAGGATACTCGTACCAAGCGTGGTCAACGCTTTCCGTAATATTTTCCGTCGTAACATCTTCTGCGGTTACCTCCGTGAACTTCGCAGCTGCGAGGCCCTTGCCGAAGTCTTCAACTACACCATTGCAGCGGATTAAGAGGTTCTTGAAGAAACCGCCATCGCTGGTGCCCGTATAGCCTTCAATCGGATATGCACCATAGCCCAGCACACAGGTCTTGGCCATGCCGCCGCCATCTACGCGGCCAGCTTTCACATAAATTGCGCCAATGGCCAGCAGATCCGGCAGATAGTAGTTGTTCACGAGACTTCTGCCCATATTGATGGCTCTGTCCACGATTTCGAGGCGAGCCGTGTTCACCGGCGCATTGCCATCGTCAAGCGAGATGGAGCAGGGCATGCCGCCAACCACATAATGCGGATGCGGGTTCTTGCCACCGAATATAACGTGCGGCGTAACCAGTTCACGCTGCTTGTCCAGCATTTCGAGATAATGCGCTACAGCCAGGAGATGAACTTCTGGCGGCAGCAGCTTGTAATCGGGATGATCCCACCAGTTGGCGGAGAAAATCCCCAGCTGACCGCTTTCCACGATAGCTTTTACCTTACCCTTGATCTGTTCAAAATACTGGGGCGTAGCTGCCGGGAAATCATGCTCATAAGCTTCCGTTACAGAAGTATCCGGTGCACGGAACGGCAGTTTATAGGTATTGAGGAGCGTGTTCTGCAGATTAGCTGTAGCAATGGCATCTGCAGCCAATGCCTCTACCGGGCTGACCCAGTCCAGGGCATGGAGGTGATAGAAATGCACGATATGATCCTGCACCGTCAGCGTTGCCGCCATGATGTTACGGATATAATTGGCATTCTTCGGAATCGCAATGCCCAAAGCATCCTCTACCGCACGGACAGAACCCAAGGCATGTGCCGTGGTGCAAACACCGCAGATACGCTGGATATACGCCCATGCATCACGGGGGTCACGGTCTTTCATAACCAGTTCCAGACCACGCCAGGCAGTACCGGAGGAAAGAGCGTCAGTGACTTTCCCCGTTGCTTCATCAACCTGTACCTCAACACGAAGATGACCTTCTATGCGAGTTACCGGATCTACTACTACATGTTTCATTTATTCACCTGCTCCCTTATTCCTTCTCTGCCGCTTCACGTTTCTGCTTCTGCACAACGCTCATCGCGCCATGGGCAGCTACACCAGCTGCCGTAGCTACGGCCATAGCAGCACCGATTTTATCCACATTGCCCAACGGGCCATATTCCGGCATGCGCGTGGTCAGCGGATCTTCGTCCCAGAAATGCGCATTGGAACAGCCAATGCAGGGTGCACCGGACTGAATCGGATAGCTCATGCCCTGGAACCAGCGCAGATTGCCGCAGGAATTGTACGTCTCGGGGCCGCGGCAGCCCAGCTTGTAGAGACACCAGCCGGCTTTTGCTCCCGCATCATCAAAGCGTTCTGCAAACATACCGGCATCAAAGAAGGGACGACGATAGCAGGTATCGTGAATACGATTGCCATAGAACTGCTTGGGACGGCCTTCATTATCCAGCGGCGGCACGGTGCCAAAGAGGGCAACATGCATAACCACGCCCGTCATAACTTCCGGAATCGGCGGGCAGCCCGGCACATTTACAACCGGCGTACGGCCAGCAAAAACAGAGATACCCGAAGACCCCGTCGGATTCGGCTTTGCAGCCTGAATACCACCGGATACGGCGCAGGTACCATAAGCGATAACAGCAGCAGCATTCTGAGCAGCGTGCTGCAGGGTATGTACAAAAGGCTTGCCGCCGGACATGCAGTAAATGCCATTGTCCTTCGTGCATACAGCACCTTCTACGCACAAGATGTACTGCCCCTTGTACTTATTGATGGTTTCTTCCAAGTGCGCCTCGAACGGCTCACCGCTGGCAGCACTTAACAGATGATCATACTCCAGCGCAATCTGGCTCAATACCAAATCCGATGCAAGCGGTGCACCGGAACGGATAAATGACTCATCACACCCCGTACATTCATGTCCATGAATCCAGACTACTACCGGCAACGGCTTCTTTTCGGCAGCTTCCACCACCTTGGACACCTGGTCCGTACTGAGTCCCATCAGGGACGTCAGTGCAACACAGCTTTTCACAAAACTGCGGCGGCTCATGCCTTTTCTGAGATATACATCCCACATACTCTCCCGTTTGTCCACGTTTTTACCTCCTCTTGATTATCCTTGCATAATTACCATAGATTTAACCGCTGGCTCGAATACGGCACAATAAAAAAAATCTATTGGCGAATACTCTTATTATACGCTGAAAAAATACAAAATGCTATATATCATTACAA
The DNA here is from genome assembly GCF_000424065.1 of Selenomonas ruminantium subsp. ruminantium ATCC 12561. GTDB lineage: Bacteria > Bacillota > Negativicutes > Selenomonadales > Selenomonadaceae > Selenomonas_A > Selenomonas_A ruminantium. Next base: position 25,404 of record NZ_AUJE01000004.1, read on the forward strand.
TAATTCGCAATAAATCAAATTTATTTTATCATGGCAATGTATCAAGGATATTCTTTGATAAACAGGACTTATAATGCCCATATTCCATAGGTCTACTATATTTTCCATTTCGCCATAACCTCTCCTTTTTCCTGCTGTAAAAAAAGTTTTGTGATAAATATATAAAAATTCGACGGCCTATCTTGCAAAACAATAACAACCGCGGTATACTGAAAAAGGTTTTTGAAAATCACCATACGGGGACGTAGCTCAGCTGGGAGAGCACCAGGTTCGCAATCTGGGGGTCGAGGGTTCAATCCCCTTCGTCTCCACCAAAATTGAAGTTTAAGCCTTCCTTATATTGGGAAGGTTTTTTCTATATTCAGGAGCACTTTCTTATGGCACATCGAATTCTTTTCACCATCATGCTTACCTCCTTCCTCACGCCCTTTACCGGCAGTGCACTGAATCTGGCGCTGCCCTCTTTAGGCGCAGAATACGGTGCCAGTCCGGCGCAGTTAGGTTGGGTGTTGGGTAGTTTCCTGTTGGCCGCCATTGTAGTTCTGCTGCCTTTTGGCAAGCTGGCCGACCGCTATGGCAAGCGGCATTTTTTTATCATGGGCAACGGTATCTTTGCTGCCACTTCCCTTGCCGCCTGTTTTGCCCCGAACCTGCCCCTGCTCATTGCCGCCCGCGCGGCGCAGGGCATTGGTTCTGCCATGACCTTTGCCACCTCCATGTCCATTCTCACATTGGTTATCCCCAAGGAGCGCCGTGGCTGGGCGATGGGCTGGAATGTGGCTGTAGTCTACACCGGCCTTACACTGGGGCCGGCAGTTGGCGGTTTCCTCAACTATTATTACGGTTGGCAAAGTATCTTCATCGTACTGGCCGTTTTAGGCACCATCGCCTTTCTCACCGCCCGTCATACCATGCAGGAGGAATGGGTTGAGGACAGCCGCCCCGAATGGGACAAAAAAGGCGCCGTCCTTTACGGCGGCGCCATTCTCCTCATTATCTATGGTCTTTCCCAATTGCTCGCTGAACCACTTGCCCCCGCACTTTTATTGACCGGACTGCTCGTGTTCGCTATATTTATCCGCTATGAACTGCACACGGAAAATCCCTTGCTGCCGATAAACCTGCTGTTTACCAACCGTCCCTTTTCTCTGTCCTGTCTGGCGGCACTGCTCAACTACTGTGCCACCTTTGCCACCAGTTTATTGCTGTCGCTCTACCTGCAGTCCATTCTGGGCCTGACTTCGCGCAGTGCGGGGCTTATCCTGCTTGCCCAACCCATCATCATGGCCAGCCTTTCCCCGCTGATGGGCAAGCTGTCGGATAAATACGCCCCGACCAAGCTTGCCGCATGGGGCATGGCCGTCATCACCATCGGCTTGGGCGGTTTTGCCCTGACGGTTCACAACCTCTCCCTCTATCTGCTCATTCCCATGCTCATCATCACTGGTACTGGCTTCGCCCTGTTCGCCGCTCCGAACAACAACGCCATCATGAGTTCTGTGGAGAAAAAACACTACAGCCTCGCCGCCAGCCTGCTGAGCACCACCCGACTATTCGGTCAGGTACTCAGCGTAGCCATCATGAATTTAATCCTGTCACTCCAATGGGCAGATTGGGCCTCACGCGAAGCCCTCTTGCAAAACCTGCAAATCGCCCTGCTCTGCTTCGCCATCTTTTCCGCGGCAGGCGTAATACCCGCAAAAGCTCGAAACTAGAGAGCGAAATTGCAGTTTGCCAGTACGTGCTGAATTTTTTTGTTACAGCTCAGTTTAGGCGTAGGTGGTAATACTTTTCGCCGATCGCATACTCCGTAGCGTGGGGCGAACGGGGAGTGCTTTTTCTGTTAGGAGCGACTGCCTGAACGCAGTGAAGGCCGGCCCCTGTAGGAAGCAGCTAAGCAAATACGCTGAAAGAAGCGCCGTTGGCCTGCCCGGCGCAGGTAACTGGACAGCTATTTTTTCCGAAGGGGTCGTTTAGCGGGAAACAGAAAAAGTACTCCCCGTTCACCCCCTAACTACGTATGAACAAGATACCTTTAGCACGAACTCAACTCCCCAACAAACTGCAATTTAAGACGAACTTATTCCATGCACAAAAGCCCGCCGGCTGGCGATAGTTTATAAAAAAACTATTGCCAGCCGGCGGGCGTCTTTTTACTATGATGTAAACCAAAAGTTAAAGCAGCGATTGTCCATCCAGTACCGCTTCCACCAATTCTTCCCCCACATACCGAAGCTTCAGCGAAAAATGGGGCCGATTCTCCTCCATCAGCCGGAAGAAAATTTTATCTCCTTCCCAGAGCGGCAAATCATAGACCTTCTCCTTCGCAATCCACTCCAGCACGCCTTCATTGCACGCACCGATTTTCCCCTCATAGCCCGTAGCGGTGTAGAGGAACATATATTCCGTCTGCCATTTGTCGGACATGAAGGTGATAATGCCCCGCTGTTTGTACTCGGTAAGGGTCAGGCCGGTTTCTTCCTTAGCTTCCCGCAGCAGACATTCCTCCGGGGATTCGTCGGCTTCAAAGTGGCCGCCAATCCCCACCCATTTATCCTTGTTGATATCGTGTTCCTTTTTCACCCGATGCATCATCAGATATTTGCCATCACGCTCAATATAGCACAAGGTGGTCAGATTACTCTTTGGCATATTCCGTTTCCCTCAATACTTCATTCATACTGCCCATACGATACCCTTCTAAATCCATCGTCACATAGGCAAAACCTAATTCCTTTAATTTAGCAACGGCTTTTTGATATGTTCCATCGGCTATAAAGCGTTCAATATCCTCAGGCAACAGTTCCAGACGAGCCATATCCGCATGACTGCGCACCCGTAACTGGGAAAATCCTTTCGCATGAAGGAAATTTTCCGCCTGCTCTATCCGCTGCAGTTTTTCTATGGACAATACCTCGCCATAAGGGAGACGGGAGGCCAGACACGCCGCAGAAGGTTTCTGCGCAACGCTTAGCCCCAATTCCTTGGCATACGCCCGAATATCCGCTTTGGTAAGCCCTGCCTCCAACAACGGACTCAGAACCCCTAGCTCCCGCAGCGCCTGTCTGCCGGGGCGATAATCCTGGCCATCATCAACATTGGAACCGTCCAATAAATGAACAATATTTTTTTGACCGATAATTTCCCGCATCCTGCCAAAAATCAGCCGTTTGCAAAAATAGCAACGCTGTGGCGGATTGGTGCGCACATCGTAGTAAATCAGTGGGTCGATCGGAATCACCTCATGCCGGATTCCCTCCTCACGGCAAAACGTTACCGCTTCTTCTACATCAGCTGCTGACACCAACGAACTTTGTACGGTCAGTGCCATTACCTGTTCGGTTCCCAAAGTTTCCTTAGCCGCTTTCAACAGCACCGTCGAATCCACACCTGCCGAAAAAGCTACGGCCACACAGCCATAGCTTTTTAACAGGAAATGCAATTTTTCTACTTTACTTTGTAATTCTCTGTCCATCACTGCAACTCCCCACTGCCCTGCCAAAATTGGAAATCCCTGGACACCTCTTCCATCTCTTTTGCCATATCGCCGGTTGTCCAAAGCTGTAAGCGGCCATCAATAATAGCTCCCTTTATGCCGTGGTGCATGGTCTGCAAAAAGTGAATCCCCTGTTCCGGCCCCAGTACAAAGACCGCTGTGGTCAGTAAATCCGACAACATTCCGCCATCCGGCACGCTGCTATCCGCCACAATCGTAACGCTAATGGCGCCACTCTGTGCCGGACGTCCGGTGCGCGGGTCAAAGATATGATGATAGCGCACGTCACCGGCCTCAAAAAAGCGCTCATAATCACCAGAGGTGGACAATGCCGCATCTTTTAAAGGCAGCACCGCCATTTTTTCCTGCGCATCTTCCTTGCGCGGGTGGCGGATACCAATGCGCCAGGCGGTCTGTTCCTTGTTCACGCCCAAGGCATACAAAGAGCTGCCGCCGAGATTAATCAGGCCATTTTCAATGCCGTATTTGGCATAGATTTTTCGGACTTCATCTACGGCAAAGCCTTTGGCGATACCGCCTAAATCCACGCCCATGCCCTTGTCCTGCAGGCGGGCCGCCTGCTTTTCCTCATTGAGTTCCAGTTTTTGCCAGCCGACCAGTTTCTGTGCCGCTGCCAATTCCACAGGCGACGGCACTTTGGCATGGTCGGTGCCAATTCCCCAAAGGTCAACCAACGGTTTGGTGGTAACATCAAAGGCTCCATTGGTTTTGACCGCATAATCCTGCGCTGTCGCCAGCATTTTATAAACTTCCGGCTGCAGGCTGACCCACTTGCCTGTGCCAGCCAATTGGGCCAGCTTATTTACATCACTGTCCGGCAGGTTCGGATTGACCATGCTGTCAATCGTTTTCAACCGGGCCATACTTTCATCAATGGCGGCCTGCGCATCTGCGCCCTCTGCGGTAAGCGTTACCGCTGTATCCAAAATGAGTTCACTCTTTTTCACCTGCTGCTCGCCGCAGCCAGCACACAGGCAGACGATAAGGATTAGCAAAAAGGCCGCCATTTTTTGCCTTTTTCCCATATTTCACACCTTAATTCTGTACAGCCGGGCTGGGTTCCAGCTCACCGGCCAAATCGTGATTGGTCATTGCGCAAACGCTGGCATCTGACCAGACATTTTCCGCTGTCTCTATCATATCAATAATGGTGTAAATAGGCAAGATTACCCCCATCAAACCAATGGGTGCGCCCAAAGAACTCATCAACGACAGCGTGAGGAAATAGCAGCCCATCGGCACACCGGCATTGCCGATAGCCGCCAGCACCGCGATAAATACCCAGGCAATCATGGTGCCCAGCGTCAGTTCAAAACCGGCATTCTGCATGACAAACAGTGACGTAACCAAAATAAAGGCAGCACAGCCATTCATATTAATCGTCGTGCAAATCGGCAATACGAAACGGGATACCCGCGGATTGACCTTCAGATTCTGCTCGGCCGTAGCCAACGTGACCGGCAACGTACCAGCAGAACTTTTGGTAAAGAGCGCCACGGCAATGGCCGGAGACATCTTGCGGAACACCTCCACTGGATTAAGGCCACGCACCAACAAAAAGAGCGGCAGAACGACGAACATCTGCAAGAGATTGCCGCCCATGACCACAGCCACATACTGGCTCAGGGCGCCGACAATCACACCGGCTTCAATCTGCGCCGAGAGCTGACCGGCAAACGCCAGAATGCCCAACGGCAGCGCCCACAAAATCGCCCGAATCAACGTGAACAGAAGTTCCTGCAAGCCATGCAGCCCCTTTAACAACACTTCACGGTTTTCCGTCTTGGGCATGAACGCCAGCCCCAAACCAACGGATGCGGCAATCAGCATAACCGAGAGTACATTGCCTGCCAAAAACGGCTGCAACACGTTATTCGGAATGACCGACAGAATATGGTCATAATAAGTCAGCTTGCCCACCTTATCCATCGGTACAGCGCTTACGCCTGCGCCAACGATGTCAGCAGGCAGATTGCCCGGTGCAATCCAAAGATACAGCCCCAACCCCACGAAAGCTGCCGCCAAAGTGGTCAGGAAGGTGTAGCTTACCGCCCGGGCAAAAATCCGTCCCGTTTCCTTCTGACCGCCCAACGCCGCCAAGGTGGTAATCACCGCCAAGGCGATAGTCGGTACCGCGATAAACTGGAACAGACGGGTAAATACCGTCGCGATAAAATTAAGCAGCTCATTTAACGGCGCAATGCCCAAAAAGCCCAAAAAGCCGCCGACAATCAGCGCACCAAACCACAGGACAAGCTGTTTGCGGCTGGCTTTGGGATTATGCGCGCGCAGGGCTTCTTCCCGCGCCGCCTCCACGGTCTTGTTTTTTTCTGCCATAATGATTCCTTCTTTCTGTGTATAGATAATATATAAAACCTAGTAAAATAGTATGTTTACACTTTAGCATATATTATAAATAAGTCAAGCTAAAAATGTATCCTTTTCTACATTATATATCATTCTCGCAACAAAATAAAATTTGCAAATTATCTGCTAATTGCAGGAAAAACTTCTCCTCATCGCGAAGTAGTACCTATAATTACCCTGATTACCTGCTATAACAAGGAAGTGATGATATGAACATGAAATTACACGGAGACAAAATTGCCTACTTTTTCATTGCCTTTGCGGTATATCTTTTAATCCGGGCATTCTCTGCCCATCTGACCCTGCCCATTGTCAACGTGCTTCTTTATGTGTCCATAGCTGCATCGCTATTGGCCAGCAATGTCCCCAGGGTAATGGATATTCCCCTGCACTATGCCTATCCGGTAAAATGCGTGGAATACTTTACCTTCGGTGTGTCCGTGGTCTGCTTTATCGCCATGTGTCTGCGGCATATGTGGATTTGACTTGAATTTCCGCCCAAAATTGTATATAATAACGGTGAAAATCAAACAGGGGAGCTTGTATCAGCAGGCTGAGAGGAAGTAATCGAACTTCGACCCTTTAACCTGATGCGGGTAATGCCGCCGTAGGAAGTCATACTGAGAGTTTGTTGCAGGAGATGCTTACGGCGTCTCCTGCTTTTTGTTGTAGAAAGGTGGAATTCATTTGACAGCTTCGACAAAAGGAACCTCACTATGGGAAAATGGTCTGATTTGGTTTGGGGCGGCGCTCTCCATCGCCGAGATGCAGACCGGCACGTACTTTGCACCGCTGGGATTTCAGCAGGGCCTTATCGCCATCCTGCTGGGCCATGTCATTGGCTGTGCCCTGCTCGTTGGCGCCGGAATCATCGGCGGCAAAACCGGCAAAAGCGCTATGGAAACCGTCAAGATGAGCTTTGGCGAGCAGGGAGGGCGGCTATTCGCCCTGCTGAATATCGTGCAGCTTTTAGGCTGGACGGGCATTATGATTTACGAGGGCGGACTTGCCGCCAGTACCCTGTTCGGTACCGGACAAACGCTTTGGTGTCTGCTTTTAGGCCTTTTCATCATGCTCTGGATTGCCCTGGGCCGCAAAAATTTAGGCAGGCTAAATGTTTTCGCCATGGGTGCTTTGCTGCTGTTGACCATTCTCCTGAGCACGGGATTATATAGTGGCAGCACTGCAGCAATTCTGCCAGGAGAACCGCTCAGCTTTGCACTGGCGCTGGAATTATCCATTGCCATGCCCCTTTCCTGGTTGCCCTTAATCAGCGACTACACCCGCAAAGCCGCCGAGCCCATAAAAGCTACAGCCGTAAGCACCGTCATCTACGGTCTCGTCAGCTGTTGGATGTACATCATCGGCCTGGGCGCTGCCCTGACCTTTGGCGAAAGTGATATTGCGCAGGTAATGGCAAAATCCGGGCTGGGGATAGCCGGACTTGTGATTATCCTGCTGTCCACCGTGACCACGACCTTTTTGGATGCCTATTCAGCAGGCGTCTCCAGCAAATCCGCAGCCAGCCGCTTGAACGAAAAAAGCGTTGCCCTGCTCGTCACCATCCTCGGCACAGCAGGCGCCATCTCCCTGCCCCTGCTGGATTTTACCGAGTTTCTATACTTTATCGGCTCGGTCTTTGCCCCGATGATTGCCATTCAGCTGGCAGACTATTTCATCACAGGCAGACATTACGAGCAGACCTCCTTTTCCCGGCATAATCTCTTTCTGTGGTTAGTTGGCTTCCTGCTCTACCGCCTGCTCATGCAGGCCGACCTGGCCATCGGCAGTACCCTGCCCGCCATGCTGATGACTATGACCCTGTGCGTAGCAGTCAACGCCCTGCGCCCCCAACATAAGCCCATCGAAGCGGAGGTACACTGATATGGATACACATACAAAAAAATTGGTTATGGCCAGTGTCTTTTGTGCTGTAGCGGTAGTCGGCAGTCTGTTCTCCTTCCCTGTGCTAGGCAGTAAATGCGCGCCCATCCAGCACATGGTCAACATTCTCTGCGGCGTCCTACTTGGGCCGTGGTACGCTGTAGGCACAGCCTTTTGCGCTTCTTTGCTGCGCAATATTTTCGGACTTGGCAGTATTTTGGCCTTTCCGGGCAGTATGTGCGGAGCACTGCTCTGCGGACTGGCCTATAAATATTCCCACAGCATCATCGCTGCCCTTTGCGGCGAAGTCCTGGGAACAGGCATTTTCGGTGGTTTATGTGCCTATCCGTTAGCGATTTTGTTCTTGGGACAAAATGCCGGCAATATTGCCTTCTATGCCTATATTGTTCCCTTCCTGATTTCTACCGTTGCCGGCGCCGTTATCTCTGCGGTTCTGCTCTACAATCTGCAGAAGGTAAAAAAATATTATTTGGCACATACTTCATAAATACAATCACAATAAGGCGCACCAACTCATCTTGAGCTGGTGCGCCTTATTTCACCTGACATTTACTGCACGCTGACGATATGTCCATCGCTGGCAAGCGTAACTTTGCCCTGCTGCAGGTCATTGGTCACATAGGCCACCCGGAACTCGCTGCCCTGGTGTTCCACCTCACAGAACTGCGTGTCTGGATGAGCGGCGACCACCGCTTCTTCCGCAATCTCCTCCGTGATTGCAGGTGTTCCCTGCAAGTAGAGCAAACCGCCCCAAGCCATAAGCCCAACAAACATTCCCAAATACTTTTTCATGCAGAATCACTCCTCCTTATTCAATCCACCATAAGTATACAACTTTACACTTATGATGTGGATGCCTTTGACAGAAGTATTCTGTATTCATACTACATTTGCAAAAACTCCAGTGACAAACGGCCACTGGAGTTCATTTTTTCTTCTCTATCAGGTATTTTTTGCAATTACTGCACCAACGATAGCACCAATAGCCGCAGCCGCGATTTTTTGATTGCGTTGCACTTTTTCATCATGCTTGCGCTGTTCTTCTGCAGCTTTCTCACGCTCTCTGGCCTCGCGGTAACGGTCATAGGAAGAACGTTTGCGATGTTCCCGCTCCCATCTTTCCCGGCGTTCTCTATCATACCGTTCGCGCTCATGCTGTTCTTTTTCATGCTTCAACTGACGCACTTTTTCCTGATGGCGGGCATCTTCTCTGCGACGCTCCTCATTGATTTTATCCTGTTTCTCCTGATGGCGGCGCATTTCCTTATGCACGTCCTGACGATGTTCCCGCTCACTCCAGGATGAATCATAGCTTGCTGCATAAGCCGGCACGGCCAACGTGGTGCCCATAATGCTGAAGGTCATCACCCCAGCCATCACGCCGCCCACGAACTTCTGCCACTTCAAACCTTTCATCTCGATCCGCTCCCATCCTAAAAACTTCTTCCCTAAACGAAACAAAGGTTGACTATGCTCATAGTATACATAATCAACCTTTGAATGTCTTTAGAATCGGATTAACTTTCGATTAAAAATTGCCAATCCCGCGGGCGCCTGAGCAAACCGCTATAAAATACAAACTAAGCGCGGTGACTGGTGATGCCTTTCCGCAGCTTTTGACAAGCTTGTCTATGGCGGAGGAAAGACATTACCTGTCGCCGCGCGCCTTTGCAATATGAGACATAATTCCGCCATCCTATTGCGAGATAACTCAGCCCGGCTGTCGGTGATGTTTTTCTGCAGCGTTTGACAAGCCTGTCTAAGCGAAAGAAAAATATTACCGACAGCCGGGCGCCTTTCCGCCACGATGTTAGAACAAACCTAGCGTCTTCAACACAAACACCCAGCAGAATATCGTAAAGCATGAAAGCCCCGTCGTATAAACCACGCAATTCCCGGCCAAATCCGCATCACTGCCCATCTGCTGTGCCATGGCAAAGCTGGCTACCGCACAGGGCGAGGCAAAAATCGCCAGCAGCGTAACCAACTCAATATCCCGGAAGCCCAAATAAATGGCCAGGCTCAATGCCACCGCCGGCACAATAACGAGTCTGGCCGTTACGCAGCTGATTAGCTGTGGCAGGTGGTTATGGAAGCTCCCCGCTTTGAAGGAAGCCCCCAAAATAATCAAAGCCACGGGCGTAGTCGCCGCCGCCACCTGACCAATCCCCTTCAACACCGATTGGGGCATGGGGAAGTCAATCAGCCGCAAAATCACCGCCACAATCGCCCCCATAATCATGGGATTTTTCAACACGCCCCGGAGAATTGGCCATAGAGCAAACCGGCCCCCCCGAAAAGTTTCCAGCACAAATACCGCCAGCACATTATAGATGGGCACAATCACAGCAATCATCATCGTGGGAATCGCCAGCGCCGAATCGCCAAAGATATTGCCGACAATCGGAATGCCGAACAGCACGAAATTACTGCGGAAAATCGCCTGTATCATAGCCCCCCGATGGCGGTTGTCCTTGTCAAAAAAGCAAACCAAACCTGCACTCAGCAAACAGACCAGCAAAACGCCCAAACCGCCAAACAACATCAGATAGGGACGTACCGTATGGGCCAAATCCGTAGTATAGATGTTATAAAACATCATACAGAAAAAGAACAGCGTAAAGACCATCCGATTGGTATGGGCAAGCTCCGAATCGGTCATCAGTTTGAGCCGTTTGATAATCAGCCCCATAACCAGCAGGGTAAACAACGGCACAACTGCCCCCACTGCCACCCAAAAATTATTCATCATATCCATCTGAACTTACCACCGATTTCCTTTCTGCCAAAAATCCGGCGTCAGCATGACGAGCAGGGTAAACATCTCCAAACGGCCGAGCAGCATGGAAATGCACAAAATACTCTTGCTGAACACCGATAAACCTGCATAGGTGCAGGTTGCCCCGGCAATGCCGAAGGCCGGGCCGATATTGCCCATAGTCGAAACACTGAGTCCCAGCGCATCAAAAACCGTTATCCCGTCCAAAGTCAACAGGAATGCCCACAGGGCAATGAAAAAGATGAACAGGAAGAAGAACTGACCAACCCGCAAAAGGGTTTCCTCGCTGACTGGCGAGCCATTCAGCCGCACTTCGACCACCCGCCGTGGCGAAAGTTTCTGATGTACCACTGCCCAGGCATTTTTGAGCAGCAGCAGCACGCGCACGACTTTCAAGCCGCTGGCCGTTGAGCCGGCACATCCGCCACATAACATGAGCAGGAGGATTATCCCCTTGCTGAACGGCGGCCACTGTTCAAAGTCCGCCGACACAAAGCCAGTCGTCGACAGCGAGCCCACCTGAAATGCGGCATAACGCAGGGCGTCGCCTGCCGCAAAGGGCATGCTCGCCATAAGGTTGAGGAAAATCAGCAAAATCGCCAGCCCCAAAATCCACAGATAGGCCTTGAACTCCGAATTGCGCTTGATTACGCCCGGCCCCTTCTGCCAAATGCGGTAATAGAGCCCAAAGTTTCCGCCCGCCAAAATCATAAAAAAGGTCATGCTCCACTCGAATGCCGGACTGTCAAAATGCATGGCACTTTCATCATAGGTGGAGAACCCGCCGGCGCCAATGGTGCTCATAGCATGGGTCAACGCCTCGTAAAACGTCAGCCCGCAAAGCATATAGACAGCCGTGGCAATAAAGGTAAACAACAGATAGATTTTAAACAACACCTTGGTCATATCCCGCAAGCGGGGCAGCACCCGTTCCTCTGTGGGGCCGGTGGTTTCCGCATTGTACATCAGAACGGTACTCTGTCCTGTCTGCGGCAGCAGGGCAATAAAAATCACGATAATGCCCAAGCCACCGAACCAATGCGTCATCATACGCCAAAAGAGAATGCTTGCGGGCAGCCCCGTAAGGCTGTTGAATACCGTAGCGCCAGTACCGGTAAAGCCCGAAATGCTCTCAAACACGGCATCCAGAGCATTCAAATAGCCGCCACAAACATAGGGCAGCATGCCCAAGCTCGTGGCAATAGCCCAGCCAAAGCCGGTAATGGCAATGCCCTCCCGCATGGATAAATCCTTTTCGCGCTTGCGGCCATTGGCTTGCAGAACCAGCCCCACCGATGCACTGAGCCCCAAAGCTACAGCAAAGCCCGGCACGCTGGACTCCCAATTGCCAAGGGCGATGGCAAAGGGAATAAACATGGTGATGGTTTCCGCCATCACCAGCCGCCCCAATACATAATAAACGATGCGTACGTCCATCCCTTTTTACCACCTCTTTTGCATACTGCGCCGTCCCATGTCCAGAAGCACCAGGAAGGAAAAAATCTCCACCCGCCCCAAAATCATCAACATGGTACAAACTACTTTTGCCCAGTCCGGTAAAATATGCAGATTGGACAAGCCGAAAAGGGCGCTGGAGGCTCCGGTACTCGTAAGGCAGCCTGCTGCCAGGCCCAATGCCTGTATAATGCTGATGCCCGACAGGGAAAGGATGAGCGCAAAGACAATAAACACCAGCATATAAAGGAAGAAAAAGGCCATAATCCGCCCAACGATTTTATCGGGTACAGGCAGACCATCAATTTTTACCGCTATCACCATCCGCGGGTGCAAGGTGCGGCGCAGTTCAGCCCAGGAAAGGCGAAACAATACCAGCAGGCGCATGATTTTCAAGCCGCCAGTTGCCGAACCGATACAGCCCCCCACAAAAACCAACAGAAACAGCACATAGCGGTCAAATGATGACCACAGCCAAAACGGTGCCGCGACAAACCCATTGGTCGAGATAAACGACATCGTATGAAAATAGCCATAACGCAGGCTGGCCAGCCAATCATATTCCCCTGTCCAGTAAAGATGCCCGCTGAGCAGTGCCCCCACGCCCAGTATGACCGCCAAAAAAATCTGTATCTCTGTATCACGCAAAAGCATAAGCAGCCGTTGCCTGTTCCAGGCCTTCCAGACCAGCAACAGACTGAAACTCGAAAGCAGCATCACCACAAAGGCCGCCAGTTCCAAAGCAGGATTATCGTAATAAATAAAGGCATAGGATGACGTACCGCCGCTTGAGGATATCGTCACCATCGCCCGCAACATGGCCTCAAACGGATTGAGTCCGGCCAGATAATAGACCACCGCCGCCAATACCGTTATACAACCGTATACCGTTGTCCCCTGCCGGGCAGACTGCGCCATTTTATTCCATACGGGACTGAAGAAAATCGACTGGCGTGCCGACAAGGTTATGCCAAAACAGCCGCTGACCTGCGGCAATACCGTCACCATTGTCACCACAAACGTCAAACCGCCCAGCCAGCTCATGATGCTATGCCACAAAAGAAGGGTACGCGGCAGTTCCAGCCGGTCATACGGCAGACAGGATAGCCCCGTTGTCGTCAGCGAGGACATGGCCTCAAAATAAGCGGCCGCAAAACTGGGAAAAATGCCGGAAATCGCATAAGGCATTAATCCAATAGCCCCCATCAACAGCCACACAAAGGCCATAAAAAACACGCCCTCTTTAATGGTCAGCTGCCGTCCCCGGCCCTCCCGCGAACCAAAATCCACCATCTTGCGTCCCAAACCATAGGCAAAGACCGCAGGCAGAACAAAAAGCCACGCCTCTGCCTCCTGCCAGATAAGCGCGGCCAAAAAGGGCACCATAAGTGCCCCTGCCATCAGTATTGACATCTGCCCCATCAGGAGCCAAAAGAGTTCCAGCCCTTTTTCCTTTTCCATGCTGTTTTACCATTGACTCCCTTCAGCAAATAGATAAACCTTGCCTTTACAATGCTTTGATTTTTGCCGTAATCGCCTGCAAATCCTCTTCCCCTGGCACATTAGCCAGACGGATTTTATCGAGAACAATTTCACAGCCACAGGCTTTTAATTCTTCTTCTACCAGCCCAATGCTCTGACCACCCCAGCCATAGGAACCAAAGGCAAACGCCTTTTTCCCCTTGGGTGCCAGTCCCTTCAAATAACACAGGAAAGCGGCAATCGTCGGCATCATCTGATTATTGATGGTCGGCGAACCCACTGCCAGATATTTTGCCGTCAGAATGTCCGTGACGATATCCGACAGATGATTCTCCTTGATATCGTAGAAGCTTACCGGTATTCCCTTCTGCGCAAAGCCTTCGGCTACGGCCCTGGCCATGCTTTCCGTGGAATGCCACATGCTGTCAAAGACGACTACCGCCCGTTCCTCAGCGCAGCTTGCGGCCCACTTCTCGTAGCGAGCCATAATCTCCTGAATATGCTTGCGCCAGATTACGCCGTGGCCCGTGGCAATCATATCAATGTCCAAGCCGCTTAAGGCCTTGAGCGCTGTCTGTGCCTGCCGCCCGTAGAGCATCAGGATATTGGCATAGTATTTCTGACATTCAAACATCAGCGTGCCAAAATCCACTTCATCATCAAAGCGGCTGCTTGAAGCTAAGTGCTCACCAAAGGCATCATTGGAGAACAGGATTTTTTCTTCCGGGCAATACGTCACCATGCTGTCTGGCCAATGCAGCATAGGCGTAGGCACAAACTGCAGCGTCCGCTGGCCAATGCTCAGACTGCTGCCTGCCTTTACTCCCTGCAATGGCAGGTCACCATAATGGCCTTTAAGACCTTTTTCACCATTGGGCAGACTCGTAATGACCTGCGCCTGCGGAGCATGTTCGAGCATAAAGGGAATGGCACCCGAATGGTCAGGCTCCACATGGCTGGAAATAATATAGTCAATTTTGGCCGGGTCGATGACCGACTTAATCCGCGCCAGCAGTTCCGGCGCAAAAGCAGCCTTGACCGTGTCGATAAGCGTGATTTTCTCATCAATAATCAAGTAAGCATTATAGGTCGTTCCCCGGCCGGTCTGATAACCATGAAAACTGCGCATTGACCAGTCAATCGCACCTACCCAGTAAATTCCTCTTCTGATTTCCACTGCCTGCATAACTCTCGCTCCTTTTCTCACGGATTGTCTCAACTCTTATTTCGGCACAAGCCGGTTTTATTCCTTCCCTTTAAAATACCGGATTACCTGCTGGGAATACTTTGTTTGAATGAACAGGATTGTGCTGTCACCGGGCATAAGCACCGTATGACCATTCGGAATGCCCGCTTCACCATTGCGCACATAGGCACAGACCAGACATTCCCTGGGAGCTTGACATCCATGAGTTTTTTCCCGGCCACAGGCGCCCCTTCCTGTACGATAACCTCCACGGCTTCGGCCTTGGCGCCTTCTAAAAGGGACACCGATACCACACCGCCGCGGCGGGCAAAGGCGAGCACTTCACTAGCGGACAGCAGCCTTGCCGACAGAACGATATCCACGCCCACCTTTTCCATCAGTTCCACATATTCGTTGCGCGACACGCGGACAACGGTCTTGGTCTTATTGCCGGAAAGATGGCGTGCCAACAATGCCAACATGAGGTTTAGCTTATCATCTTCCGTCAGGCATACCACCACATCGGCATGGGCCACATCTTCCTCTACCAGCAGGTCAATATCCGTACCATCACCACATACTGCAATACCGTGATTCAACATACCCGCCATAAGCTGGCAGCGTTCCCGGTCAAGGTCAATGACCTTCACCCGGACATTCTGCGCATCCAGTTGCTGTGCCAAAGCGCGTCCGGCCCGCCCGGCACCGATAATCAGCACGCGATGCAATTTGCGCGCATCACGACGCACGAGTTTTTGGCTGAACTTCTCGATTTCCTCCGGAATACCAATAAAATACGCATTATCCTGCGATTGAAAGCTGTCATCACCATGCGGGATAATCATGCGATGATCCCGGAAAATCATGCCGGCCAGCACCCCCTTAGGCAGTTGGATATCCTTCAACGGAATCCCCACCAGCGGCGATTTGCGGTGAATCTTGGTTTCAAACAGGCGAATCTTTCCATGGGCAAAATCTTCGACATCGAGAGCCGCCGGTGTCATGAGAATACGGTTGATTTCATTGGCCGTAATCAGTTCCGGATTCAGCATCACATCAATATCAAAATTCTGTTTGAGATAATCTTTAGCCTCCGACATAAATTTCATATCTCTTATACGGGCAATGGTATGCTTGATGCCATGCTTTTTGGCGAGAACACAAGCCACCATATTTACTTCATCGCTGGCCGTCACCGCAATGAGGATATCCGCATCCCGCACATCCGGGTCGTCCATGGTAATGGGGCTGGCACCATTAGCCGCAATCGTGAGTACGTCCAGCGTATTCTTGGCCGCCTCCAACTGACTCTCGTCCCGGTCAATAACCACCACATCAAACTGTTCCTTGGACAAAAGCTCGGCAATACTGTAGCCCAGCTTTCCTGCGCCAACCACAATAATACGCAAAATGCACCCTCCCCTGTTGGCAGATAAATGTTCATACTTTTTTCAGTCTATTATAACGCTATTGTAAGCATTTGACCATAGGCTCTATTTTATCGGATAATCATGCATAAAAAACAATCTTTGCTCATAAGTGTGATAAATATTATCGATTATGCACAATTACTATATCTTATATGAACAACTAACAAAAAACCTTCATAAATCGCCAAAAACAGCCCAAAACTGGCGAGATTCTCATGTAAAGGTTTACCACTGGGAATAATTCCATAGATTTTAGGACTTTTGGGCAATAATGGTGTCTTTTGCTACTTCACAAGGTCTTTATCTTAGTGTATACTGTATTACGAGTTGTTAAGGATACTCTATTTCCTTTGCTTCGCTAACAACAAGAGAGCTTCGGCGCCGTCCCTGATAATCCCCATTGGCTGCTGAAGCGGTGTTTTATTTGTTGGAGGTGTTTCCCCATGATAGTCGATGACGTCCGCGTGATCATCGAGAACGGAACATTTTCAGCGGAGGATGCGCAGTATTACATCAATCGCATTAAGAAGACCTCTAAACATTCCCTGAAAAAGGTCATCTTCAATCGCACTGATACGTATCTTGACATTCGTTATTCGTTTGAGTCAATCCCCTTCGACCGAATTAGACGAATTCCTCTGAAAAAAGAAACGTTCGCAGATCGTGCAGTAAACAACTGACGTGCGGCTTCCCCAGCCGTTTTCTGACAGGAATAAGCCCCTGAAACCAATGGTTTCAGGGGCTTATTCCTTTGTATTTCTACATATTAAATTTAAAGCTGTCCAACTGCCAGATTTTGCCGCTCAGGGATTTTATTTCCCCATCTGCAGCCACCATGAGTTCCGGCTGAATATTTTTCTCCGGGAACACCAGAATACTGGCCGCTTCTTCCCCATGCTGGAAGAACACCTCCACAGCCGTCTTATCGACGAATAACTGCATAGACAGACTCTCATCGGAAAAGAGCTTAAAGCGGCGCACACCACGGCCGCCTTTTTTCATTTCATTGCGGTCAATGGACATAACCTGCTCCTTGCGGTCATAAATAAAGCGCAGTTTCTCTGTACCAAAGGCTACGGTTATGACAATCTCCCGGCTCTCACCCAGTTCCATATCCAGGAGGATTTCAGAGCCATCAAAGAGTGGCCGGCTGATTTCTTTAGTATTTTCTACATCTAATTCTACAGCCGTTTCGGCAATGCGCAGATCCTTCATCTCACGTGC
The DNA here is from genome assembly GCF_000424065.1 of Selenomonas ruminantium subsp. ruminantium ATCC 12561. Lineage (GTDB taxonomy): Bacteria > Bacillota > Negativicutes > Selenomonadales > Selenomonadaceae > Selenomonas_A > Selenomonas_A ruminantium. The sequence goes on from NZ_AUJE01000004.1 coordinate 42,749, forward strand.
AGGCCGGGAATAGATATGCCCCTGACGCAGGCGCAGTTCACGGGGCATAGTCAGACTGTACTGCCAGCCCAGTTCGGCTGTCGGATATTCATTATCCTTATCCGGCATGCCCATCCAGCCAATCATAATCTGACGGCCTTCATGCGTGAGTATCTGCGGTGCATAGAAATCAAAGCCCTTGTCCAGTTCCTGGAATTTCGTATGCTGCATCATATCCATGCTGTTCAGTGACAAGCGGCCTGCAATATAACCCGCCTGATAGATGTTCTGCCGGTCAAATTCACGGGCCTCCAAGCCCTGCGGGCAGAAAATCAATACATCATAGCTGCCGAACTGTACGAGGTTCGGACATTCCCACATATAGCCGAAATCGCCCAGACGCGTTTTTACTTCACCCAAATTCTTCCAGCCCTCAGCAGTTTCCTCATAAATGAGCACTGTGCCCTTTTCGTCTTCTTCCCGCTGAGCACCGATAACAAAATAGCGCTTGCCACGGCGGGTAAAGATGTACGGGTCACGGAAATGGCCGGTAATGCCTTCGGGATGGTCGGGAACAATGATTTCTTCCTTCTTGATTTTACCACCCTTCAGGCTGCCAAAACGCTGGGCAGGAATGCGGACACCGTCTTCCTTGCGATTGCAGGTATAGAGCACCCGCAATTGGCCGTCTTCTACTGTACCGCAGCCAGAATAACAGCCGTCCTTATCATGCTCGTCATCCGGCCACAAAGCTAGTTCCGGTGTGCTGTAATGCACAAAATCACGCGTTTCCGTATGCGCCCAGCACTTGTTTTTATGCTCACAGCCCAACGGATTCCACTGATAAAAGAGATGGAACTTACCATCGCAAAAAGCCAGACCATTGGGGTCATTAATCAGACCGAAGGGCATTTCCAGATGGAATCGGTTATGCCAGCGGTGTTCCATGGGAAAACCGGCCTTTAATTTTTCATCAATTTCCTGTTTGTTAAATTTTTCCATAAGAGTCACCTTCCTTTACAAAAAGGGGAGGCTAAGCCTCCCCTCACAGTTCTTTATTCTTCCGGCTTAAACAGCGTAAAGGTAAGTCCAAAAGCTATACCGAAGCCGATTAAGTTTACAAGCACATATTCGAGCAGATGATCGAGGTAGAGAAGCGTACCCGGCAGAACCGTGATACCCATGCCCGTACCAGCCAAATGCAGGAAGCTGGCCACGCCGCCAGCGCAGGCACCACCAACGAGTGCATAGAGGAACGGTTTCATGAAGCGCAGGTTAATACCGAAGATAGCCGGTTCCGTGATCCCTAAGAATGCAGGCACAGCGGAGGAAATGTAGAGAGCGCGTTTCTTCGGGTCCTGAGTCTTCAGCGCTACAGCCACAGCTGCACCGCCCTGTGCTACGATAGCACCGGTGATGATGGCATTGAAGGGGTCAACGCCCGTAGTAGCCAGAAGCTGTACTTCCAGAGCGTTAAACACATGATGTACACCAAATACTACGATAACCTGCTGCAGACCACCGACGATGAAACCACCGATACCCATAGGCATCTGCAGGAATGCGGAAACCGCACCGAAAATCGTCGTTTCCAGAGAATGCATGATGGGGCCAATGATGAGGATACCCAGAATCATGGAGATGAACAAGGTAACAAACGGCGTAACAATCAGGTCAATGATATCGGGAACTACCGTCTTGAGGGCTTTCTGCAGTTTAGCAGCAAAGATACCGAGAACGAGTGCCGGCAAAACAGAACCCTGATAACCGACGATACCAATGGTCATACCAAAGATTTCCATTGGAATGGGCTTCACATCGCCACCAGCAACAGCCCAGGCATTCGGCAGCTGCGGGCCAACGAGCATCAGACCGAGAACCAAACCGATAACCGGCGTGCCGCCGAAGCGTTTCATCGTCGACCAGCAAACGAGTGCCGGCAGGAAGATGAAGGCCGTATCCGTGAGAATCTGGCTCAGCAGCAGCACATTATCGCTGAACTGCACGCCCAGGCTCTGAGCCGCACCGCGCAGGCCCATGAACAAACCTGTTGCCACCAGTACGGGGATAATGGGTACGAATACGTCACCCAGCGTACGGGAAATCTTCTGCAGCGGCGTCATCTGTGCATAAGCTTCTTCCTTATTGCTGACACCGGAGAAATTCGTGCCCTTGACGAATTCATCAAAGACCTTATCTACAAAGCCCGTGCCCAGGATAATCTGATACTGGGCAGCCGCAAAGAACTGGCCTTTTACGCCGTCAATGTTTTCAATGGCTTTTTCGTCGATTTTGGACTTATCGTTAATGATGAGGCGCAGGCGCGTAGCGCAGTGTTCTGCATTGCGCACATTGTCCATGCCGCCAACATATTTTTCAATGAGCTTGGCTACGCGAACTTCCTTCGGAAGGTCAGCGTATTCGTCATCAGCCGTTGCCTTTTCTGCTTTTGCTTCAGCAGCAGCGGAAACAACTTCCTTATCGCCCAGAGCGATAGTGATTTTGTCAAACTCTGTGGAATTGGTTACAACCATAGGCGTAGTAATGTCATAACCAGCAGCCTTGATTGCCTCGCCATCGAATTCCAAAAGCAGCTGACCTTTCTTTACCTTAGCGCCCTGTTCCACATGAGCCTTGAAATGCTCACCGTTCAGTTTCACAGTATCCAGGCCAACATGAATCAGCAGGTCTTCACCATTCTCGCCATGAATGCCGATCGCGTGTTTCGTTTCAAAAAACACCGTCACTTCACCGTCAACGGGGGAATAAACCTTACCGTCCGGATTCTTCACTGCTGCACCAAAGCCCATTGCCCCGCTGGCAAAAGCCTGGTCATTCACCTGGGACAGTTCCACCAGTTCGCCGTTAAGCGGGCTGTCCAAACGAATTTCCTTCATCGGAAATGCCTCCTTTTAATATTCGCGTCTTCAAAATATAATTCCTGCATGAGTAAAATATGAAACCAATTTCATATTTACAGTTTACAAGTTCCATATCGCTTTGTCAAGATTAAGATTGAAAAAAATCGTCAAAATTGGTCAAAAGTCCCCTCACCTTACTGAAAAAGGTAATGCGTACAGCCGGAACGGGGGCAAAAGGCACGACTGCGCTAAGCCGCCGGGCTAAAACGGATTTTTATCTCTTATGTCACTGGAAAAGTCAAAACTCGCTGCGCTCAAACAGTAGACTTTTCCAACGACATTCAGCGGTAGATAAAAATCCGTTTCCTAACGCCCGGCGGCATACGCTTCGCTGTGCCTTTTGCCCCCGTTCCGGCTATGTTATGTTCTTTCTATGCCTCGATGTAAGCCAACACCAAAAACAGACAGCTTGCATATCCGCAACTTCTGGCGAGGCGGCTGGGGTGGTATTCAGGCGACGCGTTTGACTGCTGGCGTTAAGAAAAGCATTTTTGCCCACATACGAAAAAACTCAAAGCATCTTTGTCTGAACGCAGTGAGTTTAGATGCTTTGAGTTTTATAAAAGGCAAAAATGATTTTTAGCCAGCAGTCTAAGCAGAGCATGAATACCGCCCCAGCCGCCCCGCCAGTTTCGAACAATCCTCGAACCAGCAGCAATAATCACTGCATAAGCAAATCGCGGAATTTGGTGTATTCTTTCTGGAAGAACAGCTGCACGCTGTCCACAGGGCCATTACGGTGCTTGGCCACGATGATTTCGGTGATATTCTTGTTCTCCGTGTCCTTATCGTAATAATCCTCACGATAAAGGAACATAACGATATCTGCATCCTGCTCCAGTGACCCGGATTCGCGCAGGTCGGAGAGCATCGGCTTTTTGATCTGACGGCTTTCCACGGAGCGGGAGAGCTGTGAGAGCGCAATAACCGGCACATCAAGTTCACGCGCCAAGGCTTTGAGTGAGCGGGAAATCTCGGAGATTTCCTGCTGACGGTTGTCGCTGTTCTTGCTGGCCCGTCCCTGCATGAGCTGCAGATAGTCGATGATAATGAGGTCAAGACCATGTTCGGCCTTCAAGCGCCGCGCTTTAGAGCGCAGTTCCATAACCGTGATACCGGCCGTATCGTCAATGTAGATGGGAGCCCGGCTCATGCGGTCCGCCACGCCCACCAGCTTGTTCCATTCCATTTCGTCCAGCTGGCCTGTACGCAGCCGTGAGGCATCAATACCGCCTTCGGAGCAGAGCATACGCTGCATCAGCTGTTCCTTGCTCATTTCCAGCGAGAAGAATGCCACATTACCGCCATGCAGGCCGACATAACTGGCGATATTCAGCGTGAACGCCGTTTTACCCATGGACGGACGCGCCGCCACGAGGATAAGGTCAGATTTCTGCAAGCCTGCCGTGAGTTTGTCCAAATCCTTGAACCCCGAACTGATGCCCGTAAGGCCGCCCTTGGACTCATAGAGCACATTGATGCGTTCAAAGGTACGCATGACGATATTCTTCATGGGTTCAAAGGCACCGCCGCCCTGACGGCTGGCCACGGCCAGAATCTTCTTCTCTGCCTCGTCCATGATGTCTTCTACTTCGTCGCTATCCTCATAAGCCTTGCCTGCAATTTCCGTGGCTACATTGATAAGATTGCGCAGTTCTGCCTTTTCCTTGACGATTTTCGCATGATAGCTGACATTGGCAGCCGTGCCCACGATATTAGCCAGCTGGGTGATAAAGCCTAGCCCGCCCACCTTGTCGAGCATATCGGTTTTCCGCAATTCCTCAGTCAAGGTTACGAGGTCCACGGCTTCATCATTATTCTGCAGGCGCACCATAGCCTCATAGATAATACGGTGCGTTTCCCGATAGAAATCCTCCGGCTGCAGGATTTCCTGCACCTCTATGATGGCCTCTTTTTTGATGAGCATAGCCCCTAAAACAGCCTGTTCAGCTTCAATATTCTGCGGGGGCACCCGTTCTGGTAATGCCATTTTCCTTACTCCTCTTTACTTTCCGGCTCGAAGATATAGGCAAACGCCTCCTCTGCCGTAGATACGGGGTGAATATCCAACCCCAAATGCTCCTTAGGGATATCCTTGCTGTTTTCCTTGGGAATGACCAGCGTTTTTATGCCCGTCTGTTTGGCGCCATAAGCTTTTTCAAAGACGCCGCCCACAGGGCGAACCCGGCCTGCCAGCGAAATTTCACCGGTTACGGCCACATCCTGCCGGATTTTCCGGCCGGTTACGGCACTGGTAATAACCGCCAATATCGCTGTCCCCGCACTGGGACCGTCAATATTGCCGCCGCCAATGACATTGATATGCACATCATAGTCGTGCAAATCCTTGCCCGTCAGCTGCCGCATAACGGAAGCAGCATTGAACACGGAGTCCTTGGCCATAGAACCGGCCGTTTCGTTGAAACGCACTGTTCCCTTGCCTTTTTCCTTAGCGGGGAACGCCACAGCCTCAATCTCAATTGCCGAGCCTAAGAAACCGGCCACGCCCAGTCCAAAGATATGCCCCTGCAGGGCTGTATCCGAAGCCTTTTTCGTCACATAGGGCGTCAGACGGCTGACCTGCGTGACTTCGTAGATATCTGCCTTGCTGATTTCCACCTGTGGGCCATTTTCGGTGCCCAAATCTTCAAGTTTGAACTGTTCACCGACACCACAACGCTCCAAAGCAAGGCTGTAGGCATCGGCCAAAATATTGATGGCCTTGCGCCCTTCAATAGTGTATTCACTGATAAGGCCAGCCACCTCATCGCTGACTTCCACATGTAGTTTTTCCGCCGCATTGCGCACAATCTGCTGAATGTGCTTCGGGGTCAAGGGTTCAAAGTAAATTTCTGCACAGCGGGAGCGCAGGGCAGGATTGATATGCCCTGCATCACGCGTTGTCGCGCCAATCAATACGAAATCTGCCGGTGCACCTTCCTCAAAGAGCTTTTTGATATAAGGCGGCACCTTGGGATCCGTGGGGTCATAATAAGCCGACTCAAAGTAGGCCCGCTTGTCCTCCAGCACCTTTAACAGCTTATTCTGCAACATTTCGTCCATTTCGCCGATTTCGTCAATGAACAGAATACCACCATGGGCATCGGTGACCAGGCCCGGCTTTGGTTCCGGGATGCCGCTGTCCGCGAGCGTTTTCTGTGCGCCCTGATAGATGGGGTCATGAACAGAGCCCAACAAAGGATTGGTAATATCCCGCGGGTCCCAGCGCAGCGTCGTACCGTCGGTTTCCACAAAAGGTGCTTCATCGCCAAAAGGCGATACCGCTTTTTTCTTCGCCGCCTCGAGCACAAGGCGCGCTGCCGTGGTCTTGCCAACTCCCGGCGGCCCATAGAGCAATAAATGCTGCGGATAAGGTGAGCTTAATTTCGCCATAAGGGACTTAACCGCCCGTTCCTGCCCCACGATTTCACTGAAATCCTGCGGGCGCAAAAGTTCCATAATGGACTGGGTCAGCTTGATGCCTTCGAGCTTTTCGAGTTTCTCCCGCTTTTCCTTATCCTGCGGACTTTCATTGCCGCCCTTTTCGTCCTTGATGACCTGCTGACGAATATCGTTGACATAATCCGCATGGTCTTTTTCGAGCTTTTCGTTGACTTTTTTCTCGATACTGTCCTCGACATTGCGGCGGGCCACCAGATCGGCCACGCGCTCAGAGAGTGCCTCCATAATCGGCGGCACCTGTTCCGGCTTAGGAGCAGGCGCAATCAGGGGGTCTTCGCCCAAGATGCGCTGCAGGGCCAGCACCCTGTCGCAGGGGTCAGCAGAGCGCATTAAGTCCAGCGCCTTCATTTTCCCGGCCTGAATCACCAATTTCTCCGTGCCCATAACATCTACCAAAATGGCATAGAGCGCTTCAATCTGCCGGTCCAAAGGCGTTGCACTGCGTGAAGCAGGAGCAGGCAAAGCCTGCTCCTGTTTTTTCGTAAATAAATTGCGAATAAAATCCAGTAATTTCATATTAGCCTGCCACTACATTGACCTTGATGGTGCTGGTAACCGAAGGATGCACCTTGATTACAGCTTCATATTCACCCGTGCCGGTCACATCGCCCTTAATGGTGATTTTCCGGCGGTCGATATCAATATTTTCCTTTTTCAGAGCTTCTGCCACATCCTTGCCCGTAACAGAACCAAAGAGTTTGCCGTTTTCGCCGATTTTTACAGGAATCGTTACGGACACTTTTTCGAGCTGCGCTGCCATCAGTTTGGCTTCATCTGTAGCCATAGCCTCTTTGCGGGCCTTGGAACCAGCCTGAGCCTTGGCCACATTCATATTCTCGGCATTGGCCAGCACAGCTGCCTTGCGGGGCAGAAGGAAGTTACGGCCGTAACCTTCCGAAACCTCTACAATATCACCTTTTTTACCTAATTTTTTAACGTCCTGCTGCAGAATCACTTTCATCTTTATCATTCTCCTCTATATATTTTTCACTAAGTTCTATAACCTTGGCTTTAATATCCGCCAAGGACGCACCCTTTACCTGTGCACCGGCCACATTCTGATGGCCGCCGCCGCCCAGAGCCTCCATGATAACCTGCACATTGAGGTCTCCCGTAGAACGGGCACTCAGCCCGATGGTATCCTCAGTAAGCTGGAAAATCAGGATACTCATGCGCACATTCTCAATGCGCAGCAGCCCATCTGCGGCCTGCGCCGCGATAACCTGAATGTTGGGCATCTTTTCCGGAATGGTGGAAATGATAAGCCCACCGGGGAAAAGTTCCGCCCGAGCCTTGGTTTTCGCCAGCGCTACAGTCGTTTCGTAGTCGGAACGGAACAGATGGCGTACCATCACGGGGTCAGCCCCGCTGCGCCGCAGGAATGCCGCGGCATCAAAGGTGCGCACCCCGGTCTGTATCGCAAAATTCTTCGTATCGACCACAATGCCGGAATAGAGCGCCGTCGCATCCAACCGTCCCAAGCGGATATCCTCACCAAAATACATCAACAGTTCCGTGATCAGCTCACTCGTGGAGCTGGCCCCCGGTTCAATGTACACCAGCAGCGGATTCTTGATGAAATTCTCGCTGCGGCGGTGATGGTCAATAACGACCACCTGATGTACACGCTCTAAGAGCGTGGGGTCTGCGACCAAATGCGGAATATGGGTATCGACTATAATGAGCACCGGGCTTAAGGCCGTAGAATTTTTGATATCCATTGCATGGACAAATACACCTTCATATTCTTCTTTATCCTTAAGCAAATCATGGAATTTGTCAATACCATCATTCATATCGGACAGGACAATATGAAAACTCTTTTCCAGCTGGCGGGCCATCTTGGCTACGCCCATAGCCGCACCAAAGCAGTCAAAGTCTTCATTATGGTGCCCCATGATGTAAATTTCATCGGCACCTTCCATGATTTCCCGCAGGGCATGGGCTACTACTCTGGCCTTTACACGCGTGTGTTTTTCCACCGCCTTGGCCTTGCCGCCAAAGAACTGCGTCTTGCCATTCATCTGCACAGCCACCTGATCGCCGCCGCGGCCCAAGGCCAAATCCAAACCGGCCTGCGCCTGAGCGCCAAGCTCGGCCATCGTCTGATTTTCCGCTACCGCAATCCCCATCGAAAGGGTTACCGGCAGACGGTTGGTACTCTGCAGCTGCCGTGCCTTATCCAGCACATCGAATTTGTCGTTCAAAGCCTGATCCAGTCCGGCCCGGGTCAAAATGACCACATAGAGGTCCTCGTTGACCCTGCGCATAAAACCGCCCAGATTTTTCATCCACTTGTCTATGGTCTGATTAACCGCCAAGAGCAATGAAGTACGCTCTGCTTCCGTCTGCCCCTGCATGACTTCGTCATAGTTGTCAATCTGAATATACACCAGCACGGTACGGCTCTGTTGAAAGGTATTCTTGAGCTGTTCATGGCTGGTCACATCTTGTATATAAAGTGTCATCAAAGGTTCCTGACGGGGAGCCATCTGCACAGGGTGATAGTATACATGATAATACTTATCCGCATTGGCAAAGACGTACTCGCCCTCCTGTCCCCAAATCGGTGCAACGATTATTCCAGGCAGCAAATCCTTTACATCGGTATCCTGCTCCGGCTTCTGGCCAAAATAGACCGCCATGCGGTCATTGCACCACTGAATGCGCCCATCTTCATTGACAATCATAATGGCCTGCGGCAGTTCGTCCACAGCGTAATTGAGCATTTCATTGATATTGCGCACCACATTGCGGCAATAGCGTTCAAACCGACGCGAGCGGTCTGCACAGCGTTCCCGGGCAAAGGAGGCCAGCGCCAGCCATACCAGACCGGCAATGGCGGCAATGTAAAGATTATAATAAGACAGCACACCGATAAGGATCAGCATGATCAGCAAATGTATAGTTAAATCTATCCACGCCGAAAGATTTCGTGGCATTTAGCGCACCTCATTTCTGCTTACGGGCTGCAAACCGCTGCCGATAATCAAAGATCATATCGATAAGTCCCGTCATGGCCACCACCTGTGCCAAAAAAGGATTCATCAGAAAGAACACATAAAATACGATCCGCAGGAACAGCTTTACCTTAAAGTGCCGGAACAGACAATGAACCAAAACCAGCCCCTGCACCAGTCCTGCAATAATCGCCAGAGCATTGGCATTTAAAGAAATCTGATAGAGCCACATGATTTGCCGGGTTCCGCCCCAGTAAAGTCCCACCAGGGCAAAGCCGAAAAGATACAAAAAACCTTGCGGCAAACGCCATTCGTGAACAGCAGGAAACTGCGGCACACGATGTCCCAGCCGTCGCAGCACCTTGCTGCCGGAAATATATGCGGCAGCAGCATATAGAAGTCCCATCAGGATAAAAACCAGCGGGAACAGATAGTTGAGCATCTTCATGCCCTCTTCAATGTCCGTGCGGGCCTGCGTCAAATCTGCCTCGTTCATGCCCAAACCTTCATAAGCCTGCAGCGTTGAGTCAAAGGACGATTGCAGCAGATCCACCTGCATCGTAAGCGGATTCACATCCGTCACCAACAGCAAAAGTCCAACCGCCGCCAACTGTCCGGCAATAGCGGCCAGCAGCGTCAGCATAAACGACCGTACGCCCGGCCAGCCCCGAGCAAAGGCCCAGCCTAACAGAAGCCCTGCCGGTGCAAAGGCAATGACCAGCCGCAGTGACAGCAGCGGTTCCACCAAAAGGCCCACCAGTACACCGGCGGCTGCCGTTGCCATAGCGCCCCAGCGCAAGCCGTGGCGTACCACCAAAACAATCAGCGGCAAAGGCCAGAACAAGACCAGTAAAAAACCGATAAAGGGCAGGTAAACCGCCATCAATGCCAGCACCACACTCAGCGCCGTCAAGAGTCCGCTCTCCGTCAAGGGAGTGATTCTATGTTGATTCATATTGTCATCCTTTCATAAAAACCACATTCCATTATAGCAGATACACATTATTATGTCTTGAAAGCAGGTACTAATTGTTTGACAGCGGTTTGCCGCGGCCATTATACTTAAAGAAAGAATCATTACTGCAGAAAGGGTAACGTATATGAAAATCGTAGTTGGAATAACCGGAGCCAGCGGCAGCATCTACGCCCTGCGGCTGATTGATGTTTTGCAAAAACTCGGCCACGAAGTACACGGCGTCGTGACGGACAGCGGCTGGCAGGTACTGGCCTATGAATGCAATATCTCCCGTGAAGAACTTGAAAGGCGGGTCGATGTACTCTACGACAACGCCAACATTGGCGCCGCCATCGCCAGCGGCTCCTTCAAGGCCGATGCCATGGTCGTGCTGCCCTGTTCCATGAAGACAACTGCCTGCATCGCCCACAGTCTTTCCGATAACCTGCTGACCAGGGCCGCCGACGTCATGTTGAAGGAAGGACGCCCGCTTGTCCTCGTTCCCCGCGAAGCGCCCATGCACGCCATTCATTTGGAAAATCTGCTGACACTCGCCAAACTGGGCGTAAAAATCGTCCCGGCCTCCCCGGGCTTTTATCACCGCCCCCAGACCATCGACGACCTCGTCAATATGCTGGTGGGCAAAATCTGCGACCAACTTGGCCTGGAGGCCAATCTATTCCCACGCTGGGAAGGTTAAAACAAACTCCACACCAATTTGCCGATAAGCACGGTAGTCATAATGATAAACAAAGGGCGTACATAACCGACGCCCTTTTTGAGTGCCATATTGGCGCCGCAGTAAGCACCGGCAATCATAGCAAGCCCCATGGGAATCGCATGGGCAAAATCAATCTGCCCTAAATAACCGAAAAAAATCACCGCCGAAATATTGCTGGCAAAATTGAGCGTACGGGCATTGGCCGCAGCACCTAAAAAATCAAAACCAGCCATCAAAAGGCCAAAGAGCATAAACGAGCCCGCACCGGGTCCGAAAAAGCCATCATAAAAGCCCAGCAAAAAAGCCACCAATCCTGCCAATAGCAGCATTTTCGTGGACAGGCCTGCGTATTTATTTTCCCTGCCCCAATCCTTTTTGAAAATGCTGTAGAGCAGTACAGCAATCAGCATGATGACTACCAACGGCCGCAAGATTTCCGGCGGCAGAAGCTGTACGGTAAGCACGCCCAAAGCCGAGCCGATAAAGGACAACGGGAACAAGCGCCGCATCAGATAGCCGTCCACTTTCCCCGAGCGCACAAAGGTGATGAAACTGGTAAAGCTGCCCATGACCGCCGCGCACTTATTGGTCCCCAAAGCCAGGACCGGCGGCAAGCCGGTCCAAAGCAAAGCCGGCACGGAAATAAGGCCGCCGCCGCCCACCACAGAATCAATAAAGGACGCCATAAAACCAAAAAAGAGCAAAAAGGCCAGCGTCCCCGCATCCAAAAATTCCATAAACGTCTCCTTCAGATTAATATTTCAACCATAATCGTATTCATTTTATCACAATTTTTCCCGCCTCAAAACCTTTACATCTATCCAGCACTGTCCTACAATAGTTTACATACATTTACAATCGTGTTTACATTTTTGAGAGGGAAGGGATACTTTGAGTGACGACAAGGATGAGATACTAAACAAGCCCTTTGCAGAAATCGGCGAAAAACTGCACCTGCTCCTGCAGACGGGCGCACTGTTAATGGAAAACGGTGCGGACAGCGACCGCACTGTACGGGATATGCGGCGGGCTGCCGCCTTCATGGGCATTGACAGCGAGCATATGCATCAGCATGTACTCTACACGACCTTGATGTTAAATGTCAGTGACAGCCGTCACTCCTATACGGAATTTTGCAAGTATCAAAAACACGGGATTAATATGACCACCCTGTCGGCTGTCAGCAAGCTGACCTGGCGGGCACTGGCTCAAAATTACAGTCTGGAAGCCTTTCGGCGGCAGCTGAACAATATCCGCAATCTGCCGCGGGCTTATCCGGTATGGCTGACCGCCTTGGGGGCCGGCGCTGCCTGCGGTGGCTTTTGCAAACTTTTTGGCGGCAGCTGGCTGGATTTTCTCCTGACCACCATATGTTCCCTGCTGGGCTTTTATGTACGGCGGCTCTGCACGGCTTATGCCTTCAACACCTACGCCACTATCGCCATCACCTCCTTTGTGACGACCATACTGGCCTGGAGCACCCAGTTTTTGACCGGCGGACTCAATTGGTATCCCCTGATTGCCTGTACTTTATTCCTCGTACCGGGAATCCCACTGATCAACGCTGTGGATGACCTGCTCAACAACTTCATCGTAGCGGGTATGACCAGAGCCATGCATACCGTACTGGTGGTCAGCAGTATGACCTTTGGCATCGTCATCGCCATCCGACTCTGTGGCGTAACCGATTTTACCAGTGTACAGCTGACGCCTGACACCGTTTATTTTTCACAGGCAATAGCCGCGGCTATCGGCGCTGTGGGCTTTTCCATCATCTTTAATGTCCCGCCCCGGATTCTCCCCGTAGTGGCTGTAGGCGGAATCATCACCGTACTGATTCGCAATATCGTGGTACTGGAATTTGGTTTTTCACAAACGGCTGGTTCATTTTTGGGCGCTGCCGTGGTTGGGATTATCGCCTTAAAGGCCATTCACTGGTTCCATACCCCCAATATCGTCATCACCATTCCCTCGGCCATTCCCATGATTCCTGGGGTACTGCTCTACCGCCTGCTCTTCGCCCTGCTGAACCTTGATTTTATCACGACCGAGGAATTTTTCATCAGCCTGCGAAGCGGCATCAATGCCGTCACCATCATCATCGGCATTGCCGTAGGTGTGGCGATTCCCAATATCTTTATCCATCGCCAGATTGAACGGCGCAAACAGGATAATGTAACCAGACTGCTGGCCAAAAGATATGCCGAAAGCGAAGATTAGACGCATTAGGAACTAGAGGAAAGAAGGTTATCTATGACTCTGACAACAACCTCCGCCCCCAAAAGAGCCCCCTTTATGGAAGGCATACGCGACGGTACTCCCATCGCCCTGGGCTATCTGGTAGTAGCCTTTACGCTGGGCATTGCCGCCCGCAACGCCGGACTCACGGCTTTTGAAGGATTTTTAGCCAGCTTTTTCAATAACGCTTCAGCCGGAGAATACGCCGCCTTTACCATCATTGCCGCCGATGCTCCCTATCTGGAACTGGCGATTATGACGCTGGTGGCCAACGCCCGCTACCTGCTCATGAGCTGCGTGGTCAGCCAAAAATTCGCCCCGGATACTAACATTCTCCACCGCGTGCTGGTCGGCTTTGATATCACCGATGAAATCTTCGGTATCACCATCGCGAGAAAAGGCCCCTTGAATCCCTATTACAATTACGGCGCCATGAGCCTGGCACTGCCGGGCTGGTCTGTCGGCACCGCCTTGGGCGTAATGGCCGGGAACCTCCTGCCCGAAGCTGCGGTGAGCGCCCTGAGCGTGGCACTGTTCGGCATGTTTATCTGGGTCATCATCCCCCCCGCCCGTGACAACCGCATTATCGGCGCCCTCGTCGCCATCAGCTTTATCGCCAGCTTCGCCTGCGCTCATCTGCCTGTAATCAGCGACCTTTCCGGCGGCACACGGACGATTATCCTGACCGTAGCCATCGCCGCCATAGGAGCTATCCTGCATCCCATAAAAGACCACGCTTAATCCTAAGCAACTATAGCGAAATAAGCCCGCGTGAACTGGCCGTGTTTTTTCGCAGCGTTTGACAAGCCTGTCTCAGCGAAGAAAAAATACTGCCAGTTCACGCGGACGCCTTATCACCTCTAAAGCCTCCAATAGAAAGGAAGTTATCCATGAACCACGACATCTATATCTATTTGCTCGTTATGAGTGCCGTAACGCTGGCCATCCGCATACTGCCCGTCACCCTTATCCGCCGTCCCATCAAGAATCGATTTTTGCGGTCATTTCTGTTCTACGTCCCCTATGTGACGCTGGCGGTCATGACTTTTCCCGCCATTATGGATGCCACGCGCAGCCCCTATGCAGGACTTTTGGCCCTCATTGTCGGCATTGGCCTTGCCTGGAAGGGCCTCAGCCTGTTCAAAGTAGCAGCCGCCTGCTGTATGGTGGTCTTTGGCGTAGAACTGCTTATCTTATAATCAAAAAACAGCCCATGAAGCATCACCCTTGCTTCATGGGCTGTTCGTCTATTTATTTAGGCAATCTGATACACACGGGCATCAAAACTCTTCCAATAGCTCACGGCATCATCATAGGACAGAAGGTAGCGGTCCTCGACTTCACTTCTCCCCAGCTCGATACCATAGCAGCACTTGGCAAACACAGATGCCTCTTTGTTGGCCGCTTCACGGATAATCTCCCGCAGGGTATCTTCCACAAATGCCGTACGGGACTTCCAAGCCGCCTGCTCCTTCAAATTATACTTGCCTGTCTTGAACTTAAACAATTTGTTGGTGGCACTATTCACCGCAACAATCATGGTTAATTTTACTCCTCTCCAAACATCTATTCCACAACATTATCCCATTAGATTTCTATAATAATATACATTTTTATAAAAATTACGTTGTAATTTTACCCCAAAAGTCCCAATTACGCAAGGTATTTTCAGCAATTTAGTTTGCAATTGAAAAATTTTTTCCTATATGCTTATTCATTTTTCCTATGAGGGAAAAACTCGTTCAACACCCGCTCGTCCTGCGGCTTGCCCAAATAAGTGCCCAGCAGGAAGAACAGCAAGGAAGCCGTAATGCCAATGGTAATCTGATGCAGGCCCATGACCTTGAAGCCCATCCCCTGCGTCAGGCAGTAGACCACTGTACCGCCGCCCATGGAGAGGATTGCCCCGAGCTTATTGGCCCGCCGCCAGAAAAGACCGAGCAGCAACATCCAGAAGAACGCCGTTTCCAAACCGCCAAAGGCGAACATATTGATAATCCAGATAAGGCTTGGCGGGGTCAGCGCAATGATGAAGACCACCACACCGATAACGGCAGTTGCCAGCATGGAAAGCAGGCGCAGCTGTTTCGTGCCCGGTTCCCTGCCTTTTTTATGCTGCTGATGTAAATATACGTCCTTGATAATGGCCGAAGACGCCACAATGAGCAGGCCCGAAATCGTAGAGATAGATGCCGCCAAAGGGCCGATAATGGCCAAACCAACCAAAGCCGGCGGCATAACTGTAACGATGGTCTTCGGAATGATATTGTCCACGCCGCCATAGGAGGCCAAATCCCCCGTAAGCACGCCATGGGCCAAAATGCCGGTAAAATTGATGCCGATATTCATAAAGCCTACGACCACCGTACCGATAAGCATGGCCTTATGCAGGCTGGCCGTATCCTTGTAGCTGATACCGCGTACCACCGACTGCGGCAAAGCAATTGTACAGATACCCACCAGAATCCACTGGGTCAGGTAAAGACCGGCCGGCATATGACCGCCAGAGAATGGCTCAAACATTTCTGGATGATTCAGGTGAAGATTGGCCATCAAATTGCTGTAGCCACCGCCAGCCAGCAGCACATGATAAAGAAGCAGGACAATGCCCACCATCATAATCAGCGCACAGCAGGTATCGGTGAGTGCTACAGCCCGGAAGCCGCCCACAGTGGTATAGACCACAACGGCCAGCCCAAAAAGCAGCAACCCCATTTCATAGCTGTAGCCGGTCACAGCCGCAAACAGCTTGGCGCCGCCCACGAACTGCGCCGTCATCGTCGCACAGAAGAACAAGACAATAATAAACGCCGCCATACTTGCCAGCCCATCGGACTGGAAGCGCTCACGAATGATATCCACCACCGTCACGGCATCGAACTTGCGGGACAGCAGCGCCACGCGCTTGCCGAAAATGCCGAGCACGAGGAAGATGGCCGTAACCTGCACCACGGCCATATAAATCCAGCCGAAACCAATCTGCCAGGCCATCCCCGGCCCGCCGACAAAGGAGCTCACCGAGCTATAAGTTGCTACCGTGGTCATGGCCAGCACAAAGCCGCCCAAATCATGGTTGCCGATAAAATACTGCTGCACAAAATTCTTGCCAAAGCCCCGCGCCTGTACCTGCCGCACATAAAAACCAATGCCAATCATCACGGCCATAAAGATAAGCAGGGGCAACAGTGCTGCCAGATTACCGCCATTACTCATGTTCCTCTGCCCCCTTTTCTTCGTCCAGGGGCATATCCCGGAACACGAATTTCAACAAAAGTTTCACCAGCACAATGGCAAACAGCCATACCCCAATACTGGACGTAACCGCCCATAATGGCAGACCAAAAATCTCCATCTCCACATCGGCCAGGCCAAAACCTGCCCAACACCAAAACAAAATAAGTACCAGCAGTGCCAGCCCCGTATACGCGGCTTCGCGGCGAATCTGCTGATACTTTTCCCAATCGGTCATAAATGAATTCTCCTTTCGTACAGTTGCGCCCTGAATTTTTTGCAGCGCATACCGTCGCTCTCTAGTGTACCGCAAAATGACCTTACTGGCAAATCTGGCAGGATTTTTTCCTTTAGAAGCGAAAATAATAAACAGGTATAAACAAATCGAGAAAGGTTGATGACTATGAAACGTATGATAAGCATGTTGGCTCTTTGCCTGCTGCTGTCCTGCAGCACCATTGCCGCCGCTGCCGGCTCCATTAGTGGGATTGTAAATCAGCCCAACAGTGCCCGCGGAATGCAGATGGCCAAAGGGGAAGCAGGCGGCGGCATGATGTGGGATATGTCCGCGCCCAAGAAGAAAAAAGCTTCCAATAATGTAGATGTCTGGCTGATTGAGCGGGGAATCAATTTCACGGCACTTCCCTACGATACGGTACAAAAATGGTATGTAGACGGCACCATTCCCCAAGGACAGCCCATTTACCACACCAGCACCAATGAAGAGGGGCAGTTTGAATTCAAGGACATCCCTGCCGCCGACTACTATCTGATGATTCTTGACTCTAACGGTCAGGAACAGAACCAGAATCTGACGGAAAAAATGAGCCGTGACGAACTCATGAAAAAACTTCCCCATGTGGATGAATTTGAACTGTTTATGGTCGGTATGCGTACCTGCCTGGTACAGAAAATCAACCTGAAAAACGGCCAGCACATCAAAATTCGTCCCGGTTTTCTCTAAGCCTTAAAGGAGGGGTATTATGTCCATTCTTGATAATATGTTAGCCGCCAACGCTGAATTTTGCGCACATCCTCCGACAGATTACACGCAGGAGGACCAGAAAAAAAGCAAGCTGCCGCAAAAACAGGTAGCCATCATTACCTGCATGGATACCCGTTTGGTTAATTTTCTAGAACCCGCTTTGGGCATTGGCCGCGGCGAAGCCAAGGTAATAAAAACCGCCGGTAACGGCGTTACCGGCGTATTCGATGGCACCATCAGGAGCCTTTTGGTCTGTATTTATGAACTTGGGGTCAAGGAAATCATCGTTATCGGCCACCATGAATGCGGCATGGCGCATACCACCTCCGAAGGACTGATAAAATCCATGCTGGAACGGGGCATCTCCAAAGAAGCCATTCATATGGTCAAAAAAGAATTACAGGAATGGGCCGATGAATTCCATCACCCGGAACAGAATGTCCGCGATACCGTGGAATACATCCGCCTGAATCCCCTTATTCCCGCAGATGTCCCCATCCACGGCTTGATTTTCCACCCCCGCACAGGCAAGATTGATGTGGTGGAAAACGGCTACGACAAATAAAGTCAATCCTGCGGCTTAATCAGCCCGTTCTGATAAGCCAGCAGCAGATTATACAAATCGGTGATTTCGTCCTGTATGATCTTTCCCTCGTCCGTATCCCCCAGTGTCGTCCTGCAGGCTTGCAGTTCGACGGTTTCCGATACGGACTCAATATCCTGATTCTCGCGCAAAGCCTCGCGGACATCGGCAATCTTCTGATGCTGCAGCAGACGCAGGCCGCGAGAATTGGAAATCAGCGTATAACCGGATATGCCGGTCTTGCTATGATAGGCTTTACAGAAACCTCCGTCAATGATAATGGCTTTGCCGCCAGCTTTGACGGGGGTTTCGCCTTTTTTTACCTTCACGGGCACATGGCCGTTGATGATATGCCCGCGCTCCGGGTCAAGGCCAAATTCCTGCAGCACCATTGCACAGGTTTCTTCCTGATTAATGTACTTGAAATACGGGTCAGAAGGCTCTTTCCAGGTAGATTCATCGGCGATAAAGGCGCGCTCAAAGGTCTTGAACTCCCGCCCCGAAACCGGCGAGATCCGACCACACCACAAAAAGTACATAAAGTCCACCGTCTCTGGCTTGCGATAGAGATACGCCTCCCGGGCAATTCTATCGCAATGGTCAAACCACGACCGTCCTTTGAGCTCCTGTCCGTCATAGGACACGGAACGCATACTGCCATCTTCATTTAAGAGCACACAGCCGTGGAACAGCAAATTGCCATTATAGCGTGTATAGAGACTGCCCTTTTGATAAAGATAATCCACATGACACTGCAGCACAGCACTTTCCACAAAATACGATTTGAGGTCGGCAATAATCGCCGCTTCCTTCTCCGTAAGCTGGTAGATATCTTCGCTCTCTTCGTCAATTGTGGGGAAATAAGCACTCTCCAATTCATAGCGTTTTCCATCGCCCAGCACTGCATGAGAGGAACGGAAGTCAATCTTATCGAGCAGCAGACGGCTCGCCATCTGATATTCCGGGTGACGGCGGATAAGCTGGCCTTCCAGTTTGAACATCATCATGGTAATGGCCTTTTCCGCGGCCTTGACCGGATTGGCGTCCGGATAACTGCGGGAGGCAAAGGTGGTCAACGGGCGCAGGTTGATGCCGTAACCGCGCTCCAATACGTCCGTATTGTTATAGCGCAGACAGTTGCGCACCACGGCCGCAATGCAGGTTTCATTCCCCAAGGCCGCCCCCATCCAGAGTACATCATGATTGCCCCATTGGATATCCACCGAAGGGTGTTTCATCAGGAGATTCAAAATCGCGTCCGGGCGATTGCCCCGGTCAAAAAAATCTCCTACAATATGCAGCCTGTCCACTGCCAGCCGCTTAATCAGCACCGTAAACGCCTCGATAAAATCCGCGCCGCTGTCAATCTGCACGATGGTATTGAGTAATCTCTGGTGATAAACGAACTGGGCATTATCGGCCTCCGGCCGGGTATTCATAAGCTCCACAATCACGGCTTCATAACGCCTGGGAACAAACCCGCGCACCTTGGACGCCGGATATTTGTAGCTCATAAGCTTGGATAGTTCCAAAAGCTGGGAAAGATTTTTCCGATACCAGGCCGGCGTGTTCTTGTGGTCTTTTGTCACCTGCTCGATTTTTTCCTTGGGATAGTAAATCAGGGTACAGAATTCTGCCTTCTCTTCCGCAGACAACCGCTCCCCAAAGACATAATCGACCTTCTCCCGGATAACCCCGGAACAATTGTTAAGGATATGGAAAAACGATGCATACTCTCCATGCAAATCACTCATGAAGTGCTCAATCCCCTTGGGCAGTGACAGCCTCGATTGCAAATAAATCAGCTGTTCATAAACTGCTTCCTTGGTGGGATATTTTTCTGCCAGCAGACGTATAATCTTATTGGGTCTGCCCTTTACCGCTATACCGCGTGCCACTCTGACCACCCCCGCACTATTATTTTTATTGATTTGTTATCATTTTATCATAACCTGTGCGTGAATGATATAGGTAAGGATTACAACAGCCATAGAAAACAAATATTCCATAACCGAACCTACAGTAAACAGCTTAATCCCCACTTTCTGCCAGGGAAGCAGCAGGGGAACCTTGCCGCAGAACGCATCTTCGGCAATATGCAGCAGTGCACCGATACAGATGAAGCTTGCGCCACGTTCCACATCAGCCCCCTGCGGCAAAATCCCCTGCTGCATAATCGCCAAAATAGCAATATAAATAACCGGCCAATGCGACCAGCCGCGATGCCGCGCCCGCCAGCTCCAATAATTTGCCCCAGGCCTGCCCTCTACCTTGTCAGGAAGAATCGCTCCCGCCATGGAAAATGCCGTCGAGAGCAAATCTCCCGTAGCGCCGTATACGATAACGCCGGTGACTATTTCGTGATTAACCCATTTCATTGCGTTGCTTTAACTCCTTAAACTCACTTTGTTTCCTAGACTTATTTTAGCATATCGAGTATAATTAGGGTACTTAGATGAACGGAGCGATATAATGGACGATTATACCTGGCAACGGCGGCTTCGGGCCCGTCGCACGCAGGAACGGCGGCGGCTGTCATTGGTCTTTTTGCTTTTGGCAGCATTTATCGGTGCGGTGGTATGGTATTTCTTTTTCTTTATCCGCACCCCTGAATATGCCCTAGATCAGCTTCAGACCGCCATTACAGAACGGAATAGCGAAAAGTTCAACCGCTATGTGAACACAGAACTTCTTACCTCACGCGCGTATGACGATTTAACCGTGGATTTGTTCGCCTATGACTCGGAACTGACCCCCAAAACCCGTGCCATGTTTGAAAAATTCTATATCATGATCAAACCTCAGCTGACCGAAGGCCTGGAAACAGCTGCGCTCACCCGGATAACGGCTGGCAGCTGGAATCTGCCGGAAGGCACGGACATTTTAAAAGGACGCCAGCTGGGTATTGACTTTGAGCGCTTTTTGGAGCGCAGTCAGGTGCGCAATACGATACTGATCAAAGCCGGTAAAGTCGAACACGCCGGTCATAGCGCCACCGCTGAAATCGAAATACTAGAAGAATATACCCAGACCCCCTTCACTCTCCAGCTGGCCATGGAACAGGCAGAAGACGGCCATTGGCAAGTAGCCTATATCAAGAATTACAAGGAATATCTCGATAAGGTTTCCCCCCTGCAAAACAAGGATATTGCCGATTATATCGCAGCGACCAAAAGCATCGTCACCGAAAGCAATGAACATTTCGAGGTATTTCAGGCCCGTTTCAAACGCCTGAACAGCTCAAAAACCGGTCATTTGAGCAAACAACAAAAAACCACGATTGCCGCCTTGATTGAGGAAGATATTATTCCCAGCTTACAGGAACGGCAGACAAAACTCGATGCCATCGAAGTCCCTGCGGGTGCACAATACCTGGCCCGTCAGCGCCAGCAATCCACCGAAACATCCATCAAGGCCTGGCAGCATTACATCAAGGGTCTGCGGGAAGACAGTCCCAACGAATTCGCTACGGCTGAAACTCTCCACAAACAGGAACTTGCTATTGATTTGCGCGTTCAGGACATTATCCGCCACACGGCCATCAGCAAGAATATCCCCAATTTGCCCTGATTCTGAGGGGATAGTTTTCCTTGACTTATTCCCGTTTCGTAGTAAAATAAAAATATAAAACTTATTAGAAAATTCACAATACCAATCAATTATCTTATGGATTGTACATACATTATTTATGGAAAGGCGGCATGATAATATGACTGCAACGAAATCACCCTGCCAAGTTATTTTGGCCCCCTTCTCCGGAAAAACCGTAGAACTGACCTCTGTTCCCGATCCTGTATTTGCAGAGAAACTAACAGGTGACGGTCTCGCCATTGAACTGAACAGCGACACGGTGGTTGCGCCCTGTGACGGCGTGATTTCCCTGTTCTTTGACACCAAACATGCCTTTGCCATTACCACCGATGATGGGATTCAGATTCTCGTGCATGTAGGACTCGACAGCATAATCCTGAACGGTGAAGGAATTACGGCCCTGAAGGACTCTGGTGACCGGGTAACCGCAGGCACACCGATTCTCAAAATCGATTTATCGGTCTTTGAGAAGAATTCCATCAATTTGATTTCTCCCGTATTGGTTGTCAATTATGATAAAGTAACCGAACTTACGCCCTGCCAGCCCGGCTGTGAAGTCGCTGCGGGCAGTGATGAGGTCATGCAATACGCCATAGCGATATAAAAAGAGCCGCCTTTCGGCGGCCTTTTGTTTTACCCGTTATTGCTGCAAATAAGCATTGATTTCCTTTTGTACCTGACTTAAAGCACTGCTCACCGACAGCCTTTCCTGCACAATATGCTGCATCTTATGATCAGCCAGATTCATCGCCTCCCGATAACGGGAAAATTTCGGCTCGGTGATGGAATCATCTAAAACCTGACTGATGATTTGCAGATTCATCTCCTCACTGCCCGGGGTCGATGCCGTAAACAGTTCCTGTGCCCGTGGGGATTCCACCACATCACGGCGGGCAGGTACCCCCTGCGTCATGGTGAGCAGGGATTCCTGAATCACCGGGTCATAGCAAATGGTCTTTAAAAGCTCCCAGGACAGGCGTGGCTCACTTGTCCGGGCACTGATTCCCATAATCATAACCTGCATAATAGACGAATTATGCCCTGACGGCCCCGCCGGCAGTTTGATACAGTCCCATTCAAAGGAGCTGTATTTTTTTATGCGCCAGGGATAGGGCTTATAGGTACGGTATTCGGCAAACGTAAACGGGCGAAAGGCCACCTTCCCCATATCAAAATCCTTGGCCGTGACCTCCTGTCCCTGATTGACGGCATGCAAATCAACCATAAACCGCATTACTTCCTCCATATTTTGCGTGGTAAAATTTGCACTCTTGCCATCGTCTGCAAAGAGTTTCACCCCATTAGTCAGCGCTGCCTTGCGCCAGTTATAGTCATAAACGCCAAACTGATCCAGGCGGCCATCACCATCCGTATCGCGGGTTACAGCCTTGCAAATGCGCAAAAAATCCTGCCAGGTCCAGTCATTACGGGGAATGGCAATGCCCTCTTTAGCCAACAGGGTTTTATTCACAAACATCAGAGTGGGCACAGCGCCCACAGGCAGGGCATAGCTTTCCCCCTGCCAGCAGCCATAATCCAGCGCCATCGGATAAAAAACGTCCGGGTTGAAATTGGTATCCATGTCCATAAACCGCGCCAACGGTGCCAATGCGCCCATCGAGGCATATAAGGCAAAGTCCGTTCCCGGCACGACAAAAATATCCGGCTCGTCACCATTCAGCAGGCGTTCGGCCAGCCATTCCGAATAATCCTCCTTGCGAATACCGCTGACGTATTTGACCTTCACACCGGGATGCTCTGCTTCAAACCGCTTGATGGCCGCCTCCATCAAGGCATAGGGTTCCCCCTCCGGCACGTTCCAGTTGCTGCCGGCAAACATTCCTACCGTAAGCACTTTCGGACGCGTCAGATACCAACCCAAAAAACAGGTCAGGAACACCAGGAAAGCCAGATAAAGAGCAAAACCACGCTTCACGATACATCCACCTCAGCGGCCGCCAGCCCCGTCTGCACGGCCCAAATCGCCAGCTGCGTACGGTCACGCAGCCCCAGCTTGGAAAGGGTACTGGACATGCTGTTGCGCACGGTCCCCTCCGACAGCCGCAATCGCTCGGCAATTTCCTTATTGGAAAGGCCATGGCCTACCAAATGCGCAATATTGCGTTCTGTACGGCTGAGCCCCTCAGCAATCGGCCCTGTCTCTACAGCACTGTTTCCTTGCGCCATCTGATTGAAGAACTTCACCACTTTGGCGACAATGCCGGGGTTAATCATAGCACCGCCGGATACTACCGTCCGAATAGCGCCCGTGAGTTCCGGAACCGATACACCTTTTAACAGATAGCCGCTGGCACCATATTTCAACGCATTAAACACATATTCATCATCATCAAAGGTGGTCAGGATGATGATTTTCACGGCAGGATAGAGCTGTTTGACTTCCCGCGTAGCCTCCACACCATCCAATTCCGGCATACGCACATCCATCAAAATGACATCCGGCTGGCCATCTTTGAGCATATCCATCAAAATCTGCCCATTTTCCGCTACACCAGTCACTTCAATATCCTCATTCTGATCCAGTACAATCTTCAAGCTTTCCCGAATGAGTTCCTGATCATCGGCAATAACAACTTTTATCATGTTTATCCTCCCCATGATTATCCATTACATCTTGCCCATTGGGATAGTTGCCTCCAATGTAAAGCCCTTATCGCTCCAATAACGGAGCCGTCCGTGCAGCAGTTCCAGCCGTTCTTCCATATGCCGCAAACCAAAGCCCTGCTTGAGTTCTGCACAGCCTTCGCCATTATCGGCAATGATGATGTAGAATCTGCCCGGTTCCAATCCGCAGGTGACCGTCACTTTCGTGGCCCTGCCATGACGGCGGGCATTGGTGATGCCCTCCTGCACAATGCGGTAAATGACTTCTTCCTCATCTTCCCGCAATTTTTCTGGCCAGCCCAGTTCCACCAGCTGAATTTCGACACCGGATGAGGCAGAAAACTCCGCAATGACCTTTTTGATTGCCTGCTGCAGCGGCATTTTCTCCAAATCGTCCGGACGCAGTTTCTTAACCGAACGGCGGACATCCACCAGCCCATGACGGGCGGTTTCCCGGATTTTTTCCAGCTGCTTTTTCACCACGGCAGGCGCTGCATCCACCAGCACAATGCAGGCATCCACCCCGGCGGCAATCCCCGTTAAGGTATGTCCCAGCGTATCGTGAATCTCCCGCGCCAGACGATTGCGCTCACGCGTCTCAGCCGTGCGTTCGGCCTCCAGTGCAAAGGCACGCAGACGCACATTAGCTTCCTCCAGCTGCTGATTCAGAATGGCAATACGTTCCTTTTCGTGGTGCTTGCTCTGCACCAACAGCACCAGATACAGGACAAACAATACGATATTCAAGGATTGAAAGGCATTTTTTATCGCCAGCAAAACCGACTGTACCTCTGGCCGGTAATACGCCGCATACACATCAAAAGGAGCTACATGTCGCTGAAAAATGGCCATATTGTAATTCGCCATAAAGTAGAGCCCCAGCATGGCCACCAGCAGCAGCCAGCTTTGATTTTCCCCCTGATAGCGATGCATAAGGTCTGCCACCGCCAAGAGGACTATGCCATCATAAGCCAGATTAAGGCTTTTCATCAAGAGCATGCAGATACCGATTTCCGCAGCAAATATCAGCTGCCGCTGTCCCGATTCCAAACCGCCGTGCCGGTAGAGTTTCCCTAGAAAAAGCAACAGGGCATAGGCCCCCATGGACAGCCAAAAACCTTTCATCGCGGGCAAGGGCACAATGGGCAAAGTGGACAAAAATTCATGAGCACTCATGGTGCTGACAATCTTTTGCTGGGTAAGACACATAAACCCTGCCATCAGGAGCACAACCAGCCCATTATACAGCCCCAAAAGCCCATAGAGCCATTCCAGCCGCCGCTGCTCCGGTGTATAGCTCCCCATCATCAATCCCATCCTCTCAAACTTGCCCCCAAATTCTCCTTGGTTATCAGCTGGGTTGGCAGACGCATCAACTTGGGTACCTGCTCACCCGCCAGTATCTTATAGGCCATTTCTGCCGCATTGCGGCCCAAAGCTCTGGGCGACTGCCCTGCTGTGGCCATCATATGCCCACCCGCTATCATTTCCTTGGTTTCCGGCACACCATCTACGCCATAGACCAGCACCTTATCCAGCCGGCCAACGGTCTGCAGTGCCGCCATAGCCCCCATAGCCGTTGGGTCGTTCAAGGCCATGACCACATCGATATCCGGATGCCGGGCGAGCATTTCCTGCATCGCTGGCATGGCCAATTCCAGCTGTCCCCGGCACTCAGCTCGATCAACCACTTCAAAGTTTGGATTAATCGCCAAGCCATCTAAAAATCCCTGAATTCTGTCCACAGAAGAACGGGCCTCGGAATGCTGGAGCAGGGCGATTTTGCCGCCGGCTGCATGCGCCAGCAAATGCTCAGCACATTGCTTTCCAGCCAAATAATTGTCCGACACCACTGTAGCAGCCACAGAATTTTCATCTTCCACATTGGTATCTACCGCAATGACCGGCACATTGGCCTCCTGTGCTAATTTCAAGGCCGGCGCTATGCGCTGCCAGTCCACCGGATTGATAAAGATAAGCTCTACGCCGCTTTCAATAAGTTCTTTTACCGCTTCTTCCTGTCGTTCCACCGACAAGGCCGGGTCGCGGGATATCAGAACATCGCCCCGCCGGGTCACTTCCATGCGGATTTCTTCGTCCACAATTTCGTAAAAGGGGTTATTCAGCGTCATATACACAGCACCAAATTTATGCCGATGCTCCGCCTGACGCAGGGAATAGTCTGTCTGCATGACCTGCCACATGACCAGAGCCACCAAAAAGAGCAGCAAAATCCCCATCACGCTCCAAAATAACCGTTCCCCCCGCTCCATACCTGCAAACTCCGCCTTTCTCCGTCAATATCAATCAAATTATACCGCGTACCAAAGTATTTTGCTATAGGCAGGACTATCCCGACAAAAAAATTCTCAATATAGCACAAATGTCCTCGTATTTTCACGACAAAATGTGATATAATAAGAGATAAGACTCATAATGTTTTAGGAATGTATGTGTAGTAGAAGACTTTTATTTTAGGAGGAATGAAAAGCATGGACATTAAGTACGATGTAGCAATCACTTCCATCGGCAATCTGGCTAGAACCTTTCTGACCAACAACAACAGCGCCATTCTTTTGGACGAAGGCATCCGCCCCAACCTTTCGGATATGGTACTGGAACACACGCCCGGCAAATTGGAAGAAGACATCAAGAAGGGTGACAAGCTTCTGATGGGCGGTATCAAATACACCATCGAAAAAGTCGGTGACGATGTCAATCAAAACTTGCGCGAAGAAGGTCACTGCACGCTGGTATTCAACGCTGAAGGCTCCATGCCCGGCCAGATTATCCTCAAAGGTCCAGCCCTGCCCGTACTGACGGTCGGCGCACATATTACCTTCACGAAGAAATAATTACAAAAAATCTCAGGACTGCGGAATCGCAGTTCTTTTTTCATGTCACTTAGCAGGATTATGACCTTGTCAGCACGAAGTTATTCCTAGTTTGTAATGTCAATCGGGTTCCTGAATATTATTTGATGCTTTCGACATACATGAATCTACGGAGGAGAGGACATGGGGATTTTTTCACGGAAGATATCACTTTGTGCCCTGTTATTCCTTTTGCTGAACATTTTTCTGCCAGCCCGCATGCTGGCGATGGAAGAATTAAAAGTCGGCTACGTGCCGGGCACAGGATTTTTAGATGAGGACAAGCCGGGTCATATGCGCGGAAACGGCTATGAGTATATGGAATTTCTCTCCGGTTTTTTGGGCGCCAACTTTTCCTATATTCCCTGCGTGAACTGGTGGGAAGCTGGTGCAAAACTGGAAAACCACGAAATCGATCTGCTGCCCGCAATGCCCGGGAATTACCGGACACTCCCCTTTGCCGTGCGCACGGACCACGTCATTGCCCGCTTTCCGATGGAATTGGTGGTACAGGATGATTTTAGCGGCGGCCATGTACACCTGGGCACACTGGACTACAACTATCCCACCCCCAATCTAAGCAAAGCCGCCCAAGAGCACGGCTTCACCTATGAACTCGTCACCTTCAGCGATCCTACAGATATGAAACGTGCCTTTGATGCCCACCAGCTCGACGGCTATGTTCACCCCCTGCTCCATCCGGAAAAAAATGGCCGTGTACTGGCCCTCTTTGACCGGGTCAGCTATCGTCTGCTCGTCCATCGTGACCGTCCGGAACTTTTGGCGAAACTGAACGCGGCTCAAGACAACCTGCTCCTGACCCAGCCCAATATTCGAACCCGCCTCAACGATAAATACGAACGGGCCAAGGGTTTTCCGCTGGTGCTCTCACCAGCCGAGAAAGCTTACCTGCAGGAAAAGGGCACGTTTCATGTAGCGGTGCTGATGCGGACAAAACCTTACTTCTACCAGGATGAACAGGGAAACTG
The DNA here is from genome assembly GCF_000424065.1 of Selenomonas ruminantium subsp. ruminantium ATCC 12561. GTDB lineage: Bacteria > Bacillota > Negativicutes > Selenomonadales > Selenomonadaceae > Selenomonas_A > Selenomonas_A ruminantium. The sequence goes on from NZ_AUJE01000004.1 coordinate 70,862, forward strand.
GAGCGGTGCCACCCAGGCTTTACTAAACCAACTGGAACAAGATTTAGGCGTCGCGATTGAACTGGTGGAAGTCAACTCGGCAGATGAGCTGCGCCACCTGATTACCCGTGGGACAGTGGATTTCGTGGCCGATGTCCCCTGTGATTTCAGCTGGCTGGACAACTTCGGTCTCATGCCTACCCAGTCTTATTTGGAAATTGGCTATGTCCCCATAACCCGTCATGGTGCACCAAGGTCTCGCGCCCCCAAAGCAGCCGCGGTCGAGGGAAATTTTGAGACAGCCGCCTTCATCATGACGCAATATCCCGGCGAGCAGATTATCAGCCGCAACAGTTGGGAAGAATGTTTTACGGCTGTCGGCAGCGGTACTGCCGACATTACCTATGCGCCCCGCGCCACAGTGCCCTATCTGATGGAAGCTGTATCGGCTTACAATCTTTCTGCCGACACCGAAAGCGTTTTTTTGGAAGCCATCAGCCTTGGTGTAGCCAAAGAAGCCAATCCCCTGTTGTGGCAGATACTCGATAAGGAAATCAATCACCTGCCACCGCATCTGGTGTCGGAGTCCCTGAGCCAGACCGCCCACGAAAATGTCCATCAGTTGAATCCTGTCTATCTGCTTTACCACTATCCCCTGCAGGCAGTCCTCATGATTTTCCTGATTATGGGACTCATTGCGGGCACGATTTACTACCGCGCCCGCAGGCATGACCGGCAGCTATCCGAATTGGAGCAGCTGGCCTGTACAGACAGCCGCTATCAACTCCCCAATCTGCGCTATTTAGAACGGCACCGGGAGCAAATTCTCCGCCGAATCCGGCGCGAACAAAAATCCGTTCACGTTTTTCTGGTTCTCTTTGCCGCCAGTCCAACCAAGGAAACGGCCTTCCACGACCGTCATGCTTTGGACGGACCATTAAAAGAAGCCGCCCGCCTGCTTGCCGGTAAAGACTGGACAGCCGAAATCGCCGCCGGCACCATGACCGGTGAATTGCTCTGCCTCTGCATAGCAGACAATCCCCAAATGATGCTGAATCTGGCAGCAGAATCCATTACCGATTTAACGCCTGAAGCCCCAAACATCATCTGGCACGCGGGATTCTGCCCACTGGCCGGCTTTTCCCTGGCACAGGTGGAAGAAAATGCAGCGCTTGCCTGTCAGGAAGCCAAAGAAAAAAATATCCGGGCAAAACTTTGGCAAAACGCCCATTCTTGATGTGATTTAGGAGGAATTGACATGAGTAAATTACCCGTTATTTTAATCGTGGATGATGATGAAATGAATATCGTCATGGCCAAGAGCATTCTGGAAATGAAAGTCCGTGCCGAAATCCTGACGACAAGCAGCGGCAGTTCCTGTCTGGGCATACTCCGCCAACGGAAAGATCCTGTCGACCTCATTCTGCTGGACATCGCCATGCCCGGCATGGACGGCCTGCAGACCCTCGCGGCGATTCGCAATGACCCCAGTCTTCGGGACAGCAAGGTCATCTTCCTGACTGCCTCGGCCGACAAGGAAACCATTGTCAAGGCCAGCCAGCTGAAAATTGCCGATTATGTCAAAAAACCATTTATCCCAGAGGATTTAATTACCCGGGTTGAAAAACACCTCAATTCGCCCATTGAGCCCCCAAAAGTCAATGACATGTTCAAGGATTCGGATAATATCGGCTTGTAAGCCGACCTATCCGGCAGAAAGGAGCAGGCATTATGGGTGTTCATCACTTTATCCTCCAACTGGTCAACCGCCTCCTCAAAATTTCCTATCTGCGGGCAATCCGGGAAACCTTCTGCGCCCTGATGCCGGTCATCGTCCTGCTGACCCTCATTGATATGGCAGGCTGCCTATTCTGTGACCCAACAGGGCCTGTACTTGGCGATGAAGGACTGGGAATCGGCACCTTCCTGACCGACGGACTCCATGATGAAGCCTATCGAGAATCCGCTTTCTATGCCACGATGACCCAACTGCGCAACTGCCTGAAAGTCACCGTGCTGATAAACTCCCTGCTCTTTTCCCTTGTACTGACGAATAAGCTGGCCCGCCTTTGGCATGGAGATGTTACCGCCTCCGTTGTCTGCACCGTTTCTTCCTATCTATTCCTATTGGCCGGATTTAACGGAAATTTGGCCAGTCTGTCCACCTACTTTGGCGGACGCGCCTTTTTTCTGGCTCTGCTTATCGCCACAGTCAGTGTCCTCGTATTCAGCCGCCTTGCCCGCCTCCGCTGTCTGCACCTGCCCGTTCCCCAGGGGATGCCGCAGGCAATGCAGCAATCCATGATTCTGTTTATCCCGCTGGGACTGACGCTGTTTTCCTCGTTAATCACCTCCTTTGCCTGGCTTTCCGTGGAGCAGTCCATACATTCCCTGCCCTCCCTCTTGCAGGGATATTTTGGTGCAGATATCGCCCAAATCCCGGCAGCTGCCATTCTATATGAATGTCTGCGCCGGCTCCTTTGGTGGTTTGGACTCAATGGCAGCAGCCTCACCTTTTTCTGGAACGAAGCCTTCTATATCCCCGCCCAGCTGGCCAACGAATTAGAAAACAGCAAATACATCTTCACGATTGAATTTTTCGATGCCAATTCCATTTCCCTTTTGGGACTGGCCATTTCCGTATGGGTATTTTCCTATCGGGAAAAACTGCGCCAGCTCTCGGCTTACAGCCTTCCTTGCCTGCTGTTCTCCATCAACGAGCCTTTCCTCTTTGCCCTGCCCATCGTCCTCAATCCGCTCTTTCTCATCCCCTATCTGCTGGCTCCTATGCTGAATGTCTACATCGGCTATCTGGCCATCGATTTTGGTATTGTCCCCCTGTTCCACTACAGCGTAGATGCCACCGTCCCTGTACTCTTACAGGGCTGGCTCTCCACCGGAGATATCATGGGCGCTGTCCTACAGTTGGTATGGCTCAGTCTGGATATTGTCATCTACACCCCCTTTGTCATCATGTTCAATATGCTGACCAGGGAAGAAGATGCCATCGAGGAGGCGAATGCGTATGAAGCCTGACAGCCATGAGCTATTGCGACGGCGATTTATCGCCTTTGCGCTTTTGCAGGCCTTTCTCCTCTGTCTGGCCATCTTTCTTTCCATCAATTATTTTGGTTCCGATATCTGGTCACGGCGGGATTCCGTTGGCCTGATTCTCGCCAGCGCCAAAGACGCTCCGGGATGGCCACGGGATATGCGCCTGGGCCTGCAAAAAGCCTGTCAGAACCGGGGATACACCCTCTACATCGAAGATCACGTAAACAGCGATGACAATAGTCTCGCGCAGGTCACGGAAAAACTGGTCAAAAAAGGCGTCAAAAAAATCTTTTTAGCCAATCCCGGCTATCAGCGCAATCTGGAAAATATCGCGCGCCAATATCCGCAGGTGGAATTTTATGCCAACTCAGTCGGCGAAACCATTTCCGCCAAAATCTTCAACTACTCTGTCCGCTACTACGAGGTACGCTATCTGGCTGGTATTTTAGCCGGGCTCCATACCCGGACAGGCATTGTCGGGTATCTGGCCCCCTTTCCCGCCTTGGAAACCCGCCGGGACCTCAATGCTTTCGCCCTGGGGGTGCAAAAAGTCCGCCCCGATGCCCGCATTCTCGTGCATTGGACAGGACAATGGATTTCTGCCGAAAAGGAACGCCAGGCCCTCTATCTGCTCAAACATGAAAATACCGATGTCATCACCTATTTTGCTGCCTCCCAACAGCTTTCACGCGAAGCTGCTGACTTAGATCTGGATTACATTGATTTCCATACGGCAGGGCTGACCATGCCCCCGCACTGTATCGCCGCACTGGAAACCAACTGGACAAAAGTCTATGATGAGCTTCTCCGTACGCATACCGCAAAATCTACAGCTCATGTCTATTGGCAGGGAATGCTGGATAACGTAATCACCCTGCGCCTGTCGCCGGAACTTACGCCGCGGGAAGAAGCACTGGTTCTCCGGGCACGGCAGGAACTCTTGCAGGGATATCCCGTCTTTTCTGGAAATATTGTTGACCGGGATGGCCATAGCCGCTGTCAGGAAGGCGCAGTCATCGCCAACAGCAGCCTGCGGGAAAAAATGGACTGGCTGGTGAAGGGAGTGGAAATCATTGAAGCAAAATAATATGCCGGAAGAGGCCCCGAAAAAAAGAATGCTCACCTTCACCCTGCACCTTATGGGCCGCTTTTTGCTCTTTTTCGCCATTCTGCTGTTCATCGGCTTTGCCCTGCATAGCAAAATGACGGAATCCCTCAACCATGAAGCGGAAAAATTCAGCACCCGTCAGGGAGAACTGCTGTCCTTCGTCTATCACAATCTGTTCCGGGCAGAAATGGCGGAATTAAATAAAGCCGCCAACCTGATTGCTGCGGGAAAAATCACGCCCACGGACGGCGTGCAGGCCATCAGCAGCCAGGGGCAACAGGGCGGACTTTTGGACATCAACGGCAACAGCCTCATTGGCATTGCCCTGCCTGAAAAAGCACGTCTGCAATGTGCCCGCACCCTGCAGGGTGAACCCAGCTGGCGCTATTACAAAGATATGGGGCTGGTCGCCATGGTTCCGGTCTACGAAGGGCCTGCCGTCCGTTATGTCCTCTGCAAGCTCTACACCGATACCGGTCTGCAGGATGGCACGTCCCCCTTCCACTTTTCCGCCCAAAAGGAGGACGAAAAAGTCCTGCTTTACGATACGGCCACCCAACAGGTAATCGTCCCCTTCCAGGATTATCGGGAAAGCCCCTTCTATGATGCAGCCAAAAATGCACCATTAGGGCTGGACAAACTGCTGGAAAAACTAAGCAGCGGCCAGGAAGCCGATGTATCTATTTTTGACCCGGATTTGAACGCCGACTACATGCTCTCTGCGGCCCCCATCCCCGACACCCCATTTCTTGCCATCGGCTATCGGGAATGGCGTTCTCTGATGACCGGCATCACCAACATTCACCTGATTGTTCTCTGGGTCTTCGGTCTGTTGGTCGTATTGTTCTGCGTATTCATCCTCTACAGCTTTGCCAATCAGGTCGCCGCCGAGGAAAGCACTGCCCTGCGGGAAGCACGTGACGAAGCCCTGCGGGCCAATCAGGCAAAAAGCGAATTTCTCGCCAATATGAGCCACGAAATCCGTACGCCCCTCAACGCCATTCTGGGCATGAACGAAATGATCATGCGCAATGCCCGCGGCACCATGAAAAAATATGCCTTCAACATCAAGAGCGCCGGTGATACCCTGCTGTCCATCATCAACGATATCTTGGACTTTTCCAAAATCGAATCCGGCAAAATGGAAATCGTGCCCGTCAGCTACAGCCTGAGTTCTGTGCTCAACGATGTGTACAACATGGTCAGCTACAAGGCTGGGCAAAAAGGGCTCGCCTTCCACATGGAAGTTGACCCCCATATCCCCGATGCCCTATGCGGCGATGAAGTCCGCCTGCGGCAAGTGGTCGTAAATATTCTCAACAATGCAGTCAAATATACCCCCAAAGGTTCCGTGACCTTCAAGGTGCAAGCTGCAGATAATCTGCCAGATGGACAGCTTGTTCTGGAATTTATCACTCAGGACACCGGTATCGGCATCCGTGAAGAAGATAAAGCCAAACTCTTTGCCAAATTCCAACGGCTGGATTTGGAAAAGAACCGCAATATCGAAGGCACAGGCTTAGGCCTGGCCATCACCGTACGGCTGACGGAAATGATGCAGGGCAGCATAGCCGTAGACAGTGTTTATGGCGAAGGCAGCACCTTCACCATCCGCCTGCCCCAAACAGTAGAAAAAGATGACCCTATCGGCGATTTTAATGCCCGCATCGAAGCGGCTCTGCGGGAAGAAAAAAGTTACCGGGAAAGCTTCACCGCCCCCGCAGGCAAAATTTTGGTCGTGGACGATAACGACATGAATCTGACCGTAGTGCAAAGCCTGTTGGAAAAAACACAGCTGCAAATCCATACCGCCAGCAGCGGCAGGGAATGCCTGTCCAAAATCGCCCAGGAACATTACGACATCGTCTTTCTTGACCACATGATGCCGGAAATGGACGGCATCGAAACCCTGCAACGGGCCAAAGCCCTGCCGGACAGCCAATGCCTGCATACACCATACATCGCCCTGACCGCCAATGCCGTAGCCGGCGTCAAGGAAATGTTCCTCGAAAAAGGCTTCGACGATTATCTCTCCAAGCCCGTAGACGGCAAAACCTTGGAACGCATGGTACAAAAATACCTTCCCCCGGAAAAGATAAAACCTGCAGGAGAAAGCACCGATTCTCCTGCAGAAGAACAAATCGACCTGCCCACCGCCCTCAAATACTGCGGCGGCAATGAGGAAATGCAAAAAAAATTCCTCACGATGTTCGTTTCCCGCCGGGGAGCCGTAGCCAAACAGCTAAACGACGATTGGGAAACGCAAAACATCGCAGATTACACCACCCATGTCCACGCGCTGAAATCCACCTCCCTCTCCATCGGCGGCATAAAACTCTCCGAAGCCGCCAAAGCTTTAGAAATGGCAGGCCGAGCCTGCTGTAACGGCCCCGAGGAAGAAAAGGATCGTCACCTGCAGTACATCAGGGAGCATCATGGCGAAGCCCTTAAACTCTACGCAAAACTGGCCGCTGAAGCGCAGGAACGCTTTGGCATAAGCTGACATTTTTTTATGTATACACGCAAAAACATAAAAAATCCGGAAGTTTTACGATTATATCCGCAAAACTTCCGGATTTTTACTTTTCATATGCCCGCAAACTATCTTTTAATACTTTGGCTATCTCCTGTCTCACCCCTGCCGGTGCTAAAATTTCAACATGCTCCATATACTGTAATGCCCAATATTTTATCGCACATTCATTGCATTTGACTGTCACCAGTATATCCCCATTCTTCAAAGGCTTTACCGAAAAATCCTTGCCGAACCAGTCAACCAGCTGGTCCATAAGGTATTTTCCCGTCTGAAATTTTACCTCGATGGTGTCACCGCCAAACATATAGATATGCTCCGCCATATGTCTGGGCAGGTTATAGCCACGAGCAAACTCAGCCACCAATGACTTATTCTTAACCGGCTTGTCTACTATAGCCACCTTTTTCATCTTATCAATGCGGTAATGGGATACATTGTCGTGAGGCTCCGTATTGCCAATCAGATAATACCAGCCATTGCATACCACCATTTGATAAGGATTGACAACATACGGCTCATCCCGCTTGGGCACCAGCTTAAACGAAGTGTTGTAACTGTTATAGATAAATTTCACCTGCCGCTTTTTTTCAATAGCATCATTTAACACCTCGACATTCTTCATCACCACGGTATTATCTGAATGCCGCATTTCCGGCAGATTCGCAATGTGTTTGACTTTTGCTTGAAAATAACGGTTTCCCTGATTAACCAGTTTTGTGATTAACCGCTTCGCCTGACTCTGCGATACTCCCTTCGCAGATAATACACCGTCAATCAGCAAACGTAATTCTGCATCGTCAAAATCCCGTTCCTGCAAATAATAGCCCTTATCCGCAGCGATTTCGTAGCCCAGTTCCTTTAACGAGTCAATATTCGCCCGTACCGAGCGTCTGTCACAGGTCATGCCATATTTTTTTTCCAATAACTGAATCATCTCCATTTGCGTCAAACGATGATTCTCATCCGTATATTCTTTCAGAATCTCCAATATCAGCATATTGAGCATTTTCTTATTGCCTGTCGCGTACATCATATCACTTCCTCTTTGCCTTTGTTCTAGGCAAAATCCTCCAATTCTTCATGTTTTCTGATTTTATTTTAGCAGATGAGATGTACAAAAAAATGTACCTTGTGCCTGCTAAAATAAGCATAAGATGAATCACCACAACAGAAAAGGAGGCGTTTGCCATGTTATTTTATCAGGTAAAGGTTGCTTGTTCACTCGTTGATAATGGCAAAATGCAAAAAAACTATGAAGAATCACAGAACGCTTGGCACAGGCTAATAGAAGATATAAATGATACGCTCGAAACGGACGCCAACGAATCAAAAATATTTATGACCATTTACAAGGCTTCCCCGGAGGAACTATTCTTTATTGCCGTTATTGATTCTCTTGAATCCCCCTCATCTAAAACTCTACTTAAATTTTTGGCTGACTGTGTCAGCGAAAAATATGGACTCTCCCTGCAAAGAAAAGCACAGATGAAGGAAATCTCCCCTAAAGAAGCAAGAAAGTTTTTAGAAAACAGTTCTCATTTTATTAGCCGCAATCGCTATTGGGACAACGACAATTATAGTCTTGATTATTATAACAACAGAGATTTTCAAATCACAGAACAAATTTTTGATAATTTCCCCACCAACTTAAACGCTGCCCTTGAAGATGCCCATACATTTATACCGGATAAAACCTTGTTGGAGGAAATCAAGCGTATCTATACCCCCACTCATCCACACAAGTATCAAGGTCATCCTGTACACTATAAACTCTCTGCTGATAATAAAAATTCCGCCTTGCAGCTTGCCACCTGCTTATGCCGCAACCTTTACGCCAATCAACGTCTTGTAAGCCGTTGCATCAGTTATATTTCCGATATTACTGAAGGCTGTTTTAACGATTCGAATATCGAGTCTATTTTCCGACAAAGTGCAGGCGGTACTATTGTCATAGAACTTACGGGAAGCAAAGAAGAACATCAAAACTACACAACTTGTTATGAGGAAGTCGTAAATTTTTTCACCGAAAAAATCCGTAAGTATCAACGGAATACCCTCTTTATTCTTGTGGAAAACACACATAATCCCGGCTTTACACACAATTTAATCAGCTCACTACAAGAGGAAATGTTCTTTATTGAAATAAAAGAAGGAACGGGTAATCGGCAAACAGCAGCAAAATATCTGCAAAAATTATTAACTGATGGCAAGATCTCCTATAACACCGAGCAGATAGAATACGTTTTAGGTGATAAGACTGTATTTCGCCCCTCCGATATTTATCAGATGTATGACCGGCTCTATCGAAATAACTTACGTAACAACGCATACACAGCATATAAAGAAGTCAGCCGGGTTACACTTTCCGTCAAAAAGCATGCTGAAAAAGACGCATACAGCCGCCTGCAATCCATGATTGGCCTGCAGGAAGTCAAAAAAGTTATCGAAAATATACTGGACACCTTCCGCGCGCAAAAAATACGTTCTACTATGGGATTAAACCAGTTCCGCCCCAATATGCACATGGTCTTTACCGGCAATCCAGGGAGTGCTAAAACCACGGTAGCCAGATTACTGTCAGAAATTCTTAACAGTGAAGGTATCCTATCATCCGGTGAATTTGTGGAATGTGGCCGTGCCGATTTGGTTGGCAAATATGTAGGCTGGACAGCCCCAACGATAAAGAAAAAATTTCGACACGCCGAAGGCGGGATTTTGTTTATTGACGAAGCCTATTCGCTTGTTGATGACTGTGATGGCTCTTACGGAGACGAAGCCATCAATACCATCGTGCAGGAAATGGAAAATAACCGCGATGATACCATTGTTATATTCGCCGGCTATCCCGATAAAATGGAAAGATTTCTCGAAAAGAATGAAGGTCTGCGCAGCCGTATCGCCTTCCATATTGATTTTCCCGATTACACACCCCAGGAACTATTGGATATCCTGCATTTGATGGCCAGCGAACAGGAATTGACGCTCGGTGCAGGTATAAATGAAAAATGCCGCGAAATATTCAACAAAGCCAGCCAAACAGACAACTTCGGCAACGGCCGCTTTGTACGCAACATGCTGGAACAAGCACAAATAAAACAGGCCAGCAGAGTTATGCAGGAATACAATGGAAAGGAAATTGACCGCCATATACTGTTGGAACTGAAAAAAGAGGATTTTGATGTAAATGTGGCGAAACAGTATAAATCCAACAACAGAACACTTGGTTTTGTACCAAATTCATAAGCAAGAAGAGGATAATTTCATGAGAGAAAGATCTATACAAATCCGCAAAGCCATGACCTGGCTCCGCCAATGCGATGATGCCGCCTCCCCTCACTTCAATATAAAAACGGGAAGATGGTCTTTAGGCAAAGGAAAAAAACAAACAGAATCCTATTATTTAGAAAAGATTATACAAGATTATATCGGTATGAAATTAAAATTCCGCTATCAATGGCATGGAGAAATCATCACACGCCATGTCTTTGCCGAGGTACTGGAAGACATAATCTACCGTTATGATGATTTCAACATTACCGGTTTTGAAGAAGACTACAATATACAGCAACGCAAATGGCTGATGTTGATACAGAATAAGATTAAGCTGCTAAAGTCCGGAAAGGTGATTTCTCATGCGTAAAGAACTAAAATACACCTATAGCAAATGGCCGCCAAAGAAAGGCGTATCCAGTGAAAAAATCCCTCATTTCTGCAAAAAATCAAATGAATGGCGATGCATGGTAAAGGGATTCGATGATAAAAATTATGAAGAACGCGGTCCTATCGAATGGGTAATGGCTGAATTTGTACAATATAACGAAACATATGATTACTACATAGAAGAAGATATCTGCCAATGCGATTGGCCAAATCATTCGCATACATTTAGCGATGTGCTCCAAGATGTACTATATTGTCCACAACATTTCACGGTGGGAGAATTTACAGAGCAGTATAGCCAACAACAGCTGAACCTAATCCATGCTTTGAAAGAAAAATTATTATCCAGTAAAAAAGCGAGATAAAAAATTTACTGATGAATCGCAAAATGACCTCCTGACAGTTCATTTTTGTCAGGAGGTCATTGCTACAAAACGTACACATATCACAAAATTTTCTCATCAACTGTCACAAGTGAAAAATATATCGATTATCTTAAATAAACCAATATGATCTATCACGTCCAATATCCGGGAAATTTTTTAATATATCTTCCATCCTATACCCTGGATTTTGAAGCATCCATTGCTTTATGGTTTTAATCAGCGTGGTAACATTTTCTACTGACCGTAATTTGCCTGCATCAACATCCACTTCCACCACAGCATCATATTTGGTCAAAATGTTATTTTTCCGTCCATGCCCCAGCAATAATTTCCCCTTAAAATTTATCATGCAATTAAACATAATATTAGGATAGTGCATTATCACTGGACTATCATGTACCTTTTTGGGTTTTACCCCCATGTAATTCGGGTAAAGCCATTCATTATCGCCTGTATGAATAAATACATCTTTCAAGCAACAGCCAATTTCATTTAATAAAAAGACTTCTGTAAGACCTTGCCAATTCCATTGGCTGATTCTATTTGGCTGCAATGGCGCGTTATCTATTGGGAACCAAGTGGTCAAATAGCCTTCCAGTGAATCATTCCGTGGAGTATTTCTCCAAACACTCCACGGAACAGTCGCTCTTTTTCCTGTACAGCTATTCTGGTAAAAAATTAAATCGTACGGCTCTCCCTTTAGCAATATCACGGTACTAAGCGGAAAATCTGGCAATTTCATTTTTCCGTCAATACGTACATATTCGCCACTATCGATAAAATTCATGATTTCAACCTCCTTATCATGTATATCTTCAATATACCATTAACAATGTACAAAAAAATGCACATTGTATTCCCTATAAAAAAAACTTAATAAGAATTAAGGAGGCAATTCCATGTTCTTATTTAACACTTACCATTCCGCACACCAAAAAAATATGATAAATGGGAAAAGGAAAATGAATGAACGATAAAAATATGCACGCTGAGAGTGTGAGAGTGTAAACTCCAGCGTGCATATTTTTATGCTCTATGTTATTTTTAGATTACGCAATCGCTAACCCCAACATCAATCAACATTTTTGCAAATTCACCGCCATTTATCAATCGAATAGGTAAAGAGATATTTTGAATACTCTGCTGAAGAGCTGCTTGCTTTACTTCTGGCGAATATTCATCACAAGATGATATTATCCATGCAGCGCAGGTATAATTATTTTTATCAACGCCATCAATATAATTTTTAATTTGAGTTATCGCCCAGTTGTCGTTCTGAATACCCTCGTAATGCTTAGCCTGAATATAAACCACTAGATTAAGCCTTGAAAAAGTTGCTATAACGTCAGCATCGCCATCATCAGGCTTGTTGGAAGCATTTTTTGGTGGGATATATACATCGTCTGCTCCCAGTTTCTTCATGTACCATTCAACGAGTAGTTCAAATTTATCTGGAGTAATTTCTTTTTGGATTAACTCCTTCAATGATTTGCTCAAGTTATCCGATACTGTTGTGTAAAAATTTAGTGGCTTATTATTTTTTATATCAGCAACAACATTTTTTACATCATCAGCCAAATCATTCAAATTTCCGTTGGTTGCGCGTGATTTCAAGCGTTTTGTCAGGGCACTTTTAAGGAACTGAGCTCTAGGAGCAAATTCAGTTCCATTACTGTAATGAGTAATGGGCGATACTTTTATAAAGAAGCCTAAGTCGTATTCTTTACCGTCACTATCAGAAATTCCTGCACCATCAAAAACAACACCTTTACCATTCCAATCCTTGATGCTGTCAATGATGTCACGCGGCAAATTGTTAATTGATTTTGCCGTTTCCAATACTTCGTATACAGCAAATGTTCCCCACGAAGGAATAACTACCCAATCGCCCACTGCAAATCTAGAAAAATTCCACAAAAACCAACGATTACGGCTAACTTTGTTATAGATCTCTTGAAAAATTTCATTGTATTTTTCCTCATCAATAGTACCTGCCTTAATCTCCGCAACGACTGTACCATACTTCGGCAAGAGATCACCAAATCCTATGGTCATATATCCTTTTTCCAAAAGAGGATAAGACACACGCGCCTCATAGCTGATACGATGAAACCAATAATTCATATCACATCTCTCCTTTCAAAATCATTCTTCCACCACAAAGCAACTCCAACTATCAGCATACTGAAGTAGCAATGTCAATTTTTCCTCACGAGTTGCCACGCTTCTGTTATCTTCCACATACTGCCCATCATGGTAGGCAATCGCCTGCACTTCTTCCTCTGTGAGCGGGAAACGTGGCGTAATGAGATAGAGGCTTCTAATCGGCACGCTAAGATAGGTCAGTTCATTATTAAAACGATAAGGCGGATTGGCTGCATAACCATAAGCTTTTTGCTTCGGTGTCGGTTCATTTTTGATGTACTGCGGATTCCCCGGCATCCCTGCTTTGCCCAAATCATGCAGGAGTGCCACGATAACGCAGCTCTCGTCACTTATTTCCGGAGTCAGCGTGCTTTTCAGTTTCAGCATGGTTTCGGCGACATTTACACTATGTTCTAAAAGTCCCTGTTCATGGCACAGATGAAACCTTGTCGAAGCTGACGCTGTCAAATATTCTGTCTCATTTTCGATATACGACATCAGCTCCTGAAACTCCTCCTTCCTGTCCATAACTTTATCCTTCAATTTCTGATAGCGCTTCATCAAGTCCATAAGTAATGCTCCTCCATTTTATCAATCATGGTTTTATTACTGTTGGTACAAGCATAGCAAAACATATGTACAAAAAAATGCACATTGTCCATGATATGCTTATTGCAGAATTTTAACGGACAAAATTTTTTTCCTATTGCAGAGAAAAAACGCCATCATTGCAGAAAAATAACATCCACAGGTGCAGTATGCTTGATTTTATTGCTGTCACGCACCTTTTCCCCAGCAAATCAACAAGTTATCCACAGCTTTATCCACATATCTCCATCATTAACGGTTATTTTTCTGCAATCGCCGTCAAAAATCTGCAATCCCACCGTTATTATTCCGCAATATCTCCGTTAAAAATCTGCAAAGGCGTTATTTTCCTGCAAATAAAGGCCCTATTTTCGCCGTGCGGCGTGGTCTGCCATCAGCCGCCTATATATTGACTTAACTTTTATGAAATCCAATAAGGCAAATAAACGCCCCCTAAGAATAAATCATACGCGCAAGGATTAGGCCTGTTTTATCCTTTGACCGCGCTTAATTGCAGATATTTAACGTGCTTGCTTACGCCGCCAAATTTTGCTAATGTGTTTAACACGAGGTGAAAACATGACCACTCCCCAACAGTTAGAACTGCCCTTTTTCTCGTCCATACAATACGCTGCGGCCTATCCGCTCAGAGCTACCTCCAAGCTGGAGAACAATGTCTACTCCGCAGTCCGCTATACCATTCAGCAGATGGTCTACTCCGGCGCAGAGTTTGAGGTGGACAAGAACATCCATATTCCCATTGATGTCCGCAGTGAAGCCAAGCTGCGCAATATTGACGATTGGTTCACGCTCTACCGCAATATCGAACGGGCGATGAACAAGGTTTCCAAAAATGCTTACAAGGAGCGCATTATCCTTGATAATGCGGAAGACAAGGAAAAATACATTGAAGCCGCCATTGTCACCACTACGCATTACAATGCGGAAAGCGGCGTTATCACCGTGACCGTCAATGCCGATTTCGTCAAATACTATGTCGCCATGCTGCTTTCCCGCCCGGAAATTCAGGTGCCGCGGGAATTTGATGCCTTTGCCCGTTCCAGCTACACCTATCCGTTTTCCCGCTGGCTTTTTGGTCAGATTGCCATATTGCAGAAAAATAACGAAAATCCTCCCTATAAAATCTCGATTTCCCTTGAAGATTTGATGGCCTTTGTGCCACCGTCCTCTGCCTCTATCCGGCCATCTTCCTACAGCCGGGATATCATCTCCTCCGTCATTGAAGATATGAATGAAAACGAGTTCTGTCCTGTGACGATAGTAAATCCCCATGATATCGTGTCGCGCCGCACAGGACGCCGTATTGCCGAATTTACTTTTGAAGTGGAAATGCGCCCGTTGGGCGCCAATAAATATCCCTTGCTTACAGCTATATCAGGCAGCGGCCTGCTTAACGAAAGCAGTGTGCCGTCCCGCGATTATCTGCACAAACGCCTGCAGAAGCTCGGCTTTGCCGAATCCTCATGGAGCAAGCTGGACAACCAGCCTGCCGTTTGCTGGAAAGTCATTCTCTACACGCTGGTCAAAGTCAAGGAACACGCCCATGATGCCACGCCATTCAATCCCGGTGCCTACATTCAGGGCATGTTGAAACGCCGCTCGGAACAGGCATTGTTGAAGGACAAAAACATAAAGAGCCTTGCACTGGATGTCCTGCGCAAAGCTCCTGAATACGTTGATGAAGTTATCATTGCGACAGCCGGTGTACGCACTGCCGCTGACCAATTTCTCGCTATGGCTATTCAAAACCGTCCTGTACCGAAACAAACTGCCAATAACAATCCATTTTTGCGGGAATATCTGGCTAAACACAAGGATGTAACAAATTGACCATAACCAACCAACAGGAAAAGCCCTGCGAACAAACTTCGCAGGGCTTTTCGGGAATGAATATATAATGGAATGTGTATGTAGACTACTACTGGACTTATCTTAGGCGAAAAGACCAACAGCGTAGCCAGCAATGCCAAGGGCGAAGAGGCCCAGGATGATAACCAGCGGGTTAACGCCTTTCTTTAGCAGGTACATGCAGGCAAAGGTCATCAGCAGAGGAACAATGCCAGGCATAAGGCTGTCGAGGAGGCTCTGAACCGTGGTAACAACCTGCTCACCCTGGCTGTTCGTATAAGAGGACAGTACCAGAGGCATGTTGACCGTGGTCCATTTTGCTACGAGAGCACCCATAACCAGAAGACCGAGTACGGAGGAACCTTCCGTGAGGTAACGCATGCGGTTGCCGCCTACTTCGTTTACGAGTTCCGTACCTTTATCATAGCCGTACATTACGCCGTACCAGTTCGTGAGCAGGCGAATAACGTTGAACGCGATGAAGAAAATCAGCGGACCAACCAGGCTGCCCGTCAGAGCAACACCAGCACCGAGAGCGGCGAGTACCGGACGGAGCGTGCCCCAGAAAATCGGGTCACCGACACCAGCCAGAGGACCAATCAGACCTACTTTAACGCCGGACAGAGTGTCCTCACCGATATCAGCGCCATTGGCCTTCTTTTCTTCCATTGCGGCAATGATACCCATAATCGGGGTTGCCAGGAACGGCTGCGTGTTGAAGAATTCGAGGTGACGTTTCAAGGAACGCTTGTATTCTTCCGGGTCATCTTTATAGAGTTTCTTGAGTGCCGGAATCAGGGACACGCAGAAACCGATAGCCTGCATACGCTCGAAGTTGAAGGAGCCGAGCAGGAAGTTGGAACGGATAAAAATCGATACGAGATCGCCTTTAGTGAGCTGTTTTTCCATGAGTCGAACCTCCCCTTACATCAAATCAGAATCGTCAATCGCATCCAGCGGGTCACTGGAGCCGCCAGCAGCTGCGCCGTTCAGTTCGCGCTGCAGACCACGGATATGGAAGAAAGCAGCGATAAGACCGATAGCACCGAAACCGATGAGGTTGACGTTGGTGAATACAGCGATGAGGAAGCCGAGGAAGAAGTACGGCATGAGGGACTTAGCGTTCATCATGTTGATAACCATTGCATAACCAACAACGACGATGAAACCACCGGAAACCTGCAGACCGCGAGTGATTACTTCCGGAATAGAAGCCAGCATGGAGTTAACCGTGTCCGTACCGGCAACAGCAGCAACGATAGCAGCCGGAACAGCTACGCGGATACCCTGCAGCAGCAGACCGCCGATATGGCACATTTCAATACCGAAAGCATTGCCTTCCAGAGCAAATTTATCAGCTAAATGCTGGAAGAATACGGTGATGGTACGAACGAAGATGGTGAGAACCTGACCAGCAGCGGCAAGAGGTACGGCCAGTGCGATACCAGCGCCGATGGACTGATGGCCAACGATTACGAGGATTGCGGAAACTACGGAAGCCAGAGCCGCATCCGGTGCCATTGCTGCACCGACGTTCATCCAGCCCAAAGCCAGCATTTCCAGCGTACCGCCAAGGATAATACCCGTCGTCATATCACCTAAAACAAGACCAACCAGCGTGCAGGCAACCAGTGGACGATGGAACTGTGCTTCGTCGAGCACACTTCCCATACCAGCGATGGCGGCCACCACGATGAGCAGAATAAATTGTACACTCGTCATAATGAATTAATCCCCCTTCGAGATTCCTGATGATAATTCCCTGAATGAATTTACGCGATTAAGCCAAACCTTTAGCTTTCAGCGCCGACATCAAATCGCCTTTTGGTTCGCTGGCGAGCTTGCGGATTTCCACTTCGATGCCCATTTCCTGCAGTTCGAGCAGAGCCTTGACATCGTCCGGATTTACCGCAACAGCGCTGGAAATCAGCGTATCGCCATCTTTGTAAGTCATACCGCCCAGGTTGACGGACTTGAAGGGAATACCGCCCTTAACTGCACGAACCACATCAGCGGGCTTCGTGAACAGGAACAGCGTCTTGAATGCATCATACTTCGGGTTCTTGTAAGCTTCGCAAGCCTTTTCCACAGGCACAACGTAAGCTTTGATTCCCGGAGGAGCAACCTGCAGCAGGAGCTTCTTTCTCATTTCGTCCTGAGCAACTTCATCACTGCAGCACATGATACGGTTGCAGCCCGTTACCTTCGTCCAAACAGTTGCGACCTGACCATGAATCAGACGATCATCAATACGGCAAAATGCGATTTCCATAATTCATTCCCCTTTCGGAATTCCTCTTGCACGATTTTCCCCAATCGATGCAAGATAGTTAAGCTTTGTTTTTTTCTGACAATAAGAATTATAATAGCAAACTCGGTCAAAGTCAGCTGAACTATGTCACAACTTTATAAATAATTGCATGACATTTGTCATAGATAGCGTTTACTTCAATAAAAAATAAATAAAAATATTGCTATCATCCATTTTTCTTATATAATGAAGACAGAATAATAACGAAGGAGTGGTTGCTGTGCGCCTGTTAAAAGCCATGCAGGAAGGAGAGCGTTTTTCCTCCACAGAGGAAAACATCGTCGAATATATCTTAGCCAACCCCGCCCAGATTTCGGAAATGACGACCCGCGAACTCGCCGAAAAAACTTATACCAGTCCCGCCGCCATCTTCCGTCTGTGTCAGAAACTGGGGCTGAAAGGCTATAATGAATTCAAGATAAAATTCACCAGTGAGGTAAACCGGACGCTGCCCTGCGGTGCTCATATCATGCGCCGCCCCATCACGGACAAGGACTCCACCTCCGATATCATCCGTATGCTGGCACAGCTCGAAATCGAGGCCATCGAAGAAACGAAGAATGAAATGGACACCGACCAAATGGAACGGATAGCAGGCATCCTGGATAAAGCGTCCATCATCGACATCTATGCCTACGACCAGAATTATTCACTCGCCCAAATGGCGGTATATAACTTCCTGCAGGTGAAAAAAACCGCCGTAGCCCATAACTCCCTGAACAGCCAGCTTTGTGCCGCACTGGTCGCAGACCCCAGTCATGCCGCTATTATCATCAGCCGCTCCGGTATCAATCAGCGTCTGATTCGCACAGCGAAAATCCTGAAAAAATGCAAGGTCAAAACGATTCTGCTCTCCGTAAACCGTGAAACAGAACTGGCCGGACTCTGCGATGAATTTCTCTATGTAGCCAATACGCTGGAGTATTTGGATATGGGCGGCAATATCTTCAGTGTCGGCGCCCGCTATTACTTTGATGTAATGGTCAGTATGCTTCTCTCCCGCCATTTCAAGGATGTAGAAAACTTCTATACAGAATTTGAGAATTACCTTGGCCATCCCGATGACAAAAATCGTTTATGGTAATCCTAACAAAAGAATAAAAAACCGAAACGCTGTTTCACGCGTTTCGGTTTTTTTATTCTTTTTTTGAAACACCCGACCGCAATCGTCTGAATCTATTGAAACAACATAAAAGTGATGATATAGTGAACTTGTCTTAAGGCAAACGCATTTATTCAGACGTTTTACAAAGGAGTTATCAAAATGAACAAACAAGAGATGTTCGATAAGTTCATCGAGTTCATGGGGCGCTTCGCGGAAATCCGTGCTGTAGCTGCTCTGCGCGATGGCTTTATCATGACTACCCCCTTTACCATCTGCGGTTCGGTGTTCCTGCTGCTGGCCAACCTGCCGATTCCGGGTTATGCCGAATTCATGGCCGGAATGTTCGGCCCGAACTGGACTGACCCGTTAAATGCTGTTTCCGGTGCTACATTCAGTGTTTTAGCCCTGATTGCCGTTCTAGCCATCACTTACAAATATGTAGAAGGCGAAGGCTGCGATGCCATGATGGCTTCGATTCTGGCCCTTTCCACTTTCCTGATTCTCCTGCCACCCTCTGTGGCAGCCGAAGGCGGTGCTGTTGTGGACAACATCATCCCTAAAGCCTGGGCAGGCAGTAACGGTGTTATCACCGCAATTCTCGTAAGTTTCGTTGTTTCCTGGGTGTTCTGCTACTGTGAGAAGAATCACATCGGCATCAAGATGCCGCCCGCAGTTCCCGGTGGTGTAGCCAAGGCTTTTGAAGCCCTGACTCCGGGCATGATTCTCTTTACCCTCGGCGCTATCATCTATGGTCTCTGCCACTTCATGGGCGCTACGACTTTCCCGGAACTCATCTTTGCACTTGTACAGACTCCGCTGCAGGGTCTTTCCGATACGCTGATTGGCGGTTCCATTATCGCCGCTCTCCAGAGCATCCTGTTCTGGGCTGGTATTCATGGCCCCAACGTGGTTGGCGGTGTGGTAAACCCCATTCTGATTGCCAACTCGCTTGACAATCAGGCTATCCTTAACGCAGGTATGAGCCTTGCAGGCAATCCCGATGCAAAAATCATCACGATTCAGGTTACCGATGTATTCATCAAATCCGGCGGCTGCGGCATCACGATGGGTCTTTTGATTGCCAGCTGGCTCTCCGCTAAGTCCT
Organism: Selenomonas ruminantium subsp. ruminantium ATCC 12561; assembly: GCF_000424065.1. Lineage (GTDB taxonomy): Bacteria > Bacillota > Negativicutes > Selenomonadales > Selenomonadaceae > Selenomonas_A > Selenomonas_A ruminantium. The sequence continues at coordinate 90,708 of NZ_AUJE01000004.1, forward strand.
CTCAGATGAAATCCATTACGAAACTGGCTACAGTTCCTGGTCTCTTCAACATCAACGAACCGGTTATCTTCGGTCTGCCGATTGTATTCAACCCGTTCATGCTCGTTCCGTTCGTACTCGTTCCGCTGCTCGCAATTGTCATCACTTATGCGTCCATCGCCATCGGCTTTATGAGCCCGTTCAGCGCTGTACAGATTCCCTGGACGACCCCGCCCATCATCGCTGGTCTTTTGTTAAACGGCTGGCAGGGCGCAGTTGTACAGATTATCGTCATCGCCATGAGCACCGCTGTGTACTTCCCCTTCGTCCGCGCTCAGGACAAAGCGATGCTGGCTGAAGAAATGGGTGATGGCAGCAATAACCAGGAAGAAGACGGCTCCCCCGTTCTGCATAACTAAAAACAATTCATTTATATATTTGAAAGGATGATTCATTATGAAAAAGATTACGTTACTTTGCGCCGCAGGTATGAGCACCAGCATGCTGGTTAAAGCTATGCAGAAAGCTGCTGCCGATGAAAACTTTGAATGTGAAATCGCCGCTTACCCCACTTCCGAAGCCAAAGAAAAGGCCGCCGGTTCTGACGTAGTTCTCCTTGGTCCTCAGGTTCGTTTCCAGAAAGCCAAGATTCAGGAGCTTCTGCCCGGCATTCCCGTGGATGCTATCGACATGCGCATGTATGGCCGTATGGATGGCGCAGGTGTATTGAAATTCGCCAAGGAAAAAATGAACGCATAATCGAACGAAAGGTTGTCTTTGACTATGGAAGAATTAGAACTTATTGCCTTTAAAATAATTTCCAGTGTAGGCACAGCCCGCAGCTGCTATATCGAAGCCATTCAAGCGGCTAAAACCGGCGACTACGAGCAATCCGCAAAGCTGATTGCCGAAGGTGACGAAAGCTTTGCGCTTGGTCACGATGCCCATGCCGGCCTGCTGACCAAGGAAGCCAACGAAGGTCAGGGCAGCGCAGTATCCCTGCTCATCCTGCACGCAGAAGACCAGTTGATGAGCGCTGAGGCATTCAAGACCATTGCACAGGAGTTTATCGACACGCATAAACGCATTGATGCACTGGAAGCAAAGTTAAACTAATAATATCGACGATTATCTTTTCACGGAGGTTTTTCATTATGGGTTTTCCAAAAGGTTTCTTATGGGGTGGCGCCGTAGCTGCCCATCAGCTGGAAGGCGGCTGGCAGGAAGGCGGTAAAGGCGTCAGCGTTGCCGATGTCATGACCGCAGGCCGTCATGGTGTTCCGCGCGAAATCACGGATGGCGTACTGCCGGGCAAAAACTACCCCAATCACGAAGCCATTGATTTTTATCATCATTATAAAGAAGATTTGGCTCTGCTGTCGGAAATGGGCTTTAAGTGCTTCCGCACCAGCATCGCCTGGACGAGAATTTTCCCCAATGGCGATGAGTTAGAACCAAATGAAGAAGGCCTGAAATTCTATGATGACCTCTTTGACGAGATGCTCAAACATGGCATTGAACCTGTGGTTACGCTGTCCCACTTTGAAATGCCTTACCATCTGGTAACGGAATACGGCGGCTGGCGCAGCCGCAAGCTGGTGGATTTCTTCGTCCGCTTCGCCGTAACCTGCTTCAAGCGTTACAAAGACAAGGTTAAATTCTGGATGACCTTCAACGAAATCAACAATCAGCGCGAGGTCAACGTCCCCTTTACCGCCTTCACCAACAGCGGCATTCTCTATGGCGAAAACGAGGACAAATACGCTACCCTGTTCCAGGTTGCACACCACGAGTTCCTCGCTTCGGCTAAAACCGTTATCGAAGGCCACAAGATTAATCCGGATTTCAAGATTGGCTGCATGCTGGCCATGAGTCCGGTATATCCGGAAACCTGCCGTCCCGGCGACCAGCTGGCTTCCCTCAAAGAGATGGATAAGAGCTTCTTCTTCGGCGATGTTCAGGCACGCGGTCACTATCCGTCCTATATCCTGAAACTTTGGGAGAACAAGGGCTATCATGTGGAAATGGAAGATGGTGACTTAGACATTCTCCAGCAGGGCAAGGTTGATTATTTCGCCTTCAGCTACTACATGAGTCATGTAACCACCTCCGTGGAAGAACGCAAGGAAAACCTGCAGGGTGGCTTTGCCGTAGGTGTCAAGAACCCCTACATTCAGGAATCCGACTGGGGTTGGCCGATTGACCCGCAGGGACTGCGCTATATGCTCAATGTCCTGCAGGAGCGCTATGAACTGCCGCTGATGATTGTCGAAAACGGCATCGGCCTCCACGAAACGGCCCCGCAGTCCGGCGAAATCCAGGATGATGAGCGTATCAACTACTTCCGCGCCCACATCGAGGAAATGAAAAAAGCCATTGATGAAGACGGCGTAGACCTTTGGGGTTACTGCCCCTGGGGCCCAATTGACCTGGTATCCGCTGGAACCGGCGAAATGGAAAAACGCTATGGCTTCATCTATGTAGACAAAGACAACGAAGGTAAAGGCACCCTGAAACGTGCCCGTAAAAAATCCTTCTACTGGTACAAGAAAGTCATTGCCACGAACGGCGAAGATATCGCCTAAGGCAGAATAAAAAATCCCGTGAACGACAAACCGCCGTTCACGGGATTTTTGCATATTAACGATTATTGATATTTCATTGCTTCTGCTTTGGCCAATTCATCACAGCGTTCATTCTGGGCAACGCCTACGTGCCCCTTAACCCAGTGAAACCGCACCTGATGGGCGCTAAAAGCCGCATCGAGCTGCTGCCATAAATCCTGATTCTTCACCGGCGTTCCGGCCGCCGTCATCCAGCCCTTGCGCTTCCACCCGGCCAGCCAGTTTTTCGTAAAGGCATTCTTGAGGTACTGACTGTCGGTGTAAAGGTCAATCAGCGAACCGTTCCGCGCAAAGGATAACGCCTGTAAGGCCGCGGTCAGTTCCATGCGGTTGTTGGTCGTTGACGGTTCCCCACCGTGCAGTTCGGTGAGCTTTCCTTCCACCTGGTCGGCGATTACCGCGGCCCAGCCACCGGGGCCATCGGGATTGCGCAGACAGGAACCATCCGTATAGATGATGTAATCTGCCGCATCGTCCATATTTACTGCAGGCTGCTCTGCGGGCGGCGCTGCTGCTGCCTTGCCTCTGCCATAAGGCGGCACATAATCCAGATTCAGCCATTTTGTCGCCTCATTCGGGTCAGTGAACCCCTTAAACCGTGCGCCCGGAAAGCCATCGACCTGTGCCTTGCACTCTGCCCATGTCGTAAAAATTCCCGTTTTGCGCCCATTTCTCACCGCATAAACTTTTTTTCCTGCCATTGTTACTCCTATCTTTCCCGCCAAATCCAAATGCGGTCATGAAGCTTTGCTTTATGCAGAGCTTCATTCATCACATCGTAAGCCAACTGGCTCACATCGCCCTGCGTAGAATATTCATCGTTGAAATGCCGGGAAGCGCCCTTGCTGAACACTTCGTCCTTGGATTTATCAAAACCGACAATCTCCACTGCGGCATAGCTGTGAACAATATACCTGCCCCAACGATGCCAGCTCATAGTCTGATACTGTTCATAGCCGGTCAGCACAGGGATAACCACCAAATCCGCATTTAATTTTTCCGCAACCGGACGCATGATATCCTTTAGCTTTACCTTAGAGGCAGCGCTGGCCCTTGCCTCCTCCAAGGCCGCCTGACAATCCTTCTCCGGAATGTAATAGACGGCATTCAACGTGCCATTCAACGGTACATGCAGACTGCGGTCAACAAGCGTTTCCAATCTATCCTGTACCTCCTGCGCCGGCGTCATATAACTCTGCACGAGCAAGGGAAACTGTGCCACCCGCAAAGGAATACGCTCCGCAGCCCAAGCCTGTACAGACAATATACACAAAAATAACGTCACCAGCAAGGTAATTTTTCGTTTCACGCTGCCACCTCCAAGCCTCCAACATTTTAGTGGATGGACTTCTTCTTGAACCTGCCGCCGACAATATCATGGACGGCATTAATCGTAACAAAGGCGTTCTCGTCCTTGTCGAGCACGATTTCCTTGAGCTTATCGACTTCCAGACGCGTGACCACGCAGTACAAAACTTCCTTGCTCTCGCCAGTGTAGCCGCCAGCACCATGCAGCAGCGTAACGCCGCGCCCGAGCCGGTCATTGAGGGCCGAGGTTATCTCATCATGCGCGTTGGTGACAATCATCACCGCATAGGATTCATCGAGCCCCTTGATGACCACATCGATCATCTTGGAAATAACGAAGTACGCGACCAAAGAGTACATGGCCTTGTCCCAACCATATAAGAGACCTGCACTGGACAAAATAAAGAGGTTGATAAACATAACTACTTCGCCGACCGAGAACACGGATTTCTTATCCATGATGATGGCGACAATCTCCGTGCCGTCCAAACTGCCGCCCGCGCGGATAATCAGCCCCACGCCCAAACCGTCAATAATACCGCCAAAGATGGCTGCCAAAAACGGGTCATCCGTCACCTTTTGCAGCGGCTCAAAAACCTCTGACCAAACGGCCAGAAAGCAAATGGCCACCAAGGTCGCAATCGCAAAATTCTTGCCAATTTGCTTATACCCCATAAACAAGAAAGGAATATTGAGTATTACCAAGAAAACACCTAAGCTGATGCCCGTTATGGTTTCCATCATAATGGACACACCCACAATCCCGCCATCAATGACGTTGTTGGGAATCAAAAACTCCTCCAGCCCAAAAGCGGCGATAATGGCTCCCACAAAAATCATGGCATACTTTTTCACATAAAAAGAAGTCTTACGATGTTGACCGATTATCTGTTTCGTATTGCCATTTTCATAGCCTGCCTGTTCTTCCATACGCCTCACGCTCCTGTTTTTATTCTATATTCATTATATATTATTAGGTAAATGCAGACAATAATCCTCTTTTTCATGTTTTTTCTGTATCACGCTAAAGTACATTCGTATTTTGTCGGTGGTTTTTGGCGGGATTTAGCAACTTTTTGCTTGTTTTTTCGTGTCTTTGATTGACTTTGACGGACTTTAGTTGTATGATATAGAAAACGTCAAATTTAGGAGAGTGATAGCCATGCTGACAGAAGAACGCTACGCTACAATTTTGCGCATCCTTGAAGAAAAAAAGGCTGTTACCGTCCTTGACCTCACTCAGGCTTTAGGAGCCTCAGAATCCACGGTACGCCGGGATCTGGCTGCCCTGCACAAGAGCGGGCGCCTATACAAAGTATACGGCGGGGCCACTTCCCTCGACAACAATTACAGCAGTGCCGAGGAAGACATGAAAACCAAAAACGATTTATTCCCTGAGGAAAAAATCGTTATTGCCCGCAAAGCAGCGGGACTCATTAAACCCAAAGATTTTGTTTACCTCGATGCTGGAACCACCACCCTGCACCTGATTGACTTTCTGACGGAAACCAGTGCAGTATTCGTCACCAACGGCATGCAGCATGCCGCCCGCCTGTCCGCCAAAGGCTTTAAGGTCTTTATCATCGGCGGAGCGGTGAAAGCCATCACCGAAGCAGTTGTTGGCACCGAAGCAATGGAAAGCCTCAAGAACTATAATTTCACCAAAGGCTTTTTCGGTACCAACGGCATCAGCCCCAAATCCGGCTTTTCTACCCCGGATGCAGATGAAGGCACAATCAAGAGTGCCGCCCTGCTCCGCTGCAAAGAAGCCTTTGTGCTGGCTGACCGGTCGAAATTCAACAAAATTTCCCCAATTACCTTTGCCCACCTTTCCAGTGCCACCATCATTACGGGACACTTGGAAGATAAAAAATATCGTGATTACACCACTATAATTGAAGGAGAATGAAAGATGATTTACACTGTAACCTTCAATCCATCTTTGGATTACATCGTCCGCCTCGACAACTTCACTGCCGGCGAAATCAACCGCGTGAACTACGAACAGGTCTTAGCTGGCGGCAAGGGCATCAACGTGTCCATCGTGCTCAAGAATCTCGGCCACGACAATGCTGCTCTGGGTTTTGTCGCTGGTTTCACCGGCGAAGAAATCAAGCGCCAGCTCAAAGATTTTGGCGTGACGAGCGATTTTGTGCAGCTCGATGAGGGATTTTCCCGTATCAATGTCAAAGCAAAAGCTAAGACGGAAACGGAAATCAACGGTCAGGGCCCGGACATCAGCGAAGCCAAGCAGGCTGAACTCTTTGCCCAGCTCGATAAACTCGTCGAAGGCGACACGCTGGTACTGGCAGGCTCCATTCCGAAGACGCTGCCGGATGACATCTATCAGCGCATCATGGCCCGCCTTGACGGCAAGGGTATCCGCATCGTCGTTGATGCCGAAAAGAAACTGCTCTTAAACGTGCTGCAGTATCATCCGTTCCTCATTAAACCCAACAATCACGAACTGGGCGATATGTTCGGCGTGAAACTCACCACGGACGAAGAAATCATCACCTATGCCAAGAAGCTGCAGGAAAAAGGCGCACAGAACGTGCTGATTTCCATGGCTGGTGACGGCGCTATCCTCTTGACGGCTGAAGGCAAGTCCTTCAAGTGCCCGGCACCAAAAGGCAAGCTCATCAACTCCGTAGGCGCTGGCGACTCCATGGTAGCCGGTTTCATCACGGGTTACATGGAATCGGATGGCGACTTTGAAACGGCCTTCCATTGGGGCGTAGCCACGGGCTCTGCTTCGGCCTTCAGCGAAAACCTCGCTACCCGTCCGGAAGTTGAAGCGCTCTTAAAGACCATCGCCTAAGCTTAAATTTATTATAATTCCTTTATCGTTATCCAAACATTGGGTTTTCGCCTTTAAGGCATTATTCATAATTACTTTATAAAAGGAGAGAACATTATGCGTATCACTGACCTGCTCAAGAGCGATAGCATCGTTCTAGGCGCCTCCCCTGCGGACAAAGCGGCCGCAATCAATCAGCTGGCTGACCTTATGGAAGCCGGCGGCAACCTGTCCGACAAAGAACAGTACAAAAAAGATGTATTCGCCCGCGAAGCATCCGGCACCACTGGCCTCGGCGACGGTATCGCCACTCCCCATGCCAAGAGTGCTGGTGTAAAGGCTGCCGGCCTTGCCGCTATGACGGTTCCTGCCGGTATGGATTTTGAATCCATGGACGGCCTGCCGAGCCGCCTGTTCTTCATGATTGCTGCTCCGGACTCTGCCAATGACGACCATCTGGCTATCCTGTCCAAGCTGGCTACCATGATTATGGACCCGGACTTCAAGGAAGCCCTGATTGCCGCTAAGAGCAAAGATGAATTCCTGAAGCTCATCGATGCCAAAGAAGATGGCAAATTCGTAGCTCCGGCAGCAGCAGAAGCAGAAGAAGCTGCTCCGAAAGCCGACCACATTCAGGTACTGGCTGTTACGGCCTGCCCCACGGGTATTGCCCACACCTTCATGGCTGCCGAAAGCCTCGAACAGCATGCCAAGAAGCGCGGCATCACCATCAAGGTTGAAACCAACGGCTCCGGCGGTGCCAAGAACGTACTGACCGCTGAAGAAATCGCCAAAGCTGACGCCATCATCGTCGCTGCTGATAAGAACGTCGCTATGGCCCGTTTCGATGGCAAGCCGACCATCATCACCAAAGTTGCTGACGGCATCAACAAGGCAGACGAACTTTTAGACCGTGCCCTGTCCGGCAACGCGCCGATTTACCATGCTTCCGGTTCTAATGCCGAAGAATCCGCTGCTGATGTATCCGGCGAAAGCCTCGGCCGTCAGATTTACAAGCACCTCATGAACGGTGTCAGCCACATGCTGCCCTTCGTTGTTGGCGGTGGTATCCTGATTGCCATGGCCTTCCTGTTCGATGATTACTCCATCGACCCGAGCAAATTCGGTTCCAATACGCCGCTGGCTAAGTTCTTCATGGATATCGGCGGTGCATCCTTCGGCTTCATGCTGCCGATTCTCGCCGGCTTTATCGCCATGTCCATCGCTGACCGTCCGGGCCTTGCTGTAGGTTTCGTCGGCGGTGCGCTGGCTGGCACTACGGGTTCCGGCTTCCTCGGCGCTCTCGTAGCTGGTTTCGTTGCTGGTTACACGGTAAACTTCCTGAAGAAAGCCTTCTCCTGCCTGCCGGAATCTCTGGACGGCATCAAGCCCGTTCTGCTCTATCCGTTCTTCGGTATTCTGATCATCGGCTTCATCAGCATGTTCATCATTGCTCCGCCGGTTGGTGCAATCAACACCTGGCTCGTTGACACGCTGAAGAACATGGACCCCAACGCCCGCATTATGCTGGGTATCGTCATGGGCGGCATGATGGCTATCGACATGGGCGGCCCCATCAACAAGGCAGCTTATGTAACGGGTACTGGCCTGCTCGCTTCCGGCGAATACCATGTAATGGCCGCTGTTATGGCTGGCGGTATGGTTCCGCCTCTGGCTATCGCCCTTTGCACGACCTTCTTCAAGAACCGCTTCACGGAAAGCGAACGCAAAGCTGGTATCACCAACTATGTCATGGGTATGTCCTTCATCACGGAAGGTGCTATTCCGTTCGCCGCTGGTGACCCCCTGCGCGTGATTCCGTCCGTATTCATCGGTTCCGCTACGGCAGGTGCCCTCTCCATGGCCTTTGACTGCACCCTGCGTGCTCCTCATGGCGGTATCTTCGTCGTACCGACCATCGGCAATGCCGGTATGTACATCGCCGCTATCGTTATCGGTGCTGTAGTCGGCTGCGCTGTACTGTCCGTACTGAAAAAGCCCATCAAGGACTAATACTAACGAGTAAAACATAGATAAAGCCTTCCCCTCTGGGGAAGGCTTTATTCTAAATTTAAGGAGGCTTTTAACAGATAAAATAAAGTTATAAATAGTTATAAAATATTCTTGATTATATTACAACGTATTGATACAATAGTATTGAGGTGATGAACTTGGAATACTATACTATCAACAAGTTTGCTAAAATCGTCGGAGTCACCCCGCAAACCCTGAGAAATTGGGACAGGAGCGGAAAACTCCATCCTCATCACACTTCGTCAAACGGCTACAGATATTACTCAGAAGACCAATTAAATGCTGTGACGGGCATTCAAACGGCTCCTAAAAAAGTTATCGGCTATTGCAGAGTATCAAGTCCCAAGCAAAAAGACGACCTTGAGCGACAGATAGAAAATCTGAGAACATATCTATACGCACAGGGGCAGCCCTTTGAAATAATCATTGACGTTGGTTCTGGAATCAATTACAAGAAGAAAGGTTTACAAGACCTTATTCGCAGGATTGAGTCTAATCAGGCCGAGAAGGTAGTTATCCTTTATAAGGACAGGCTTTTACGCTTTGGTTTTGAGCTTATCGAAACTATTGCCGCTATACATGGCTGCAAGATAGAAATAGTCGATACTACACAAAAAAGCGAGCAACAAGAACTTGTCGAGGACTTGGTGCAAATAATTACAGTGTTTAGCTGTAAACTCCAAGGAAAGTGGGCACATAAGGCGAAGAAGATGATTCAGGAATTAGTTGGTGGTGATTCAGATGATAAAGTCGGTCAGAATACGGCTGTTGCCGAACAACAAACAGAAAGCTAAACTGTTTCAGTTTGCGGGAGCTTCGAGGTTTGCCTATAACTGGGCTTTAGATAAGCAGATGAATAATTTTTGGGAAGGCAGAAAACTTCAGAGTGATTATGACCTCCGCAAAGAATTCACTGTTCTGCGAAATTCAGGAGAAAAACCTTGGTTGCTGGACATATCCAACAATGTCACTAAGCAGGCTATTAAGGACTTGTGTATAGCATATAAGAACTTCTTTCGTAAACAGAAACAGCCTGGATATATCAAGTATAGCCCTAAAAAATTGGCTTATCTTGCTCGTATTGACAAGAAACCAACAGCCTATGATATGAACGGGCACCCAAAATTCAGAAGCAAAAAGAATGGCGACTTTCGTTTCTATCAGGACAATGTAAAGATTCAGTTCACCAATACACATGTCAAACTGGAGAGTATTGCGGGCAGCAAGAAAAAGAACCGTCAACGGCTCAACTGGATAAGGCTTGCCGAAAAGGGCAGAATTCCTGTTGGTATGAAATACACCCAACCGCGAATAACTTTTGACGGTGAAAACTGGTGGCTGGGAATTGGCTTTGTAGTCAAGCATAAGTTAAAGCCAATGCGAGGGCTAAAATTTGTCCGCAAACAGCCGAAACGTCCCTACACCGAGGGAGTTGGTATTGATTTAGGTATCAAGGACTTAGCGATAATCTCGGACTCCACAGTAGTCAAAAATATCAATAAGTCCCATACAATAAAAAAACTCAAAAAGAAACGGCGCAGGTTGCAGCGTCAGGTATCTCGTAAATACCAGATGAATAAGAAAGGAGATAGTTACTGCAAAACAAGCAACCTTATAAAAAGTGAAAAACAACTTTTACGAATAAATCACAGGCTGGCAAACGTCAGAGTCAATCATGTACATCAGGCGACGAGAACGATTATAAACCGAAAGCCAAGGTTTATATGCCTTGAAGACCTGAATGTGCAGGGGATGATGAAGAATAAGCACCTGTCTGAGAAGTTGCAGGAACAGAATCTTTATGAATTCCGCAGACAGATTGAATACAAGGCGCATTGGGCAAAAATTCCCGTGGTTATTGCTGACCGCTGGTACCCTAGTTCTAAGACTTGTATTGAATGCGGATATGTAAATAAAGACCTGAAGCTGTCAGACAGAACTTATGTCTGCCCGCATTGTGGTAATGTGATAGACCGTGATTTCCAGGCGGCGTTGAATCTTGAACGCTATGGAGAAGTGGAACTATCTAAATCTGCATAAAGACACCAACAAGTCAATGCAGATATGTACCGATTCGTTAGTCGGGAATTTAAGCCTCTGGAGCATTACATCAAACGTGATTAGCCTGTTCTTCGGGACGGCAAAAGCGGATGCGAAATACCTCTTTCGAGGAAAGAATGAGGAATGAAACGTAAAAGTTAGCTTTTCTTATGAAAATTTATAACTTTTTGTAAGTTTTCAGTAACGGAGTTATGCTAGACCGCCTGTTTAAGCTGCGTGACCGGAATACTTCGGTACGCACAGAAATTTTTGCCGGGCTGACCACGTTCATTGCCATGGCTTATATTGTTTTTGTCATTCCCCACATGCTCACGGATGCTGGAGTTCCCCAGGAAGCATCCATCGCCGCTACCATTCTGATTACCGCCGTTTCCACCCTCTTTATGGGTGTACTGGTCAATTACCCAGTGGCTCTTGCCCCCGGACTTGGTCTTGCGGCCTTCTTTTCCTATTACGTCTGCGGCAGCCTGCACCTGCACTGGACAGTAGCCCTCGGCGCCGTCTTCTTTTCGGGTATCGTATTTTTGCTTTTAACCTGTGGCGGCATCATGAAAGCCATCATTCATGCCGTACCAGATACGCTCAAAGCGGCCATCACAGTCGGTATCGGCCTGTTTATCGCCTTTATCGGACTCAAAAATGCCGGTGTCCTGCAATCTGACCCGTCAACCTTTGTCGCGCTCGGTGATGTTACCCAACCGGCGCCTGTCTTTGCGATGTTTACGCTAGCGCTCACGATTATTCTCATGGTGCGTGGCGTGCAGGGAGCTATCCTCATCAGTATTGGCGTGACCACGCTGCTCTCCATGGCCCTGGGGTATTCTCCCATTCCCCACGGCATCAACGATATTATCAGCTTCGATATTCCCTCGGTGAGCGGTTCCTTCGTCCAGTTCGATATTGCAGGTGCTTGGAATTATGGGATAATCTCCATCATCTTCACCTTCACCATGGTGGAACTGTTCGATAATATCGGCACGCTTATCAGTCTTACCCGCCGGGCCAATATGGTGCAGGAGGACGGAGAAATTCCCGGCCTCAACAAGGCGCTGACCATGAACGCCTTCGCTACAATTGGCAGTGCGTTTGTAGGAACCTCCACCGTAACCACCTATCTGGAAAGTGCTACGGGTATTGAAGCCGGCGGCCGCACGGGTCTTACCGCTGTTGTCACGGCACTGGGCTTCCTCTCCCTGCTGCTCTTTGCTCCACTGATTGCCTTGGTGCCCAGCTATGCGACAGCCTCTGCGCTGATTCTCATCGGTGCTTTGATGATTTCTTCCGTCAAAGACATTGATTTTTCCGACCTCACCGATGGTGTCCCGGCCTTTCTGACCATCATTATGATGCCACTTACCTACAGCATCGCCAGCGGCTTTGCCTTTGGCTTTATCAGCTATGTTGTGCTGAAGGTATGTACAGGAAGGTATAAAGAAGTCAGCTGGGTTATGGGCGTAATCAGCCTGGCATTCTTAATTAACCTGATTATGCGAGCCTAAATACAACTTCAAATGCCTAAAAACGAATTGACCTGAAAGTTCCTTATGCTGGTCAGCACTGCAGCCTGCAAGGCTGCAGTCAGGGCCTTACCCGTTGCCTGCGCCGTTTCCGTATCGATACTGCCATTTAACAGCCCGCTGTTATTGAGCTGGTTCAACCAGGCGATATTCTGGGCCACTTCATTAATCGCCTGCTGATTCAGGCTTCTCTGCTGGCGTTTATAATAGCTGTACAGATAATCCTGTGTCTTGCGGCGGCTGTCGGCCCAAAAACTGTCCACCAGCCCCAGCTTATACTTCGTCAAATCGTATTCATTAAGCGTCTTGTCCCATTCTTCCTGTTCTTTTTTGACCTTATCCCATACATCCTTATAACTTTCCTCAGCCTTCGTTTCCTTCTCCTTGCTGGTATTTGTACGTTTATAAGACTTATCGGCCAGCTTCTGCAAGGCCAAAAGTGTTTCCAATCCCATCTGCGACATAAAAATGCCCCCTTTCTTTCTTAATATATCGAAAGAAAGGGGGCATAACTTTAATTTTACTCCTCGTCTACGGGACGCAGAGCATTATCCATCGGCGCCCTGGCATAAGGCATAAGCTCTGTGAGCTTGGCCGTCTTTACCACGCCATCCATATTGGTCATAATGATTTCGGGAACATTGAATTCTGCGAGCAGCTGGCAGACAGCGCCATTGGGAACAAAGGGCTCTTCCGTATCCGCGATAATGGCAATCGCATCAAATTCCCGCTTGCCATCAGCCACCGCTCGGTACATCGCCACTTCCTCCGCAAAAACCGACAAGCGGGGAATGGCATTTTCGATGTTGCAGCCCGTATAGAATGTGCCGTCACTAGCCAGTACGCAAGCACCGATAGCAGCCTTCCCATAGGGCACATAGGCGTTATCCATCACCTGCATGGCCGCCCGCACCATCGTATCAATAATCTCTGGATTCATTATCGTTCACTCCTTCTTAGACTCCATCATCTACCGTTACTATTCCCCATTCAAGAGAAAAAATCCTTGTGCACAAGCAAAAAAATTATCAAACCACATCTACCCGGATAACCCCGTCAATCTGTCGCACAGCATCGACGATGATGATGCTCTTGATACTTTGCTTGTTGAAAATCTCCAAATCAATATACATGCTTTTTTCGCCGTTATCGTCCACTTCATCCTCATCAGCCTTGACCTTAACGCCTCGCACCCGCAGCTGCAAATCTTCCAGACAACGGCTTATTCGCATAAGCTGCCCTGGCCTGTCCACCGTATGTATATTGAGCGAGAGATTTTTTTCATGGTCAACCCAGTCATCCAAACGGGAAAGACTTCCCAAGGTTACAAAAACCAACGCCGTACTGATCAGTGCCCCTGCATAAAAACCGGCACCGACCGCCAAACCAACACCAGCTACCACCCAAAGACAGGCTGCAGTAGTAAGACCGGTAACCGACAGCCCTTCCTTCATAATCGCACCAGCTCCCAAGAAACCGATGCCGCTGACCACCTGAGCCGCCAGCCTTGCCGGGTCGGCATTCGTCTTACCTTCTACTTCCTGATACATTTCCACAGACATGACCATAATCAGACAGGAACCCAGACACACCAACACATTTGTACGTAATCCCGCCGATTTTCTGCGGGATTGACGTTCATAGCCAATTATCCCGCCTAAGACACAGGAGAGAACCAGCCTTAGGAATAGTTCCCACTCCGACAGCATGATTCCTCACCTCTTTTCCAGATATAACCATGCTTTATTCTTGTATAAATTCGCGCCGCAAAGCAAAAATCCTGCATGTCTATGGGAAACTCTGTATACAAAGTAACAATTTATCCACATATTAATCCACAACTGTGGATAAGTATGCACATAACATTTATGATTTTCTGTTTCCTACTATAATATATAAGCGTCATGTGTATATTGTTTATTTTATTCTAACCACAATCTGTGGATAATGTGGATAAATCCGTGGATAACCCCATATATTCAGCTTGACAAAGACTGTTCAGCTATATTTTGTGCATTTATCCCCATAATTTCTCCAAAATCCTGTGGATAAATCTTAAACTGTGTATAACGTTACAAAATATCACTTTTTCCACAGGGAAAATGGATTTTTTATTAAGTTTGCATTGTAGTAGCGGACATCACCAGAAACTTCCTGTCCCAGCCAAACCGGACGGGAAAAGTCCGCGCCTTCGTCCGGAAGTTCCACTTCTGCCACCACCAGCCCTTGATTTTCACCAGCAAACACATCAATTTCCCAGAGACGATTTCCATGCTGTTCCAAATAACGCACCTTAGACAGAATCGGCTGTTCAGCCAGTTTCAATAGTTCTTCTGCATCAGCAAGAGGGATTTCGTATTCAAACTCCGCCCGGCTGATGCCTTGATTCTTCCCCTTGATGGTCAGATAGCCTTTATCGCCCTTTATCCGCACTCTGACCGTCCGCTCGGGCACAGTGGACAAATACCCTTGGGCTATTGTTATCCCTGCTGCCTGCGGCTGCCAATTATCCTTCACCAAAAATTTACGTTCAATTTCTTTCGCCATATCCATCAACTCCTTTATATCTTATATTGTAACATTTTTTTCTTATTTCCTCGCTTTTTTCAGATTTGTTTGTTATACTTAATTAGTTTATAATAAATATATGCTACAATAGTTGATATTACATAAAATTTTTGAAGAAATGAGGGTATGATTTTGCAAGATTCCAATATTCCGCCCCGCAAGACCAATAAAAAACGCCGTATTTGGCTTTGGGTACTGATGCTGTTCATCTTTTTGGGTGCAGCTCTAGGCGGCGCTTATTTTGCCAGCAATAGTCTTACGGAAAAGCCTGTGGAAAAAAAGCAAAGTGAGGAACTGATTACCGCTAAAGATAAAGCCACGATTATGATTATGGGGGTAGATGAGCGCGAAGATGATGTAGGCCGCAGTGACACCCTGATGATTGCCTCCATCGACCCCAAGACCAATCAGGCCTCCCTACTGTCTGTGCCCCGCGATACCCGCGTAAAAATCAAGGGACACGGTTTTGACAAGGTAAATGCCGCCTATGCCTATGGCAAGGAAAGACTTTCTCAGGAAACGGTAGAAAATCTTTTGGGTGTCAACGTAGACCACTACATTATCATCAATACCAAATCCTTCAAGAAAATTATCGATGCCGTTGGCGGCATTGATATCGATGTTCCCAAACGCATGCACTATGAAGACCCCTGGGACGACGATGGCGGCCTTATTATTGATTTCCATCCCGGAATGCAGCATATGGACGGCGCAAAAGCCGTAACCTATGTACGCTACCGCGATGAAGAAGGAGACCTGGGCCGTATCCGCCGCCAGCAGGATTTTGTGCGGGCTTTCATGGAAAAACTCGTATCTCCGACAATCATTCCCAAGCTGCCTGCTGTAATCAAGGAAGTTATGGACTCCATTGAAACCGACCTTTCTGTCCGTCAGCTTTTAGAATTCGCCGGAACATTGAAAGAGTCCAAGCACAATGGCCTGAAAACCGATATGGTTCCCGGCAAGCCGCTCTATATCGAGGGTATAAGTTATTGGATTCCCGATTTGAATAAGCTGCGTCTGACCGTAGCCGATACGCTGGGCGTATCCCTGAGCGGCAAGTACAAGACCAAGATGGAAGCGGATATCCGCGAATATGAAAACAGTATTCCTGCCGGTGCCAGTGAAGTTCCAGCCAGCGATACCTCCATCGGCCGTGCCAAAGCTTCCGACAGCAGCAGAAACCGCCGCAGAGAAGAAACTGTGGACAAAGAGAAACGCAGCAGCGAAGACAAAAAGGTTGAACGCACAGAACGTTCCCGCAGTGAAGACCGTGAGGAACGTTCCGAACGAAGCAGCCGTGAGGAAATTGACCGTCCCGCTCGTTCCCAGACTACTCCCACTACGGACAACAGCAGCCCCCGCAGCGACGATTCTACGGCCCCGCCAACCCCTAGTGCAGGGATAAGCAAGTCCCGCTGACACAAAATAAACCAAAAGACCGCTATTTTATTCTGCTCTTGCACAGAATAGGCAGCGGTCTTTGCTATATTTACTATACCTTTTAGTTATTGTATCTATCAATATTTTATATTTGTCTTTTCCCGTAAGTAGTTTATAATGTATATATTACACTTTATATATCTGTACGCCGGAAATTGATAAAAAACGTAAACCACAACATGATAAGTATACAAGGAAGGACGTTTTATTATGAGCAACGTAAATGAAAAAGCTTTAGAGCTGCATAAAAATAATCAAGGAAAACTTGCTGTCCATAGCAAAGTTCCTCTGAAATCCGCTGAAGATTTAACCCTCGCTTATACCCCGGGTGTAGCCGCACCGTGTCTGGCCATCAAAGATGACCCGCGCAAGGCTTATGCGTATACCAGCAAGGGCAATATGGTAGCCGTCGTGACCAATGGTACTGCGGTACTGGGCCTGGGTAATATCGGCGCAATGGCAGGTCTGCCCGTAATGGAAGGAAAGGCCGTACTCTTCAAGGCATTTGCCGGCGTGGATGCCGTGCCCATCTGTCTGGACGCACAGGACCCCATTCAGGTTATCAAAGCAGTACAGTTTATGGCACCTACCTTCGGTGGAATTAACCTTGAGGACATCAAAGCTCCGCAGTGCTTTGATATTGAAAAAGAACTAAAAAAGACGCTGGATATTCCCGTATTCCATGATGACCAGCATGGCACGGCCATTGTGGTGGTTTCTGCCTTGATCAACGCCTTCAAAATCGTAGGCAAGGATTTTGCCACAGCAAAATTCGTCATCAATGGTGCAGGTGCTGCCGGGCAAGCTATCACCCGCCTGATTCACCGTGCCGGCGGGCGCAATATCATTCTTTGTGACTCCCGTGGTGCCATCTATGATGGCCGCCCCAATGGCATGAATCCCTATAAGGAAGACATTGCGAAAATCACCAATCCCGGTCATGAAGCAGGCCCGTTGAATGCCGTTATCCGCAAGGCTGATGTCTTTATCGGCGTTTCCGTGGCAGGCTGTGTAACTCCGGATATGGTGCGCACCATGAAGAAAGATGCCATCGTCATGGGCATGGCCAATCCCGAACCGGAAATCCTGCCCCATCTGGCCAAAGAAGCCGGCGCACGAATCGTCTGCACTGGACGTTCCGACTTCCCCAATCAGGTCAACAACCTGCTGGCCTTCCCCGGTATCTTCCGTGGGGCGCTGGATGTTCAGGCCAGCACCATCAACGAGGAAATGAAGATGGCTGCAGCACAGGCCATCGCTTCTCTCATAAGCCCTGCTGAACTCGATGAAGAACACATCATCGCCAGCCCCTTCAACCCGGAAGTTGCACCAACCGTTGCCGCCGCCGTGGCCAAAGCCGCCCGCAAAACCGGCGTAGCCCGCAACCGCGATATGACACCGGAAATGGTTGCCGCACATACACGGGAACTCTTACAAAATCAAAACGCATAAATAAAAATACCGATTGAATCAGCATTGCGATGTTGATTCAATCGGTATTTTTTATCAAATTCTATGACAGCATACGAAAATATTAGTCTTCCTTCTGCACCAAGGTTGCCATAGATGCTACCTTGTCATTTTCCGCCGTAGTCATGAGCTTGACGCCCTGCGTGTTACGGCTGATGACGGAGATATCGGATACGTTGGTGCGGATGACGATGCCATCGGTGGTAATGAGCATGAGTTCATGTTCCGGACGAACAACCTTGATGCCTACTACCTGGCCGGTTTTTTCCGTGACCTTCATGTTGATAAGGCCCTTACCGCCACGAGTCTGCGCACGATATTCATCGGTGCTGGTGCGCTTGCCATAGCCGCATTCCGTAACGGTCAGGACTTCGGCATTGCGCACGAGGATATCCATGCCAACGACTTCATCACCATCAGACAGGGTAATGCCCTTGACCCCACGCGCCATGCGGCCCATAGAGCGGACATCATCTTCAGAGAAGGCAATCGCCTTACCGAGCTTCGTACCCAGCATCAGATAGCTTTCGCCATCGGTGAATTTAACGCCCATGAGGTCGTCATCATCATCGAGGTTGATGGCGTTAAGGCCGTTCTTGCGCAGGTTGCTGAACTCAGACAGGGACGTCTTCTTCACGATACCCTTGCGAGTTGCCATAAAGAGGTATCTATCCGGGTCAAAGCCCTTGACCTGAATAACCGCCGTAATCTTCTCGTCCTGGTCAAGCTGCAGGAGATTGATGATGGCCGTTCCCTTGGCCGTGCGGCTGGATTCGGCAATCTCGTAAGCTTTCAGGCTGTATACGCGGCCGCGGGTCGTGAAGAACAGGATGGTATGATGGGTTGTGGTAATCAGGAGATTTTCCACAAAATCCGTTTCCTTCGTGCCCATGCCCTTGATGCCCTTGCCACCGCGGTTCTGACGACGGTAGGTATCGAGCGGCATACGCTTGATGTAGTTGTTATGGGTGAGGGTAATCACCACATCTTCCTCGGCGATGAGGTCTTCCACATCGATTTCCGAAGTGTCAATGGTAAGTTTCGTGCGGCGGTCATCACCGTACTTCTCCTTCACAGCCGTGAGTTCTTCCTTGATGATATTCAGGATTTTCTGATTGTCGGCAAGGATGGCCTTGAATTCTTCGATAGCCTTCAAGGTTTCCTGATATTCTTCCTCAATCTTTTCCCGTTCCAGACCGGTCAGGCGCTGGAGACGGAGGTCGAGGATGGCCTGTGCCTGTTTATCGGAAAGCTTGAAGCCTGTCATCAAGGCTTCCTTGGCGATATCCGCCGTGCGGCTCTCGCGGATGGTCGTAATAACGGCATCCAGATGGTCGAGGGCAATCGTCAAACCTTCCAGGATATGGGCGCGGGCTTCGGCCTTCTTCAGTTCGTACTGCGTACGGCGGGTGATGACCTCTTCCTGATGCTTGATGTAGTAATGGAGCACCTGCTTGAGGTTCAATACCTGCGGTTTTCCATCAACCAAAGCCAACATAATCACGCCAAAGCTGTCCTGCAGCTGCGTGTGCTTAAAGAGCTGGTTCAGGATAACATTGGCGTTGGCATCGCGGCGCAGGTCGATAACGATGTGCATACCATTACGGTCCGATTCATCCCGCAAGTCCGTAATGCCCTCAATCTGCTTATCACGCACCAGCTGGGCAATCTTTTCGATAAGACGCGCCTTGTTGACCTGATACGGCAGTTCCGTAACGACGATACGCGGCTTGCCGTTGCTCATGGTTTCAATATGGGCATTGGCCCGCATCTTGATGATGCCGCGCCCCGTCATATAGGCCTGCTTGATACCCTCTTTGCCCAGGATAAGACCTGCCGTCGGGAAATCCGGCCCCTTGATGGCCGTCATGAGTTCCTCAATGGTCGTATCCGGATTATCAATGAGCATCAGCGTGCCATCAATGACTTCCCGCATATTGTGCGGCGGGATATTGGTCGCCATACCTACGGCGATACCAGAAGTACCATTGACCAAGAGCTGCGGGAACTTGGACGGCAATACTGCCGGTTCCTTCAAGGACTCATCATAGTTGGGAACGAAATCTACCGTTTCCTTGTCAATGTCCTGCAGCATAAGCTCGGAAATCTTGGACATACGGACTTCCGTATAACGCATAGCAGCGGCCGGGTCACCATCTACGGAACCGAAGTTGCCGTGACCGTCAGCCAGCATATAGCGCATGGAGAAATCCTGCGCCATGCGGACGATGGCATCATAAACGGACGTATCACCATGCGGATGATATTTACCCAAAACTTCGCCGACGATACGCGCCGACTTCTTGTAGGGCTTGCCGGACCCCATACCTGCTTCCTGCATAGCATAGAGTATACGGCGGTGTACCGGCTTCAAACCATCCCGGACATCCGGCAGGGCACGAGCCACGATAACGCTCATCGCATAGTCGATGTAGCAGTTCTTCATCTCGTGTTCCAGATTAACGGGGACGATTTTTCCCTGTTCAAACTCCACAATCTCACCTCAAAATCTTATTTATCACTAATATCAACTGAAATCTAAGCAAAATTACTAGCTTCTTATTATACCATTTTTACACAAAAAAGTCCATCAACGCCCATAAAATAAGCGTTGACAGACATTTTTGTTTTATATGGTTACTCCGGAGCGATCTGTCGTATAAGCCACATCCATATTCGGATTGTTATAGACATTCAACCTTACAGCTCTAAAGTCATCGTATTTTGCTTCACTAAATCCCAGCTCTGCATAAAAGGACTGGAACCTTGCCGCCACTGCCGGATTCAATGAGGAATAGTCTAACCCTGAAGAACTGGGGGTTTCAATCGTATTGCCATTGGCATCCACAAACTTCTCCGCTATGATTATCCCCTGGAACTTATGCCCGTTGCCTTCCACATGAACCGGACTGTTGGGAGCAAATAAAATCCCACGGAAGTCTTCTTCCAAAGTCAACATTACTGTTCTGGACTTACGCCCTTTACCGCGCTCCCCTATTCCATCGTTATCTTCATCTTCTCCCACCGGGCCGTCATAGAAGAATATCATGGGGCGATATTTATAATCTCCATACATATCTTTTTCGGTATTATCGGCCTTGATATTGATGCTGATATCACGCACGGTATTGGTTACCCATCCGAGACCTCCACTGGTATTATATTCTTCACTTTCCAAACGAACAAACAGCGGGTCAATAACGTTTGGCTCATCTGTGTACACATCATAGGATATTTCGGATGCCGGCAACTGGTTCAAATTACGCACAGCATAAGGTTCTACGACATTGACAATGGACGCTATCCGAGAATAAACTAACTTTTTTGCCGTTGGTTCACCAAATATGCTTACCAATCTATCATAAAATTTCCCCCATAAACTGTATCCCCCCTCTTTATCTTCACTGTGCCCTCCTACCTCATCGATAATTCGCCAATTGGTAAGTTGCATCCCCAGTTTATAAATATAATCTCTAGCCACCGCAGGATCATTATCGAGCATATCGAGATCCCAATTATTAGTAAACTGCTGTTTAGATGAAAAATCAGGCTTATAATTGATCAGCAGACTTCTCAAATTGTTATTTATACTTGCCGTGCCATCCATATCAAAGATTTCTGACCGGGTACCATCTGCCTTATAAGCAGGCCCCTTATTGGTAAAACTAATTTCCTTAACATATTGATTTCGATTTCCATTATACCCCGCTGGTACTTTAGTGTTTTGTTCCCATTCCTGAAATGTGGAAAAGGTATGCGAATCCTCCACTTCTTTCATCTGTGTCAACAGGTCAATTCCCGCCAAGGGAGAACCATTATCTCCACCATCGTTTTTACTCTTTGCCCAGGCTTCAACCTTCACCTTCCAATCTGTAGGCATCAAGACTTCCGGCAGAAACATTTTCGCGAAGGGAAAATCCATATCGTCCGTAAGTTCTACTTTATAGTAATAATTCGAACCATTGTTATTATAATAATCCGGTGCCCATTTTTTCAATAAGGGATTATTGGGCGTTTTATTTTGCGAAGCATTACTTTCCTTACGTAGTTCCGTAGTAACATTGCTTCTGCCTGTTTTCCATTTTCCATCATTATCCAGCGTCAAAAACTTATCGGCTTCAGCATCTGCATTCCTACTGGACGCAGCTGTAGTCAATTGACCAAGAGCCGGTACATCCGTTACTGCTATCAGGCTGGCTTTCTTGCCGCTGACTTTTTCCACCCCAGCTAAAGCTGCCATATCGGCTGCATTCTGCATATAGGATTTATGCAGGTAACTACGCCCAATATCAATCGCCATGCCTGCAAAAAGAATCAAGAAAGGCAGCATGAGAGCAAAAAAGACAATCACCGTGCCTTTCTCTGCCTGCTTTCCTCTCATGATAATCCCCCCCTTATTCTACCCTGATACTCATGTCTCCGTTTATGCCCTGTGTCATATCGCGAATCCAGCTTCCATCTTTAGCCTGCGCATTACGCGTAGCCCATATTTGGATAGCCTTAGCTTTACCAGTAGTTTTATCAAATTCAAAAGCACAACGAACACTAACAGCATAGCTATCCTTTTTATTAGTTTCTATTATCGCATGATTATAGACTCCCTGCGTGTAAATGAGGTCATCCGAGAAAAAATACCGGTTGTCTGACTCCATCTGCTTTTGTGTTGATGGATATTGCGTATAGTTTCCCTGCATCCAATTGACCAGATTATCCTTAGCCACTACACCATTATCAAACCTTGTCTTAACACTCCCGTTTTCCCCGTCACCTGTACTGTTGATATAGTAGTCAAAGAGTAAAGTTCCCTGATTTAATGCATTACGATCATATTTTGCATTCCAATTAGGTTGACTCATCAACATCGCTCTAATCTCAGTCTGTGTCTTACCCAAAAAAGCCCCCGCTATATTCCGCAAAGTAGCATCGTCCATCGCGATGCGCTCTTGATTCGACACGGCCTCCCGCAGCTCCGAATTGGACAAAGCCCCATACTTATTAATAGCCTGCTCTGAGGTGGGCGTACTGCTTAGATAACTGCCCACACCGTTATAGGCATTGCTTACCTGCGGAAGGATTTGGGCATTGCGGAACATATAGACAATTCCTACCACAAAAAGTGCCACGAGTGCCCATTCAACAAAGGAATGCCCTTTTTCGCCCCGCAAAATTTTCTGCAATTTTCTCAGCATTTGGCTCACCTCCGTTCATCAGTCAATCCTATCGATTCAACGATTTAAGCAAAATCAGTGCCGACGGGAAAACCACGATTACAAAAATCGCCGGAAAGATAAACAAGACCATTGGAAAAATAATCTTTACCGGTGCCTTGAGCGCCATTGCCCGTACTGCCTGCCGATGCCGGTCACGCATATTATCCGCCTGAATCTTCAAGGTTCTGGACATGCTCGTGCCCAAATGCTCAGCCTGAATCACCGATGCGGTAAACAGATATAGTTCTTCCAAGTCGCAACGCTTGGCCAGCTGGGTAAGGGTTCGCTGTCTGTCCATGCCCAGCCCCATATCGCGCAGCATTCGCCGGAATTCATCGGGCAGCGGGCCTTTCATCCGATTGACGATTTTCGCTACCGCACCATCAAAGGACAACCCTGCCTGCACACTGACACAAAGAAAATCCAAAAACTCCGGCAACTGTCGTCTTAGCGTCTCTTTGCGCCGCTGGATAGCCGACTGTAACAGCAGAAACGGAATTACCGCCCCTAGCACTACCCCCAAAATCATTATGGCAAGTTGCTGAGGAACCTGCAAGGGGGACAATGCAGATATACTAAACAAGGCCAGTATCGCGCCCAGCGCTACACACAGCACCCAACCAGCCGCCAGACGATTGATTCCCCATTTTTCCTGCACGCCAAGGTGCATCAGCATGCCTTCCAGCATATTGCGCATTTCTCTTGGGGCAAACTTCATCAGCCAATTTTCCACCGAACTCACCAGCGGGCGGATAATGCGTTCCTTGAAGGATTGCTCACGCAAATAATGATAGTCAGCAGCCTTGCCTGCCGCCAGCACACCTTTGGTCTTTTGCTGTTTAGCCGCCATGCGCTGGGCTTCGGCCTCTGCAATCATGCGCTCCAAATGCTGACGGGTCTGCATCTGCGGACGGCGGGCGGCATAAAATAACAGAAACAGCACGGCCATAACCAGTACCGTTACCAATGCCGATAATAGCAAAATCATAAATACGCCCCCTTACCCTTTTTGAAAAAGATCTTGCGGCAACTCTATACCATGGGTGCGGAATTTATCCATAAAGGTGGGGCGAAAGCCCGAAGCCTCAAAATGCCCTACAGATTTGCCCTTATCGTCCAAATAATCCTGCACATAACGGAACAAATCCTGCAAAATAATCGTATCCCCATCCATCCCCTGCACTTCCGTGATATGGGTGAGTTTACGGCTGCCGTCCTGCAGGCGGGACTGCTGGATAATGAGGTTGATTGCCGAAGAAATCTGCGTACGCACCGCCCGCACCGGCAGTTCCATACCAGCCATCAACGTCATGGTTTCCAAACGAGACAGCACATCTCGCGGACTATTGGCATGAGCCGTGGTGATAGAACCATCGTGACCGGTATTCATGGCCTGCAGCATATCCAAGGCCTCACCGGAACGCACCTCGCCGACAATAATGCGGTCAGGTCGCATACGCAGGGCATTACGCACCAAATCGCGAATGGTCACCGCACCTGTACCTTCAATATTGGCTGGCCGGGATTCCAAGGTGACCACATGACGCTGCTGCAGCCTTAACTCTGCCGCATCTTCAATGGTAACAATGCGTTCATTGGCGGGAATAAAGGAGGACAGGACATTGAGTGTCGTGGTCTTGCCCGAGCCAGTGCCCCCGGCCACCAGAATATTCAGCCGCGCCTTGACGCAGGCTTCCAAAAAGATGGCCATTTTTTCACTCATGGTTCCCAGGCCCACCAAATTTTCTACCGACAGTGCCTTTTGGGAGAATTTACGAATGGTGACCGTTGGCCCAATCAGAGACAGCGGCGGGATTATGATATTTACACGGGAACCATCGGAAAGACGGGCATCGACCAAGGGCGAGGCTTCATCAACACGCCGCCCCAGCGGTGCCAATATACGCTCAATAATATTCATCAAATGGTTATCGTCATAGAAGCGGGTATCCGAGAGAAGCAGCTTGCCATTGCGCTCCACGAAAATATCCTTGGGACCGTTGACCATGATTTCGGTAATGGAATCGTCCTTCAACAGCGGCTCCAACGGGCCAAGACCCAGGAGTTCGTCACAGATATCGTCCACCAGCACCAAACGTTCCGCCCGGGACAGATTGTAATTGTTGTTGACCATTTCCCGTTCCAGATAGGAAGCAATCAGGTTCTTGATCTGTTCCCTTGCTTCTTTCCCTTGGGAAATTAACTGCTGTTCCGCCACCGTCATTTCATCCACGATACGACGATGAATAGCCAGACGCAGCTGCTGAATCTGGTCAATCTGCACTACAGCCGAACGCCGTGCCGCAAAAGCCGAAGCCATCTGCGGCTGTTCTGTATTTTTCTGCTCCATCAGGCGGGAATAAGTCTGATTTGCTTCCACCTTGCTGGTTGTCACCGGCCGTGAAACACCATTGCCAGCAGCTACCTGCTCCGGCCTGTTTTCTACGGACAGATTTGCCCCCCGATTTTCCACTTCTTTAATCGCTTGTTCTTTAGTTCTGCCCAAACGCTTTAAGAGCGACATATCATCCCCACCTTGTTTTACATTACATTTACCAAAAATATCCCCAATTATTGCCTACATGCTTATGTACTATGTATTACCGGCACTAGATTGCTCCGGTTCTATTGGCATAGTGCATTGTAAGTTTAGTTTTTTCGGTAAAAAAGGAATAGCTATATTATCATCACGTGTCAACTTCACCGTTACAGTTACCGAACCAATGTCTGTGGAATTATTCGCTTCTTCAACATTTGCATTGAACTCAGGATTATACAAATTAGTCAAAGGCTTATAGTATTTATTCGCAGAGTTGCTGCTGTTCACCATATTTACAAGACGAGTACGCTTATCTGTATCACTCTGAACGGCGATTTCCCTGGCAGCTTCCCGCACAGCAGTATTGTATTGCAGGTAATCGGCAAAAACAAACCCGCCATAAATCATATTTAAGAGCAACATAAAAATCAAAGGAAGAACAAAAGCCAACTCCACTACAGACTGACCTTTCTGCCTGTTCATCAGCATCACCTTCCCCCTGAATAGCATTAGTGAAGAAAAGAGCTTCCCAAAATCTTAAGAAGCTCTTTTCTCTAATTTAAAAACCATTCTTCATTATAAGATAATTTACGGAGTTGTCGTACCAGTACCGTTTATTTTATTCGTTACTTCCGTAAATTTGGCTTGAATTGCCTGCCCCATACCGCTATCAGTCTTCAAAGCTATAACTGCAATCGCCACCACAAAAGCCAGAATCAGTGCATACTCCACAATGCCCTGACCTTTTTCAGACCAAATCTTAATACGCTGTAACATATCATCCACATCCTTTCTAGATAAAACAGGTTAATATAAATAATATAAATTATACATCTATGTGAACAATCTTCTGAATGACCACATAGCCGATAAGCTCCAAAAAGAGTGAAATCATCAATGCCATACGCCCCAATGGGTCATCAATCAGTATCATCAGCTGTTCAGGCTTAAAGATATACATGAATAACGCCATTACAAAGGGAAGAACAAGCAGTACCCATGCTGACAATCTGCCTTGTGCAGTCAGGGCGAAAATCTCGCGCTTCATGCGAATCCGTTCCTGAATGGTATCGCCGATATTATCGAGAATCTGTGCCAGATTGCCGCCGACTTCCCGCTGTATCAGCACGGAGGTTATCATCAAATCCAAATCGGCACTGCCAACACGGCGGCCCATGGCCTCCAGTGCCGCCTCCAAGGGCACACCCATGGAAACTTCCCGGGAAACCTGCGCGAATTCGTCACTGATGGGCGGTTCCATTTCCTTGGCCACCACCTCGACTGCCTGCGGAAAGCTATAGCCTGCACGCAGGGCATTAGCGACAGTAGTCAGACAATCCCCCAGCTGCTCTGTGAAGGCATTACGGCGGCGGTATGCCCGCCAGGCGACAAATATCCAAATAGCAGCCGCGACCAGCCCGCCCAGCAGGAAAGCCGTTGCCAGCTCCAAAGTCAGCATCCAGCCAATCAGAAAAGCAGCTAAGGCACTAACTACTAATAAGACCATAAATTCGCCGCCCAGCAGGGGAATTCCTGCCTGCCGCATACGAAAATCCAACGCTTGTATCGGCCCATGTTCCGCAATTGGTGCCGCCGCCTTCCGCAGCCAGCGGCGTATGCGCTCCAGATAGGGCTGCTCCATGACCTGACCAGCTTCAATCACATGATGACGGCGCAAGCGGTAAAAAATACTCATTCGCCGCACATGCTGGAAATACACCGCCACCAGGAGAATCAGGAAAAAAGCGGCCAAAGCAGAGATTATTGCTGCCAGAATAATCATCGCGCTCACCTCCGGTCACCAATAAGTGCAAAGGCAAACTCGGACACGGCATCAACAAAAGGTGACCCCTCCGGCAAGTCTTTCATCAACCGCCCGCTTCCCGTAACTTCTTTTATCCGCCGTTCCTCCGGCAGCATCAGCGTTACAGAACGCCCCAGTTCCCCCTCCAGTTTGCGCTTATGATTCTCGGTACAGTTCTGCACACCGGAAAACATCGTGTAAACCCGCTTTCCATAAGTGTCCCACATGTGGAACATTTTCAGCGAACGCTTCATGTGCCGGACTTCCTGCCCACTGCTCAGCATGGAAATCAGAATATCCGTATCCGCACATTCAGCCAAGGCCAAAGAAATCGGATTGAACCCCATCGGCAAATCCAATATGACATAGCGGAACAAACAACCCGCCATACGCACCACTTCAATCAGGCGGTTTGCTTCTACCAGTTCAGCGTGTTCCGGCTGCAGCGGACCACTCATAATCCAAACACCATTGCCTACCGGGTGAAAATAATTTTCCAGCGCAGCCGGTGTCAGCAAATTGATATCATGCGAGGCTTCCACCACATTATGGCGGGGTACTGCATCAAAGAACATAGCCACGTCTCCAAATTGCAAATCCGCATCAATAATGCCTACAGATTCACCACTTTTTTTAGCCAGTTCAATAGCCAGCACGGTTGCCACGGTAGTACGCCCCGAATGGCCTTTGGGACTGAAAAACGCCAATGTACGGGTCGGCAGGGCTTTTCCCCGCCGCTTGTAAATCTTCAGCGCTTCTATAACATCGGCAGAATTGAAGGGCTTCAGAATACAACCACTGGCCCCCGCAGACAGAAGCTGTTCTGCAACATTGGAGTTCCACTGTCCCATAAGGCCCAAGACCTGCGCCTGCGGATAACCTTTGAGAAAACGGGGGATTAGCGCCACAGCCCTTGGTTCATCTACATTGATCAAAAATAAGGTGGGACGAAAAACGCTGCTCTGCCCATAGGCCACATCCGCATCATGATAGGTCGAAGCCAAATCAAATGCATTATCAGCCTTGAGTATGCCCGCCATGCGGGACAGCAAATCCGGGTCCCGTTCTACAAGTATTACGCGATAAGTCACCTTGGTCACCAGCCCTTACTTCATATTCTGCGCCGTCAGCCATTCATCATCACCAAACAGCCACGAAAGGATTTTCTTTGCTCCCTTCTTTTCCTCCACCGGCATTGGCGTGATACGGGACTTCTTGGTGCGGTTGGTATAGCGGCCCACCAGCTGCCAATAACTCTGTGTCAGCGGTGACAAAGGTACACAATACATAAGCGGCTTTCCCATGCGGATAGAATAGGTAACAGCCGAGGAATCACTGGGCAAATGATGATAAATCGTCGTCCCTAGGAGCCGTTCTACATCGCGTGCTTTGATATAACGGTCTGAATCCGCCTGATTTTCCACCAGACAAATCTTACTTTCCTCATAATCAAAGCGCAGCAATGTGTCATAGCCAACTTTATAGTTCTTTACCGCCGGCAGAAAATCCAGCACACCCACAAAATTGATAACCGTACTCATATCCAGCATAGCCAGATTCAACGTGCTGAACACAGAGGTCAAATCCAGAACAATGAAGTTAAAGCCCTTCATGGAACTGATTATTTTCTCTACAGCCTCCACACTGATCAGATAAGCATCGTTTATCTCCCGTGGCGGTGGCAATACGGAAAAAGCCGTATCACCACACTTGTATTCCGTCAGGTAATCATCGATCTTGAAATTTTCCTCATCTTTCAGTATAGCCTTTTGGGCATCGGCGATGGTAAAATCACTCACCATATCCAAATAGCCCATAACATCGCCAAACTGCAAGTCCAGGTCTACCAAACATGTCCGATACCCTTCCTCTGCCAGTCCTGCAGCCAGATTGATGGCCGTAATGGTTTTACCACTGCCGGAGGAA
Organism: Selenomonas ruminantium subsp. ruminantium ATCC 12561; assembly: GCF_000424065.1. Taxonomy (GTDB): domain Bacteria; phylum Bacillota; class Negativicutes; order Selenomonadales; family Selenomonadaceae; genus Selenomonas_A; species Selenomonas_A ruminantium. The sequence continues at coordinate 119,991 of NZ_AUJE01000004.1, forward strand.
GTGCTGAAAACAGAAATGATAATACTGCTGGTTGCATCCATTTCATCAACCCTCCCCTTCCCATATTGCGGCAGACTTTTACTTTTTATTTAAGACATCACGGTTCAGATATTTATCCAAAACGGACTCACTGGCCATTTCAGATGCTACCTGCTGGGAATTATCCCCTTCCCGCGTTACCGTATCTGCCTGTTCTTCTACAGCAGCTTCTTTCTGCTGCTCTGCTGTCGCATTTTCTTCATTGAGGTCTACTTTTTTCATTGCAGCCTTTTCCTGCTGACCTTTTCTGTAGAACTCCTGCATCTCGTTGGTCATATCCGCCTGAGAAGCACTGTTTTCGTCCACCAATCGCGGTGTAACCAAAATAATCAATTCCTGACGATTCCGGGATTTCGAGGTGTACTTGAAAAATTCACCAATGATGGGAATGTCACCCAGGAAGGGGAACTTGCGTACAACCTTATACTCCCGCGAATCCATCAGACCACCAATAACCATGGTGGAACCAGAAGTCGCTGTGACCACCGCATCAGCCCGTCGTTTATCCAAAATCGGCTGGTTATCCACGGTTTCCCCACTTGGCATGCTGACCTCGGTATGAATCGATGAAACAATACGATTTTCCGCATCGACCAACGGTTTGAACTGCAGGATAATACCATAATCCTTGAATTCTGTCTTGGGATTACCATTACTGTCCCTGGTTGTATAGGGAATCTCACCACCGACCTGAATCACAGCTTCTTCCCCACTCATCGTCGTAATGCTGGGACGAGAGAGAATCTTTGCCTTGTTCTGCGTAATCAAAGCCCGCAGAGCCACATTAATGTCACTATGATGTTCGGTCAACCATTTCCAAGGATTATTACGGAAGGTTGTACTGCCGCCCGGACCATAGGACTGTCCGCCGTAAAATACCCCCGGCGAATTGCCAAGGTATGAGCCGGAAGATGTGTCGGAAGATAAGTAGTCGGAAGCTGAGCCATAGACAAAACCCACATCCGAATTTTCTGTAGGATTGATGGCGACCACCTGTGCTTCCAAGCGGATTTGGGAAGGATGGCGCAGGTGCAACAGGTCAATTACCGTCCCCGTTGAGGAAAAATTATTTCCCCCGACTGCACCGGAGCGCGAATCCATACCAGATATTTGTGCCTGCATACGCATATTGGCATTGCTGCCTACACTGAGACTTCCATTCGCAGCTGTATCCTGTTTCACAAATAATTGTGCCGTCCGTACGGCCAAATTGCGTTCATACTGATTTTCCACTGTGCCGGTAAGCAAAATCTTGCCGTCAACCATTTTAACGCGTACCCCCGGCAAACCGATGGCGCTTTCAATGACTTTGGCCTGTCCTTCATCTTCGGGAGATACACCGACAATATATTCATACCGCGCCCCATCGACGCCCCAAACAAACAGGGAAGTCGTGCCAGCCTTATGCGCAACCAACAAAAATTCCGTTCGCGACGAGGGCACGCGCACAATCGTCGCAATTTCCGGGTCACCGACAGCAATACGGGCAATGGAGGTCGGCATAGATACATAACGAGAGCTGTGCACCCCGACGGATAATAACTCCGCTGCCGAAACGTTTGCTGTCCAAAGACAAAACAGGGCAAATAGTCCAATGATGATGTTCAAATTTTTCCGTTTCAAGCCGTCCACCCTCACTTCGCAGTAACTTTATCGCCTTCAATGATTTCAAAGCCGCCTGAGGAACGGGGCGCCGCTGGTGCACTGGCTGCCGGTGCATGATAAGCCGGAGCCGGCGCAGGTGCCGCCGCTTCTGTACGCGCTTTGACTACTTCGTTTCCTTTGGACGACCGCAAGGTATAGGTCTCCAAAAAGTTTCCTGTTTCTGCTGTATGGAACGGACGCAGTGCCAAATAAATATCGCCTATAGCTGCTGCAGAAACCAGCTGCAGCATATCGTCCGGCTCCAAAGCCAATGTAGCCGTAGCTGGCTTTGCCTGACCTGCTTTTTCCTTGACCGTATCTTTTTCCTTTGCCGTGTCCTGATTAATCCCCAAAAGCAGAACATTCTTGAGCAGGAAGCGGCTGGTAGCTCCCTGATTGGTTTTCTCCACCAGAATTACATCCACGTAATCCCCCGGTTTAGCAAACCCTGCAACACCGGTAATCTCGCTGATTCCTACTGACACTGCCCGGCAGTTTTCCGGTATTTCTCCTACAAAACCGACTTTGTTCTTGTCTACAATCAGTTTGGACAGGGTAACAATATCCCCGGCATAGATGGTCGAAGCTGCAGGCTGTCCCACTACATCCTGCATGCTCATCATCGCGCCCCGCGGAACTGCATCTACTGGAATTTCCTTGATTTCCAGCATATCTTCCTGTATCACCGTACGGGAGGGTATATCATCTTTAGCCATCACCACCTGTGTCATCGCTGTCTGTGTCTGTGCAGCAGGCACCGCCTTCTGCACATCTGCGGCCTTATTGCTCATCCCGGTCAAAGCCAGATAGACGACCAAAAATACCGCTACCGCCGTTCCCCCTGCCAGCATCAACAACTGTCTGGGCTGTAAATCGTTTAGTACATCCATTAGCTTGGAAAACATCGGCATCCCCTTCATTCCTGTATTATTTTTTGACACCCCATTGTAAATTGTCTATTTATTTTAATTATTTCTTTCTTTAATTATATCACCCTGCTGAAAAATTCGCAATAATTACACGTCATGCAACGAAATAAATATGACATCTGCTCATCGATTCGTAAAAAGTATTATGCATAACATTCGCTTTTTTGAAATAAAATCCTCTCTAAATACAATAAATATTTTCTCCATCTCTACTACTTTATTTACTGAAAATCTTCACTTTTTATGATATAATGTTATAAATATTAAAATTATCAAACAACAATAAAAACGAGGTGTAGCTTTATGGGTCGAAGAAGTATTCATAAAAAATTATTCCTGCTCTTAACCCTGATGGGCATAATCCCCATTGCAGTAGTGCTCGTTTACAGCGGATTTCGGCTGGCCGACCACATGGAACAACATGCCAAGAACACCGGCTGGCTGAATAATACCATTGTCAACGAACATCTGAGCAACATACTCCAAAATAATTTCTATACCCTGCATACCATTGCCGATGCACCAACCATCAAGAAATATCTGACCACCGGCAGCCCGGAAGATGAAGCGGCCCTTCTCCAATTGATTCGCAGCAATGATAACTTGTTCCGTGACAATAATATCACGGCAGTCACCAATACTGCCGGACAACAGTTACTCCGCAGTGATGGTTCTCCGCTCGTCGATGTCAGCCAGCGCCGGCATTTTCAGGAAGCCATGGCCGGACGGGATTATGCTTCCGATATTATTGTCAGCATGTCCACCGGCAAGATGATGATTGTTCTGGAAGTCCCCGTATTCAATGACCAGCGACAGCCCATCGGCATGCTGCAAAGGAATTTGACGCTGGATAACCTTCAGGAGTTCATTACCAAACAAAGCGTGAATGATATCTCCATTCTGGTTCTTGACCAGGAAAACAAGGTCATTGCCAACTCTCATCCGGATGCAGACGAGCCGGAAGATCCGGATTACTACAAAAAAATAATTCGCGTGATGGACGAAGAAAACGGCGTTGCCCGCATTGAACTGCTGGGAAAAAATTACTTTGTTACCTGTTCGCGCAATCAGCTGACCCACTGGAGTGTGGCGACTATTCAGCCGGCCAGCGTAGTTTACCGCACAGCCAACGAGGAAGTTGCCCGTGTCGGCATTATCGGCCTGCTGCTGCTGATTTTAGTCAGCATTTCGGCGCATATCATGGCCACCCGCCTAACCATTCCCATTCGCAAAATCTGCAAGGTGGTCACCGATATCGTCAAAGGCAATGATGATGAAAAACAGCTCAGCATCCTCTCCGAAGATGAACTCGGTGAAATGGCTATGGCCATCAACGAAATCCGCGCCATACGCAACAATATGAAACAGGAAAATGAAACCGACGCCCTGACCGGCCTTGCCAGCCGCGCTGCTGTAGAATCCATTTGCCGCCAGCGGCTGCAGGAATACGAAGAATCCTTCGCGCCCGGTATGATGGCCATTTTCCTTATCGATTTGGATAACTTCAAAAAAGCCACCAAGGAAGACGGTCACCAGTACGGCAACCGTATCTTGCAAAAATTTGCGCAGGGTCTAAAGGATATATTCCGTTCTTATGATACAGTCGGTCATCTCGACAGCGATGAGTTTGTTGTCATCATCGACCATCAGAAGGATTTGACCATCATCAAACGCAAGGCGGAAGAAATCAATAAAATGGCCCGCGAGCTCATGATTGGTGACACGAATGCCGGCATCAGCGCCAGCATCGGCATTGCCGTATCCCCGCAGAACGGCAAGACCTACAATCACCTGTTCCATGCGGCAGACCTGGCGCTGTTCGCCGCCAAGGAAAAAGGCCGCAACAGCTACCATATCGCCGGTGAAGACGAAGGCGAATTTGTCGGTCTGGAAAACCAAACGGACAGCCAATCCTAAAGGAAAAACAAAAAAAGCTAAATCTGCATGCATTTCGCAGATTTAGCTTTTTTTATTTTACTTGATTTTACTTGCCGATAATCCGGTCGTATATATATCCTTCCCGCACCCCCGAATCGCTGTAGGTAATCCATTGACTCTGAAACCTGCGGGACAGGACGCTGGCAATAATCAGCCCCGGTATGATGGTATTGAGCCGTTCCGGTACTGAACGCATCAATGTGACCGCCATATCCGGTGTCATGCCCAAATCGCTGACAAAAGTACTGATCATGGTACGGATATTTTTGGTTTCCAGCCGCCGATTGGCTGCGGGCAAATTAAACAGCTCATTATTCAGGGCACAGGCCCCCTTGAACGTGCCGCCAATACCAACGATTTCCGCCTCGCTGATGTTCAAGAAATCCGCAGCAGCACTAATGGTCGCTTCGGCTTCTCCATGCATTTCCATACATTCCTGCATGGTCGGCAGGATACCGCTTACATATTTTTTGGCAAACCCCAAAGATCCCAGCGGCAGGCTGGTCTTATATTGTATCTGCCGTTCCCGGTAGGTGACAATCTCTGTACTGCCGCCGCCAATATCAATCAACAACCCTGAAGCATTGTTCAGGCTGTGCGTTGCCCCGATAAAGTCCAGCGTGGCCTCCTCGTCACCACTGATAACCTGAATCTTTATTCCCGTGCGGCGCTCAATCTCCCCTACGGCCTGACTGCTGTTTTTGGCATTGCGCAAAGCCGCTGTGGTAAACGCTGAAACCTGTGTGATCTGAAAGCAGTGGAGGAATTTCTTGTATTCCAGCAAAGTCTCTACCGCCCGCTCAATTCCCTCTGGCTGCATAATACCATCTTCCACATAGGAAGCCAGTCCCACTGTGTTTTTACGCTTCATCAGCTGTTCAAAATGACCGCCTTCGATTAGATACACCGCCATACGAATGGTGTTGGAACCAATATCAATTATGCCATGGAGCATATATTGTTCTCCTGTTCACAATACGGCAAAAATCAGCGTTTCAAGCCGCTGCCCGTGATGGGAATAACCACCTTGTAGTTATCCGGCTTGCCATCAGCAAAGAACTTCTCTGCCCCAGCCAAAGCAGCTGCAGACGTCAGTTCTGCATATACGCCCTTGGAGCCTAAATACTTCTTGGCCTTGAGAATCTCTGCGTCCTCAACCGTCACCACATCACCGCCGGTTTGTTTGAGGATTTCCAGCATGGTGGTAATTCGTTTCGGCCGTTCAATGCGGATAGCATGCGCAATGGTGGTCTTTTTCGGCTGTTCCTCTACAACCTTGAATGCTTCATAGAGCGGTGCACACTTGGAACTCTGTACCGCCACAAAATGCGGCAGACGGCCCAGTTCCATAAAACCTAAATACAGGCCAATCATCATCGTGCCGTTGCCTACAGGCATGAAGATATATTCAGGAATCTTGTTGCCCAGCTGCTTGTAGATTTCCTTGGCCATGGGGCGCATGCCTTCAAAGAACAGCGGATTATACACATGGGAAGCATAATACGCATCGCCCAGTTCCTTCTTGACAGCGGCACAGGTGCTCATGCGGCCATTGGGTACTTTAACGATCTTGGCTCCATAAGCCTCAATCTGCTTGGACATTTCCGGGGAAATATCATCCGGCACATAGACGGTACATTCCATTCCGGCTGCCGCTGCATAAGCAGCCATCGAAGCCCCGGCATTGCCTGCAGAATCCAGCGCAATTTTCTTAATGCCCAGATGATGAATCTCATTGATCAGGGTATGGGCACCTCTGTCTTTGAAAGAACCCGTGGGCTGCAGATTTTCCAGTTTCAGGAGCACTTCCAGTTTACCTGCTTTAATGGGCAGCAGCGGTGTTTCTACTTCGCCCAAAGTAATCTCCTGATGCACTTCATCCATCGGATCTTTATGCAAACGGAACATACCACCGCACTCGCAGACATAAGAGTGCGTGTTCAATGGATAAGGTTTCTTACATTTTTCACAATAAAAATACATGGCAATTCCTCCCCCATAGATTGCTCAAAATCATGCTGATTGTGTATTCGTATGCTATTTTAATATATTCGCTATTCATGCCGCAATCCCTTTTTTCTCCCGTATTTTCCACAAATTTACAGAAAATGTAATTTTTCTATTGAAATCAAATGGCAAGTGTTGTATTATAAAAGAGGGAGAACAACGACATCTAGTATGTTGTTGTAGGCAGAAGGTATAGAGGCGGCAAAAGCGGGAACGTTCGGTAGTTCCCGCTTTTGTATTGCCTATTTTTATAAGGATGTGTGATATGGAAAATAAAATTTACGCCCTAATGGGGGCCCAGGCTTCTGGAAAAGCTGCTATGGCGGCCCAGCTATTAGACATCGGTATTCATTTCATACCAGTTTACACCACCCAGGATTTCAGTATACAAAAACGCACCCGTTACCATAGCCCCCGCGGACGTCTCTTTCACACGGTTCCCCGCGAGGAATTCAACCCGATGGATTTTGTCGTAGAATTCACGCACAAAGGGGAATACTATGGCTACCGCAAGGATGATATCCTCAATTCCCTCAGAGATCACACCATCAGCGTGATTATTTTGGAGATAGAGGGACTGAAGCCCATGAGCAAGCTAATCAAGAAAAAGCTGGAAACCATCTACCTGATGGCCGATTATGTGACCTTAGTGGATCGTCTCCTGCGTCTGGGCTACACAAATGATGAAATAAAATATCACCTGCAATATGCTGAAAACAACAAAGAATTCGATTTATGGAAAATCTGTAATCATATCATTCGCAACACCTGTGCTAAGGAAACCGCTCTTATCCAGCTTTTAAGCCTTATGGGGCTGACCACTCTGCTGCCGCAGGAAGAATTTGATCAACTGACAAAATAAGAGAATGGAGGAGGATTTTTATGGGCAATTTTGGAAAACTTGCAGGCAGATTTTTTTTGGCTTTGTTGTTTTTTACGGTATCCCAGCTGGGATTGGTCTGTGCATTGCCTGAGAGCGGACAAATTGCAGCAGCAAAGGGGATTTTATCCCAGGAGCGGATAAATGACTTTTGCGGTTTTTGGGAGGAGTCCCAGGATAAAATCGTCAGAATCAACGTCACCACGGCCGAGGAGGGTTGGTTTGGCATTGAGGTTTCCTGGCGGAGGAACAGCCGTCAGGTGGATATGTGGACGATGACCGCCAGACCGATAAACACCGATACACTGGAGTATGCCGACTGCAGTCATTATCTTCTCACCTATGGCCCACAGTATATCGAAAAAGAGGAACTTCTCTACAAAGATGGCACCGGAAAAATTCAGCTGTCGGGCAAAGATGTGCTGACCTGGCAGGATGACCAGGAACACAAGGGCGACGGTTTCGTGTTTATCCCCCTGACTTCACCACTGGGCGGCGGCCTGTAAGGAATTTAATCTGTAATTTTATAAAATGAGCCTTCTCCTGAGGAGAAGGCTCATTTTTATTGTCGTTTGAATTTATCGGCCGTTTGCCTGTGCACGCAGACGGGCAATGCGTTCGCTGGTCTGCGGATGCGTGCTGAACAGCTTGCTCATGGTCGAGCCAATCCCGCTGAACGGATTGATGATGAACATATGCGCCGTAGCCGGGGTGGCATCGCTCATCTGACGGCCATTCAAGGCATAATACTCGATTTTTTCGAGAGCATCCGCCAGATAATTGGCATTGCCGCAGATTTCAGCACCATCATGGTCGGCTTCATACTCGCGGGAGCGGGAAATCGCCATCTGAATCAGGCTGGCAGCTAGTGGAGCAAGAAAGACCATCAAGAGGGCTGCAATCGGATTGCCGCCTTCGTCATCATCACTGCGGCCGCCGAAGAAGGCAAAGAACTGCGCCGTATAGGTGATTACCGTAGCCATCATCGCCGCAATCGTGCCCGTCAGAATATCGCGGTTCTTCACATGCGCCAGTTCATGTCCCAAAACGCCGGACAGTTCGTTATAGTCCAAAGCACGCATAATCCCCGTAGTTACCGCTACCGCTGCATGGGACGGATTACGGCCGGTCGCAAAGGCATTCGGCGTATCCTCGTTGATGATGTAAACGCGCGGCATGGGAAGCTCTGCGTTAGCGGCCAGATTCTCTACCAGGCCATAGAGCTGCGGAGCTTCCTCCCGGCTGACTTCGCGGGCGTTGTACATCTTGAGCACCACCGAATCACTGAACCAGTAGGAAAAGAAATTCATGCCCAACGAAATCATGAGCATAAGCATCATGCCGCCCTTGCCGCCCACAAGACCGCCAATGAAAATCATAATGGCAGCCAGCAGCACCATCAGCATCAAGGTCTTCAAATTATTCATTATCCGTCACTCCCAACTTTTCTGTTCTCGCATAGCGTCTGTTCAAATAATAACCGGTCCCCAAAACAATAGCGACAAAACCGACCTTCATCGCTAAAGCATAGGGTTCAAAATACATGCCCAAACCTTTGTCTGCCACCATAAGTTCTGCCGCCGTCCAACCCAGGATTGCCGCGCCACCATAGATAAGGGCAGGCACCTTCTGCATGAGCTTCAGGAAAATCTGTGCCCCAAACAGCACGATGGGGATGGAGATCAACAGACCGCAGATGATAAGGCTCCACTTGCCTTCCGGCACTGTATTGGCCACACCAGCCAGCGACAGGATATTGTCGATACTCATGATGAAGTCGGCAATCAGAATCGTGCGTACCGCCGCGCCAAAGCTTGCCGGTGCTTCGCCTTCCTCGTTATTTTCCTTATGGTCGGTCAACAGTTTCACCGCAATGTAGAGAAGGGCCGCCCCGCCGATAAACTCGATATAAGGTGCCGCCAGCACGCTGGTGGCAAAAAGCGTACATACAATGCGGATAAAGACCGCACCGAAGCCACCGATAAAGATGGCTTTTTTCTTGTGATGCTCCGGCAGATTCTTACAGGCCAGCGCAATCAAAATCGCATTGTCACCAGAAAGCAGAATATCCAAAAGCAGAATCCCCGATAATGCCGCAAACCATTCGGGACTGAACATCCCTGCAAATAAAGATTCCATCATAGCTGCTCAAACTCCTTTTTTCCAACAAAAATAAATACCAAAAAGACCTCGCCCTACAAGCCGCCCGCAGGCCGCCTGTAAGACAAGGTCTTGCTTACTAAATTATAGTCGGCCATACCGGGTGCGATGCACCGTATTGACGATATCTGACCGTTCAGCTACTCCCCTTGTACGGGATTTATGCTATTACTATATCATAAAAAATCGGAATGTCAAATTAAAATTTGCTTAAATATCGAGATTGCGTACCAGTTTGGCATTTTCTTCGATGAACTGGCGGCGTGGCTCTACCTTATCGCCCATGAGAATCGTAAAGAGCTCGTCAGCGGCTTCAGCATCAGCCATTTCCACGCGCAGCATGGTGCGTCCTGCAGGGTCCATAGTGGTTTCCCAAAGCTGTTCCGGATTCATTTCACCCAGACCTTTGTAGCGCTGTACAGTGACACCGTCACGGCCAACTTCGTCGAGCTTCTTGGCCAGTTCTTCATCGCTGTAGGTATACCAATGTTTCTTGCCCTTGCGAATCTGATAGAGCGGCGGCTGGGCAATGAATACATGACCATGCTCAATCAGCGGTTTCATATAGCGATAGAGGAAGGTGAGGAGCAATGTCCGGATATGGGCACCGTCCACATCGGCATCTGTCATGATGATGATTTTGCCGTAACGGCGTTTTGCCAAATCAAAATCATCGCTGATGCCCGTACCAAAAGCCGTAATCATCGTGCGGATTTCAGCGTTGGCAAAAATCTTGTCGAGACGTGCCTTTTCGACGTTCAGAATCTTACCGCGCAGGGGCAGGATAGCTTGGAATCGTCTATCACGGCCCTGCTTGGCGGAGCCGCCTGCAGAGTCACCCTCTACGAGGTAGATTTCGGCCATTTCCGGGTCTTTGACGGAGCAGTCAGCCAGCTTGCCGGGCAGGCTCGATACTTCCAGCGCATTCTTGCGGCGCGTAAGTTCACGGGCCTTGCGGGCGGCTTCGCGGGCACGGGCGGCCATAATGGCCTTTTCGATGAACTTCTTCGTGATAACCGGGTTTTCCTCGAAGTATTCGGACAGACCTTCCGTCACGATGGAGTCCACAATACCGCGCACTTCGCTGTTGCCCAGTTTGGTCTTGGTCTGACCTTCGAACTGCGGGTCACGCACCTTGAGGCTGATAACCGCCGTCAGGCCTTCACGCACATCGTCACCGGAGAGATTGCCGTCCTTGTCCTTCAAAATATTCTGTTTGCGGGCAAAGTCGTTGGCTGCACGGGTCAGGGCGAGCTTAAAGCCAGCCAGATGGGTACCGCCTTCTTCGGTGTTGATGTTATTGACGAAGGAGTAGATATTCTCCTGATAGCTGTCGTTATACTGCAGGGCAATTTCCACGACCGTATCATCTTTGATGCCGTTGAAGTAAATCGGCACCGGATTGATTTTTTCCTTTTTGCGGTTCAGATGTTCGACAAAAGAGCTGATACCGCCTTCAAAATGGAACGTATCGCTTCTGAGTTCCTCACCACGCTCATCGTTGAGCACAATGGTAATACCATGATTCAGGAACGCCAGTTCACGCAAACGGTGTTTCAACGTGTCGTAGCTGTACGTGGTCACGGAGAAAATCTCCGGGTCCGGTACAAAGTGCACACGTGTTCCCGTAATCTCCGTTTCACCGGTTACATGGAGCTTTTCCACGGTTTCACCGCGCTTAAAGGAGATTTCATGGATTTTACCGTCACGTTTAACCTGTACTTCCATCGAAGTGGACAGGGCGTTAACAACGGATACACCTACACCGTGCAGACCGCCGGATACCTTGTAGCCGTCACCACCGAATTTACCGCCGGCATGGAGTACCGTCAGTACGACTTCCACAGCCGGCATACCGCTTTCATGCATGTCTACAGGGATACCACGGCCATTATCCGTAACGGTAATGCTGTTATCCTTGTGAATGGTTACATCAATCTTGTCGCAGAAACCAGCCAAAGCCTCGTCAATGGAGTTATCGACCACTTCGTAGACGAGATGGTGCAGGCCGCGCTCGGAAGTGCTGCCGATATACATACCGGGACGCATACGCACAGCTTCCAGACCCTCAAGAATCTGAATCTGTTCAGCACCATAATCGGCATCTACAGCCGTCACTTCAGCGCTGCTTTCATCGGTATGAATCTCAATGCCGGTGGTATCCACGCTCTCTATGCTGCTTTCTGCATTTTCTATATTCAACTGTTCATTATCGTTTGCCATGAAATCTTACGCTCCCATCATTCCGTAAAAGACTCCGATACTGCAAGGGGCGCAGCATCCTTTTCCATATCCATTGTATCATAAACCATCTGCGACCGCCGTTTTAAAGTCCATGGCGAAATCGCGGACAGGTAAGTTTTCTTATCGGTGAGGATCAGAGACTTTTTAGCTTCCTCATCTTTGCGAATTTCCAAGGGCAGCGTGTTCACCAGCCGTCCTGCCGTCTGCTCATTTTCCAAAAATTCGCTGCCTGTTCCTTTTTGAAACAGGGAATAATCGTGTATGGCAATCACATCTTTGGTTCGCACAGATACGCCATTGCCTAAATGGAGAAACATGGGTTACCTCCTCCCAAGTTTGATGACCTCATAGCGCTTGGGTGCTTTATAATCCTTGGGCCGATGCATATCAAACCGCAGGTCATAAAGTGCGCGGGTTATATTATCCTCATTGAGCTGCTCCGGCGGCAGACAGCGGTAGAGCATCACGAGCGTTTTGGCTTTTATGCTGGTCTTGTCGTTCACATCTGTATCGGCAGCCAGTTTCTGTACCATGATGGAGCGCTGTTCATTGACCATCTTCGTCGTACATTCCGGTACGTACTTTTTGACCTCCGGGTATCTTGCCCAAGGCATATCCCGAAGAACCTGCCGAACAGCTGCTGTTATTTTATCCCGCTGACTGCGCCTGCATTCATCGCACAAAGATTCCTCCGGTGCCATCAGACGGCCGCATTGCGGACATTTTTTATAGCTCTTGGCCAGCTTCAACTTCTGCAGCTGCAAATGCTTGCGGTAAAGATTACTTACAGCCCTGCCAATTTCCTCGTCCTCAGCCTCCGACCCCAAAACTTCCGCCGCCTGCATTTCTACAGGAGACAGGGGCATCTTGCATCGCTCCCGGCCCAAATTTTCCTCTGCTTCGGCAGGTGTCAGCCGGATTTCATCGATACCTTCACTATCGGCTTTTTCCCAGCGTTTGGTAAAAGCCACCTTCTCAATCATCTTTTGTCCTGCAAAATTATTGACCGATTGCACGATTTGCGGCATCATCATCTGCAATTCATTACGTAAAGACGAATTATCACTGTATATGTATAGGGTATCCTTGCGTATACCTTGCGGAGATGTATTATTGGCAATAAAATCGCCTACAATCTCAGGCCAATGCCATAGAACCCAGTGCATATAATATTTCTTTTCACAAGCTTTACCCATATGATTGAATGTCTTGCGGATAATACTATCCGGACGTTCCAAGCCCGGACTGCGGGCCTTCAAATTACCTGCCATAGCTTACCTCGTAATTTTCCCGGCCTCCACCTGATAATAGGTCCCCATACGCTCTGCTGGAAAATATGCACTGTCCGTTGCGGTAATCATCGTCTGAATCCGCTCCCGGCGAATGAAATCCAGCAACTGTCTGCGGCGGGAAGCATCTAATTCACTCATTACATCGTCCAGCAAGAGCACCGGATATTCCCCCGTCTCCGAGCGCAGAAATTCCAATTCAGCCAGTTTCAACGATAGCACGCCGGTACGCTGCTGTCCCTGCGAGCCAAAAGCGCGCAGATTGATTCCATTGACGGTAAGAATGATATCGTCCAAATGAGGTCCGCGGCCTGTAGAACCACGGAGGATATCGATTTCCCGATGACTTGCAAGCTCTTTATTATACCATGAATTGAGGTCATTTGTCACGTTTTGCCCCTCAGCACCATGAATATCATAGGTTATGGACAGGTTCTCCAGATTGCCGGAAATACGTCTCTGCATAAGGTTAGCCAGCATATTCAGCTTCTTGACTGCCTCCAGACGCTTCTGCGTAATTTTTATGGCACTTTCCACCAGCTGAATATCCCAAAGATCCAACATATCCACGCCCGCTTTGTGTTCCCGTATCTTTTTCAGGAGATTATTGCGCTGCGTGATGATTTTGCCATATTTGGCCAATTCATGATAATAAGCCGGACTGGCCTGGCTTATCTCCCCGTCCAAAAAACGCCGGCGAAGTGCCGGCGCCCCCTTGATCAGAAATAAATCCTCCGGGGAAAAAAGAACGGTATTCAGGCTGCCCACCAAATCTTTCGGACGAATCGGGTGCTCATTCAAGATAATCCTGCGCCGCTTATCCCGGCTGAATTGAAATTCCAAACCATTTTCTACGCCCAAGCGGGTAAATCCTAGCTGTACTAAAGCTTGTGGACAATCCCAACGAATAAGGTCTGTATCTGTATGCGTCCGATGGGAACGTCCCAGTGAAGCATAGTAAACCGCCTCAATGATATTCGTCTTACCCTGAGCATTCGCGCCCAGAAAAATATTGATGTTCGGATCAAATGTTAACTTTAACTCACTATAATTTCGGTAGTCCTTTAAATGTAATGAATAAATATGCATAAATGTACCATTCTATGTCTCTCAGTGGCGGACACAGACCCGCCAGGCCCCCATATCCGTGATTTCGACGATATCGCCATCATGGAGTTTACGGCGGCGAGCCGATTCTTTTTCGCCATTACGGTAAATAAGGCCCTCAGCCAGCAGGGCCTTGACTTCACCACCAGAGGGCAGTACGCCTGCCCATTTCAGAAACTGGTCCAACTGAATCTCCTCAGTTTCAATTTCAATATTTTCAGGTTTCATATGAAAAAAATCTCCTTCGTTTTAATGTGCAGTACGTACTGGCGTAACGACATAGATAAAGGCATCGTCTTTTTCCTCTTTGACCGTCATCGGAGAAAGCGGTTTCGTCAGGCGCAGTTCGCAGTTTTTGCTGTCAATGATCTTCATGACATCTGTAAGATACTGAGCGTTGAAGGCAATCGTGACATCAGGACCTTCGATAGACGCCGGAATGGTTTCTTCCGCATTGCCGATATCCGGGTTGTTGGAGGTGATATGCAGCTGGCCCTGAGCAAATTCCATCTTGATTACATTGTAGTCACCAGCTCGGGAAATCAGGGATACGCGGTCAACCGCAGCATTGAATTCCGCAGAATCCAAAACGACCAAAGTGTCGTGATTGGGAGGAATAACGTAATTGTAATCCGGGTACGCACCCTCAATCAGACGGGAAGTCATATAAATATTATCAAAGGCGAAGCTAATCTGGTTGAAATTGCAGCTGACCTCTACATCAGTGGGAATATCCGAGGTCATATTGTGGAGCAGTTCCTGCAGGATATTTGCTGGAATGATGACCTTGATGTTGCCTAGTGGTTCAGCGAACTGCTCATATTTCACAGCCAACCTGTGCATATTGGTAGCTGCCATGGTCACTTTGTTGTCAGCCACTTCCAGGTAACAGCCAGTAAATACCGGACGGGATTCGTCTTTGGAGCAGGCAAAAACGGTTTTCTTGATCAACGAACGCAGGATATTGTCCTTGATGGTGAACTGGACATTGCTTTCAATTGCCTTTACCGTTGGGAATTCGGCAGCGTTCATGCTGAGCAGGGTGAAATTTGCCTGATTGGAAGTAATGTTGATGATTTTTTCTGTACGATTGTAAGAAAGTGTCAGGCTATCCCCAGGCAGCTTGCGGATAACTTCCAGGAAATAACGTCCACTGACAGCGATTTGTCCCGGTTCTTCAATTTCTACAGGAATACGGCATACCAGGCCGATTTCATTGTTGGTGGCATGAAGTTCCAGAATATTATTTTCCGCTCTTAGAAAAATCCCGGCCAATATGGGGGTTTGGGGCTTGGAGGCTATGGCTTTGGAGACAATGGAAAGAGCGCTGGACAGTTCTGATTTAACACAGGTTATTTTCATGGGGCGAGGTCCTTTCTTTTTTTTAATATTACTCTATAGATTTATAAATAAATAGCCGTAGTAGTAGTAGGGCCTGTGGAAATGTGGAAAAGGGCGATGACGGCAGAGATTATCGACAGGCCGGCTGTTAATAAGGTGTTGACAATAAGAGGGTGGGTTATCCACATTATCCACGGAAATAAACACAGCTCTTATTTATCCACAAATTGCCAACAGGATTTCAAGATGCCTTTCCACAAAGTTATCCACGCCCTCATTGTGTAAAACGAGGGCGTGGATTAAACTTAGGTCAGACCTTCTGTATACGGTCAATCAATTCGTTGAGAATGCCGCCAAGGCGGGCATCGGTTTCTTTGTCCTGACTGATTTTGTCATAAGCATGAATAACGGTAGTATGATCCCGGCCGCCAAAGAATTGGCCAATCTGCGGCAGAGAGGTTTCCGTCATTTCGCGGCAAAGGTACATGGCAATCTGCCGCGGGTACGCTATTGTTCGCGTGCGCTTCTTGGATTGAAGGTCTTCAATTTTTATTTTGAAATAAGATGCTACGATTTCCTGAATCACGTCCATGGTGACTTCCTTGGCCTTGCCGTTGGGAAAGATATCCTTCAGGGCTTCGGCTACGAGGTCTGTATTCACCGGGCGTTTGGTCAGCGAAGCAAATGCGACAACGCGGGTCAGTGCACCTTCCAGCTCACGGATATTGCTGTCGATGCGGCTGGCGATGTAAACCATCACATCATCAGGAACACTGAAGTGGTCGCTCTGGGCCTTGTTCTTCAAAATGGCGATGCGGGTTTCCAAATCCGGTGCCTGAATGTCCGTGGTTAGTCCCCATTCAAAACGGGAACGCAGGCGTTCTTCAAGGCGTTCCACTTCGCGGGGCGGCCTATCGGAAGAAAGGATAACCTGCTTCTGGGCATCATAGAGGGTATTGAATGTATGGAAGAATTCTTCCTGCGTACTGGTCTTGCCGGAGATAAACTGAATATCGTCAATCAGCAGAACATCAATGTTGCGGTACTTCTGACGGAATTTGTCCGAGGTACCCTGCTGGATAGCCTGAATGATTTCGTTGGTAAACTGCTCGCTGGATACATAGAGCACCCGCATCTCGGGGTGGTTTTTGAGTACCCGGTTGCCGATAGCATGCATGAGATGGGTTTTGCCCAGCCCCACGCCGCCATACATAAAGAAGGGATTGTAAGTCTTGCCGGGCTTATCGGCTACCGCCATAGCTGCTGCATGGGCGAAATTGTTGGACTTACCGGTTACGAAGGTATCAAAGGTATATTTGGGATTAAGGGAAGAATTGTCGCCCGGAGCTACGATATGCGTTTCCGGAACGGGCTGTTCATCGGCAGTTTTTCCTTCGGGAAAGAGTGTTCCCTGATTGGGATTTTCTTTTTTCGCCGGCCGGCGTACAGGTTCATCTTCCGCAACGGCAGATGTGTTTTCCTGTACCGTCAGCAGGACGGTGATGGGGGCACCCAATACGGCGCGCGCGGCATCTTCAATAAAAGTCTGATAGTGTCCGGCAATCCACTCCTTGGCCATTTCGGTCTGGGTGCCGAGTTCCAACGTGTCATTTGCAAGGGAGAGCGGCTCAACGGGATTTAGCCAGTTAAATGCTGTGGGGGCCAGTTGTTCCTTCATCTTGTCCAGAATCTGTGCCCAGACAGCCTGCAGCTGTGTTTGCTCCATTTAGAAAGTTCCTTTCTGCATATAAAGTATGATAGGATTTTTTTCCACAGGTGTATAACTTTATCCACATGATTATCCACAGCTGTGGATAAGTAAAGGTTTCCACGAGGGGTGAGGCGGGAAAATGGGATAAAAATGCGGGAGTCAAATCCTCCCGAAAATCAATGCCTGTGAAGTTTTCCGCTAATTTATCAACAATATCTTACCAAAATCAAAGTGAGTTATCAACAGTTTTTCTGTGGATATGATGATATTGGCAAAAATTATCCACAGAAAGACGGCAAAAAAGCGTGGATATTATATTGACACTGCCACGGCCTTAAGCTATAATTTACAGTGATTCTTAGTGCGAGGGAGACCCTTGCCTGAGAGATGAATACGAATTTCTGAAATCAGAATAATATCCGTTTAAGGAGGTGTATACCGAATGAAGATGACTTTTCAGCCGAACAACCACTGGAGAAAGAAGACCCATGGCTTCCGTGAGCGCATGAAGACGAAAGGCGGCCGTCTCGTTTTGAAGAGAAGACGCCAGCGCGGCAGAAAGAAGCTTTCGGCATAAATTTTAAAGCAAGGTCACTTCCAAGTGACCTTTTTCTTTGATTATTAACGTTAAGTTTTTAGATAGATTTTGGTGAATTTAGGTATGTTTGAATTACCGAGAAGGCGAATGCTCAAGCGCCGTAACGACTTTCAGCGGGTTTACCGTCAGGGAAAGTCACTGGCTAACCGCTATTTTGTTCTCTATGTATTTGAATCGGAGGCTTTAGCGGGAAAAGTCGGTTTTGCTGCTGGAAAAAAACTGGGCTGTGCGGTGAAACGCAACCGGGTAAAACGGCTTTTGCGGGAGACTTACCGCCTGCACAGCCATGAACTGCGTCCGGGAATTGCCCTGCTTTTGGTAGGGCGGCAGGCTATGCTGAATGCAAAATGCCCGGCAGTGGAGCAGTCCTTTCTGTCGCTGGGAAAAAAGGCAGGCATTTTTCAGTGAAACGATTTTTGCTGGGGCTGGTTTGGCTATATCAGCATTTTATTTCCCCGTTGAAACCGCCGACTTGCCGTTATATTCCGACTTGTTCGGAATATGCGCGTATTGCGATTGAGAAATATGGGGCCCGCCGTGGCGGCTGGCTGGCGTTAAAGCGTATTTTGCGCTGTCACCCTTTCCACAAAGGTGGTTATGACCCTGTTCCATAAGGTTTATAGGTTTTTAGATTAGGACGTGATGGTTTGGAATTTTTTAGCTCGATTTTTTCTCCGATTGAAAGTCTCCTGCGTTTTGTGCTGGAGAGCCTCTTTGCGATAACCAGTGCGGCGGGTTTTGCCAGCTATGGTTGGGCAATCATTCTGCTGACGATTATCGTCAAGATGGCGCTTTATCCGCTGACGGTAAAGCAGGTCAAGTCCATGAAGGCCATGCAGGAACTGTCCCCGAAGATGAAGAAGATTCAGGAAAAATACAAGGATAACCCGCAGATGATGCAGCAGAAAATCGGTGCGCTGTATCAGGAAGCAGGCGTCAATCCGTTGGCTGGCTGTCTGCCGCTGCTCATTCAGATGCCGATTCTCATGGGCATGTATTATTCCCTGTATAATTTCAGCTATCCTACGCCGGAGTCCGCTTATTTCCTCTGGATGACCAGTATGTCTGACCCGGACCCGCTCTATATTCTGCCCGTCCTGTCGGCACTCACGACGTTCCTCCAGCAGAAGATGACCACGACGGATTCCAACAATCCGCAGATGAAGATGATGATGTTCATCATGCCGCTGTTTATCGGTTGGATCAGTATTAATTTCCCCTCCGGTCTGGTACTTTATTGGGTAACGATGAACGTGGTACAGATTGTTCAGCAGTGGTGGATGTATCGTGGTGATAACACCGCACCGAAAAAGGAGGCTGCCTGATGGCAAGCGTAGTTGAGGCAACGGGGAAAACCGTTGCAGATGCACTGTCTTCCGCTCTGCGGCAGCTAGGCTGCACGGAAGATGACGTGGACTATGAAGTTTTGGAAGCTCCTTCCAAGGGCTTTTTGGGCTTGTTTGGTGTAAAACCAGCCAAAATCAAGGTGACGAAGAAGGAAGCGACTGTGCAGAAGACGGCTGCTCCTGTAGAGCAGGAACCTGCGGCTGCAGAGACGGTTTGTGTCGAACCTGAAGCCGTTGAGGTGGAAGCTCCTGCCGAGACAAAGATAGCTGGTGTTTCCGCCGAGGAACAGCTGGCGCGGGCAGAAAAGTTCCTGCGGGAAGTATTTGCCGTCATGAACCTTGAGGTCAACTGGCAGCAGAGCGAAAGCGAAGAAGGCGTTGTCTTTAACCTTGAAGGCGAAAATTTGGGTATCCTGATTGGCAAACATGGCCAGACGTTGGATTCCCTGCAGTATCTGACCAATCTTGCCGCTAACCGCGGTGTGGCCGAAGACCGTGTCCGCGTGATTATTGACATAGAAGGCTATCGCGCCCGCCGCGAGGAAACCTTGATGCGCCTGGCTGGTCATCTGGCTGAAAAGGCCTGCCGCATCGGCGAGGAAGTTCATCTTGAACCCATGAACCGCCATGAGCGTAAAATCATTCACATGGCTCTGCAGGATAACCGCCGTGTGTCAACTTACAGCGCCGGGGAGGAACCGCGCCGTTATGTGGTGATTGTTCCCCGCCGCCGTCGTTCCCGCCGCCGCGATTATGAAGCGCAGGAACGCTACAACGAAGATTAATAAGCAATTTTGCTAAGAGAGCTGTGAAAGGGCTGTCTCATTATTGAGGCTGCCCTTTTACTATTATCGAGTAGGTGAGATTATGCAAGGAGATACGATTAGTGCTATTGCCACCGCCCAGGGCGAGGGCGGTATCGGCATTATCCGTCTGAGCGGAGAACAGGCAATAGCTGTAGCGGAAAAGATGTTCCGGCCTGCCAGCGGCAAGGTGCTTAGCGACTATGCCAGTCATCGGGCTGTCTATGGCCGTATTGTGGACGAAGCTGGTCAGGTTATCGACGAAGCGATGGTGCTGATTATGAAGGCGCCCCATTCTTATACGAAGGAAGATGTGGTGGAGCTGCAATGTCATGGCGGCGTTATGCCCCTGCGCAAGACGTTGGCGCTTACTTATCAGCATGGCGCAAGACCGGCTGAGGGTGGTGAGTTTACCAAACGTGCATTCTTAAATGGCCGTCTGGACTTATCCCAGGCACAGGCGGTTATGGATATCATCACCGCCAAGACCGACCGCTCGCTGAAAATGGCAACAGGCCATCTGACCGGTGCGTTTTCCGCGCAGATAAAATCCTTCCGGCAGGAGATTTTAGGGCAGATTGCGCACTTGGAAGCCGCCATTGATTTTCCCGAAGATGAAGTAGATGATGTGGTAACGGAAAGTGTAGCTGAAAAAGTGGTTGAAATACGCAACTATATAGCAAAACTCATTAAAACCGCCGGCACAGGCCGTATTCTGCGGGATGGACTTATGACCGCTATCGTCGGCAAGCCTAACGTTGGCAAGTCCAGTCTCTTAAATGCCTTATTGCAGGAAGAACGCGCGATTGTCACCGATATTCCCGGTACGACCCGCGATTCCATCGAGGAATATGCCAATGTGGGCGGCGTTCCCCTGCGCATTATCGACACCGCCGGCATTCGCGCCACGGAAGATGTCGTGGAAAAAATCGGTGTCGAAAAGGCACGGCAGATGGTCAGTGAGGCCGCTTTGGTACTGGCTCTCTTTGACGGTTCAAGGCCGCTGGACAGCGAGGACGAGGAAATCCTCTCCCTGCTTGCCGGGCGGGATGCTATCGTCCTGCTCAATAAGAGCGATTTGCAATCCGTGGTTACGGCAGAGGTATTATCTGCCAAGGCAAATGTTCCGGTTATCGAAATTTCCACCAAGGAAAATCATGGTCTGGATACGCTGGTGCAGGCGATTCAGGATAAGGTTTACGGCGGCGCGGTGGCAGCTGATGAAGGCAGTTTTGTCAGCGATGAACGGCAGGCCAATCTCCTGCGGCAGGCAGATATTCATTTAGCTGCGGCCCTCACGACCATTGAAGCAGGCATGGGGCTGGACTTTATCTCCATTGACCTGCGTTCTGCCTGGGAAAAATTAGGCGAAATCACCGGCGATACGGTGGGCGAAGATATCATTGATGAGATTTTCTCGAAGTTCTGTATTGGTAAATAAGAAGGTAAGGAAAATGGAAAGTAAAAACGTATTTGTTGCCGGCTCTTATGATGTAATCGTAGTGGGGGCAGGTCATGCCGGCGTAGAGGCGGCACTCGCAGCTGCCCGCATTGGCTGTAATACCCTGCTGACAACGCTTTCAATGGACAATATTGCCATGATGCCCTGCAATCCGTCCGTAGGCGGCCCGGCTAAAGGCCATCTCGTGCGGGAGCTTGATGCTTTAGGCGGGGAAATGGGCGTCAATGCCGACAAGACCTGCATTCAGTTCCGTATGCTCAACACGGGCAAAGGCCCGGCTGTCCATGCCCTGCGTGCCCAGGCGGATAAAAAGCTCTATCAGTTCACGATGAAGGAAACCTGCGAACAGACAGAAAATCTGGATGTCAAACAGCTCTTGATTGATAAACTGCTGGTCGAAGATGGCAAAGTTACCGGCGTACAGTCCGAAACCGGTGAAATCTATCAGGCCAAGGCTGTCGTTATGGCTACGGGAACTTACCTCAAGGGCCGTATCATTATCGGTGAACACACTTACGAGGGCGGCCCTGCCGGACAGCGGGCGGCGGTGAAGTTCTCCGATTCGCTCAAAGAATTTGGCGTAAAGCTGATGCGCTTTAAGACGGGTACGCCCGCCCGCGTAGATGCCCGCACCCTCGATTACAGCAAGATGGAAATTCAGCCCGGTGATGAGGAATGCCGCAACTTCTCCTTTATGAGCGATGAAGTGACCCGTGAGCAGATTCCCTGTTACCTGACCTACACCAACGAAGAAACCCATAAAATCCTGCGGGACAATATGGAACGTGCCCCGATGGCCAATGGCATTATCGAGGGTATTGGCCCCCGTTACTGCCCGTCCATTGAAACGAAAATCCTGCGTTTCCCAGACAAAGAGCGCCATCAGCTGTTCTTAGAGCCGGAAGGCCGTCATACCAACGAGGTCTATGTGCAGGGCATGTCCACGTCCATGCCCATGGATGTACAGCTCGACTTCCTGCGCACCATTCCGGGGCTGGAACACGCCAAAGTCATGCGCGCCGGTTATGCCATTGAATATGACTGCATTGACCCCACCCAGTTAAAGCCGACGCTGGAATTCAAGAATATCCACGGCTTTTTCTCGGCCGGACAGGCTAATGGCACCTCCGGTTATGAAGAAGCGGCGGCACAGGGCATTATCGCCGGTATCAATGCCGCCATGCTGATTAAGGGTGAAGAACCGTTGGTATTAAAGCGCAGTGAAGCCTATATCGGCGTGTTGATTGATGATTTGGTGACTAAGGGAACCAATGAGCCGTACCGCATTATGACGAGCCGCGCCGAATACCGCCTGCTGCTGCGGCAGGACAACGCCGACCAGCGATTGACGCCGCTCGGCCGCCGTGTCGGTTTGGTCAAAGATGACCGCTGGGCAAGATATACCGAAAAACAGAATGCCATCAATGAAGCCTTGGACTATCTGCGCAAGAACAGCATTAACCCCACCAAGGAAATCACGGAAAAACTCACGGCAGCAGGTATTGAACCGGTGCGCAATGCGACGAGTTTCTATGACCTCCTGCGCCGTCCGGATTTGGACTATGATAAACTCGCAGAGCTTTTCGACCTGCCGGAACTCAATAAGGAAGTCAAACAGCAGGTGGAAATCACCATCACCTATGAAGGCTATATCAAAAAACAGCTGGAACAGGTCGAGCGCATGGAAAAACTCGAAGAAAAACTCCTGCCGGAAAACCTCAACTACGATGATGTACCCAGTCTGCGTGATGAGGGCCGGGAGAAGTTAAAGGCTATCCGTCCCCGCTCCGTAGGCCAGGCCAGCCGTATCAGCGGCGTATCGCCGGCAGATATTTCCGTGCTGCTTATCTGGCTTGAACAACAGCAGCGCCTTAAGGCAGGGGAGGGGAAAGCCGATGTTTAAGGAAGAACTTGCCAAAGCGGCAGCCGAATACGGCATAAACCTTAGCGCTACGCAGATGGAGCAGTATAACCGCTACTTCGAACTGCTGGTGGAGTGGAATGAAAAGATTAACCTCACCGCCATCACCGAGCCGAAGGAAGTTGCCATCAAGCATATGATTGACAGCATTACGGCCTATGATGAAAACCTCTTTAAGGACGGTACCACCGTGATTGATGTGGGCACCGGCGCAGGCTTTCCCGGCCTGCCCTTAAAGATTTTCTGCCCGGAAATCAAGCTGACGCTTATGGATTCCCTCAACAAGCGCATCAAGTTCCTGCAGACGGTGGTTGAGGAACTGGGGCTAAAGGATGTTGAATGCGTCCATGCCCGCGCTGAAGAAGGTGCCCGCAATAAAAAATACCGCGAGTCCTTCGATATCGCGGTATCCAGAGCCGTAGCAAGACTGCCCATTCTCTGCGAATACTGCCTGCCCTTTGTCAAAAAAGGCGGTCATTTTATCGCCCTCAAAGGCATGCAGTATCATGATGAAGCAGATGAAGCCGCCAAGGCCATAAAGGTCATGGGCGGAAGTAAGACGGAAATCCGTCCGGTGAAATTGCCGGAGCTTGACGACAAGCGGGCGGTCATCACGATTACCAAGACCATGCCCACGCCGAAAGCCTATCCGCGCAAAGCCGGGACACCAACCAAAAATCCAATCGTATAAAGCAGGAAAAGCCCTTATTCAACGCGAATAAGGGCTTTATAGCGATATGCGCTTTTGCGGAGAAAAATGAATGTTGAAAGGAGCGTTGTCTATGTGGAAAAAAATCGTTGCTGCCGTAGGCTGTGGGGTATTGTTGTGGGGAGGCAGCCCCGCAATGGCCGCTGAGCAGCAGAATGCCATGCAAGTCTATAAAGAGGCATATATGGCCAATCTCGATGATGAGCGGGCTTTATATACCAGTATGGATTTGTTTGGCCCAAATTATCATTGGGAACTGGATGCCAAAGGCAAGGTCTTGCGGAATAACAGCATGTATTTGCAAGGCAATCTGAGCTGGGAGCTTACGGAAAAAAAGACCGATATCACCAGCCATGAAAATATCCCCTTTTATATGGAGAATGAAAACAGCATTCTGACCATCTATGCACAGCGGGCAGGCAGCTGGGGCAAATTGACACTGCCGGGGATTCCTGCAGAGCTGGCAAATGTTTGGCGGACTGGTGCCGTAAACTTTATGGACGAAAGCCTGCAGGCGGTGAAAAACGTCTCCATTGAAAATGAAACCGACAAACATCAGGGCTTGCGGATTGTTATGGACGCAGGCAAAATGATACAGATATCGGAAAAATATTTAGACGACGATGGTACGGTTAAGCTTTCGGAAAAGGAAAAACAGGAACATAAAGCGATGATGGATAACCTGGCGAAGGCACTGCAAGGCACGGATTTAACGGTGGACTGGGTAGTGAATAAGGCCGACCGTAAGACTGTGACCATCAGCACCGATTTAACCCCAATGATTCGGGCGTATGCTAGAAATGTCATCAACGATATGGCTGCCGGAAAAATCAAATTGAGTGATGACGAACGCGAAATGATGGAATCGCTGGGCTATTTCAGCGAATTGAAGTTCTATATGAGCTATATGGGCGTCAATCAGAATGAAAAATTCACTATACCTAATGATGTCCGCAAATCCGCAGTGGAACTGCTCAATCTGACCGATATTCAAAAAGGCGTATCCGAAGCGTCACAGACGGGGAAAAAGTAAGAAAAAGACAAACGAAAAGCCGTCCATTGGTCTTGGACGGCTAATCTCCCTCTACGGCTGACCTTTGCCCGAGGTATTTACTGATTGCTGCACTACTTCATCAGCACGGTGAATAGATAGTTGGCTACCAATCCTGCTATCAAAGAAAGCAAGAAGTCACGCAACAAGGTTGAAAAATGCATTCACAGACCTCCCTTCCGCTGAGAGGTGCACAGCAAAATAAGTATAGCATTTTTTTTAGATGTATGCTACAATGAATATAGGTTGAGAATTGCATGAACAGTAGCGTTGCAGGTTGACCGCTTGTGACGCACAGGGTCCGCTATGAGGACATGAAAAGCCACTCTTTTGGTCGAGAGTGGCTTTTTTTTCTTGTATTTAAAATATAAAAATGGACTTTTGTGAAAATTTACGCTATAATGTAGGGTGCAGATAAAGATGAAAGATTACTGTGGATTACAAAAGGAATTGTAGGAGGACAGTGGAGATGGTGAAGAAGAAGGTATTGACGGTATTAGTTGTGGGAGCATGTCTTTTTGGGGGACAGTCCTTTGGTTTACTTCCTATAGATAAGGATTGTGCGGTGGCTGAAGCAAAAAGCCAGCCCCGGATTGAGGTTATGGATCGGGAGCTGAAAAAGAATAAGGGATATGAAGCTTCTGATGTATATCGTCGTGCTCACGAAATGATTTATAACGATGAAAAGCCGGGGCGTGATGGCCGCACCCGCATTGCCGTGGTCATCAATGGCGATGAAAATATGATTGTGGAAGACCGTATAAAGAATCAGGTGTACAGCCATTTACGAAAAAAATTCCCCATTGATTATTTTGCGGTTATGAAGGGGACAGATATCAACAGCAGGTTGTTGCAATATGCTGAGGACATGTATTATGACCAGCGGGAATATGCAACGACTAAGGAACGTGAGTATAACCATTCCAATTCCACGAGAGGAATAAGCGCTAAGATTAGCGGGGTAAAAAATATTTTTGATTCGGTAACAGATTCAGCACATAATGTGACATCATCAGATAATATTAAGGGAACTCGAAACGGTAATATGTATAATACCTATGAGAATGATAGTGACCTTGATGGTGATATTGATAATAGGTGGTATGGAGGGGAACGTAGGTCTGATGACTATACAGGTACAGTAGACCGCAATGCATCAGGAACAGGACATGTTGATACTGACACTGACCATAAGGGCTGGGGGGCATCTATTGGTTTTGGAGCCAGTACCAGTAGCAGTTCTGGGGATGAAACACGTGTAATAAAATCCTCAAAAGTTGACGTTGATGGCATGGCTGTGGGGAATCGTCCCCGTGGTCTTGCCGATATGCGGCGAATGGATTATGTGCGGGCTGGCCGCGAATGCAATTACGACTATGTATTTGTCCTGACCCTTAGCAATGGCAAAGGAAAAATCTATGGGCACGACTTTATTGTAGCGAATACCAATACAGTAACGAAAAATGTGTGGCTGCGTGTGCGCTTGGTGGATGTAAAGAGCGGCGATTATATCTATCGCAATGACATAGCCGCCCGCGGCGAAACGCATAACGGACATATCAATGGCCGCGTTTTGGAACGTTCGGTAGCTAATGCGATGAAGGAGGCGATGGACGATATCAAGGTTAGTGAGCGTTGACCATGTTGCATGATGATATAAGCAGGGGAAATCCCTGCTTATTTTTTCAGGGACGGAGAAAAGGATTTTTTTTACACATGGAGAAATAGTACACAAGATAGTTTTGTCAGAATAGAGGTGGGATAATGAAGAAGTGGCAGGGGTGGACAGTTGCAGTCCTTACGGCTTTGTGCTTGTGTATGCCTTTGACAACGCAGGCGGCAGAGGAAATCGGAGAAGAACCCGAAGAAATAACGACCAGTGAACCGAGAACGGACAACAGCCGTGCAGACGATTGGTTCAGCAAGCAGGACAGCAGCAGTTCGGAAAAAGGTGCTTTGGGCAGAGCGCTGGATAGCAAGCGTCAACAAAATGGAGAGGCCAATAAGAAGGTACGCTATGTCTATTTGTTGGAAGATAATGGTTTTGCCTACTATATGGACACGCGAAGTGCCAAATGGAAGAAAATACCTTATTCGGAAAATGAGGATATCGTAGATGTTTGGATTCGGCTAGTGAAAACCACGCCTGATGATGAGTACAGTTATCCGCAGAAGTATTTTCTTGAACACTATTATTTGCGGCCCAAGACGAAGCAAATCCAGTTTTTAAGTGAACTGGAGGTTGCCGGACGGCCGGATAATTCGATTAAGGAACGGCAGTACCGTGTACAAAATTGGGAGGATTTGATTTCTGGTTCCCTGGAAGATGAGATTTACCATAATGTCATGAAGTATATGAAGCGTGACCCCGTAGCTCATTGGTTTAAGGGAAAGAGTATGCGTGATGTGCTGGAAGATACCCTGCGTATATCCATATAAGAAAAAATACAAAATCGCTGACGGATTGCCGCCAGCGATTTTGTTGTGTGTATAGTATGTAAGAACGGGGTAAGCAAATTAATGATGGAACAAGCGAATATGCGTCATAGCCATGGTCATATTGTACTTGTCGCAGGTGGCGATAACATTATCGTCACGGATGGAACCGCCAGCCTGCGCGATGTAGCTGACACCGCTCTTGCGGGCGCGTTCGATATTGTCGCCGAAGGGGAAGAAGGCATCGGAGCCAAGAGCCACACCGGTTTGCGTAGCCAGCCAGGCTTTCTTTTCTTCGCGGGTAAGCGGTTCCGGTTTTTCGGTGAACAGATGTTCCCAGTTGCCGTCGGTTAATAGGTCTTCGCTTTCTTCGCCAACGTATACATCAATGGCATTGTCTCTGTCCGGGCGGCGAACTTCTTCTTTGAAGGGCAGGTTCATCACCTTGGGGCACTGGCGCAGATACCAGATATCTGCCTTGTTGCCCGCAAGGCGGGTGCAATGTACGCGGGACTGCTGACCAGCGCCAATGCCGATGGCCTGACCGTCCTTGGCATAGCAGACGGAATTGGACTGGGTGTATTTCAGGGTAATCAGGGAAATCAAGAGGTCACGCTTGGCGCTTTCCGGCAGTTCTTTGTTGACCGTGGGAATTTCCGTCAGGCAGTCAGGCGTAATCTTGATGTCATTGCGCTGCTGTTCAAAGGTAATG
Source organism: Selenomonas ruminantium subsp. ruminantium ATCC 12561 (assembly GCF_000424065.1). Lineage (GTDB taxonomy): Bacteria > Bacillota > Negativicutes > Selenomonadales > Selenomonadaceae > Selenomonas_A > Selenomonas_A ruminantium. The sequence continues at coordinate 148,318 of NZ_AUJE01000004.1, forward strand.
CCAAAGACCTGCTTCTGCTCCAAAGGCTCCGGCTGGTAGTTCGTATCCATCTGAATGACCAGGTAAGTGCCTTTGCGCTTGGATTTTAAGATTTCCAGTGCTTCGGCGGAGTAGGAGGGGGCAATGATGCCGTCGGAAACTTCGCGCTTCAGGAAGCTGGCCGTCTGGGCATCGCATTCATCGGAGAGGGCGACGAAATCCCCATAAGAGGACATACGGTCAGCACCACGGGCGCGGATATAAGCCGTAGCCACAGGGCTGAGTTCTACGCCCTCGACAAAGTAGGCTTTTTGCAGGGCTTCGGAAAGGGGAACGGCAACCGCTGCGCCAGCCGGGCTGACGTGCTTAAAAGATGCAGCGGCAGGCAGGCCGGTGGCTTCTTTGAGTTCACGCACAAGCTGCCAGCTGTTAAAGGCATCGAGCAGGTTGATATACCCCGGTTTGCCGTTCAGCACCGTAAAGGGCAGACCTTTTTCGCAGAAAACTCTGGCCGGTTTCTGATTGGGGTTACAGCCGTATTTCAGTTCCATTTCCGTCATTGCAAATCTCCTCCATATAACGCAAAAAAGCCGACACAAATCCAGGCATTCACCCAGACGGTCGGCTTTTCTTCCCTGTGCTCCCTGTGGTTATCCACTTCCGTCAGTCGCACAGCATCAACTACAACGAATTTAACACGAATAATATGCGCTTGTCAAGGACATTTTTAATTAGGCAAATGGCGAAAAAATTTCTGTTAGATTTCTTCTTTTTATGGTATGATAGGGATTAGTGAGGTTTGTTTTTTCCTGCGGCCAGCAAAAATGACCGCAGATTGCTTATAATTCAAGGGGGAACTTCGATTATGTTAAAAAGCATTGCAGTCATGACCAGCGGCGGCGACAGCCCCGGTATGAATGCGGCAGCCCGTGCAGTTGTGCGTACGGCGCTCTATGAAGGGGTAAAAGTTTGGGGTATCCGTGATGGTTATCATGGCCTGCTCGAAGAAAATATGTTTGAAATGCAGTCCAAAGACGTTGGCGATATCATTCAGCGTGGTGGTACGTTCCTGGGAACGGCACGCTGCAAACGCTGGAAGACGCCGGAAGGTCGTATGCTCGGCTATCAGCACCTCGTTGACCGTGGGATTCAGGGCCTGTGCGTAATCGGCGGTGACGGCTCCCTGCGTGGTGCTTCCCTGTTGTCGCAGGAAACGGGCATTCCTATCGTAGGTCTGCCGGGCACCATCGACAATGACGTTTGGGGTTCTGACTACACGATTGGCTGCGATACGGCAGCTAATACCATCATTGATGCCATCAATAAGTTACGTGACACGGCTTCGGCCCATCGTCGTGTCATCGTTATGGAAGTAATGGGCCGCAGTTCGGGTTGGCTGGCATTAGTTGCCGGCATCTCCGGTGGTGCAGAGTACATTCTCGTACCGGAAGAACCCTTCGATTTGGACAAGCTCTGCGATGATATGAAGAACGCTTATGCTCAGGGCAAGCGCTATATCCTCGTGGTTGTTGCTGAAGGTGCAGGCAATGCACAGGAAATCGGTGATTTCATTGCCAAGAAGACGGAACTCGATACCCGTGTAACGGTACTCGGCCACATTCAGCGTGGCGGTTCGCCGACGGTCATCGACCGCGTACGCGCCAGCCAGCTCGGTGAGCAGGCTGCACTGGCCTTGATTTCCGGTCTGTCCGATGTGGTATTTGGTTTCAGCAAGGGCCGTGTAGTGTCCATCGACCTGCATGACTCCGTAAACAACAAAAAACAGCTTGACCCGGAATACCTGCATCTGGCAAAAGTTTTGTTCTAAACATAATGATAAATAAACACAAAAGGGAGGCGATTCGCCTCCCTTTTTGCTGTTGTATGTTATTTTTGTCGAACGTGAATAATGTGGATAAATCTGTGGATAAAATGTGATTAGCTGTGGAAAAGCAGCGTTATTTTTTTACCAATTCTTTTGCCAGTTCGACCGCTTTTACGCCATCTGGTGCGTAGGCATCGGCGCCGGCACTGTCCGCATACTCTTGGGTAACGGCGGCGCCGCCGACCATGACTTTGGCGGCACAGCCTGCCTCTTTGAGGTCGGCAATAACCTTGTCAATCTGCACCATGGTGGTGGTCATCAGGGCACAGAGGCCGACAATATCGGCATTGTTTTCGATGGCGGCTCTGACGATATCGGTGCTGTCCACATCTTTGCCGAGGTCGATTAGCTTAAATCCGCTATTGGCCAGCAGGGCGCCGGTGATGTTCTTGCCCAAATCGTGCACATCGCCTTTGACGGTGGCAATGACGACTGTTCCCTGTTCCGGGGCCTGATTGACCGGTGTCAGTTCTTTGAGCTTGTTAAAGGCTGCCCGCATGGTTTCGGCAGACAGGAGTACCTGCGGCAGGAACATACGGCCTGCGCCGAAGTCCACGCCGATATCCGTCATGGCGGCAGTCAGTGCCTGCTCCGTGATGGTGTTGCCGTCAATTCCGGCGTTGAGGGCATTTTCGACCAGCATGGGCACTTCGTCCTTTTCACCGTCAATTACGGCTTGTTTGATGGCTTCCAGCGGTGTCTGCTCCGTCACTTTGGCGGTGGCGGCGGCTTTTGGTACGGCCAGGTTGGCCGCATTTTTGCTGTAGGCAAGACCGTTGGGGTCATCGCCTAAGAGCGCGGCAGAAGCCATCAGGGCGTTCTGCATGGATTCGTCATAGGGATTCATAATGGGGGCGTCGAGTCCTGCCGCCAGACACATCGCGAAGAAGGTGCTGTTAATCAGCGGGCGGTTAGGCAGGCCAAAGGAGATATTGGAAAGGCCCATGGTCGTCGGATAGCCGAATCGCTCTCGATACATCTGCAGGGTAATAAGCACTTCATAGCAGGCGTTCTTGTCGGCAGAAACAGTCATAACCAAAGCATCCAGCAGGAAATCGCCATCGTCTAAGCCTGCGTCCTTAGCGGCGGCAATGATTTTGTGCATGACTTCGATGCGTTCTTCGGCAGTTTTGGGAACGCCGTCCGGCGTGATGGGCAGACAGAGAATGGCAGCACCGTAGCGCTTCGCCAGAGGCAGGAATTTTTCAATGCGTTCCGGCTCGAAACTTACGGAGTTGATGAGGGCGCGGCCGGGATAGGCTTTGAGTCCTGCTTCTAATGCTTCGGCATCGCTAGTGTCAATGGCCAGTGGCGCATCGGTAAGCTGGGCGATTTCGGTGACGGCCTTGGCCATGGCTGCAACCTGGTCGATGCCGCCTACGCCCATATTGACATCGAGCAGATGAGCGCCGGCTTTGACCTGATTGACGGCTTCTTTTTTTACGCCGAGCAGGGAGCCTTCGCGGATTTCGGCGGCCAGTTTTTTACGTCCCGTGGGGTTGATGCGTTCACCAATCAGGCGGGTAGGCAGGCTCTTATCAATGCAGACGCTTTTGCTGCGGCTGGTCAGCCAAAGTCTTTTGGCTGGAAGTCTGCGTTCCGGCAGGGGCAAATCCTTTACGGCTTTGGCCAGTTCCCGGATATGTTCGGGGGTTGTGCCACAGCAGCCGCCTAAATAGCTGGCACCGGCTTCCAAAAGTTTTACGCCCCATTTGCCGAAATCTTCCGGCCCCATGGGAAAGACGGTCTGACCGTCTTTAAGGTAGGGCATGCCGGCGTTGGGCAGTACGCTGATGGGGCAAGTGCAGTTTTCCGCCAGCGTCTTTACGATGGGCACGAGTTCTTCCGGGCCGAGGGAGCAGTTGACGCCGATGATGTCTGCGCCCATGGCATCGAGAAGAATGGCGGCCGATTGCGGGTCAGTACCTGTGACGGTGCGGCCGTCCTCGCTGTAGGAAAGCTGACAGATTACCGGAATATTGCAGGCATCTTTGGCTGCCAGCAGGGCGGCACGCATTTCCTGAATGTCGATACAGGTTTCAATGATGAGGTAATCGGCACCGGCCTGGGCAAGGGCCTGTGCTTGCGCGAAGAAATTATCATAGGCTTCATCGAAGGCCAAATCGCCCAATGGTTCGATAAAACGGCCCGTTGGCCCCATGGAACCGGCGACTTTTGCCCGGCCCTGTGCGGCTTCTTTAGCAATTTTTACAGCGGCGGCATTGAGTTCGGCCATGCGGTCGGTCAAGCCATAGTGCTCTAATTTCAGCGGGCTGGCACCAAAGGTATTGGTTTCAATAATGGTGGCGCCAGCTTCGATATATGCCCGATGGATATTTTTTACCACTTCGGGATTTTCGATGTTCATGAGTTCCGGGCAGGCTCCGGGCTGAAGGCCGCCAGCTTGCAGCATGGTACCCATGGCACCGTCAAAGATTTCAATTTTACACATACATTCAGCTCCTGTTCTGGGAGATTTATTTTCTGCGGGAGGGGCAGTTCTTTTGCGTACAGGCGGCACAACCCTTGGGGCTGTGCTTCGCCGTACTGTTTTCCTGTTTGCGGTAGAGTCCAATGAGGGCGGTGATGCTCTTGCGCGGGGTGAGCATCATGGAGGTGGTGAGCTTTACGCCAATTTGTTCGGCCTTGGCCAATCGGATTAATTCCGGCTGCTGCGTTAGTGGCCAGTCCCCATAGCCGGGACTAAAGCGCCATTTCCGTAAAAAGCCCTGCGCGGCCATCTTGGGGCTGATGGCCTTTTCCATGCCATCGGCAAGTTGTTCCACGGCAGCGGTCGCGGCCGCGTCCATGAGGACAGCGCTGCTGTATTCCCCGCTCGAAAAGCGTCTGGTGATATCTTCTTCGATATCTTCGCCTACGGTAGCCGATAGGGCAATAACCTTTTCGCAGCCAGCCAGATGTTGGCCAATTTTTTTCCCCTGCAGCTTGCAGGGGGGATTGGCGTTTATCGTTTGTGTTTCACAATCGTAATCGTAAATCTCCCAGATTCCTTTAGGTTTTGCCAATAAGCGGGTATCTTCGCAGGCTTCCAGGATTTTTTCTTCGTCAAAGTCAACGGCTTTTTGCAGGCCTGCATAGCGCCGGGCTTCGGTTGCATCAATGGAAAGCAGGGGTGCATTATAAATAGGCATCAACTCACCACCTTAAAATTTTTTTACTGTTTCACGTGAAACAATAGCATTTTTTTGCATTTCATATTATTATATAGGTATGCTGTTTTTGGGCGAGGGTAAAATTTACATCTGTCCAAAAGAAAACCTGTAATGTAACAATTATACTTACTTTTAAGGAAATACACAAGCATTACTGTAACTTATAGCACAGTGTAAGAAAGTGGTGAACGATTTTGGCAAAGATTATCGCAGTTGCCAATCAAAAGGGCGGTGTGGGCAAAACCACAACGTCGGTGAATTTAGCGGCCTGTCTGGGGGCAAAGAAAAAGAAGGTCCTGCTGGTGGACTGTGACCCGCAGGGAAATGCCAGCAGTGGTTTTGGCGTGGATAAATCGACCTTGCAGGGCAAGACCATCTATCAGGTGCTGATTGACAATGTACCGGTAACAGAGGTGCTTCAAAAGACGGAATTCAAGGTGGATATTCTGCCGGCCAACATTGATCTGGCTGGTGCTGAGGTCGAGCTGGTGGCCGCAATTTCCCGTGAAACGCGGTTGAAAAAAGCACTGGATGCCGTGCGGGATAATTATGATTACATCATCATTGATTGCCCGCCCTCATTGGGGCTGTTGACGCTTAATTCGCTGACGGCGGCCGATTCAGTACTGGTGCCGATTCAGTGCGAATTTTATGCGTTGGAAGGTGTAGCGCAGCTCATGCGCACGATTGAACTCGTACGCAGCAATCTGAATGCGAATTTGAAGCTGGAAGGCGTGGTCATGACCATGTATGATTCCCGTACAAAACTGGCAGAACAGGTAGTGGCTGAAGTACGGAACAGCTTTGACACGATGGTTTACAAGACCATGATTCCCCGCAATGTGCGCCTGAGTGAAGCACCTTCCTTTGGTCAGCCCATCATTTATTATGATAAGAAATCCAAGGGCTCGGAAGTGTATATGAAGCTGGCGAAAGAGGTGATTGCTTGTGGCTAAGCAAGGCGGCCTGGGCAAAGGGTTAGGCGCATTATTGGGCACGCCAAAACCGGTCAGTGAAAACGTATCTGCAGAGAAGGCGCATAAAATCGCGATTGAGGCGATTCAGCCCAATCGCTATCAGCCACGCTTGGAGTTTGATGAAAGTGCCTTGGAGGAGCTCAAGGATTCCGTTAAGGAGTTTGGTGTTTTGCAGCCTTTACTGGTACGTAAGGTGGCAGAAAATCATTATGAGCTGATTGCCGGAGAACGGCGCTTGCGGGCGGCAAAACTGGCTGGTCTTACGGAAGTTCCGGTAGAAGTCCGGGAATACAACAACGAAGAAATCGCTCAGATTGCCCTGATTGAAAATATTCAGCGGGAAAATTTGAATGCGATGGAAGAAGCCAAGGCTTATGAGCGCTTGATGAAAGAGTTTAAGCTCACGCAGGAAACGGTGGCCAAAAAAGTGGGGCGCAGCCGTTCCCATATTGCTAACTTCCTGCGGCTCCTGAATCTTGCTGAACAGGTGCAGGCATATGTGGCCAACGGCAGTCTTTCCATGGGACAGGCCAAGCCACTGCTGGCTTTGGAAAATAAAGATTTGCAGCTGGAAGCGGCAGATTATATTCAGAGCAAGGAGCTTTCTGCCCGCCAGTCGGAACAGCTCGTGAAGAAACTGCTGGAAAATCCGCAGCTGTTCCATGAACAGGCAGGAGAAAAGCCGGAGAAGGTAAAGCCTGTGCAGGACATCTTTATTCGTGATGCCGTGGATACACTGAAGGAAATGTTTGGCACGCAGGTGCGGATTCAGAGCGGCAAGAAAAAGAGCAAACTGGAAATTGAGTTTTATTCCCCTGAGGACTTAGAGCGCATCATGGGGACTTTGCTTGACCGAACGAATGCGAAGCAGGTAAAGAAAGATGCGCAGCAGCAGTCTGTTCAGATGGGGAAATTCACGGTATAAAAAAGAGGGGTTTTGGTTTCTAGCATGGATATGAAATATTTTATGAAGTTTATGGGCGATAATATGCCATTTTTAGTAGTGATTATGGCTGTGGTTATATTGATTATGCTTTGCATTATGATTAAGCAGGCATGGACGCTCAGTTATATGAAGAAGCGCTATCGCAAAATGATGAGTGGCGTTGATGGGGATAATCTGGAACGGCTGCTCATGGGACATATCGATGAGGTGCGTCATGTGGTGGAAGAAAATAAGCGGCTGGATACTGAAAACCGCCGTATAGATGAGCTTTTGCAAATGGCAGTTACCCGTGTAGGCATGGTCCGTTTCCGGGCTTTTGAAGATATGGGCAGTGACCTCAGTTATGCCGTGGCCTTGTTGGATTCCCACAATAATGGCGTAGTGATGTCCAGTATTTTTGGACGCGAGGATTCTCGTGGTTATGCCAAACCGATTGAAGATGGAAAATCCATTTATCCGATGACGAAAGAAGAAGAACAGGCTTTGCAGGAAGCGATGAGCAAGGCAAAATGATTTTTTTGAGAAAGGAAGGCTCAAATGTCAGCAGACAATGAAAAAAGTAAGACTGCTGCGGAGGAGTATACGATTAAATTTATCCCCCCACAGGGTGGCGACACTAAGACGATTCGCCTGCCGGGTGCGCTGTTGAAATACGGTGTGATTTCTCTTTTGGCTGGCGCGATGCTCTTTGTTGGTGCGTTCAGCTATGCGGTGTACAGCACGTTTGTCAATCGCAATGGCGCCGCCGAGATTGAAGATTTGCGTCAGGTAAACAGCATTCAGCAGGAACAGCTTTTGCAGCTGGCCAAGAAAGCGAATGCGCTGCAGGAAGATATGAACCAGCTCAAGAAGCTGGAAGAGGATATTCGGCGTTTATCCGGGGCACAGCCGATGCAGGAAAATAATTCAGGCAATGGTGATGGCAGCCAAAGTACTGACCCGGAAACGCATAACGGGCAGGGGGGGCCAATCAGCACACCTACGGTGCAGAATGTCAGCGATACATTGGCATTGGTGGAGCAGGGCCTGGCTGTCCGGCGGCAGTCCCTGAACGCATTGAAGGAAGAACTCAGCCAGCGGCAGCAGGAACTTAAGGCAGTCAGCATTAACCTGCCTGGGGGCACAACGCCTGCTATTTGGCCTGCACGCGGTGTAGTAAGTTCGCCGTATGGTCTGCGCTGGAATGGTTCGGATTTCCATCCGGGAATTGATATTGCCAATGATATGGGAACACCGATTCTCGCAACGGCAGACGGTGTGGTGCGTGTGGCTGGCTGGAATGATGGCGGCTACGGCAACATGGTGGATATCGACCATGGCAATGGCATTATGACCCGCTATGGGCATGCCATGCAGGTGGCGGTAACGGCTGGACAGCAGGTTCGCCGGGGGCAGGTAATCGCCTATATGGGCAGTACCGGATTCTCGACGGGGCCGCATGTGCATTATGAAGTGCGGATTAATGGGCAGGCGGTAAATCCATCCGCATATCTTCATTAAATTTTGTTTGGTTAACCTCATAGCATAAAGGCGCCCGCGGGGCTGTTGTTATGTTTTCTTCGCCATAGACAGGCTTGTCAAAAGCTGCGAAAACATAACAACAGCCCCGCGGGCTTAGTTTGTTGCATTGGATTTTTCATCTTGGCAATAAGGCGCCCCAGGGGACTGGCAGTATTTTTCCTTCGCTGAGACAGGCTTGTCAAACGCTGCGGAAAAACACAGCCAGTTCCCTCGGGCTTGGTTCGCATTATAGAAGATTTTCCTTTAGGTGTTATAGGGGCTGTTCGTTTGGATAGGGGATTGCTTGTTTTGTAGTCCTTTGATGATGTATAATTAAATATGTCTATAGAATATTAAGAAAAGTTATAACCGGAAATAGGGGCGGTTGTATGTCGTTGAGTGGGGATTTAGTCGTATTTATTGACGCGGAAAATGCTTCGCCTAAGTGGGGCGTGCCGCTTTATGTGTGGCTCTGCCAAAATTTTAAGGTGCGGGAATGTTATTGCGTGGGCAATCGGTCTAAAACGGGAAATGAGTATTTGCGTCTGGAAGGGCCGAAGTTCCACATTGTCAATAGCATGGTGGGGAAGGATTCGGCAGATACCTGGCTGGTTATGCTGGGGACGCGGGAGCTTTGTTTGCGGCGTTCGGTGAAGAAAATTGCGATACTTTCCAATGACCGGGATTTTGCGCCGCTGGCCTATCTTGCCGCTGAACGCAAGAAGAAGCTGATTATCTATGCGGCTGCGGTCAGTGGTGTGGAAGGGCTGAAGCAGGCGATAAAGCGGATTGAGCCAGGGGAATCTGCGGCGGTGGAAACCATTGATTTAGATAAGCTCGTCGGTCAGCAGCTGGGCCGGCCGGTAGAGAGCTGGCAGGAAAAGCTGCTCACGGGTGCTAGAAAATTAATTAAGTTTCCCGGAAAACTTTGGCCGAGAAAAAACAAGACTGCTGCTCTGCCTTCGGCGAATGTAATGGAGCCGTATCTGCTGACACTGGCAAAAGGAAAAGCGGTCAGCAGGAATGTGGGCAAGAAAAAAAAGAAGGGGCATCAGAAGCAGGAACTCTCGTTGGTTTTCAGCCAGCCGGATGGTGCAAGTGAACGCTTATTTCGCAATTTATCTCCGGAACTGCACAATTATTTAGCCAAACGCCAAAGTCAGGTAAAGTTGATTCTCGCACCGGGAATAAATGGTGAGATTATAGAAGTTCCCTTTATCAATGGTATGCGCGATACGGTTTTTTTGGCGTTTCTCGTCGCCTTTAAGGTGGTCAAAAAAGGTAATCTTGATGATGTATTTTACCGTTCACTGGGGTTGGTTTGCCGTCAGAACGCTGTCTATTACGACAGTGAGGAATTGGATTCTTTTGCTGCTGATGAATAAGTATTATGTATACTTGTTTGCTGTTCCAGCGAAAGGAAGAAGGCTATGTATTCCTGTATACCGTAAAAAAATACATAACATAACAAAAGCATTATAAAAGAAAAAGCCTTATGCATTTCCGTGCATAGGGCTTTTTTATTGCCTTTTCAGCTATACCTAATTTGTCACACTGTAAATGAGTATTTTTATAAAAATACAATTATAAGAATAATTATACATAAAATAGATTATAAATCGCTATTTTATAAGGGGTTATCACAATCATAAATGCATAATTTTTAGCTTTGGTCTTATTGACACAGGTTTACAAAGTTCTTATAATATTAATTACGTTGTAATAAAAATACATTGAGTAAGGACAAAGATGTGATATTTTGTATACATTCGCAAAGGAGCGACAATTATGTGCAGAATTGGTTCGATAAAAAGCAAGGTGCCTATTCAGCCCTCCAAGGCCCTTCATTTGATGCTTCCACAACAGGAAGGACATGATAATTCGGGCTTTGCCATGGTCATGCAGGACCTCTATGGCATTTTCTCCAATTATAAGGATAAGCCTTTGCTTTCACTGGCTTGCACGCAGCGTGGTGCTCAGCTGGTCGAGGACTATATGGATGCGCATAACTTTGTGCCGCTCGCTGAGTGGATTCCGGTTCCGGATAAGCGTCCCGGCCTCGATATCAAGGCCATGCCTTACTACATCTTCCGCAATTATGATTATCCGGAAGAAGCTGGTCATATGAGCAAAGAGGAGAAGGAAAATCTCCTGCTCGATACGCGGCTGGCTCTGCGCAAAATCCTCACGGAAAACAATGCCGGTTTTGTGTATTCTTTTTGGCCGGATGTGCTGACGCTGAAGGAAATCGGTGACCCCGCAGATATTGCGACCTATTTCCATCTTTGGGATGACAATGGCTGTCTCGTGGCTAAATCCATCGTGGCACAGTGCCGTCAGAATACGAACTATGACATCGTGCGCTATGCAGCCCATCCGTTCTTCCTGCAGGGCTATACGCTTTGTGCTAACGGCGAAAATACCTTCTATACGAAGAACAAGGAATTTCAGTCTTCCCTGCACCGCGGCTATATCGGTTTTGAATCCGATTCCCAGTGCTTCCTGAATACCCTGCATTATGTGCACCATGAACTCAAATGGCCGCTGACCTATTATAAGCATGTCATTACGCCGCTGCCCTTTGAAGAATGCGAGCAGCGGGAGGATAAGGATGTGCTGGTGGCCATTCGCCAGTCCCTGGCCAATCTGGAAATCAACGGGCCGAATACGGTTATCGGTGTGCTGCCGGATTGCCGCATGATTACCTGCTGTGATTCCAAGAAGCTGCGCCCGGTAGTGGTGGGCCGTGATGAAAACATGGTAGCGATTTCTTCGGAGGTCTGCGGCATCAATGAAATCATGCCGAATCGTGACCAGTCGCAGGATATTTATCCCAATGAACGTGAGATTGTCGTGATTGACAATGACCTGGAGGTACAGAGATGGAAGCAGTAAAAACACAGGATATCGGCGTCAATGACCTGCCGTGGAAAATCGAATATCACGCAGAACGCTGTACTATGTGCGGCAGCTGCGTGGCTGGCTGTTCCTTCAAGGCCATCAAGGTAGAAGTGCAGAAGCAGTCGCTGACGGTATCGGAAGGCAGCCAGCCGGAACCGAAACATACGCATATCGCAAGACCCATCATCAAGCAGGTGGCCAGTCTCACGGATTTCTGCCGCGGCTGTGGCATGTGTGAAAAGATTTGTCCGAATAATGCCATCCGTCCGGTGCGCAATGCAGATACCCGCAAGACCCTGCTCTCAAAGGATAATGGCCCCATCAAGCGCGGTGGTCGTACGAATCTCAACGCCCAGCGCACGCTGGACAGTATTGTGGTGGGCCGTATCTCCCAGATGACGGACCCGTCTTTGGACGCTGCCCGCCATACCTTCGATATCCGCGCGCCTTTCGGCCGGGTACTGCCCGCTAAAGACCTGCCCTTTGAAATCAAGGACGGCAAGCTGGTGCAGAAGTCTAAGACCCCGCCCGTGGATTGGATTTATCCGCTGATTTTCTCCGATATGTCCATCGGTGCGCTGTCGACCCGTGCTTGGGAAGCTGTGGCTTTGGCTGTCGGCTATCTCAATGAGAAATGCGGTCTGCCGGTGCGCATGAGCTCCGGTGAAGGCGGTATGCCGGTTAAACTGTTGGAATCGGATTATCTCAAATACTTCATTATTCAGATAGCGTCCGGCCATTTTGGCTGGAACCGCATCATCAAGGCTATGCCGCATATGGTTACGGACCCGGCGGGTATCCTGATTAAAATCGGTCAGGGTGCAAAACCTGGTGACGGTGGCCTCTTGCCCAGCGCGAAAGTTGCTGAACATGTACAGGCTATCCGTGGCGTACCGAAGGCAACCTTGGCTTCGCCGCCGAACCATCAGGGCTTGTACTCCATTGAGGAATCGGTACAGAAAATGCACTTGTCCATGAATGCGGCTTTCGGTTTCCGCGTGCCGGTCGGCATCAAATGTGCGGCTTCGGCAACATCCGTATCGGTATACAACAACCTGTTGCGTGACCCCTATAAGATTTGCGGCGGCTTCTTCATTGATGGCATTCAGGGCGGTACTGGTGCAGCCAATGAAGTTTCCCTCGACCATACGGGCCATCCGGTGGTTTCGAAGATTCGTGACTGCTATCTGGCGGCCGTCAAGCAGGGCCTGCAGGGGCAGATTCCCCTCTACGGCGGCGGCGGTATCGGCATGACCGGCAATGCGGCGGCCGATGCGTTTAAGCTCATGTGCCTTGGTGCCAACGGCGTATTCGTCGGTAAGGTACTCATTCAGCTTCTGGGCTGTGTCGGCAACGAGCAGGGCCGCTGCAACTCCTGTAATACGGGCAAATGTCCCATGGGTATCTGCACACAGGACCCGCGTCTGGTCAAGCGTCTGGATATCGACAAGGGCGCGCAGAAGATTGTGGACTATGTACTGGCCTTCGATTCCGAGCTCAAAAAGCTTATGGCGCCTATCGGCAACAGTTCGCTGCCTATCGGCCGCAGCGATGCATTGGTATCCACGGACAAGGCCGTGGCCGACCAGCTCGGCATTCAGTATGTATGTTAATAGGGGGATAGCGTAATGTTCAAGATTAATACCATGAAGGGACATGACCGTATGTCCACCCAGGACCTGCTGCTGGCTATTGAAGAAGCCGTACGGCAGGGCGAAACGGAATTTGAAGTAGCGGCTTCCGGCCAGCATGATATTGGCGGCCCGCTGTGGCATCCGGAAGGCAAGACGCTGCATTTCCATATTACCAATGCCGGTCAGCGTGCAGGCTCCATGTGCCTGCCGGGCACGGAAATCGTGGTAGAGGGGGCGACCTCTGCTGATGTTGGCTGGCTTAACGCTGGCGGTATCATCACCGTCAAGGGCGATGCCGGCGATACGGCAGGTCATTGCTCCTCCGGCGGTAAAATCTTTATCGGCGGTCGCAGCGGTACCCGTACGGGTTCCCTGATGAAGCATGACCCGCTCTATGAAGAACCGGAACTCTGGATTCTCAAAAATACGGGGTCATTCTCCTTTGAATTTATGGGCGGCGGCCGGGCCGTGGTTTGCGGCTATGACAGCGCCGAATTTTCTTCTGTGCTCGGTGAACGTGCCTGTGTCGGCATGGTCGGCGGTGTCGTCTATGTTCGCGGCAATGTCGATGATTTCCCGGCGGATATCAAATGCCTGCCCTTAGATGATGAGGATATTGCCTTCCTGCAGGGCGGTATGGACGATTTTCTGAGCCATATCGAACGTACGGAGCTGAAAGGCGAACTCACCAACTGGCAGGAATGGCAGAAGCTCACTCCGCTGACCTTTGCGGAAAAGGCAGCCAAGGGCAACAACAAGCCGTCCATGCAGGCCTTTCGCTTGAATGAATGGGTTAAGGGCGGTATCTTCTCCGATGTTGCCCATGATGATTTTGCGGTGCATAACACGCTGTCGACGGGGCTTTACCGTCTGCGTGTACCGAGCTGGGATAATGCCAAATTTGCGGCACCCTGCGAATTCAACTGCCCGACTGGGATTCCGACCCAGCGCCGCTTTGACCTGATTCGTCAGGGCAAGCTCGATGAAGCCTTCCAGCTGGAGCTTGATTATACGCCATTCCCCGGCTCGGTTTGCGGTTCCGTATGTCCGAATCCCTGTATGGATGGCTGTACCCGCGGCAGCATTGATGAGCCGATTCAGATTGGCGCCTTGGGCTATCGCTCGGCCTTCCTGCCGGTGGCAAAACCCTCCGTACAGACAGGCAAGAAAATCGCCGTTATCGGCGGCGGTGTAGCAGGCCTTTCGGCCGCTTGGCAGCTGGCCCGCAAAGGTCATAGTGTAACGGTCTATGATGAAGCGGAGCATATCGGCGGCAAGCTGGAACAGGTTATCCCGCGCGGCCGTCTGTCCCATGAACTCCTGGAAGCCGAACTCAAACGCATTGAAAGCGTAGGCGTAAAATTCGTATCTTCCTGTAAGGTGAATAAAGATAAATTTGCCCAGCTGCGCGGTGAACATGATGCTGTTGTTGTGGCAACAGGCGGCACAAAATCCCGCTTCTTCCCCTGGGAAGGTGCAGAACGACTGACTATGGGCCTCGAATACCTCAAGGCCATCAACCGTGGCGAGCACCCGAAGACGGGCAAGCATGTCGTCGTTATCGGTGCAGGCAACTCCGGTATGGATACCTGCCGTGGCGCTTACGAAATGGGCGCAGAAACAGTAGTAGCGGTGGACGTACAGAAACCGGCAGCCTTTAAAGAGGAAATCGACTATGTGGAAGGTTTGGGCGGCAAGCTCGTCTGGCCGTTCTTCACCAATAAGATTACGGCTGAAGGCGTCTATGCCAATGACGGCACCTTCATTCCCGCCGACCAGGTTATTGTGTCCATCGGTGAGGAGCCAGTGCTCGATTTCCTGCCCGAAGATGAAGGCATTGAATTCTTCCGCAAGAGTTGGCTCGTGCCGAAGGCTGACCAGTCCATTGCAGAGGGCGTATTCACGGCCGGTGATACCATCAAGCCGGGCAGACTTACGGACGCCATCGGCAGCGGCCGTAAAGCGGCTTACTACGTTGACCAGTATGTGATGGGACAGGAGATTAAGCCCTTCCCGCAGAAACAGCAGATTCCGGCGGGGAGACTCTCCAAGGCTTACTTTGACAAATGCCATCACTGCCTGCTTGGCGACCCGGTGGACGACCATGCACGCTGCGTCAGCTGCGGTACCTGCCGTGACTGTAAGATGTGTTTGGAATCCTGTCCGGAAAAAGCCATCACTCGCATTGAAAAAGCAGATGGCAGCTGGGAATATGTATCTGACCCGGATAAGTGCATCGGCTGCGGTATCTGCGCTGGTGTCTGCCCCTGCGGTGTTTGGAGCATCGAGGATAATCCGGAACCGATTAAGATGTATTCTACCGGTGCAAAAGCCTAAAATTAGATATTGTTTCACGTGAAACAAAAAGAGGATTGCTCATGGCGGGCAATCCTCTTTGTTTTCGCTATGTTTATTTGGCGCAAAAGCCTGCGCTGGTCAGGCCGTCGATGGTTTCGACAGCTTTGCCGTTTTGATAGTGCAAATCCGATACAAGCACCTTGCGAATATAGTGTTTCTGTTTCTCGCCTTTATCAAAGGTGAAATAGCTGCTGGCTGAGTGAATGACGAGGGGATTTCCGTTCGCGTCCTGTCCTAAGTACATCATCACATGACCGGGCTTGAACAGAAGTGCTCCCACAGGTGCCTCTTTTACCTTGGCGAAACGCTGGGCTGTGGTGAGACCGTCGAATTTCAGGCTCTGGGTCATGGCCAGCTCCTGCTGGTCGGCGTCGCGCGGAAGTTCAATGCCCATGCTGCGGTAGATATCAGCGACAAAGGAGGAACAATCCACGCTGTCGTCCATACCGCCCCAACCATATTCATCACCGAGGAATTTCATGCTCTGACGTATAAAGTTGTTTTGGGTGCAGGGGAGGAAACCTTTATGGACGCTGTCATCATCGGTGATTTTTACCGTTGCTTCGCTCAAGACACCGTTTACCTCTACGGGCACATAAGCCAGCCAGGTGTCATGGGCCTGCAGTTTATTCGAGGCCAGCGGGATAACGCTGCCCATTTGGAACAGAACCGTCCAAGCGCCGCCTACAGATACAACTTTTTTATTGGCTGTTACGACAAGGAAATCCTTGGGATTGACATAACGCTGCCAATGCTGGTGGTCGGTGACAGCCAGTGCACCAAGGCTTACCCAGCCCGTATAATGGCGCGCCTGACAAAAGGCAAAGGCACCGTCTTTGCTCTTGTGCAGAATAATCACAGGCTCTGCCGGGTCGAGTGCTGTGGCCTGCATGGAATCATAGTGGAGACAGGTCACATCATCAAAGTAATTATCGGCTGTAGGCAGCAGGCGCATATTCGTGCGCTCTGTGATTAAAGCATATTGTCCGGTGATATTGCCGGTTAAGTTTTCAAGATTACAGTTAGCTTGTACTTGTTTGAAGTGCTCTGTAGAAACTTGTTTGCCCTTCGCATCATAGGCCTCTCCAGGCGTTTCTTCACCACGGTAATCCTGTTGGGCAGCCAGTATCATTTCTTTAACATCTGCAGCCGATTTGTTGATATTATAGGCTGCTAAATCCACCAGACTACTGCTTTTTTCTCGCATTGTGCGGTTGATGGTATTGATTTCCTGCTGGGTGAGCAAGTCTTTGTCGCCATTAACTGTATGTTTTGTCCAATACGACGGTGTGGCAAGCTGGCCGGTAATGGCAATGCTATCGGCAGCAAATGCCGGAAGTGGTGAAAACATCATGGCACAAAGTCCAAGGCAACACCCGCTCATAGCAGTCAGAATTTTTTTCTTCATCGAGAGACTTCCTTTCCAATTTTAATAAGTGACTCTACTATATATTCGCCATGATGTGAGCATTATCCTATCTGTTTTTTGTTTCACGTGAAACATAAGCAGGCATTCAATGTTTTCGGCTTATTCGTTTTTTGGCTGAGGTTATCCAAAATGCCGTAAAAACCCTAACTTTAGTTATGGGGATATAAGGCGTGTCCACCGAATTTACGTAAGTAATTGAAATTACTTTTTAACTTGTGTTGTATTATTTTTCTTAAAGTTGTATAATACAAATATGGGAGAAATAAAATATCATTCAATCCACAATATCGTATATTCATGTAAGTACCATATCGTGTTCTGTCCCAAGTACCGCAGAAAAGTGTTGGTCAATGGCGTTGACACCAGACTAAAGGAGCTGGTCAAGTCAATCTGTGAAGAAATCCAAGTCGATGTAATCGAAATGGAAATCATGCCAGACCATGTGCATCTTCTACTGGAGGTTCACCCGCAGTTCGGT
>NZ_AUJE01000005.1 GCF_000424065.1 Selenomonas ruminantium subsp. ruminantium ATCC 12561
ACAAGTCAATGCAGATATGTACCGATTCGTTAGTCGGGAATTTAAGCCTCTGGAGCGTTATATCAAACGTGAGTAGTCTGTTCTTCGGGACGGCAAAAGCGGACGCGGTGAATGAGGAATGGAACATAAAAGTTAACTTTCTACGGAAGGTCTATGGCTTTTTATAAGTTTTCAGTAACGGTGACGGAAAATGGGTGACTTGTTCGTCATTTTACTTGTCTTTTTTGTTTATGGCTATGCCGAATGGGAAGAAATGTTTGGAGATTAAGAAGAATATTTTGTAAAGTTAGCAGGATTTTGCCTTGAGTTAGCGAAATACTCCTTTAGAAAGAATCCTGTAATCCATCATACAGGTAAGCTGATTTATAATGATAGGAGTGACCACAATGGCAAAAGTGAGAATTCTCAACATGATGTTCTATGGTTTCCACGGTGTTTATGAGTATGAACGTGAGCAGGGGCAGAAATTTTTCATTGATGTAGAAATCGAAACCCAGGATGACAAACTGGTGGAGACGGATGAACTGAAAGACGGCGTTGATACGGCAGCTGTCTATGATATCGTCAGGGATATTACGGAAAATAAACGCTACACCATGCTGGGCACTCTATCCGCAGCTATTGGCGATAAGCTGCTGGAGAAGTATCCGCATTTCAAAACGGCTATGGCGCGAATTCGTAAGCCATCTGTGCCTATTTCAGGGCCGCTGGATTGTGTAGAGGTTGAAGTGGTTCGTCATCAGAAATAATTGCCTAAGAAGAGGTCATCAACTGCCATGACAGTTGATGGCCTTGTTTTTATGTAAAGATTGCCAAAAGAAGGTATCTTTTATATAATTAATGTAGTTTTGTTTGACAGAAAGGATGCAGATAAGATGGCAGCAGACAAAGATAAAGATAAAGTAGGACGCATTACAGAGGAAGACAGTAAAAAAACGGCCCTGGCCAATGCCTTGAAAAAGATTGAAAAGGATTTTGGCAAGGGCTCTATTATGCGTTTGGGCGATGCTCGTGCGCAGATGAATGTGGAGGTTATCCCCACGGGAATCCTGCCTATTGATATTGCTTTGGGGACAGGCGGCATTCCGCGTGGCCGTATCATTGAGATTTATGGCCCGGAATCTTCCGGTAAGACTACGGTAACCCTGCATATGATTGCCGAAGCCCAGAAAAATGGCGGCATTGCGGCCTTTATTGATGCCGAACATGCTTTAGACCCTGTATATGCGCAGAAATTGGGCGTAGATATTGATGAACTTTTGATTTCCCAGCCGGATACCGGTGAACAGGCTTTGGATATCGTAGATGCCTTGGTACGCAGCGGCGCCATTGATATTATCGTTGTGGACTCCGTTGCCGCATTGGTGCCGAAAGCGGAAATCGACGGCGAAATGGGGGACAGCCATGTCGGCCTGCATGCCCGCCTGATGAGCCAGGCCATGCGTAAGCTGACGGGCGTTATCAATAAGTCACAGACCGTGGCGATTTTCATTAACCAGATTCGTGAAAAAGTCGGTGTGACGTATGGCAATCCGGAAGTGACCACTGGCGGCCGTGCACTGAAATTCTATTCCTCCGTACGCATGGAAGTGCGCAAGGGCGAAAAGATTACGCAGGGTGCTGATGTAGTCGGTAACCGCACGAAAGTAAAGATTGTCAAGAATAAGATTGCGCCGCCGTTCAAGACGGCCGAATTTGATATCGTGTATGGCGAGGGTGTTTCCCGTTTGGGTACGCTTATCGACATGGGCGTGGAACTGGATATCGTGGACAAGAGCGGTGCCTGGTACTCTTATGAAGGCAATCGCTTGGGACAGGGCAAGGAAAAAGCCAAAGCTGCTCTGGAAGAAAATCCCGCTATGGTGGAAGAAATCGAGCGCAAAGTGCGTGAAAAGCTGGTTAACGATGCCGATGCATTGGAAAAGGCTGCTCCCACAGATGCCAGTGATGATATCGACGAGGATTAATCCATGTGGGGAAATCCGAACTATGGGCAGGTCAAGCGCAAGCCGGTAAAGCCTGCGCTGGTGACTGCCGTGGATATGCTGGCCCGCCAGGAATACAGTGAAAACCGCCTGTTTGAAAAGCTTGTGACTAAAGGTTATGAGGAAGATGAGGCATCTGCGGCCATTGCCCGCTTGCAGGAAAAGCATTATCTAAATGATGCAGAATCCTGCCCGCGGCGGTTTAACTACCTCTACACGGACAGCAGTTACTCCGTGCGGCAGATTTGCGAAAAACTCAAGCAGAAGGGCTATCCGTCTGCACTCGTCAAGTCCTGCATTCCCGATGACCGAGAAATGGTGGGCGAACGTGAGTACGAAAAAGCGCTCCGGGTACTCACGAGCAAGTATAAGCGCAGCCAGGACAAGCAGAAACTGATGGCGGCCCTCTTTCGGCGCGGCTATCAGAGTTCGGCCATCTATCGGGCAGTCAATGAATTTTTAGCTGATGTGGAAGAAGAATAAATAAAGTAAGGCCCTTGTACGATGATGTTGTACAAGGGCCTTACTTTTATTGCTATATATGCAGGGAATTAGTTTTCGCCTTTTTCAGCCTTGGAAAGTTTTGCGCAAGCAGCAGCAATACGGTCGATAAAATCATATTCCATGGAAGTAGCTTCAAAAGCTTCAGTAAATTCACGGCTGCCCAGTTTCTGGTCAAGAATCTTTTCGCAATCACGCATGGTTGTTTTCACCTCCGAAAAATTAATGGTACATCTTAGTACCTGCTAACAGAAATATATTATAGCAGGTACTAAAAAAATTGCAAGAGGTTTTGATAAAAAAATCCATATAAAATATTAATGTGTTATAAAAAATACTAATAACAAAAAAAGCGCCCTTGCGGACGCTTTTTCTGTTATTAAGCCAAGTACATGCTTTCGCTGATGGTGTTGGCGAGTTCTTCTTCGTTCATATCCTTGGTATCTTTCGGGGCTGCTTCATAGGCATCCATGCGTTTCTTGATGAACTGGGTGTCGATATTGCCCGTACGGAAGTAGGTATCCTTGAGGATTTTCTTGTGCAGGGAAACGGTGGTCTTTACGCCGTCAATGCGGAATTCCTTGAGGGCACGTTCCATGATTTTGATGGCGTCACCACGGGTGCGGCCATGAACGATGATTTTGGCAATCATGGAATCGTAGTACGGCTCGATGGAAAGACCTGCCGTTACGCCGGAGTCAAAGCGGACGCGGGGGCCGCTGGGTTCGTGCAGGAAGGTAATCTGTCCCGGGCAGGGCATGAAGTTATTGTCCGGGTCTTCGGCGTTGATGCGGCACTCGATGGCATGGCCGGCAAAGTTCACATCTTCCTGGGTGATTTCCAGGGCTTCACCAGCGGCAATGCGAATCTGGGTGCGTACGAGGTCAATGCCCGTAACGGCTTCCGTGATACCGTGCTCAACCTGAATGCGCGGGTTGATTTCCATGAAGTAGAATTCGTTGTTGGACAGGTCAAGCAGGAATTCTACCGTACCGATATTGGAATAATGTACGCTCTTGGCAGCCTTTACCGCAAGACGGCCTACACGGTTGCGCATATCCTGCGTGAGGGCGATGGACGGCGATTCTTCCAGAAGTTTCTGGTTGCGGCGCTGCAGGGAGCATTCACGCTCGCCTAAGTGGAGCACTTCACCGTAGTTATCGGCCACAATCTGCACTTCGATATGGCGGGAACGTTCAATATAATGTTCGAAATAATACTTGGTCTTGGTGATGTCCACCAGCAGATTCAAGATGTTCTTGAGGTCGTTTTCGTCATGGGCAACGCACATACCCTTGCCGCCGCCGCCGGAAACCGGCTTCAGGATTACGGGATAGCCAACTTCGGCCGCAACCTTGATGGCTTCTTCATTGCTGGTCAGCGGGTCACTGCCCTTGGCCATCGGAATGCCGGAGGGAGCGATGGAAGCGCGGGCGATATCCTTGTCGCCGACAAGGCGGATGGTTTCCGGCATGGGGCCAATCCAGGTGATGCCGGCTTCCGTTACCTGTTCAGCAAAGTCTGCGTCCTCGGAAAGGAAACCATAGCCGGGATGAATAGCATCGGCATGGGTTTCGCGGGCAGCCTTTAAGATGGCGTCTTTATTCAGATAGCTTTCCAAAGCGTCTTCGGGACCGACATTAACGGCCATATCCGCAAGGCGTACATGCAGGGCATTGGCATCGGCATCGGAATAAACCGCTACGGTTTCGATGTCGAGTTCCTGACAGGCACGGATAATGCGTACGGCGATTTCGCCACGGTTAGCAATTAAGATACGTTTAAACATAGGATTTCCTCCTAAACTTTACAACTCAATTTATATTATTGTTGATTATTGTATATAGTTGTACATCAACAGGTATTAAGACCTATTACCAAAACAACTATGGTTTGAATTGTAGCACAATTTTCGGAAAGGGTCAATAATAAAGTTAGGGTATCGGAATTATGCGTAAAAAGAATAATGAATGATGTATACAAGAAATTTTCATATTTTTAGTGTATAGTGTGCTATTATATAAGAAAAGATGCAGTGGGGAAGTGAGATTATGACGGATATTGTAGCGGAAAAACTGAAATTATTGCCGGATAAACCGGGCGTTTATATCATGAAGAACGCCGAGGGGCGGATAATCTATGTAGGCAAGGCTATTGTGCTGAAGAACCGGGTGCGGCAGTATTTTCAGTCGGGCAAGAACCACAGCCCCAAGGTGCGGGCTATGGTGTCGCATATTGCCGACTTTGAAATCATCATGACAGCTTCGGAAGTCGAAGCGCTGATTTTAGAATGCAATCTGATTAAGAAACATCGCCCTCGTTATAATATCAGTCTTAAAGACGATAAAAGTTATCCCTATGTCAAAGTGACGGTGCAGGAGGATTTTCCCCGCGTGTTCATCACACGACGAATCCTAAAGGACGGAGCGCGGTATTTTGGCCCCTATACAAATGCCACAGCGGTACATGAGAGCTTAAAGCTTTTGCGGCGGCTTTTCCCGTTGCGTACCTGCAAGCATTTGCAGGAACGGCCCTGTTTGGAGTATCATATCAAGAGGTGCCTGGCACCCTGCGCAGGCAAGGTCGAAAAGGGCGATTACGATGCCATGATTCGGGCAGTTTTGCTGTTTCTGGAGGGGCGCACGGAGGATGTGGAGCGAGAATTGCAGCTGCGCATGGAGCAGGCGGCAGAGAGCTTTAATTTTGAAATTGCAGCGCGTTTGCGTGACCAGTTGCTGGCTGTGCGCAAGGTTGCAGAAAAGCAGAATATTGTCACGGGTTCCGGCGACCAGGATGCCGTGGGGCTGGCGCGTTCGGAAATCGGCGTGGTCGTGCAGGTCTTTATGATTCGCGGTGGCAAGATGGTTGGCCGGGAGCATTTTCTGTTGCAGGGCAGCGAGGATGAAAGTGACGGGCAGCTTTTGGCGGCCTTTTTGCAGCAGTATTATCATCGGGCGACCTTTATTCCCCGAGAAATTCTGCTGCCTTTGGAAATTCCGCAGTCCGAACAGGACTTGCTGGAAAGATGGCTGTCGGATAAAAAACAGAAGGCCAAAGTCCAGCTTATCCTGCCGCAGCGGGGGACCAAAAAAGATATTGTGGATATGGCCGCTTCCAATGCGGAAAAATATCTCCATGATGAAGCGGCCCGCATCAAGCAGGCCAATGACCAGACCTTGGGGGCTGTGGAGGAACTGGGACGTTATCTGGGACTGCCGAAACCTCCCGACCGCATGGAGTGTTTTGATATATCGCATAATCAGGGGAGTGAAACGGTGGCTTCTATGGTCGTCTTTGAAGGCGGCCTGCCGAAGAAAAGCGATTATCGACGGTTTAAGATACAGAGCACCGAGGGCAAGCCAGACGATTTCCTTTCCATGCGGGAGGTTACAACCCGCCGTTATGTCGATTTGCCGGAGGAAGAACTGCCGGATTTAATCATCATTGATGGCGGCAAGGGGCAGTTATCTTCGGCGCTGGAAATCATCCGCAATGTGGCAGGGCATAAGCATGTGCCTGTGGTGGGCCTTGCCAAGCAGTTTGAATTGGTGTTCACGGAGGGAAATCCTGAACCTGTGGTACTGCCGCGGCATAGTCAGGCGCTCTATCTTATTCAGCGGATTCGTGATGAGGCGCATCGGTTTGCGATTACCTATCATCGAAAACTACGGGGCAAGCGCAATCTGGTGTCGGTGCTCGACCATATTGTAGGCATTGGGCCGAAAAGACGGCAGGCACTATGGAGCCACTTTGGCAGCATCAATAAAATAAAGGCTGCTACGGTGGAGGAATTGACGTTAGCGCCGGGCATGAACAAGCCGGCCGCTGAAGCTGTTTATAATTTCTTTGCGGCGCAGGCGGAATTGAGAGGAAAATAATTTATAGATAGTGAGGAATAGGAATATAATGAAGAAGATTGATTTACACGTTCATTCGTTGGTATCGGACGGCAGTTTTACGCCGGGCGAATTGGCTGTTCACGCCAAAAAGCAGGGACTTTCGGCTTTTGCCCTGACGGACCATGATGTAATGGCCGGCTGTGCGGAAGCGGCGGAAGCAGCCAGCGCAGCCGGTGTGGAATTCATCAACGGTATGGAGCTGACGGCGGATTTTCAGGGGCTCAAGATTCATGTGGTATGTTTGGGCTTTGATGCCAATCATTCCGCCTTTCAAACCATGTACAAGAAAATCCGCGCCATCAAGGAAGGGCGGATTGAGGATATCATCGAATTTGTGCGCCGCAAGGGTGTAGATATCAGTCTGGAAAAAGTGCAGGAATTTACCTACATGGGGATTTTAGACCGTTATGCGGTGATGCGTTATTTGGTTTCGTTGCATCTTTACGATCGGGCGCAGCCTTTATGGGATAATTATCTTGACCCTGCCGTGGTGGAATTGGGGCTCAATTATAACATTACGGCTGAAGAAGCGCTGCCCATCATTCACGAGGCGGGGGGCGTGACGTCACTGGCACATTTCCATAAGAATATCGGCTTGGGCAAGTTGGAGAGCCGTCAGCAGCAGGAACAGGCCATTGTGGAACTGCATCGCTTAGGGCTCGATGGCATGGAACGGTTCTATCCGAATTATTCGGCAGAGGATGCAGAGTTTGCGGCACAGATGATAGCGAAATACGATTTGCTGCCCACAGGCGGGACGGATTTCCATGGGACGAACCGGCCGGGAATTGAGATGGGGAGTGGAATGAACGACAATATGGAAGTGCCGTATGCGTTTTTTAATGGGGTTAAGGAACGGCTCGGTAAATAATTTTCGCTATTGGCAGGATTTAGCCTAAACCGGATAGAAATTCCTAACTAAGCAATCGGCGCTCGTCCTTGAGCGCCGGGCGACGATATACATTTATGGGTTCGTGGTGTTAGGTGTTAGGAGGGCTTTCGATGAAGACTTGGGTTTGTACGGTTTGCGGCTGGATTTATGATGAGGCGAAGGGCGACAGCGAGTACGATTTAGCTCCGGGCGTGGCTTTTGCGGATTTGCCGGAGGATTTTGTCTGCCCGCTGTGCGGCGTAGGTAAGGATATGTTTGAAGAACAATAGGATAGCTGGAAATTTAACTTGATTATCGGTCAGGTTGACTAGTCAAAAATAGGGGCTGTGAAGTGCAGTCTCTATTTTTTTATAAATCCGTGTTGATAAATCCGTGTTGATGTGTATAACTTTGGGAAGGAAATGTTTTTTGGGTGGCGAAAAAGTAATCATAAGTATCAACATTGGCAGAAGGGGAAATCTGTTTTGATGAGCTAATGCCCTGAGCCGATAGTTTTTGGTGAAGCTTAGTGCAAAAGGAGGCAATGGTGATGAAGTCTATGCGCAATGTTTACGTTTGCTTGCAAACATGCTGTTTCATTGTGTGTTTGCTGCTGAGTGGGGCAAGCTATGGTGATGCCCGGTCTGTGTACAGGCAGCCGGTTATTATGGACACGGATATTGGCAACTCGACCGATGATCTGTATGCCATGGATTTGCTCTATAAGATGGCCCGTCGTGGTGAGGTCGATATAAAGGGCATTGTGGTGGACCGTCAGGGGGATGGCTTTGCTGACCTGGTGGATATACTGAACACCTATTATGGTTTCCCGGATATTCCCATTGGTGTGGAACGGCAGGGCGTGGCAAACAGCACCATCCATATCGATTACCGTATGCTGGACGATTTGAAAAATGCCGATGGCAGTAAGATGTTTGCCCGCACGGACAAGAATATGCAGGATAATCTGGATGGCTATAAGCTTTATCGCAAATTGCTGGCAGAGGCTAAAGACCATTCGGTTAAAGTCATTGCCATTGGCTTCGTATCCAGTCTGGTGCAGCTATTGGAATCCGGGCCGGATGAGTACTCGGATTTGCCGGGCAGAGAGCTGGTAAGACGTAAGGTGGATTCCCTTTATTTTATGGCTACGAAGCTGGGGGAAAATAATGACCCTGGCTACAACCTGCGTTATGATATTCCCCTGGCTAGACGTTTCCTGACCGAGTGGCCCCGGGAGGTAAAAGTATATCTTTCCCCGAGTCCTGTGGGCGGAGCAATCGAATATCCTGCGGAGCTGGTCATGAAGGATTTAGAAAACGTGCCTGTGCATCCTACCCTGCAGGTTTATCTCAACAAGAACTGCAATACAGGGCAAAAGATGTGGGATTTCCTCTGTGTGGCAAATGCTGTAAATCCGGAGCTGTTTTCCTATTCCAGGACAGGCTTTGTATCCTTGGATAAAGCGGGAAAGATTTGCTTTACCAAAGATAAACAGGGCAATTTTGTCTATCAGCTGCCGGGCGATAAAAAGTGGAATGACAATATGCTGTCCCTGTTAAGATTTTATGGCAAATAAGGAAATGCAGGCGGCTGCTTTTCTTGTTAGCAGGTCATAAGACTATTAAACAAATTTATGATATGATAAAAAATAATAAAAATATTTACCCGGTCCTGCGGAATAAAATAATTCTGCACTAAATAGTCCACGAAACCTCCTATGCGTTAAAATTAAGAAAAAGAATTTTTTCGCAAAGGAGGTTTTATTCATGCTGAAACGCAGAGACTGGCTTAGAAAAGCACAAAAGCGGTTAATCCATAAGCATGACCGGAGTATTGTGGACTTTATGAAAATCAGCTATCACTTTTTTCGCTGAACTCTGCACATGGTTCAACCAAATGGCAGAACCGCGTGCTGATTCGAGGATGTAAAGTATATCGAGATGCACTATATTTTACTGAATAAAGTAGGAATTCTTTATAATTTGTCGAAGAAAAAATAAATATAACTCATTTTTTGGAACTCATCATTTTGGTTCATACTATAGATTCCGGGAGGCAGGAATATGTTCGCTATCAGGGAAAGAAAATTGACAGCTATGTTGCTGGCAGTATTGTGTATTAGTGGTGGCAGCGCTGCTATGGCAGCACCTCCGCCAATTCATGATGATGCAGGGCTGGAGATGCGCCGTCAGCGTGAGGAGGCTGAGCGTGAGCGTTTGCGTCAGCAGATGGAGGAAGACCGGAAGAAGCAGGACGAGAAGGTTCAGGGCAATACAGAAATGCCTGCCAGTACAGGGGAAGCTGAAGTAAAGTTTGTCCTGAATAAAGTCACCATAGATGAATCGGCAATCATCAAGACCGACAGCTTCAACGAGATTACGGAACCTTATCTGGGCAAGGAAGTATCCCTGGCTGACCTCTCCAATATCGTAGAGAAGATCAATGCCATCTACGCAGCTGAGGGCTATGCCACCTGTAAGGCATACCTGCCCCAGCAGACCATTGAAAATGGTCATGTGCATATCGCCCTGATTGAGGGCAAGACTGGTGAAGTCTCCATTTCCGGTAACAAGCATACGAAGGAGAGCTATATCCGGAACCGCCTGCCTCTGCGTAATGACACGGTACAGAACTTCAATGAGCTGAACAAAAAGCTCTTCCGTTTCAATGCCACCAACGATGCCCGGCTGGGGATTACGGTGAAGGCGGGGAAGGTGCCCGGTACAACGGATTATGAAATCGTGCTGCAGGAACCGAAGAATGATGTCTTCACCCTGTCAGTGGATAACAGTGGCGGCAGCAACAATGGGGAATGGCGTGAGGGATTTTACTATACGAATCGCAGCCTGTCAGGCAGACGGGACAGCCTGTCCGCCAGCTATACCCGTGCCAAGGGACTGAATTCAGTAGGTTTTAATTATGCGACTCCCGTTGGCAGGCAGGGGGCAAAACTGCTTTTCGATTACAGCACTTCCACTAACGAATTAATTGAAAGCTCTATGCGTCAGTTGAAAAGTAATGGTCATGGCTGGTATTTAGGTGCTGCCTATCTACAGCCACTAATCTTGAATCAAACCACCCGTACGGAAGCGAAGATTGGCATTTACCGGCAAAATTCCCAGACGGATATGCAGGATGGTGCCATTCCTTGGCAGGACAGCCAGGCCAACAATCTCTACCTGTCCTTTGCTATGACCAGCTATGGGAAGAGCAGTGCCTTCTACCATCAGCATTATTTTGGCATAGGCCATGCAAATGCCTACCAGGCGAATACTGGAACTTATGCCACGAATGATTATTCTCTCTATCGGTTGAACAGCCTGTACCAGAAAGGCTGGCAGAATGGCCATATGTTTACCGGACGCCTTAATCTGCAATGGAGCGGGGTGGACGGCCTGCCCTCGGCGGAACAGTTTTTTCTGGGAGGTCTGAACAGTGTGCGGGGTTATAAACGGGATATGGTCAGCGGCGACAATGGTATGACCTTCAGCGCAGAATACGCCATCCCGCTGAACCGCAAACGGACGGTCTCTGTCTATGGCTTTTTTGATTATGGAACCATCCTTGGCGACACCGCCTACGAAGACCATGTTTTGAAAAGTATGGGTTTAGGCCTTAGGGCCAATATCAAGCAGACGGTTTATATGGATCTTTCCATCGGATTCCCGCTGGAAAAGGATTTGAATGGCAGCCAGGTATCCAAGACAAGGGTTCACTTTGGCATGAATGCGCAATTTTAACGGATTGGAGCTGGATTGAAAGGAGCGAAATATCGTGAATAAGACATATAAGATTATCTGGAGCCACGTGCGGAAATGCTATGTGGTGGTTTCCGAATATGCCAAGAGCCACGGTAAAAACAATACAAAAAGTGTCCTTGCACGAGTAACGCCGATCCTCTTCGGGGGGACGTTGCTAGCATCAACTGCCATGCCGTCATGGGCTGCGGCGCAGAATATTGAAAAAGTCAATGGGGAGAAGTTCAATAATCAGGTAAACCAAATCTATGCCGATAAGCTGGTGAATTCAACTGCCGTCAATGCCTTCAAAAACTTTGAGCTGGATGCTGGCCGGATTGCGAATATGCATATGGGCACCGCAGCAAACCCCAATGCGGCCGGGAGTCTGG
Source organism: Selenomonas ruminantium subsp. ruminantium ATCC 12561 (assembly GCF_000424065.1). Taxonomy (GTDB): domain Bacteria; phylum Bacillota; class Negativicutes; order Selenomonadales; family Selenomonadaceae; genus Selenomonas_A; species Selenomonas_A ruminantium. Next base: position 11,389 of record NZ_AUJE01000005.1, read on the forward strand.
TGAACTTTGTCAATAATCAGGCCAGTATCAGCGGCACGGTCAATGCGGTGAAGAATGGCAGCATTGGTGGCAATCTTTATTTTCTCTCTCCCAATGGTGTGGTTGTGAGTTCTTCTGGTATCATCAACGCAGGCAGCGTTCACCTGCTGGCTCCCTCCCAGTCAGAATACAATGCCATGGTGGGCAGCTCCGGTGTTAATGACACGGGCTTCTCCCAGCGCTGGAGCAAGATTCAGGACGGCAGCATCCCCCTTAATGCCGATGCCACCATTGCCGTCAGCGGCAAAATAAGCGCCGTGGACGGCATCGGCATCCATGCCGGCAGCGTCAATATCAAGACGGGGGCTGCGCTTACGAGTAGTGATGCGTTGGACTTTGCCAATCTGGTTAATGTTTCCGGGGCAAGTGCCGGTCTGGACGGGAATCTCAAATTGCAAAAAGCAAATAAAAGCGGCAAAATTGTGCTGGCCGCAAAGGCTGACAGCGGTACCACCAGCGACTGGACAAATATAAAACTCACGCCTGCTGTCACCGTGGCAGAGGGGGCGGCGGTCAGTGCAGCGGGGGATGTGTCTATTACTGCTGAGGCCAAGAATGAAGAAGCATTCGTGATTGGGACGGTTAAGGCCACGGTGAACGCCAACGGCGCGATTACCGGCAACAACGTCAAAATCGCCTCCAAGGCAGAAGATGTCTTTGTGACCAATGGCGGCGATCATATTGCTTCCCTGCAGAATATGTTTACCGGCAGCGGCAGTTACGACCTGTTAGGTGCCGCCGCTGATGTGCTCAGAACCCTCAGCGTGGACACGGTGGCAGCTGTCCATGATGTAAAGGCTGAGACCAATATCGGCAAAAATGCGGTTATCAAGGCCACAGGTGCCGATCCCACGGACGGAAAGGCCCTCTCCATCACGGCGGACAGCACCCTTACCGCCGGGATGGCTACCAGCCCCGACGGGATCGTGGGGGACATCCTGAATATTGTCAACGACCGCAAGATACATAGCAAGCTGCGCACAGGTGCCCAGAGCACTTCTGTGGCGGTGGGCAAGCTGGATAATGCGGCTATCGTGAACGTGGAAGGAACGCTGGAAACCACTCAGGGCGGCGTAAAGGCAGCTGCCACCGCCAATGCCTCTCCCACCATCAGCGCAGTAGACTCGCTGACTAAGACAGAAAATTCTGCCCTTATGCTCGGAGTCGGTGTACTCACAGGCACGAACACCAGCGAGACGAATCTGAAAAACAGTGCCAAACTGCGAAATATCAAAGGGGAATTTGCGGCATCGGCTAATGCCACGGAAAAAATATCCCTGAAAGCGGGCGTCAAATCCTCTAATGACAACGCCATGGCCGGGACGGCTGTGGCGGTGATGGACAATGATTCCTCGGCCAGGCTTTCCGTAGATACGGGGATCAAGGCAGGTGCAGTGAAACTTTCCTCAGACAACACCATCACGGCCAACAAGCTCACGGCGTCCAATTCCATCGGCGCATCCACGGTAAGCGGCGAGAACGTGGAGCAGAGTCTCCTTACCAGCAGCAGCAAGTACATCGGCAACCTCAAAAACTCCTTGGTGGACGGCATCTTCAGCAAGCTGGGAGGCGGCAAAACCGAGACTGCCAGCCCTCTCTTCGAGGAAGCTTCCCAACTCTTTAACGCCGGAGCCAGTGTGGCGGTGGCCAGCCAGACCAATACGGCCAGAACCATCCTGACGAAAAATGCCAATATAGAAGCGACAGGCGATGTGAAGGTCACCAGCGGCCTGAAAGCAGAAAACACCCATATGTATGCCTCCGGCTCCACGGGCAACGCTCTCCAGAAGAAAATTGATGAGAACAACAAGGAAAGCGTACAGAAGGTGAAGATTCAGGCCTCGGTGCTGGTGGCAGATATTGACAGCGAGGCGCAGGTGGAGATTGAGGACGGCACGGAGGCAAACCATGCCAGGATCAGCGGCGGCAATGTGACCCTTGCCTCAACTAGCGACTTCACCCATGCCCTGGATAATCTGCTGGACGATTTCGATACCATTGAGAAAGGAATCAAGGATCTGCAAGACACGGGTCTTTCCGAGGACTGGGCAGCACTGGCCATGGCGGTGAACAATTACCGTACGGATGTGGGAACTGTAGGTGATATTGCACCTGCCGCCATGAAGGTGCTGACGACGCTGAAGAAGTACCCGGCTGCCTTCACTTCCATCGGCCCCAAGCTTACGGCCTTTTTGAAGGTGGAAAACTATGCCAATTTCGCTGTTTCCTCCGCTACAGAGGGCGGCAGCGACAAAAATCCTTCCTATAATCCCAGCCGCGATCTGTCCAAGGACAACGCTAAGCTGGCTATCGCAGGTGCAGTGGATGTGGCTGTCACCGCTGACAGCGCCAAGGTGGCTTTGGGCAAATATGCCGCCATCAGGAGCACGGGAGCTGCGTCTATCACTGCCAATCTTGACCATCCCGATTCTTCCCTAAATGGCAATCTGGGCCTGCAGACGGGGGATCAGAATGCCATCGGCGGCGTAGTATCTGTCTTTAACGCTGAACGCCATGGGGAAATCACCGTGGCAGAAGGGGCAGACCTTGAGGGGAGCACTCTGTCCCTGAATGCCATCAGCAATACCAATCATGTGGATCTGGCAACGGGCGCCAGCATAGGCGGCGATACCGGCGTCAAGGGCATGGTGACCTATGTGGCAGGGGACAATACGGCAAAAGTGGATATCGCGGACAATACGAAGCTCGCCTCTGCCGGAGCCATGTCTGTCACCGCCGACAACACGGCTGCCCTCACCAATATCGCCGGTTCCTTCGGCTTTGGAGCTGCCACCGGGGTAGGGGCCTCTGTGGCCGTGAACGATATGGAAGTGGACAGCATTGTAAAGGTGGGCAAGGCCACCATAAATGCAGGCAGTCTGAAGGCCGACTCCCAGCTGGATGGCACCATCAATTCCGTGGCTGTAGCCGGTGGCATCGCCGCAGCCTCGGACGATGATGAGGCCGGTGGCATCGCCAAGCTCACGGCCAAACTGATGAACACGAAAAACAAAGTGGCCAACGTCTGGCGCAGCGCCAATGACAAAATCAATAAGATTGTGCCGGAAACCGTAAGAAAGGCTGCTGACATCAAAGAGAACAAGAAACTCAAGACCGATAACGTGGCCAAGAACCCCACGGCTAACAAGAAACTGCCCGAGATCAGCATCGCCGGGGCAGGCAGCGTGGCCCTGAACCTTTTGGACAGAACCACCCATACCATTATTGATGGGGCAAATATCAGCCTGAACGGAAGTGACAGGAAAGCTGCCTTGTCGGCCAAGGATTCTGGCTTTACCGGGGCCTGGGCCGGTGCGGCGGGAATTACATTCAACACGCGAAAGCTGGGCGGCGACAACGAGAACAGCACGAACGTAGGTGTCGCAGGTTCCGTTGGCTGGACGGCGCTGGACACGGATACCGTTTCCGCCATCCGCAACAGCAAGATCATCGGTGCCTCTGCCATCACCAATGAGGCAGAGCGCAGCGGGGCTATGGTTTCGGCAGGCCTGGGCATGGCTCTGGCCACCTCCGGGGATGCCAAGGGCGGCTCCAGCTATACAGGGGCGGCCTCTGTCTCTGTGGCCGATATCGACAACATCCTGAAGGCAGAGCTTGCCAATAACACGGTTACGAATAGTGGCAGTGTCACGAACACGGTGACGGATTCTGATACGTTGGTAACTGGTGGCGTAAACGCTTCCATTGCTGCCGGCAAGTCCAAGAGTGCCGCCGTAGGGGGCAGCGTGGTATATAACCGCATAGATAATCAAATGGATGCCCTGATCACCGGGGGCAGCTATGCCCTGACGGGGGATCTTACCAACAAAATAAGTACCGGCATTACCGAAGTCGGGGGAGCCGTGGGCCTGGCTCTTGCCACCTCCTCCGGCAGCGGGGGGAAGTCCTATGGCTTTGAAGGGGCTGTGGCCTATAATGGTCTTACCAATACAGCCAATGCTATCTTGGATGGTGCTGCCATCACGGCCAGAAATGTGACCGTGGATGCCCGGGATACCAAGGACCTTTCCAAGCAATATGATACCTACATCAATGAGCGTGGCCTCGATGCCACGGGCAAAACCTATGCGGAAGCCATCGAAGATGCTCTCGACGATGAAGGCAAGGCCAATATCTCCTCAGAAGGTGGCAACATCATCGTGGGGGCAGCCCTGTCTGCGGCTGCATCTCTGGGCGAAAGCGGCTCGGCTGCAGTGGATGCGGCTCTTTCCATCAGCGAGGTGGATAATGATTTCACGGCCGCTATCAAAAATGGCAGTAAAATCACGGGCAGTGGTCTCTTAAATGTCAAGGCGGACAGCAAGACGCTGGCCATCGGCGCAGCTGCCGGGGGTGGCGGCACTTCTGATGGTTTCGGCGGCGCCGGTTCCTTCAGCTGGCAGACAGACAACAATGATGTGACGGCAGAAATCAGCGGCTCTGAGGTCAAGGGCGTGAGCGGCAGCATTGTCAATGCCAATACCGCCGCCAAGGATATCAATGTGGCGGGCCAGGTGGCCGTGGGCAATGTAGCGGTGGGCCTGGCGGGTGCCTACAACCGTTTGGAAAACACTACCGGCGCCTATGTAAAGAATTCCCAGTTTGCAGATGATACCGCCAAGACCATTGCCATCGGTGCCCGGAATGAAGGCCGGGTTTATGCCGTGACTGCAGGTGTGGCCGCTTCCCGGGAAAAACTGGCGGCTAATGGTGCCGTAGCCGTGAACAGCGGTGCGGATAATATCAAGGCCGAACTTTCCAACGGTACGGTGAAGAATGCCACCAGTATTTCCGTAGCCTCCGAAGATGATACGAAGAAACTGGCGGTAGCCGGCGGCTTTACCCTGTCCCAGGGGACGGCCATTGGCGGTGCTGTGGCTTATAATGCCATTGGCGATACTGATCGTCAGATAAACAGCGCTATAATCAATGGCACCACCATTGACCATAATACCTCCAAGATAAATGTCACGGCTGCCGATACATCCGGCCTGACCACCATTGGTTTTGGCGTGGGTCTGGCTAATGGTTCGCCGGCTGTGAACGGTGCGGCAGCGGTAGGGCTGAAGTCTGCCGATGTGACCGCTGAAGTGGCCGGCACGAATATCAAGAACTCCACCGGCAATCTCAATGTGAAAGCCAGCACCACTGACGATTTCAGCACCAATGCCGCCGTGGCCGCCGTGGGCGAGTCCGCCGCTATTGGTGTGGGCGTGGGCGTCACCCGTGACGAAACCCATACTACGGCCAGATTCTCCGGCGGCAGCTTCACCGGCAATGGTTTTGACCTGGGTTCTGTCAGCCATGCGGACATCACCACCGTGGGCGTTGGTGGCGGCGTAAATTACGGCAGCGGTCTGGGCATGGCTGGTTCGGCAACCATAAACCTTATCGACACGGAGACGAAGGCTCTCGTGCAGAACGGCGCCAATATCAGCGCCAAATCCCCGGCAATTACTGCCATCAGCGATGAGAAGATTGCCAATTATGTAGGCGCACTTTCCATATCGTCTCAGGGCGCAGCCATCGGGGCTTCTGTCAGTGTCAATGAGATCGACAGCGAAACGGAAGCCGCTGTTGAGGGTGCGGCGACGAAGGTCAGCTCCACCGGTTCCGCTACCCATGAAGTAAACGATACCGTAAAGGACAGCGATATCCTGAATGATTTCGTGGACAAGGATGCCTTTGCCTCCGCAAAGAGCCTGAAGGATGCCAGAACGGCGGCGAAATATGACGGGCTGCTTGTGGACGCCTCGGGGACGCATACGATGAAGTCGTTCCTGGTGAACGCAGGCGGCACGGGTACCGGCGCGGCAGTTAACGGTACGGTGAACGTGAACACGATTGGCGGCTCCACCAAGGCTCGCATCACGGATGCCAAGGTGAACAATGCTTCTGCCAATAAGAGCAATGTGAATGTCATCGCCCATGACTATGCCAACAGTGCAGGGCTGGTAGGCACGGCCAATCTGGCCATTGAAGGCGCAGCAGTGGGCCTGGGTTCCGATACGAACAAGGTCACGCGTACAACGGAGGCCGCCATCGTCGGCCCATCGTCAAAATACGATATGTATGCAAACAATGTGACCATCGAGGCAAAATCCCGGCAGGGCATCTCGTCGCTTGCGGCGGGCGGCTCCATCGCGGCAGAGGGGGCGGGCGTCTCCGCCGCCACCGGCGTGACGCTGCTTGACGGCGCGACGAATGCGTTCCTTAAAAACGTGAACATCCGGAACGCCCACGATATTATCGTGTCGGCGGACCATCTCTCGCGGGCCCACGTCTTTGGTGTGGTGTTCGGGGGCGCGGGCATCGGCGCGGGCGTCGGCATCGCCGTCGGCTACGTCGATGACAGGAGCGTCACCGAGGCGACCGCCGGGAACATCGGCGTGAGCTTCGACGGGAACAAGAAATACAACTTTGACGTTAAGGCGAAGAATAAACTGAAACTCGCCTACACGGAAACCGGCATCGGCGGCGCGGGGCTTGGCGCGGGCGTCGCTGGCTCCATCGGCGTCTCGGAGTCGAACAGCACGACGGAAGCGAATCTTGTGAACAGCACGGTGGGCGCTACGTCGGCCCGTGCGAAGAGCGCAAGCGTCGCCGCTGAAAACGAGATGACCCTCACCCAAAGGGCGGGCGTGGGCTCCGCCGGGGCTGCGGGCGTCGGCGTGGGCGTCTCGGTGAACAAGCTGGACAGCGCCACGAACGTAAACATCGAGAACAGCAAGGTCTACGCGAACGGGATCGCCGCGACGGCGAGTGACAGCAAGGATGTGGACCAGATGGCGGCCAACGCCGGGGTCGGGGGCGCGGCCATCGGCCTGAACGTGATGGTCACCAACGTGGGCAAGGACATCCTGGCAAGCTACGACGCGGGTCAAGGCAATACGATGAACCTGGAGGACGTCTTCTCCGACGTGAACGGCGCCATGAAGGCGGGGAACCTTTCTGAACAGGAAAGCCACGGCGTGGCGGGAAACGGCGGCAACGCGCTCACGAATACGAGGAGTGCCGTCACCCGCGCCGCGAAGGCGCAAAGCTCCGCTTCGGGTATTAATGTGACGGGCAGTACCCTGGATTCGGCGGGGAATGTGGCCCTTGAGGCAGATGCCAAGACCAATGCCGAGATGAAGAGCGTAGCTGCCACGGCAGGGGGAAGTGCGGCCGTCAGCGGCACGGTGGCTATGCTGGATGTGGCAGGCAACTCCGTAGGAGAAGTCCGCAATTCCACCATAACGGCTAATGCCGGTGATATCACCATTGACACTCATCAGGGCGGCCTTTCCACTCTGGAAGTCAAGCAGGGAGCCCTCAGCGGCACATTGTCCCTCTCGGGCGCCTATGGCAAGGTCAGCAAGAGCGGCCTTACGGATCTGCAGCTTTCCGGCAATACCATGAATGCTAAAAATCTTTCCATTGGTGCCAGTGATGAAAGCCGGGCCAAAATTGACGCCTTGGGCGCATCCGGGGCCATCGCCGGTTCCGTGAATGTCCTGATTGGCGAGGTGGAAAACAAGGGCAAGGTATCCGTGGCCCTGCAGGGCGGCAACACCCTGAAAACCTCGGATAAACTGCTGGTGGTCGCATCCCGCGGGCCGGAAAAGGATGATCAGAAAACCGCTGAAGTAACCACCCAGGCTGTTTCCGCTGCCATTGGTGTAGCCGGTACGGGTATCTCTGCCACGGCCCATGATGCCAGCGAGACCGCCGTAACGTTAAATACGGCCAAGAATAAGAACGCCAACAGCCTGAGTGCAGGCACCATCGGCATTACGGCCCTGAATTCTCCCAATGTAAAGACGGAGACCAAGTCTGCCGCCGCTTCCCTGTTGGTCAGCGGTGCGGTAACGGTGGCAGATTCCTCTGCCGGGACGAAGTCTGCCCCGGTGAAGAGCACCGTGGATATCGGCGATGGCACCGGTCTCTTGGCCGATGAGACGGAAATCCTCGCCCAGAATGAAATCGGTCTTACCACCGACATGAAGGGACTGGGCATCTCCGGCTATGTGGCGGCACAGGTCAATACCGGCCGGGCAGATGCCTATGGCAATTCTCAGATTAACCTTGGCAAGGTGAATGTTCAGGAACGTGGCATTCTGATGGCCATGAGCAATACCAATGTGACCAAGGATATCAAGGCGGCTGGTGTCAGCGCCGCAGGTCTGGTGGCTTCCGGCACCAATGTGGCTAAGAGCGACAGCGTGCTGAACTCTGCCATTAATGCTAGTGGCACCAATGACAAGCAGCTGCAAATCGCCCTGCTTCTGAGCACGGCCTCCGAGGACAATACGGCCAGAGCTGACGGGGACGGCGGTGCCGCAGTGGATATCTCCCCTTATGCCGCCAAGCTGGAAAACAGCCTGACCACCAATACCAGGACCAATGTCAGTGGGAACTGGAATACTTCCCTCTTTGCGGCAGGAGCTGAACTTACGGATAAGCATGACTTTACCACCGATGCAACAAGGGCAGCCATTGCCGGCGGCAGCGGTGTAGGCATCACCAATACGGCTACCCACACCACGGCCATCAACGTGAATAATGCCAATATCAGGACGAATTTCACCCAGGGCTACAATGCTAACAACAATATTGACTACAAAGATACCCAGAAGGCCGGCAGCTACGGCGGCGTCACGGGCAGCGACTCGGCTGTGAAGAACACTATCAATGCTGCTGCCGATGTGAACATCACCGGCAGTACTCTCAAAGGGCTGGATGAATCTTCCCTGCGAGCCCAGGCCAAGACTGATAGTAAAATTGTGAGCAAGAATAATGTGGAAGGGGCAGGCGTTGTCCAGATTCTGGTGGGCAGCAGTGACAGCGATACGTCCTTTACCGACCGGGTTACGGTGAACAATGCCAATCTCTCCACGGAAAAAGGAGATATTTCTCTGGCTGCCACCAGTGATATTGACCATGACCTGGAAGCAGAATCCGTGGACGAAGGCGGCGCTTCCGGCGTTACCACGGTAAAGAACACGAACAAGCTCACCCGCCGGGATAAGGTTGACATTACCGGCAGCGCGAAGCTGGCCAGCGGCCATGACCTGATGCTGCTCGCAGGGGCCGATGAAAACAAGACTCCCTCCAACCTGCGTCTTTTGACTTATGCCAATGCCCATAATGCCACCTTTATTCCCGCTGAGACTTCGCCTACGATCAATGAGACTTTGACCCTTGACAGGGGCGTGACGGTGGGCAGTGGTGCCAATACCACCTCTGTGCGCCATACCTATCTCAAAGCAGACGAGGGAAGTTCTTATATTGAAGAATCGGCCCGTCAGTTCAAGATTTATGGCAGTGGCGAAACCGGCACCCGGCGGCTTACCAGCACGGCTTTAGGCGACAGTGAGGTTTCTCAGAATAAGACTGCCAAGGTGGATGTGCAGGGCAAAGTTACCGCCGGCATCCATAATAAGCTGGACATAGATATTACGGGTAATCTCGCCCTGAAGGGATCGACCGCAGCAGATGCCGCCATCGATACCAGCAAAGTCAAAGTCACGTCCAAGCAGGCGTGGTTCAACCCGGCCAATGCATTGATGCAGATAACACGCGAGAATAACTACCTTGACCGCTACAGGCAACTCGCAGAGGTGGCGAAGAGTTACAGCGCAGACAGTATGGAGTACATGGCTCTGAAAAGCGAGGTTGACGCACTCATTCAACTGATGGACGATGCAGGCTTCATCTACAAGGATTCGGACGGAAACTTTGCGATTATCACGGAGTATCCTATTCCAGCGATTAAGTTACCCGATATCAATGTGTCCGGTGGAAATGTATTCGCCGATACAGGGACGCTCACGGGACAGAGTAATATCTCTGCCAACGGCGCACCGCATATCAACATAACGAATAGTGGGAACTCACTGCTTGTGCTGAACAATGTAAAAATCGACGATGGTGGCGGAAGGCTCTATCTTAATGACAAAATCATAAAAGATGAAAACGGAGAATCCGTCATTTCCATAAAATCGACAGGCAAAGCAGACGCAGTATCGACGCCTGATATACTGATTGAGGGCACTGTAGAGAATCTGCCGGGCAGCGTGAACATCGTAAATGACCGTTATGACATTGGCGTAACTGGGGCAGTGAACGGACGTTCCGTGAAGATGTTCGCCGACCATGGAGCAATCAATCTCTCAAATCCTGACAGCCGCTTGAATATCGGTGGCGATCCGATGCCTAAGTTCCAGTTTGATGAGGTCACGGCCAAGAAAATCCAGAAAAAGATCTCTGAGATTGCTATGACTGGCGCCAAGAACTCCGGATACATAAGGTTCGAAACTTACAATGATTACAGGAAATGGCTCAAAGACACCGTGGGACTCACGGATGCTGAGATAAAGTACACATTGGATGAGAGCGCGGGCTACATTGCAGGAGGAAATATCTCGATCAATGCAAAGACCATAAATGTGAATGGCCTTATCCAGAGTGGCTATATGAGCTACAAGAACACCATTACCCAAAACGACCTGACGAAGATTACGCAAGCATCATCTGGTTCTAAACTTGCAGATGATGATGTAATCGGGAATAAGCGATATCAGGTCGGAAAGAGCGGGCAGATCTATAACAGCGACACGAAGTTTTACGATTATGCCGTGCCGGTTTACTACAATCCCACTACAGGGCACTTGTTGACAGAAGATATAGATGTGCGTGGTGGACGAATTGATTTGAAGGGGGCTATAGCCAGCACCGGGAATGGCCGCATCGTGGCGGCAAACGGGCCAGCAGATATTTCCATTGATACCAGCCAGGCAAAAGCCGACCTTTACATTGGAAAAATCACGAATAATGACCGGGAGGGGTTTGTGCGTATCACAGATACGAATGACTATGATTACGATAGTTACGAACGTACGCTCCTTGGCAGGGTAACTGAATTCCAAAACGACTTATATCGCAAATACGATTTGAAATTGGAAGGTGAAAATGAGATACCAGATGACAAAGAAGGCTGGGAGGTAAACAGTTGGGCGTACTATGGAGATCCTTACCCCATCTTCTACTTCAAGCCTAAGTCGATGTTTTATCAATGGACGGGCGGTACTACGGGGCAGACCGTGGTGGACAAGTATTACAAAAAATATTATGCCTCATTTTTCGGCCTCTTCAAGCTATGGAGCTATGGTACCACGGATGAGCTGATAAAAAATATCGGCTCGGATATCCAGAATGTCCGTGTTACAACCCGTAGTGCCAGCACCGGGAACGACATGCTGCCAACGGGAGATTTCATCAAGTTATGGAATGATGAACACCTGGGCATGGTTGGACCGCGGGACGTGGAGTACGATGGCATCAGCATCTATAGTATTGTGCATAATGTTGGCAATACGGTAAAGGGCAAGGTCAACGCTTCGGAGATGTCTTATACGGACTGGACGCATACGGAAGGTTATGTTACCTATAACTGGACGGAAACGCAGGGGAATTATGTCAGCACTACTTACACGCTTAATGGTTCGAATAGATTTAGCGTTTCTCTCCCTATACCGGATGGTGATATAAACATCCGTTCCGGGGCTGGCGTTTACTTCCGCGAAAATGTTGAGACGGCGACGAATAAGACACATCCGTTAGTGCCAAACTATGTCAAGAAAGGAGTGGGCTCCATCGCTGTCACTGCCGACGGTATTATCAAGACGATGGAAGGAGCAAGGCTCATTACGGACGAACTGGAAGCCACAGGCAAGTCCATTGATGTCCAGCATGGGGCAGTAGGGGCGGATGCAGTGATAAACCTTACGGCCAGAGGCGGCAACATTAACTTTGATTCGGATAAAGGGAATCTGAAAATTCGTCAGGTAAAGATTACGAATGCGCCGGATAACGGGAAAATCAACATTACCGCTGATGGCAATATTGAAGTTTACCCAAACGAGAAGAGTCTTGTTTATAATGCAAAGGGAGAAGTTATCGGCGAAGATTTGGCGACGCTTATCGAAGCTCCAGCCATAACGCTTACCAGTGTAAATGGCGGTATCGGCACCAAGGATAATCCTCTGAGAGTACAGGCAGGAACGTCTGTTACTTCCTCGAATCGTCTGAACTCCAGCCTTACCGCCACGGCTCAAAAGGATATCAACATCCAGCAGCAGGCCGGGGATATGCGTGTGGCCAGAATCGAAAGCAAGGAAGGTGATGTAACACTTGAAGCGAAAAACGGCAGCATCGTGGACGCCAATGGCGGCGTAGATACCATCGACTCCTCGGCAGAAGAAAGGATAGCCCGCTGGAAAGAACTGGGCATGATTTCCGATGCCGACGGCGATGACAGCCGTACGGCGGCAGCCAAAGCTTCCAAGGAAAGGAAACTGTCGGCCATCGAAGGCCGCTTCAAACAACTGGCCGCCACCGAAAATAATGGTGTTCTCACGTTGAACGCTTCACGGGTTGAGGCTTACAAATCCGCTGCTGCTGCTTATGCCAAGGAGGCGGGCATTGTCAAGGCCAAGCAGGAATATATATCTGCCATGCAGGCGGCCACCACTGATGCAGCCAGAGATGCAGCCAGGGCGAGGCTCCAGGCGGTCAAGGATGCCTACTTCAAAGGCAAGGGTTTCTCAGCCGATGAGCAGAAAGCTATTGTTGACTACGGCGATCTTTCCGTCAGCGAGAACTACGGTTGGAGCAGGAACGAGCTGCTTTATGCGGTGCAGAACGGCATCGTGAATAGCAAGCCCGGCCTTATCGACATCGTGAACACGCCCAACGTTTCCGGCAAAAACATCAGGTTGCTTGCCCCTAACGGCGGCATCGGCTACAATGAGGCGGAGAAGTATATTAAAAATGAAGACATCACGAAAGAGGAGAACATGAAGCTCCTCGCCAGCGCCAAAGCCGGCGACCTTACCTGGGACAAGGATGGCGTCACCGTGCGGCGGCAGGTGCCCGTCACCCTCGACGTGGCCGAAGGCGGGACCGTGCAGCTTAACGGCAAGACCAACGTCTATGCAAGCGCCACGGCGGATTCTGCCCTGAACATAAAGGGCGGCATCGATACTGACGGGGACATCCGGTTTAGCGCGGGCAAGGGCATCTCCATTGCGGACGGCACCATGATCCGCGGGCGTAACCTTACGCTGATGAGCGGGGCGGGCGATATCGGGGCCAGCAATAAATTCCTGGAAATGATGGTGAACGGCTGGCTTATGGCCAACAGCGGCAACTCCATCTATGTTCATCAGAACGGCAATATGCCACTCACCCTGCTCTCGGCAGCGGCAGGCATGGATGCTTATCTCCGCGCCGACAACGGCATCCGCATGTACAACGGCTATGGCATGGACATGGGCTATATCAACGCGGGGCGCACCGTGGATCTTTATGCCAAGCAGGGCGATATTGAAGGCATCCGTATCCTCGCCAATGGCGCCTGGGTGAACGCAAAAGCGCCCCAGGGCAAGGTGAGCCTCGTGAATGTGGGCGGCTCCCTAACAATCAAGGAAATCGTTGAGAAGAATCCTCTTGCTGAGATACACAACAATTTAACGAAATTAATGGAGCAGAGGAATGGGAAGAACCCGTATGCTGATAAAAACAACGTTGTTCCCCAGATGAACCCGTATGCTGATAAAAACAACGTTGTTCCCCAGATAGACGCCTCCTAGACCGCCGAGGCGGAGAAAGCAGAGCTGAATGCGCAGCTTGACGCCCTTGCGAAGACGCGGCTCGAGGCTATCGCTGCCGGCACTCACAATGAAGACGCACCTACTGATGATGTAGAACCTGTAAAACCAGCAATTTCAATCTTTAAAAAATTAGATCCAAACTACCCTACTGATGATGAAGACCTTGTACAACCAGTAAATGATGTAGAACCTGTAAAACCAGCAATTAATCCAATCGACACTGATGATATAATTGATTTGTGGTGAATCAATTATCGGAATCCTGAGCGCGTCGTCGTCCAACAGGCACAAGAGGAGATCGTCGAAGTTACCTTCTCCAACGGGCACAGTATAGCATACCACGGAGAGTCAGACCATCTGGTTAGGGCATGAACAAAACTACGAAATCAAGGATGATGCCGTAGGCAGACCGGCACTTGTGCGCGGCGGTGAAAGCATCGCCATAACAAGCGTGAAATACACCGGCAAATACGAGACGGTGTACGACGTCCTGATTGGCGAGGAGGAGGACGAAGACGTGATCTTCGTCGCCGGCATCGCCGCCGAAGGCTACTTCACCAGGGGCGAGCGCGGGCTGTCGTAACAAAAGATGCCTGACGGCCCACGCGGGCAAGCATCGCGGCTTTGGCGGCAACGTAAGCGTGGCCTATACGTTCTGATGTTATTGTTTGCGAGTTGAGACAAACCAAACAGGCGCTGTGATGAAATGCGAAAGCATTTTATCCACAGCGCTTTTTGATTGCGCGATTTTCTTGTTAGCAGGTCATAAGACTATTAAACAAATTTATGATAAGATAAAAAATAATAAAATTATTTACCGCTTTTTATTGCTTTTTTCATCCTACTTTGTTATAATTATCACGTAATGAATCATAAGTGTGATTCATCATAAGAGCCATACCGAAAGCGGTTTCCTTTATGGATTGATGGAATTTACAGATTTTTGGCAATCGCTTTCTAATTCTAAGGAGGCATTTGATTATGAAGGTAACAGTTGTTGGTGCAGGTAACGTAGGCGCTACCGTAGCAAATGTACTGGCAGTAAAGAATTTCTGCAGCGAAGTTATGCTCGTGGATATTAAGAAAGGTTTTGCTGAAGGCAAGGCTATGGATATCATGCAGACGGCACATCTGCTGAACTTTGACACCACGGTAACGGGCGTTACGGCTGAAATCGGTGACGAAAACGGCTATGCACCGACGGAAGGTTCCGATGTTGTCGTTGTTACTTCCGGTATGCCGCGTAAACCGGGCATGACGCGTGAAGAACTCATCGGCGTAAATGCAAAAATCGTCAAAGGTGTTGTTGACCAGGCGCTGAAGTATTCTCCGAACGCTATCTTCATCATCATCTCCAACCCGATGGACGCTATGACGTTCCTGACGCTCAAAGATTCCAAACTGCCGCGCAACCGCGTTCTCGGTCAGGGCGGTATGCTCGACAGCAGCCGTTTCCGTTATTTCCTGTCCAGGGCTCTGCAGGAAGCTGGCTATCCGGCAACCCCGACGGACATCGACGGCACGGTTATCGGCGGCCACAGCGACAAGACCATGGTTCCTCTGACGAGCCTGGCTACTTACCGCGGTATTCCTGTAACGCAGCTTCTCAGCAAAGAACAGCTTGATGATGCTGTAGCACAGACGAAGGTTGGCGGTGCTACGCTGACCGGTCTTCTGGGTACCTCCGCTTGGTATGCTCCGGGCGCTGCTGCAGCTGCTATGGTTGAAGCAATTGCTCTCGATGCCAAGAAGCTCATGCCCTGCTGCGTATATCTCGATGGCGAATACGGCGAAAAAGACCTCTGCATCGGCGTACCCGTTATCCTCGGCAAGAACGGCATGGAAAAAATCGTTGAGTACAAGCTCGAAGGCGACGAAAAAGCTAAGTTTGATGAAAGCGTAGCTGCTGCCCGCAGCACCAACGAAAAACTCGGTGATGCACTGAAATAATCAGCGAAAATAAAGCTAAGACCCATTGACTGGTAAAAGTCAGTGGGTCTTATTTTTATTTTCAAAAACTATTAAGTTTCCCTTAAAACATGACGATATATCTTTATAGGAAGGGCGGCCTATGGCAGGGGAGGTGGTTGTCATGTTGAACCGTATTGAGCGCGTCGCCCGTGTTAAAGGTATAGATTCCAGTGTGAATCGTTCCTTTGAACGAAAAGAAGGTTATCATGATGCAAAAAAAGATAAGCAGTCATTTGCCCATACGCTGAACCAGGAAAAGGAAAAAGAAGTTCGTCCGGCAAATGAGGCAGGCCTGGGTATGCCGAATGCTTATCGGTTGGAATTGTCTACACTGCCGACACAATCCCTGTTTTATCGGGAATTGGTTGACCTGAGCAGCGTAGAAGGGAAGATAGATGTTAACGGATAATGGGAGATAACACAATATGGTATTTATACAAAAGACAGTGGTTGGATTGTCGTAGCCATGCCCGCGGGATTGGGGATGGCTGCGGCATTTTTTATTGACGGAAAAGCTGCGGTTAGGGTAAGATTACGCTATGAATATCTGAGAAGGGAAGAGCGAAATATTTCATGACGAACGAACAAACTGTAAAAGATGATGCCTATTATATGCGGGAGGCACTAAAGGAAGCACAGGTTGCCTATGATTTGGAAGAAGTGCCTATTGGTGCGGTGCTGGTGGATAACGCTACGGGCGAGATTGTCACGCGTGGGCACAATATGCGGGAAATCTGGCATGATGCCACGGCGCATGCAGAACTTATCGCCATACAGCAGGCCTGCAAGGATTTAGGGCGCTGGCGCCTGTCGGGGCTGACGCTTTATGTTACGATTGAACCCTGCCCAATGTGTGCCGGGGCTATTGTGATGAGCCGCGTGGATCGGGTCGTCTATGGCAGTACCGACAACCGGGCAGGTGCCTGCGAGTCAGTCTTCAATATTCCCGGCAACGAGCATTTGAATCATCGCCCGGAAATTACTGCAGGTGTCCTGCAGGAAGAATGCTCCGGCATCATGAAGCGGTTTTTCAAGGAACGGCGGGAAAAGAAGCGGCAATCAAAGCAGTCCTGACGCATAAATTTATATACGAAAAAACGCAGGTTGATTCAGAACCTGCGTTTTTTCGTATATAATCCTTTAACTGCAAAGCTTCCCCATTTTGTTTCTTAAAGGCATGTGTCATCACTTCCCCAAGTGACAAAAAATATTATACGATTGAATAATGCTTTACACAATACCACCAAAGTATAAAGTATAAAACAATCTACTCCTTTAGTAGTAGCTAAAATTTGTTAAGCGTGTTATGATAATGGTGAAAATAAGCAGATGAGCAGGGAGGGCGAGTTTTATGCGCATAATCATTACGGACTCGTATGAAAAGATGGGAATGGAAGCTGCGAATATCGTAGCCGGACAGGTTTATCTGAAACCCAATAGCGTTTTGGGGCTGGCTACTGGCAGCACGCCTGTTTCCATGTATGAGCGATTGGTGGCCGTACATAAGAGTGTGGGGCTGGATTTTTCCGAAGTGACAACCTTTAACCTTGATGAATATATCGGCATGTGTCCGGACAATCCACAGAGCTACCATTATTTTATGCAGGAAAATTTCTTTCGTCATATCAATATCCGCCCGGAAAATGTCTTCCTGCCCAATGGTATGACTGAAGATATGGCGGCAGAGGGCCAGCGTTATGAAAAGCTGATTGAATCCAAAGGCGGTATTGATTTGCAGGTGCTGGGCATTGGGCAGAATGCCCATATCGGCTTTAATGAGCCGGATGTAAAGTTTGCGGCAACCACACACAAGGTGGAATTAGATGAGGAAACCATTCAGGCCAATTCCCGTTTCTTTGCCAGTGCTGCGGAAGTGCCCCGCTATGCCATCAGCATGGGGATAAAGACCATTATGATGGCTGAACATGTTATTCTGCTGGCCAACGGGAAAAATAAGGCAGAAGCGGTATATAAAGCGGTTTGCGGCGATGTGACACCGGAGGCACCGGCATCCATCTTACAGTTGCACCGTGATGTGGCCGTTATCGTGGACAGGGAGGCGGCAGCGCTTTTGCCGTCTGTTATTCAGGGGATAAGTATAACGCATAAATGAAAAGAGGATGTTTGTATGAATTTTTTCTCCACTGTAAAAGGGAAACTCATTGTGTCCTGTCAGGCGCTGCCAGATGAGCCGCTGCACAGCTCGTTCATCATGGGACGTATGGCCCTGGCGGCCAAAGAAGGGGGCGCCAAGGCCATACGCGCACAGAGCAGTGTGGATATTCAGGAAATAAAAAAGGTGACGAACTTGCCCGTTATCGGGCTGGTCAAACGCAATTATGCGGATTCCCCTATTTACATCACGCCCACTATAGCAGAAGTAGAGGAGCTGCTCAGTACCGAATGTGAAATGATTGCCCTGGATATGACTGACCGCCCACGTCCTGCCGGGGAAAAGATAGAGATGCTGCTCGCGCGCATTCACGAGGCAGGCCGGCTGGTACTGGCCGATATTTCCACCTATGAGGAAGGCCTGATGGCGGCAAAACTGGGCGCTGATGCCATATCGACGACCCTTTCCGGCTATACGCCTTATTCGCCGCAGCTTACCGGGCCGGATGTGGACTTAGTCGCAAGACTCAGTAAAGAGCTCGCCATTCCCGTATTTGCGGAAGGGCGTATCAATGTGCCGGAGGATATCAGCCGGGTGATGGCAGCAGGTGCCTATGCGCCGATTGTGGGCTCGGCGATTACAAGGCCGCAGCTGATTACGGCCAAATTTGCGCAAAAACTGGGGAATAGCTAAATCCCCATACAGCGTTGGCGTAAAATATTGTTGGACATGAAGCAGGAAACACCCCTTCTTTCGTAGTATATATACAAAAAATACGAAAGGAGGGGTTATCATGTTCAAGAGAATCTTTTTGGCTTTTGCTGTGGCCGCGGCATTGCTCTTTACTGGTGCGGCGGATAGCACAGTAGAGGCCAGCCCGGTTTATGTAGGCACCTATAGTGATGGTACGGATGCTTATCTGCTTACCGAAAGTGTCCAAATCAAAAGCTACAGTCCCTACACCTTTGATTGCACCGTTGTATATTCCGGGGTTTATCTGTACTACTCCTTCTATCCGGTAAATGGCAGTCCCTATTACCGGAATTCGGAAGGGTATGAAGCTTATGTTTTTGGCGGCAAATCGCCAGTAGCAGCCCAGATTTACCAATATGTGGTAAACCATTATTAAGCAAAAAAGCAAAGGCGGCTCTCATTGCGGGAGCCGCCTTTGTGAATGCTGTTACTTATGGTTTAATGCCAGGCTGCGGCTTGCGCCATAGCCTTCATGGTTTCAATGGCGCGGTAACGGCTGGAATAATGTTCGGTCATAATGACAAGAATCATCGTCCGATTGTCCACATAGATAATGCCGCCATCGTCATAGAGTCCGCCTAATTCCCCGGTCTTATGGGCGATAACTGCACCGGGCAGGGCGGCGGGAAAACATTCCTTATCAGTCTGTCCTTTGAGATAGGAAAGCATGATTTCGTCCTGTTCAAACCCTACGCAGTCATGCTGATAGAGTTTGAGGAAGAAGCTGCCCAAATCCTGTACGGAGGTGTAGTTGTCCAACCCCGCATTTACGGCGGCAAAATCCATCATTTTGCGGGCTAGTTTCGTATCATAATAGCCATTACGCTGTATATAGGCATTGATATCGTCCATGCCCAAGAGGTCAATCACTAGATTGGTAGCCGTATTATCGCTTTCGGTAATCATCAGGCGCAATACCGTGTCCAGGGATAATACCGAACCATTGGCATAGCCGCACAGGATACCCGCTCCGCCTACTTTGTCACTGGCGTGGAGAGTAATGGTGCTGTCGAGGGATAACTTGCCGTCACGGACTTTTTCCATAGCATCGGCGAGCAAAAATACCTTAATCATGCTGGCCGAGCGCATCGGCTCGGATTGATAGAGGTAGGGCGTAGAATTTTCCTCAGGAAAAGCCGCATACACGGAATAACGGGTGCTGTCCGCGTTGGATAGCGCCTCAATACGCTGGGCTAAAACGTCATTATCTGCCGCCAGGCACCTTGCCGTTGTAAAAAAAGTCATAACCAGGCCGGTTAAAAGGAAAAGTGCCCCCGTTAGCCAAAGTTTTCGTTTGTCCATTTGTTTCACCTCGGATAAATCTGTCTAAAACGCTTATCGGCATAGGATAACAATATGGACTACTTCGCCAAAAAAGGGGCACTTTCCTGTATGTTTATTAAATATCCCAGTGTAGCATATCCGGATTCGGCGTAGCCTTATCGACTTCGGTGAGAATCCAGGAAGCATTATCATGGTCAGCGGCAAAGGCTTTTTCGAGGCCTGCCTGATAATTTTCGGGAATCTCCATAGCGTGAATGGCCATGTGCATATAGTCCTTGGCCACAAGCGTTACACCGCGGGCGGCGGCCAACTGGGCCTTGAAACGGTAGCCGTAGTAAAGATAGCTGTTGTGCTCGATGGGAATGTCCTTGTAGGCTTCGATACGTTCATCGACTTCCTTTTCGGCATCGGCAGTGAGGTTCATCTTGTGCAGCAGATTCCAGCGGTCAGCCCAGAGTTCGCCGCGCAGGATATACTTGTAGAGAAAATCAGTGCCTTCGGCAGCTTCAATCGCCGTATTGATATGGGAGAGCGCTTCGTCAAACTTCCCCTGTTCTTTTTCGAGTGCGCTTAATTTCTGCAGGGCAAAGGCGTATTCTTCGACTTCTTCGCTGATTTCTTCATTATAATCGGCTTCGACCACGCTGTGGAAAAGTTCGTTGGCCTCGTCCTTTTTGTCGATTTCGTCCATGGCGAGGAAGTGGGCAAGTCTGGCCCGCGCCCGCCAGCTGTCCATGCCGCCGGCAAAGAGATTTTCGGGCGGATTGGCTTTGGAGTCCATTACGAGATGTACTAGTTTATGAAATTCATTTTGAGTCATGGGAACCTCCTATAATAAAGGGCTTTAAGATTAATGTTTGCTGATTTGTCTATTATACAGTATGATGAGGTTGATGCCAACTTATTTTGGCTTTGAATTGTTTCCAGTTGTTAGGTGAAAGTTTGTTATATCTCTTGAAGTAATTTTTGGGCTATGCTATACTCTAAGTGAGCAAACGTATGGACACCGAACCTTACAAAGTCGGTATACAAAAGGGAACCCCACGAGAGAGAAGGGCATTTCTCAATCGTGGGGTTCTTGCATGATTATCGACTCATGCAAGGTCGAGCCTATGTCACCCGAAGATTAACGTGATAAGCGCGTCTAGGCATTTTATCAGGTAATGAGCGGTTACACTGACCATGACGGCTACCACGAATTTACGTATGGATATTCACCTTACACCCCCTTCCCGTTACGGGACTTCCAAACGGAGGTTTGGGCAACGTGTCTAGTATAGCATAACTAAAATAACCAACAAAAGACCTTGAAAAGTAATCTTTGGGGTCTTTTGTTATTTATTATTATGAGGAGAGTAAAACTAGAAATAAAGTCAAAAAGTCAGAAATAGTATTTGACTTTTTGACTTTATCCTGTATAATAAGGGTAAAGATGATGTTGGTAATAACCGCGACTTTACGGAGGAAATATTATGGGACAGGAAAAATACACCGCAAAAACCATGGCGGCTTTGCAGGCTGCCCAACAGATGGCGGCGATGCGCTACCATCAGGAAATCACTTCCCTGCATGTGCTGCTGGCACTGGCCAAGGAGCCGGAAGGACTCCTGACGGATATTTTTAATGAATGCAAGACGGACTTGCCGATGCTCAAAGCCCGTCTGGAACAGGAACTGGGCAAGATTCCGAGCGTCCGGGGGACCGACCGCCTTTCCATGGGCATGGATATGGTGCGCGTACTGGCACGGGCCGAGGAATTTGCCAAATCCATGAAGGACGATTACCTTTCCACGGAACATCTGCTCTTAGGTCTGGCCGAAGACGGCAGTAGCGATGTGCAGTCCATCTGCAAGGAGTTCAAGCTGACCAAGAGCAATATTCAGGGCGCCATCAAAAAGTACCGCAAACAGAATGTCACGAGCGAGAATCCCGAAGAAGGCTATAAGTCGCTGGAAAAATTCGGCCGTGATTTGACGGCAGCCGCACGTCAGGGCAAGCTTGACCCGGTAATTGGTCGTGACGAGGAAATCCGCCGCACGATTGAAATTCTCTCCCGCCGTACGAAGAACAACCCGGTGCTGATTGGTGAGCCGGGCGTAGGTAAGACGGCGATTGTCGAAGGCCTTGCCCGCCGTATTGTGGCCGGTGATGTGCCGGAATCGCTGAAAAACAAGACGCTCTATTCGCTCGATATGGGTTCTTTGATTGCCGGTGCGAAATTCCGCGGCGAATTCGAGGAACGTTTGAAGGCGGTACTCAATGAAATCGTCAAATCCGATGGGCAGATTCTGCTCTTTATCGACGAAGTACATACGGTTGTCGGTGCCGGTGCCGCCGAAGGCGCTATGGACGCGGGCAACCTCTTGAAGCCAATGATGGCCCGTGGGGAACTGCGCTGCATCGGTGCGACAACTCTCAACGAATACCGCAAGTATATCGAAAAGGATACGGCTTTGGAGCGCCGCTTCCAGCCGGTAATGGTCGGCCAGCCCAGTGTGGAAGATACGATTTCCATTCTGCGTGGCCTCAAAGAACGCTATGAAGTACATCATGGTGTGCGCATCCGCGATGCGGCGCTGGTTTCGGCAGCGGTGCTCTCTGATCGCTATATTTCCGACCGCTTCCTGCCGGATAAGGCCATTGACCTTGTCGATGAAGCAGCCGCCAAGCTGCGTACGGAAATTGAATCCATGCCGGCACCGATTGACGAAATCCGCCGCAAAATCATGCAGCTTGAAATCGAAGAACAGGCATTGAAAAAGGAAACGGACGCGGCATCACAGGAAAAACTCGCCGAAATCACGGCGGAAAAAGCCGATTTGCAGGCGCAGGAAAACACGCTCAAAGGCAAATGGGACAGCGAGAAGCAGGCCATTTTGCGCGTGCGCGCCATTAAAAAGGAAATCGACGAGGTCAACAGTCAGATGGAAAGCGCTGAACGCGCCTATGACCTCAACCGCCTGTCGGAACTCAAATATGGCAAACTTCCGCAGCTGCAGCAGCAGTTAAAAGAGGAAGAAGAAAAGATTGCCGCCCGCGCCCAGGGCGAAACCCTGCTCAAAGAAGAAGTGGGCGAGGAAGATATCGCCAAGGTCATCAGCCGCTGGACGGGTATTCCGGTCAGCAAGATGCTCACGGGTGAACGGGAAAAGCTCATTCATCTCGAAGATGTGCTTCATGAGCGGGTGGTCGGACAGGATGAAGCGGTCAAGGCCGTCAGCGAAGCTATCCTGCGTGCCCGCGCGGGCATCAAAGACCCCAACCGTCCGATTGGTTCCTTTATCTTCCTTGGCCCGACGGGCGTAGGCAAGACAGAACTGGCTAAGACCTTGGCCGAAGCGCTCTTTGATGATGAGCGCAGCATGATTCGCATTGATATGAGCGAATACATGGAAAAACACAGCGTGGCCCGTCTTATCGGTGCGCCTCCGGGATATGTGGGCTATGATGAAGGCGGCCAGCTCACTGAGGCAGTGCGCCGCCGTCCATATAGCGTTATCCTGCTCGATGAAATCGAAAAGGCACACCGTGACGTATTCAATGTGCTGCTGCAGATTCTCGATGATGGCCGCCTGACCGATGGCAAGGGCCGTGTGGTGAACTTCAAGAATACGGTCATCATTATGACCAGCAACTTGGGTTCTCATGAAATCCTTAACAAGGATTATGAAGAAGCGCAGACGGCAGTCAAGGATATCCTCAAGGATTATTTCCGTCCGGAATTCCTGAACCGTGTCGATGATATCATCGTGTTCAAGGCACTGGCCAAGGAACAGGTGAAGAATATCGCCGGTATTCTGCTGAAGGCTCTGGGTGAACGGCTGGAACGCCAGGTCAAAATCACCCTGGGCTGGAATGAAGATGCCCTTACGGCACTGGCTGACCAGGGCTTTGACCCCAACTTTGGGGCAAGACCTTTGCGCCGCCTGTTGGTGCATACGGTGGAAACGGCGCTGTCCAAAGCCATTATCCGCGGGGAGGTGCAGGAAGGCGATACCGTGAACATTGGGTTTGCTGATGGGGAGTTTACGTTTCAAACTGCATAAGTAAAATTAGGCTTACATCGTAGTGATAAGACGCGCGGTGACCGGTAATACCTTTCCTTCGCCATAGACAGGCTTGTCAAAAGCTGCGGAAAGGCATCACCAGTCACCGCGCTTAGTGTGTACATTACAATGAGGTAATAAGACGCCCGGTGGCTGACCATACTTTTCCTCTGCTTAGGCAGGCTTGCCAAACGCGGCGGAAAAGCATGGTCAGCCACCGGGCTTTATGCGTACATTACAATGAAGTGATAAGGCGCCAGCGGGAGCCGATAATATTTTCCTTCGCCATAGACAAGCTTGTCAAAAGCTGCAGAAAACATCACCGGCTCCCGCTGGCTTAGTGGCTGCATTTTATTTTCTGCTTTTTTGACCGATAGTATAATTGAACCGAAAAACATGATTTATGCGGCAGGGATTTGTTACGTGGGAGGCGAATGAATATAATGAATATATTGGAGACGTATTTGCTGACGCAGAGGGAGTGAGAAGAGATGGGAAATTTTGTTGGTACTGATTTTTTTTTGCTTGATATTGTTCTTGTAGGGGGCAAATGTCCTTAATGAGTGAATATTTATCAACAAGTTAATCGTGAATGCATAAGCATTCCTTTTCAGGACTGGTTACCCTTATGGGGAAGGTAAAGGATATTGTGGTTATGCGCAAAGGAGGTGGGGCGGAGTATGTACTACTGCTTAATAGATTGCCTGGCTCTGCTGGTGCTCCTAATTCTCAATCATGATGTGGTGCTGAAAAAAGCAGCCAGTGATGAGGAGTCCTCCAAGAAGAATTATCGCTATTTTTTGTATGTGTTGATTACTTACTATTTTGTCGATTTTTTATGGGCCTGGCTGTATGAAATACAAGAGCTTGATTGGCTGTATCTGGACACGGAAGTGTATTTTATCGTTATGGCGGTAAGTGTTTGGCTCTGGACCCGTTATGTGGTGTCTTATTTGGACATCAATAACAGTTTCAGCCGTTTCCTGAAGTATATGGGGGGAGGGCTCTTTTTCGGTGTCGTGATGGCTACACCGCTTAACCGCTTTTGGCCGCTGATGTTCTACTTCGATAGCAGTGGCGTTTATCATGCGGGAATAGCCCGGGACGGCATGTTCATCCATCAGATAATCCTTTTGCTGCTGACCTCCATCTATGCGTTTTTCTTCGCTCCGGTCAGCAATGAAAAAAAGCGGCAGCGGTATTGGACCATTGGCTTTTCCGGTCTGCTGATTATGTTTTTTGTAGTGGGGCAGATATTTTTTCCCACGTATCCGCTCTATGCCATCAGCTATATGCTCGGCGGCTGTCTGTTGCGGACTTTTGTCATTGAAAATGAGCGGGAGGAATATCACAGAAATTTGGAACTTGCCTTAGAACGTGAGCGGGAGCAGTTTAATGAATTGAACAAAGCCTGGACTTTGGCCTATAAAGATGCCCTTACCGGTGTGAAGAGCAAACTGGCCTATGCGGAGAAAATCGAGCAGATTGACCGGGAGATTGCCAAAGGGATAAGGCAGGAACTTGCTTTGGTCGTGCTGGATGTCAATAATTTGAAGCGCATCAACGACACCTTAGGCCATGATGTAGGGGATGCGTACATAAAAGAAGCCTGCCGTTTGATTTGTGACAGCTTTAAGAAAAGTCCTGTTTATCGAGTAGGCGGCGATGAGTTTGTGGTCTTTCTGGAACAGGAAGACTATGAAAATCGGGAAAAACTGCTGGCAGCATTCAATGCGGTGGTTGAGGAAAACCGTCAGCATGGTGCTGTGGTCGTGGCAGCGGGGATAGCGGAGTATGTCCCAGAGCAGGACAACAGCTGCAAGCGGATTTTTGACCGGGCAGACGAAGCGATGTACAAGCGGAAGCATGCGCTGAAAATGTTCCCTAAGACACTGTGAAATGCCCTGCTTTGGGCAGAGGGAGATTTTTTCAAAAAACTTATGTGAATATTAAGAATATACACTATTTTCTATTGATTAATACTTACTGGATAGGAGAATATAAGATGAGCGAGCAGAATGGAAGCAAAAGGAATGTGGTCATTGTCATGTACCAATATAGCGTCATTGTGAAGACTATTGAGCGCAAGCTGCAGGAGTTAAGGTATGAGGTGGAGATACTGGCGGGGGAGTTTGACAAGATTGCGGAAAAAGCCATGCTCAAGCCCTTGTTTTTGGTGTATCTGCCGAAAAATTTTGCCTCCGATATCCGGAATATATCGTCGCTGAACCTTATCCTGGATATCATAAGCAAAAAAGGTGCGGAAATGATACTGCTGGGGGAAGGCAGCGATTATGCTGACGTTATGATGCAGGTGCCTTTGGCCAGCGATTACGAATGGATTAGCCGTCCCCTGAAAATGGATGAATTTACCCTGTCCGTGATGAAACATACCCGCAACAAATCCAAGCGGATTCTGATCGTGGATGATGATCCGGTCTATGCCAAAATGCTGCGGGCGTGCCTGAAGGATGAGTACAGCACGTTTGTCCTTACGGACGGTTCGCAGGTCATCAAAGCCCTGCGTCAGACCCCGGTTGATTTGATTCTTTTGGATTATGAGATGCCGGTTATGGACGGACCGCAGGTTTTCCAGATGCTCAAGGGGGAGGAAGTCTTGAAGAATATCCCCGTGGTCTTTTTGACCGGGGTGTCGGGCAAGGAACAGGTGGCACGGGTGGTGGCGCTGAAACCCCGGGGCTATATCCTTAAATCCAACAAGAAGGAAAAACTGTTGGAGTACATAAAGAGTATACTCTAAAACAAGTTCGCTGCGGGGCATTTTCTGATGATTTAGGAAAGGAATAGACCGTGAAAAGATTATTTTTAATTGCCTTAATCATCTTATTGTTTGCCATGGGGGGAATTTTAATTATTCAAAGAACTCAGGTGGATACGGATGTGACGGCTCAGACGACTAAAGTCGGCATATTTACCAACGGGGAGTTCATGGATAGGAGCTGGGGCCAAACCCATTATGAAGCGCTGGAGTCCCTGAAGGAAGAGCTGAATTTAGAGATTATCTACAAGGAACATGCGCCTGGCGATTGCTACGCCGACATTAAGGAATTGATTGAAAAAAAGGGCTGCCGGATTATCATCGGTTGCAGCTTTGATTATGGCAAGGCTATGCAAAAGGCAGCGGCTGAATATCCCCATACGTATTTCCTGCACGCAGGGGGCGTTTATCATCAGGAAAATTATTCCTCGTTCTTTGGCCGTATGTATCAGGCACGATATTTGTCAGGAATTGTGGCGGGTAAAAAGACGAAGACCGGGGAATTGGGCTTTATTGCAGCTTTCCCCAATTCACAGGTGATTCGCGGCATCAATGCGTTCACGTTGGGCGTCAAGAGCGTACGCCCGGATGCTGTGGTACATGTGAGCTATTGCAAGTCCTGGACGGATGATGCACCAGCCTTGAATTCATGCCGGAAATTATTGGATAACTTTCCTATTGATGTCGTGACCGTCCATACCAATTCCATGGCGCCCCATCAGGAGGCCGATAGCAGGGGGGTATGGTCTGTTGGCTACCATAGGGACAATCGGGATTTGTTTCCCAATACCTACCTGCTTGCCTGTGTATGGGATTGGCAGATTTATTACCGCGAGCAGATATTGAACTGCCTGCAGGGTAAATTCCATGGCCGTCAGGACTGGATTGACAAGGAGAAGGGGATGGTCAGCCTGTCGCCCAGCCCTCATTTGGATATGGACACCGCCATACTGGTGCGGGAAGCCAGTGAAAAATTCAACAGCCGGGGATTTGATGTATTTTACGGCCCCATCAAGGATAATCAGGGACAACTGCGCATCAATGCAGGCGAATCCATGTCAGATGATGAGATGTTAAATGGTTTTGACTGGTATGTGGAGGGCGTGACCGTTGAAGACTAAAGACTGGATGCGGATGAATTTTCCGCTGCTGCTGATTGGCATGCTATTCATCATTCTGGTGGTGGTCATTCAGAGCTTTCAACTGCCGGAGACGAAGCGCCAAACCGTGGTAGGGTGTGTTCTGGTTGGTGACATGACGGATAATGGCTGGAATTACAGTCACTACCAGGGGCTTTCCGCAGCCTGCCGCGCCCATGATGTTGCAATTCATTCGGTAGATAATGTGGCTGAGAACGAGAGCGCCACTTATGCTGCAGTAGAAGAACTGATAGACAAAGGGGCAAATGTCATCTATCTGACCAGCTTTGGCTATGGGCAATATGTGGATGCGATTGCCCGGAAATATCCGAATGTGGCTTTTTTCTGCATTTCCGATAAAGGTGAGGCGAAAAACTGTACCTCATATTTTGCCCGTTTGTATCAGGCGCGGTACTTGGCTGGCATCATCGCCGGAAAGGCCAGCAAGACGGGAATTTTGGGCTATGTTTCCGCCATGCCCAATTCCCAGACCAACCGGGGCATTAATGCCTATGCTTTGGGTATATTAGCGGTGAATCCTGAGGCGCAGATCATCGTCCGCTTCACCGGCAGCTGGGATGATGAGGCCGAGGAGCGGAAAAGCGTTGCCCTCCTGCAGCAGGCCGGGGCAGATGTAATTACCTATCATGCGGATAAACCCCATGCGATAAAAGAAGCGGAGAAGCGAGGTCTGTTGAGCATTGGCTGCAATGCTGTTGCCGAACAGTATTCGGACCGTTTTTTGACGGCCGTGGTTTACGATTGGCAAGTGGTCTATGAAAAAGTGCTGGGGGACTATCTCAGCGGAAGAGTCAATTTTAACAGCAGTTACTGGATGGGATTCAAGGAAGGTGCTGTAAAACTTCACCCCTTATCGCCGGTAGTTTCGGATGAGGCCGCGCAGGTGGAAGCGGAAAAAGAACAGCAGCTGATGTTGGGACAGAGCGTGTTTTCCGGTGTCATTTATGACAATCAGGGAAGACTTCGCTGTGGCGAAGGGGAAAGAATCAGCGATGCAGAGCTCTTTTCCGGTATGGATTGGTATGTCAAGGGAGTAAGGATTTATGAGTAAGCAGATGACAGGGGTGAAAAAAGGGACCTTTATTGCCTTGGTGGGATTTGGCCTGGTTTTGCTGCTGGTGGGTGGTTTATTTCATAACCGCATGGAGGATTTGTTATCCGCTTACACGGAGAGCCAGACAAGGCGGCAGGCTGAAACATTGGCAACGCAGGCCGCAGAAAAACTTGGCACGGAGCTGGAAACTCTGGCCTATGTAGCCAATAAAATCGAAGCCAACCCGGAAGCGGTAGGGCAGATTATGCCTTTGATTTATGATGAAGCCGGGGTCAGGCAGGGACTGCTGGATATTGAAGGCACGGCTATTTATGGAGATGCGATTTCACCGCGTATCTATAGCGGCATCCAGACAGCTTTTCGCGGCAAAAGCGATATCACCTTTGAGACAGGGCAGGGGCTGCTATTCACTTATCCGGTGTTTAATGGTAAGAACATAAAATATGTCCTATACCGGCAGTATCCTCTGACGGCGATTGCGGACCGCTTTTCCATCAGCTGTTATGACGGTATTGGCAAGATGATGGTGGTTTCCCGTGAGGGAGATGTCATCATTCCCTTTGACGAGAGTACTCCGGAAGATGTGGCCTATATGAATAGCCAGGAGGTAAAAGACAGCTTTAACTCCATGCATCAGGAGATGGAAGTTTCTGTGGCTGCTGCGCATATCTTTCCGACCGAGCGCGGGGAAATGTTGCTCTTTGAGGCAGAAATTCCCCATACGGATTTCCTTTTGGCAGGGTTCGTGCCGAAAGATAAAGCCAGCGAGGGGATTGACAGCATTTCCCTGTTAGTAATCTGGGTATTTGGTCTTTTGATGCTGATGGTGGTTATCGGCGCTATATATTTAGTTCGCGTGCGTGTGGTAATTCAAGAGAGCGACGAATTGCGGGCCGCTAAGGAAATGGCTGAAAGCGCCTCCAAGGCCAAGAGTGACTTCCTGTCCAATATGTCTCATGAAATACGTACGCCGATTAACGCTGTCCTGGGCATGAACGAAATGATTTTGCGGGAATGCGAAGACACGACGCTTCTGGGCTACTCGGAGAATATTAAGACAGCAGGTACCACCTTGCTGAGCCTGATTAACGATATTTTGGATTTTTCCAAGATTGAAGCCGGCAAAATTGATATTATCCCCGTGGAGTATGACCTGTCCGTGTTGCTCAATGACCTGGTCATGATGGCCAAGGTTCGCGCGGATAAAAAAGATTTGAGCCTGACTCTGGATTTTGACCAGGATACGCCCAAATTGCTCTATGGTGATGAAGTCCGCATCAAGCAGATTATCACCAATATCCTGACCAATGCCGTGAAGTATACGGAAAAAGGCGGTGTAACGTTCTCCCTGGGCTTTGAGCGCATCGAGGGCGCGGATGACAAAGTTATGCTGGTCATAGCCATCAAGGACACGGGCATTGGCATTAAACCTGAAGATTTGAGCAAGCTGTTTTCCAAATTTGAACGCATCGAGGAAAAGCGTAACCGCAATATTGAGGGCACAGGCCTTGGTATGTCCATCATCAAGATGCTGCTGGACATGATGGATTCCCATCTGGAGGTGGACAGCGTATACGGCGAAGGCTCCACATTCTCCTTCCGGGTTGAGCAAAAAGTAACCAATTGGGAACCTCTGGGCGATTATGCAGCGTCCTATGCACAGATGCTCAAGAAAAAAAAGAAATACCGCGAAAAATTTACTGCCCCGGAAGCGCATATATTGGTGGCGGATGATAATGAGATGAATCTGTTGGTCTTCAAGAACCTGCTGAAGAAGACCAAGATACAGATTGATACCGTCATTGACGGCACGAAAGCGGTGGAAGCAGCCATGGCCAGGCAGTATGACATCATTTTCCTGGACCACATGATGCCCCATAAAGATGGCATACAGGCCCTTCATGAATTGCGGCAGCATCCAGAATGTCCCAATAGCAAAACCCCTGCGCTCTGCCTTACGGCCAATGCCATCTCCGGCGCCCGGGAACAATATATCGAGGCAGGCTTTAATGACTATCTGACCAAGCCCATTGATACGGACAAATTGGAAGAAAACCTCATTGAATACCTGCCGGATGACAAGGTGGTAATGAGCATGGAGGGCAGCGCACCAGAAGCCGAAGACAAGCCACAAGACGCTGCTGGTGATTTGCCGAAAATTTTGCTGCCCCTGCAGGAGCAGCCCTGGGTTGACCTAAAAAACGGGATAGATAACCTCGGTTCAGTGGATGACTATCTGCCGATATTAAAAATCTTCTATGAATCACTGGATGATAAGGCCGCTGAAATTGAAGGCTTTTATGCCAATGAAGATTGGCATAACTACACCATTAAAGTCCATGCCCTGAAAAGTTCGGCGCGTTTTATCGGAGCACTGGAATTCGGTGAAAAAGCCCAGCTGCTGGAAAATGCAGGCAAAGCCGGGGATATTGCCTATATTCGCAAGCACCATGAAGCCTTCATGACCGAATACCGCAGTTTCAAGGCTCCTTTAGCTGAAGTATTCATAGTCTCCGCAGTAGAAAAACCGGAAGCCGATGCAGAGATGATGGATGCTATTCTGGAGGAAATCCGGCTGGCTGCCGAAAGCATGGACATAGACCAGCTGGAGAGCATCTTTGATGAAATGGAAGAGTATCAGATTCCCCAAGAGCAGGAAGAACTTTGGCAGCAGCTGGTGAAAGCAGCCCAGCAGTATGACTACCAGAAAATCGTGTCGATTCTCGCCAAGTAAATAAGCCCTTAGGCAACAAATGTTGATGCTTTATCAGTATTGTAAAGACGCCCGGTGGCTGATAATATTTTCCTCTGCGCAATATTGTCTAATGATTGTAGCTGTTGTATTGACAATAAATATCTATTAGCTATAAAATAAATATGAGGAGGCGATATTATGGCTGGTGCAACGACAAGCATGAGTATTAGGATGGATCGTGTGGTAAAAGAGCAGGCTCAACAGCTTTTTAAGAGTTTAGGTATGGATATGACGACAGCTATCAATATCTTTCTAAGACAGGCGTTGATACGGAAAGGTCTTCCGTTTGAAGTTACTGCAGAAGGGGCAGATTCGGTTCTGATGCAGAGATTGTTGGAGGCAGACAATGACCCTGATATTCATGGGCCGTTTCAAACAGTGCAGGCATTGATGGAGGACCTTAATGCTGACGATTGAATATCCTTCTATTTTCAAAAGAGATTATAAGCGCGCCATAAAACGCGGCTGTAACCCAAAAAATTTTGAAAAGGTTGTCCTAATGCTTCAAAATCAAAAATTGCTGCCTGAAAAGTATCGTGACCATGCCCTTACAGATTCGCGGAACTTTAAAAATGTTCGTGAGTGCCATATTGAACCTGACTGGCTGCTGGTATATCAAATTATCAATGAGCGTCTGGTATTGAAGCTTATGCGGACAGGCACACATAGTGATTTGTTTGGATGACTTAGCAAATTATGATACTAAACTGAACCAATAAGACGCCCGTGTGGGCCGGTAATATTTTCCTTCGCAATAGACAGACTTGTCAAAAGCTGCGGAAAACATCACCGGCCCACACGGGCTTTATTGCGTCTCCCAGTTTCGGTCTTGCGGCAGGAAAATGGCGGGTTTTGGCGAATATTTCTATAATCGGAATGAATACGCCTTCAAATGGGTAAGGATGGCAGAGGTTTAAGCGCGTCTGGTAAGGAGACGTTATTTTCGAAGGGAGGATTTTCTGATGAAAAAGCGATTGGCGATATTATTAGGGTTGTCTATGGCTGTTTCCCTCTGGGGAACGGCTTGGGCAGCCGAACCGAACTACAAGAGCGGCACGCCTTGGCCGTACATCGACCTTGAGGGCGTTGTCACCGAAGACATGAATGCCTCGCTCAAGGATAATTTTGCTCTCGCCGTCAACAAGGACAAAATACTCAAGCTGCAAATCCCTCAAGGGTATCCCTTTGGCGGCATTGATATGGATTTGGTACTGAAAACAAATGAAGATCTCAAAAAAATGTTCCAAGGTTCCGCGCCTGAAGGGCACGATGCCAAACTGGCCTATGACTTCTATCATCTTATGATGGATTGGAATAACCGCAATGCCCAAGGCATAGCCCCGCTGAAAAAGATAACGGATAAGGTGGAGGCGATTCATTCCACTGCTGAGCTGAGCCGTTATTTGGTGGATGTTCCCGCCGGGGAAAATTGGGTCGGGTTATGGGAGAGCGGAGCCGAAACGGATCCTTTGAATTCCTCCCGTCCGGTACTGCTGGCAAGCAGCTTTCCGCTGCTTCTTGATGATTCCGCCGAGTACAGCCATCTCACCGACTATGGTGCCATAAAGAAAAAGGCCAACTCTGAACTAGCCGAGAAGATGCTCGTAAAGTTAGGCTGCACCAAGGATGTGGCACGGCAGAAGATAGAGAACTGCTTTGCTTTGGAAGCGCAGCTTGCCCCTACTATTTTGACCAAGGAGGAGCAAAACAGCCCGGACGCTATCGCCCGTATGAATAATCGTTTTTCTCGGGATAAATTAAAGGAGGCTCAGGGCAAGCTGCCTATCTTGGAAAAATTAAAGAAGAACGGTTACCCGGATGCGGATGAATACCTAGTGACGATGCCGGCCTTTTTACAAAAGCTGAACGAGCTGTATACCGAGGAAAATCTGTCCCTGCTCAAAGATTACCTGATTGTCCATGAAGCAGTTGAGACTGCGGGGTTTCTTGACCGGGAGTGCTATGAGTGGAATTTTGACCGCAAAAATGCCATCTCCGGCTCCAAGGGAATGCCGCCTGATGCGGATGTTTCTGCCGCCCAGGCAGCGGATACCTTGGAGTGGCCGGTGGCGCAGCTCTACAGTGCGACCTATCTGAAAAAATCAGACAAGGAGCGGCTAACGGCTTTGGTTGACCAAATTTTGGACGCCTATCGCGGCGTAATAAATGAGGCCGATTTCCTGTCTGCTGCCACGCGCACCAATGCACTCGATAAACTTGCGGCCATCGACAAAAGAGTGCTGTACCCGGACAATTGGGAAAATGTCGCCTGCCCGGAGCTGAACTTCGCATCCCCGGACAATGGCGGAACCCTGTGGCAAGCGTTGGTGGCTATCAAGGAATATGAAGTGGCCAAGAATGTCAGAAAAGCCGTCCGGCCGATTGACAAGACGATATGGGTCATGACGCCTCAAGAGGTGAACTGCGCCTATAGCCCGATGACCAATGCCATTCACATCGCCGGGGGGTACGCCCAAGGAGCCATGTATAACAGCAATATGAGCGATGAAGAAATGCTGGGCAAGATAGGCCGCGTCATCGGTCACGAGATTTCCCATGCTTTTGACTCAACGGGGGCGCAGTTTGATAAAGAAGGAAACATGAAAAACTGGTGGACGAAAGAAGACTACGCCGCCTTCCAGAAGCGAAACGATAAGCTGGTCGCCTATTACAACAATATGCACCCATGGGCTGGGCAGGACTTCTACGGCAGCATCATGACCGGCGAAGCCGGTGCGGATATGGCAGGAATGAAAGCCATCCTGCGCGTTGCGGCGACGAAAAAAGACTTTGACTATGACAAATTCTATCGCGCCTATGCTGCCGGCTTTCTTACAAAGGACACGCTCCAGTCTGCTTATGGGCGGATAAACGATGTTCATCCCATGCACTACCTGCGCATCAACTGCACCTTGCAGCAGTTTGATGAGTTCCTGAATTTCTATGGCATCACCGAAGGCGATGGCATGTATCTGGCTCCCAAGGATAGGGTAGCCATCTGGTAAAGTCGCAAACGCCGTGACCACCAGCCAGATTGACCAGGATGCAAGAACTTGTTCGCGGTGTATTACTGCGGTTATGAGGATGCTGGCACGGCAGATGCCTATGATTTTTTCAGAAGGAGCGAAAGGGATGCGACGATCAAAAAAACTGGCGATTTTGGCAGCAGTTGCAATGGGGGTCCAGTTGGGCAGCCATGTTGAAGCCCATGATGCCGATAGAGTGGATTTCAATGGCCGAAAATTTATTGACTTATCTTTCTTCAATACAGGTGAAACACTGCAAGGCAAAGAGTCAGGGTACATACTGCCGACAGTCCTCAGGGCGGCAATCAAATCTGCCGCTACCTACTGGTCGGAGATGCTGGGCCCCAGGTCCAAATTCACCTCCCCATGGCAGATGGTGATTGTCACACAGGACAACCACCAGAATGCCTATGGCAGCACATTATCCGTAAAAGATGGAAAAATGGTCCATGAAAACTACGTTGCCCAAATGTTGCAGGGAAAATTAACTCTGGATTACCTGGATATTGAAAAACTAAAAACAGGCTTTGTTGCTGACGAGGGCACTTATTCTTTTTCCAGAATCGAAATCGGACAGCATTTCGGTGCGAATCGTGACGGTGCCCCTGAGGGGTGGTGGGTGGATGCGGATACCGTGCTTCCCACCAATGAGCAAGCTGCTGATTTTATCGGCTGCTTCCGCCATGAGCTGGTACACGCTCTGGGGGTGTCTGCCATAATAGAGAATTGTGACTGGAACGGAAATACGGTAACAGAAAAAGTTGCGTATCTCGATGGTGGAAACAAGCTGACCTTGTCCAAATTTGCATATACAGAAGACAAGGATTTTTGGAATCTTCATCTGATAGACCAGAATGGAAATCACGGCAAGCCCGGTATGATGATTGTGACTACGGAAGGGTTTAACCGCTTAAAAGAAAAGAATCCCACGCTGAAGAAATCGGATTGCTTTATTGTCGACCTGGGAAATTTTGCCTATTTTGTAGGGGACAATGTAACGGATGCCCTGGCAGGAGCAACCTTTAACGGCGTTTCTGGCATACCTACCAACGCTTTTGAACGGAAAAGGGCCGGTGGCTATAATGACGTCTTTGAAGGCAGCCACTTCCAAACAGCAGGCATGCAAAGCCATCGTGCCTACAGCAACTATACCTCCTTTATGGAGGTGGAACTGGCGGCTCTGCAGGATTTAGGCTATAACATCGACAGAAAGGCGTATTTTGGGCATTCCGTTTATGGAAATGGTTTGACCATCGACAATAAACAGGGATATTTTGCAAGAAATAAGGATGGCACGGCGTATCTTGCCAATATTTATAGTCAAGTTCCACTGGGATTTGGTCTGCACGTTTATGGAGCGAATAACCATATCACCCAGTCAGCAGATATTTTGACGCGAGGCACGGGCGCAGTTGGCATCCGGGTGGACGGCGAAAAAAATACGATAAGCGTTCCCGCAGCAACCGAAATCCATGCAGACGGCTATCGGGGCAAGGGCATCTTGTTTGCCTATGGCCGCCAGCAAAATCTCAATCTGGCGGGAAAGGTGACGGCCAATGGGGCAGGCGGCAATGCGGTGGAATTCAACTTTGGCTCAAGCACCAATGGAGCCCTTGATGAATACCGTGGCTCCTACATTCGCTACAGTCGTGGAGTCAGTGCTTACACCGGCGAAATCACCAAGGCTGAAAATAAAGTCTTGAACGATATGGACGGTAACACTTACAACGCTTCTGCCGATGAATTGAAGGGGGAATTGCTTACCGACTGCAATTTGTCCGGGAAAATTGCCGGTGGCGAAAACGCCATCTATATCGGCAGGAATGCCTTTGTCAAAAATATCAACGTGAACAAAGGGGCAGAAATAAGCGGCGCTATCACATCCGACTGGAAGCATTTTTCCGAGGAACAGGGGATTTTCGCCACGGAAAAGAGCACCACCTATGAGGAAAAAAATTATGACACCAATGTAATCGAGAAAAAGAGCGGCATCATCAAGCCTTTGAAGATACAATATAACGGAGGCGAGTATGTTTACAACAAATACATCCCCGACCTGGTGACAAACCTGAACTTCAATCTGCAGGATGGAGCCATGCTCTATCAGGGCAATATCAGCGGCTCCGACAATATGAAGATGAACGTGAAGAGCGGTGATTTGCTCTATACGGGAATGGCAGATGTGGTAAATATCAACGTGGCCAAAGGGGCTGGGCTTTACGGCGGAACTTATACCGTAAACGATATGACCGCACGTATGGGCAAGGGCTTTTCTGATGACACAACAGGCAAATTCATCAATCATGGTACCATTGGCGCGGCCAGCCCGGATTCTGTGCTGACCGTCAACGGGAATCTGGAATCAGATGGTGTCCTGCAGGCCTATGGCGGCGGTTCTCAAGGCAATATTGCCGTCAGCGGTACAGCCAATGTAGAAGGCTCGACCGTGACGGCTGTAAATGCACTGCCTGATGAGACATTAACCGTACTGAACGCCGGCGCGATAAACGGCAAGGTAGCAAATCCGGACGGAAAGCCCCACGCCATCACAGGGCTGCTTTCGACAACCGGCACAAATGACGGCAAAACATTGAAGGTTACGACACAGACGGCCAACAATCTCGGCGAAATGACAGCTGAACAGGCAGAGGTCTATGATGCCATGGAAGGCATGCAGAAAAATCTTGTGGGTGATGCGCGCAGAGAAGAAATGCGCACCCTCTACAATTTGAATTCCTCCGGTGCAAAACATGCGCTTACGGAAATTGGAGCGTCCTCCGGCCCGCAGGCGGTGGCACTTACGCAGCAGAGCACTTTGGCAAGCCGTGTTATTTCCGACCGTTTGAGCACGGCATTTTCCCTGCAGCCGGTGAATGTGAATGTTCCGGTAAGTCGTTTGGCAGATGGAGAAGAAGGGGACGGCCTTAAGCTGAGCACGCAACTTCCTGTGGAACAGGATAATAATGCCTGGGTGAAGTTTACCAAGAACTGGGGCGACCTTAAAGGCGGGGCAAACTATCATGGCAGCGCGATATCGGGCGGCTATGACCGCAAATTGAGTGAAAACTGGCGGGGCGGTCTGTTCCTGAGCTACCAGACCACAGGCTTTGGCGCATCGTCCGGCAATGGCAATATCTATGATACGCGTTTCGGTTTTTATGCAGGTTACCATAAGAATGCGACGGACGCCTATCTCTATGCGGACTATGGCTGGATAAAAAACAAATTGCGCCGCAGCATCGGGACATTGGGTCTGGGCGCAGAAGCGAAATATAATTCTCATTTGATGGAAATTGGCGGCGAGTATAAGTACGACCTTCATGCCACTGACGGCAAGACCTGGCATGTCAGCCCCTATGCAGGCTTCCAGCTTTCCTGGCTGAATCAGGACGGTTATACGGAAAATGGTGCAGGTATATTCAATCAGCAGGTGGATGGAAAACACAATACTTACTTTGCCGGACAGATTGGCATGGAATTCAAGCGTTATCTGGGACAGGGCAGCTACGGTATGCGCTTGGGCGTAAAGCATGCTTTCGCCGGAGCCGACCCGGAACTTTCCTTCCGTTACGAGGGTTATGGCGGCAAGTCTTATACCCTGCGGAACAATCAGGATAAGACGCATTTCATCTTCTCGCTATCGGGTGAAACCGAATTTGCCAAGGGATGGTTCCTGAGTGGTGAAACCTTGCTGCAGAAGGGCGCCCATGATAAGGATATTTCCGCATCTGTGCAGTTCAAGCGGGTGTGGTAAGGAAATGATTTTTCAGCTGTAAAGAGGTAGAAAAATTTAGAAGGAGCAACGGAATGAGAAAACCATCAAAAAAGCAAAGACTGGCAGTGGCAATCCTGCTGCAGCTGGCTATCGGCGGCAGCTTCGGTCAGGTGGATGCCATGACCACCAGTCAGATTGGTTATAACGGTAAACCTGTATTTGATGTGTACTACTACGGTAAGGAAGAAGCGGATACAGATGCTGTAAAATTTTTCAATGAATTGGGTTTGGGGAAGGGTTCTCTAAGCTATACACTGAACAACAATCTCAAAACAGGTTTGGATAATGCCTTTAGACAATGGGCTGAACTATTGGGACCGGGAGCCAAAAACCAAAAGCCGGTGCAATATTTCGTCGGGACAGTCAACCTTATCAATGCCAATGCCGCCGGATTTTCTTTCGCGGAAGGGCAGGGCGAAGAATTAGCCAACAACCCCAACAATTTGCACGATGCCCTGCAAAATGGTACTGCTATTGAATGGATGCCCGGTGTCGAAGCGTATGACAGCAAACCAAATGGCAAGCGGGGCTTTGGCGGAATTTCTATCGGTAAGTACATGGGCATAGACAAAAGGGACGGTCAGTATGGCTGGACGGCAGGAGCTCCCTTCCCCGTGTCGCAGGAAATGGGACAGCTCGATATTACGGCCATCATGTATCACGAAATTGCGCATAGCATAGGGATTACCGCCAATACCAGTGATACCATTGAAGTGGAGGGCATAAGCCCTACAATTTTCAGGTTTGACAATTACGCCGATAATCCCCGTTCCTTTACACGTCATTTTCATGACCAATACGACAAGGCGCTTACGGGCAGAAATATGTTGGTTATGACCCCAAATACGGTTCGGCAGCTGCAAAACGATGCCGCACTTTTTGCCCAATTTAAGAAGAAGGCGGGTTATACCAAAGATGCTTTGGATACAGCGGATGTGTTTGTGGTCAACAATAACAACGCCTGGACGGGACGCAACGGCGCAGCCAATATGACCTTCCAGGGAGAAAATGTCACCGAGGTATTGAATGGCAAGACCTTTGCCATAGCCAGTGGAAAAAAAGTTTCTGGTATTCCTGTAAATAACTGGGAGGGCAGTAACAGTGATTCCGCTGATTTCGGTCATATTGACCTGCCGCGCAGCAATATGAGCCATCAGAAATACCGCAGTTATAATGGCTTTATCGAAGCGGAACTGGCTGTCTTGCAGGATATTGGCTATGACATCGACCGCAAGAATTTTTTTGGACACTCGGAGTATAGAGATGGGCAGACTTACACGAATACACAAGGATTTTCGGCGCGAAGTGCCGATAGAAAGTCTTATGTAAATGGCTATAACACGGCCACCTATGGTGTGGGACTACACGTTTTTGGCTCAAATAACAACATCACCCAGGCGGGAAATATCTTTGCCAAAGGTGATGCTGCCGTGGGTATTCGCCTGGATGGC
Organism: Selenomonas ruminantium subsp. ruminantium ATCC 12561; assembly: GCF_000424065.1. Taxonomy (GTDB): domain Bacteria; phylum Bacillota; class Negativicutes; order Selenomonadales; family Selenomonadaceae; genus Selenomonas_A; species Selenomonas_A ruminantium. The sequence continues at coordinate 51,250 of NZ_AUJE01000005.1, forward strand.
CTGCATGATACCATTACCGTTCCCAAAGGTACAGAGGTTCATGGCGATGGTATGAATGGTGCCGGCGTGCTGGTAGCTTATGGCAAGAATCATGTGGTGAATATTGATGGCACGGTTACGGGTGACGGGGAAAACGGCTCCGGCGTATGGTTTGACTTTGGCGTTAACGCCATCGGTGCCAAATTTGAATATCGTGGTTCCTATATGCGTTATAAGCGGAGCACGGATGATAATGGTCAAATCACAAAATCGTACAATGTAGGTCTGAATGATTTTGACGATTCTTTTGACGATTTCAGCATCACCGACCCTGTCGGCGGCGACCTCAACGGCAAAATGGGCACGCTGAACGTGAGCGGTACGATTTCGGGCAAAAGGGCTGCTATCTATATGGCCAAGAATGCCTTTGTGGATAATATCAATCTAAATGCAGGTGCCAGAATTAACGGCAATATCATAAACGACTGGAAAAATTTTTCTGAGACTGCGGACTATATGCCGTACACTGAGAACTGCACGCCTGAGGTAAGTACGCATCCAAATGCAGCTTACACAAACACGATTTATACAGGGGGACTGATGCTCCAGTACAAGGGTAAGCTAATTCCCTATAAAAAATATGTGCCGGATTTGGTGACCAAGCTGAATTTTAATGCTGCTATGGACTATAACGGCAATATTATCGGCAAGGAAAACATGAAGATGAATGTGAATCGCGGTGTGCTCAATTTTGGTGGTACGGCTGATGTGGTCAATGTCCAGGTGGCTAAGGACGCGTCCTTGTTTGGCGGCACGTTTACCGTCAACGATATGACGGCGAAACTGGCCGATGGTTATGCCGATGACACCACAGACAAATTCATCAATCATGGTACCATTGGCGCGGCCAGCCCGGATTCTGTGCTGACCATCAATGGGAATCTGGAGTCAGATGGTGTTCTGCAGGCTTATGGCGGCGGTTCTCAAGGCAATATTGCCGTCAGCGGTACAGCCAATGTAGAAGGCTCGACCGTGACGGCTGTAAATGCACTGCCTGATGAGACATTAACCGTACTGAACGCCGGCGCGATAAACGGCAAGGTGGCAAATCCGGACGGAAAGCCCCACGCCATCACAGGGCTGCTTTCGACAACCGGCACAAATGACGGCAAAACATTGAAGGTTACGACACAGACGGCCAACAATTTCGGCGAAATGACAGCTGAACAGGCAGAGGTCTATGATGCCATGGAAGGCATGCAGAAAAATCTTGTGGGGGATGCGCGCAGAGAAGAAATGCGCACCCTCTACAATTTGAATTCCTCCGGTGCAAAACATGCGCTTACGGAAATTGGAGCGTCCTCCGGCCCGCAGGCGGTGGCACTTACGCAGCAGAGCACTTTGGCAAGCCGTGTTATTTCCGACCGGTTGAGTACGGCATTTTCCCTGCAGCCGGTGAATGTGAATGTTCCAGTAAGTCATTTGTCCGATGGGGAAGAAGGGGACGGACTCAAACTGAGTACGAAACTCCCTGTGGCCCAGGATAATAATGCCTGGGTGAAGTTTACCAAGAATTGGGGCGACCTCAAAGGCGGGGCAAATTATCATGGCAGCGCGATATCGGGTGGCTATGACCGCAAATTGAGTGAAAACTGGCGGGGCGGTCTGTTCCTGAGCTATCAGACCACAGGCTTTGGCGCATCGTCCGGCAATGGCAATATTTATGATACGCGATTTGGCGTTTATGCTGGTTATCATAAAAATGCGACGGACGCTTATCTCTATGCGGACTATGGCTGGATAAAGAATAAATTGCGCCGCAGTATCGGAACTTTGGGACTCGGTGCAGAGGCGAAGTACAATTCCCATCTGATGGAAATTGGCGGTGAGTATAAATACGACCTTCATGCCACTGACGGCAAGACCTGGCATGTCAGCCCCTATGCAGGCTTCCAGCTTTCCTGGCTGAATCAGGACGGTTATACGGAAAATGGCGCGGGGATTTTTAATCAGCAGGTAGATGGGAAACACAATACCTACTTTGCGGGACAGATTGGCATGGAATTCAAGCGTTACCTGGGGCAGGGCAGCTACGGCATGCGCTTGGGCGTAAAGCATGCTTTTGCCGGAGCCGACCCGGAACTTTCCTTCCGTTACGAGGGTTATGGCGGCAAGTCTTATACCCTGCGGAACAATCAGGATAAGACGCATTTTATCTTCTCGCTATCGGGCGAAACCGAATTTGCCAAGGGATGGTTCCTAAGCGGTGAAACCTTGCTGCAAAAGGGCGCCCATGATAAGGATATTTCCGCATCTGTGCAGTTTAAGCGGGTGTGGTGATTGCGGTTAAAAAAAGCGGGACTGCTGCACGATTCGGTGCAACAGTCCCGTCTTTTTCGTATTTATGGATTTTATGGTGTCGGAATGAATTTAGCAATAAAGGTATGGTCATTTTCCAGCAGGTTCTTGTGGAAACGGGCCAAGGGCGCGAAGATGGGCGTGTAGTTTAAGCGCATCTTGAAACGCATGAGCGTGTGGTTGGTGCAGCCGAAGATGGGCACGCGGTCTAGCAGATAGCGGTTATCCTGTTTGTCGGCCAGACCATGATTTACGGTAAATGCGCCTTGGTAACCGGCCTCTTTGACCATGCGCTGCAGTTCTTCATCGTAGGAGCGCAGGGGTAGGCAAGGAAGTTGATTTCCTTGCGCAGACGCCATTCCAAAGCTTTTTTTGAGCCGTCTACCTGGTTCCAGGTTTCTTCGGGGCTGGTGCTGTCCAGCTGCTCATGGGAAAGGGTATGGCTTTCAAAGTTTATCAGCCCGCTTTCCTGCATTTCCTCGGCCTGTGTCCAGGTCAGGTAGTTGGGATAGGTGCCAACGTAGTCGGAAATCAGGAAGATGGTTCCCTGCAGGTTGTATTTTTTTAGTATGGGATAAGCATTGCGGTAGTTATCGGCATAACCATCATCAAAGGTGATGATGACCGGTTTATCCGGGAGCTCCTTGCCGTTTTCCCAGGCATCGACCATATCTTCCGGGGTGATGGTATGATAGTCGTTGTCTGCCAGATACTTCATCTGCGCCTCAAATTGGTCTGTGTGGACGGTGAGGGCGTTTTCATCCCGGTCGTTTATCTGATGGTAGTTCAGTACCGGTACAGCATTTTTAGCACTGTACATGATGTAGGTGCAAATTGCTGCGCCTGCAAGTATCACAGCCAGCAAGATTAGCGCCAGCCGCTTTATCCATACATTCATAATGGACACATCCTTTGATTTTCTATGCTTGTCGCATACCGACTACTATATAACAATGATAAGTTCTTGTCAATATAAACGCCCTCCCATGCGGGAGGGCGAAGTCTTTTATTAAAGTACCCGGCAGGCTCCGGCGTAATGTGCTACGCGGTAGTCGCGGGAGAGCGAATCATAAGCGATGCCGTGAGAACTGGAGGCGTGAATCATCTGGCCGTTACCTACATAAATGCCGACATGGGAGATGTTTACATAGTCACCGGCAAAGAAAACCAAATCGCCGGGCATGAGTTCGGACTTGCTCACCGGGCGGCCGGCAGTAGCCTGAATGTCCGCGGTGCGGGGCAGTTGAATGCCATTTTTGGCAAAGACGTACTGGACAAAACCGGAGCAGTCAAAACCGTTGGGTGAAGAACCACCCCAAACGTAGGGAACACCCAAAAACTGCTGGGCTAAGTCAATGATGCCGTTAGCACCGGCAATGTAGGATTGATGGTGAGTGATGGCAGGCATAGCGCGATGGAAAAGCGCCTGATAGGAATTATTGCCGATTTTGCCATCTACATCCAAATGGTTATCTTTCTGAAATTCAGATACGGCAGCTTCGGTCGCTGGACCATAATCACCGTCCACAACGACATCATAGCCACGGCTGGCCAAAGCCTGCTGGATTTCAACAATGTCGCTTCCGGTATCCCCAAGATGGAAGCTGGCTGCCTCTGTAATGTTTGCGCTTGCAGTGCCTAGAAAAAGTACCGCTGCAGCCAACAGACTGCATGGTTTAGATAGTCGCAAAGTAAAAAACCCCCTCAACAACTTTAAAACACAACTGGGGCTAGTATAACATATTAGCAGCTGACAGGTCAAATTGGTCATAAAAAAATATCTGTAGCAAAATATGTATAATGGCGTTATAATATGATATTGTGTATTTTATGAGTAGGATCGTATTGTGAATAGAATGGTAAAAGAATTAAAGGAGATTGTGCATTTTATGCAGAGAAATGAACTTTGCTGGTGTGGCAGCGGCAAAAAGTACAAAAAATGCCATGCAGATTTTGATGAACGCATCAAGGAAATCAAGTTTGATGTGTTTAAGGGACAGGTGCGCCCGCCGAAGAAAATCATCAACAATAAGGAAGATATTGCCCGCATCAAGGCAGCAGGCGTGATTAATGATGGCGCACTCGATGTGGCCGCTTCGCTGATTAAGCCCGGCATGGATACGGCCACGATTGATAAAGCCGTTCAGGATTATATTGAATCCCACGGCGGTTATCCGTCCTGCCTGCATTATGAAGGCTTCCCCAAGAGCTGCTGCATTTCCATCAATGATGTGGTCTGCCATGGTATTCCCTCGAAAAAGACCATTCTCAAAGAGGGGGATATCGTCAATGTGGATATCACTACGACTTTGGACGGCTACTATGCCGATGCTTCCCGCATGTTCATGGTAGGCGAAGTTTCGGCAGAAGCAGAGCGTCTGGTAAAGGTGACGAAAGAATGCATGGAACGAGGCATTGCTGCAGCGCGCCCCTGGCATTTTCTGGGCGATATCAGTGCGGCCTGCGGTGACTATGCGCATGCCAACGGTTATTCCGTGGTAACGGATTTGGGCGGTCATGGCGTCGGCAAGGATTTCCATCTTGAGCCGTTTGTAGCCCATGAAGGCGATGCAGGCACAGGGATGCTTTTGGTGCCGGGCATGGTGCTGACGGTTGAGCCGATGATCAATCAGGGCCGGAAAGATGTGTACGTGGATTCCAAGGACAACTGGACGGTGCGCACGAAGGATAAGACGCTGTCGGCTCAGTGGGAAAAGACGATTTTGATTACGGAAACAGGTGCGGAGGTACTTTCGTCGTAATGACTATGTTTAAGGAATTGGGAATCTCCCCAAATATTTGTGAGACACTTGCCAAACGCGGCATTCGCGAGGCTACGCCGGTGCAGGAGAAGGCGATTCCCCTGGCACGGGCGGGACGGGATATTATCGTGCAGGCGCAGACCGGCACAGGTAAGACATTGGCCTTTTTGTTGCCAATCTTAGAAAAAATCAAGCCGCAGGCCGAAGTGGCACAGGCACTGGTCGTAACACCAACTCGCGAACTGGCCATTCAAGTGGCAAGGGTCGCTGCTGTGGTGGGGGAAGCTGCGGGCATTTCCTCTCTCGTCATCTATGGCGGGCAGGATATTGAACGGCAGAAACAGAAACTGCGCCGTAAGCCCCAGCTTATCATCGGCACGCCGGGGCGTCTTTTGGACCATCTGCGCCGTCAGACCATCAATCTGAGTCAGGTGAACAAGGTTGTTCTCGATGAAGCCGATGAAATGATGAAATTGGGCTTTATTGAAGATGTGGAAGTGCTGTTAAAGGCATCGGCCAGCGACCGCCAGTTTATGCTCTTTTCGGCGACCATGCCGGCAAGGGTAAAGGCTCTGGCCGCACAGTATATGAAAACACCGGAAAATATTCAAATCAAGAGTGAGCATATCACGCTCGATGCCATTGAGCAGGTAATCCTCGATACGACGGAAGAAAACAAGATTGACCGCCTCTGCGAATGCATCAACAGCGACAATCCGTACCTGGCGATGGTCTTCTGCCATACCAAACAGCGCGCCCATATGGTCACAATGGCACTGGCCGCCCGTGGCTATCTGGTGGACGAGCTGCATGGTGATTTGTCGCAGGTACAGCGTGCATTGGTACTCAAGCGGTTCCGCAAGGCAGAACTGCAGATACTCTGCGCGACGGATATTGCGGCGCGTGGGCTCGATATCGAAGGCGTGACCCATGTCTTTAACTACGATATTCCCCATGATACGGAAAGCTATATCCACCGCATTGGCCGTACGGGCAGAGCCGGGCAGGACGGCAAGGCCGTGACCTTTGTCAACGCCCGCCAGTATGATTTGCTGCGCCGCATTGAAGCCGGCATCAAGAGCCGTATCCGCAAGGAGCACTCGGAACGCCATCACAAGCGTCTGGAGAAGCAGGCCAAAATCATGGACGAAATCAAGAAGGAACGGCAGGAGAAAAAGGCCAAGGCCAAACCGCTCTCGAAGTATGCCAATCGCAAAGGTGCGGCACATAAGGGGCGCAATGACCGCAGCCGTCGCGCGAAAGTCCGGAATAAATCCAATGCCACGAAGCGTTCGCATATGGGCAAACACTAAAACCTGAAAAATTCTAAATTGTAGCAGGAATTCCCCCTTTTTAGTCGAAATGATATCAATGTAGACTAAATAAAGGGGGATTTTCTCATGATTGGTATCAAAAATGTAATTGCCGTGGTTTGTGGTGGGGGACCGGCTCCCGGCATTAACAGCGTTATCTCCGGTGTCGTCAATGAAGCAACCCGTCAGGGCTGGGACGTACTGGGCATGTATGATGGCTTTTCGCGCCTGGCTCGTGGCGAAAAGAATTATGTCCGTCTGGAACCGAAGAACATCAGCCGCATTCATCTGACCGGCGGCTGCATTCTCAAAATGTCCCGCTTCAATCCGACCAAGAAAGAATCGGATTTGCGTACGGTCGTGGAAACGCTGACGGAACTGGGCGTTACGCATCTGGTTACCATCGGTGGTGATGATACGGCTTACAGCTCCGCAGCTGTTTCCGATTATGCCCGCAAGATGGGCCGCACCATCAATGTGGTGCATGTGCCGAAGACCATCGACAATGACCTGCCGCTGCCGGAGGGGATTCCGACATTCGGCTTTGAAACGGCCCGCGCTTTTGGTACGCAGGAAGTTGAAAACCTGATGGAAGATGCCCGTACGACGAATAACCGTTGGTACTTCACGATTGCCATGGGCCGTACAGCTGGCCATTTGGCACTGGGCATGGGCAGAAGTGCCGGTGCAGCGCTCACCATTATCCCTGAGGAATTCCCCGAGGATAAGATTCCTCTCCAGCAGGTTGTGGATATCATCACGGGTGCAATTGTGAAACGCTATCTGACCGGCAAGAACTACGGCGTAGCGGTTATCGCCGAAGGCGTTATCGAAAAGATTGCTCCGGAAGACTTCAAGAAACTGGGTACGGTGGTTACGGACGAACACGGCCATATCCGCTACAGCGAACTGGACTTTGGTGAAATCCTCAAACAGGCTGTGCTGGCTGAAGTGAAGAAACTGGGTATCAAGATCAGCATCATCGATAAGGAAATCGGTTATGAACTGCGCTGCACGGCGCCGATTGCTTATGATATCGACTATGCCCGTCAGCTGGGCTACTCTGCTGTACAGTTCCTGATGTCCGGCGACAGCGGTGCGCTGATTTCCATTCAGGACAACAAGGCTGTGCCTATGCGCTTTGAGGATATCAAAGACCCGGCTACCGGCAAGACGATGGTGCGCAAGGTGAATATCAACTCCGTACATTATCAGATTGCCCGTGGCCTCATGATGCGCCTCGAAAAAGGCGATTTGGATGATCCGGGACTGGCCAATGCTTATCGCATGGAGCCGGCTGAGTTCAAAGAAAGATACAGCTATCTGTTTCCGGAGGAAGCGCCGGTGACGGAAGAAGCATAAAGCCACCGAGTTTTTGTTGACATCTATATGTTAAGACGCGCGGTGACTGGCAATACCTTTCCTTCGCCATAGACAGGCTTGTCAAAAGCTGCGGAAAGGGATTGCCAGTCACCGCGCTTAATGCGTAGTCGGTTGTCCAACATCGTGGTGTAAAGACGCCCGGTGGCTGACCATACTTTTCCTCTGCTTAGGCAGGCTTGCCAAACGCGACGGAAAAGCATGGTCAGCCACCGGGCTTAATGCGTTATTGATGTGTGCTTTACATCGTAGCGTAAAGTCGCCCGTGGGGCTGGTCATATTTTTCCTTCGCCATAGACAAGCTTGTCAAAAGCTGCGGAAAAACACGACCAGCCCCACGGGCTTACTGCGTTGTGGTATGCTTTACATCGTGGTGCAAAGGTGCCCACGAAAGCCGGTAATATTTTCCTTCGCCATAGACAGGCTTGTCAAAAGCTGTGGAAAACATCACCAGTCCCCACAGGCTTATTGCGTTGATATGCGTATTACATCTTGGTGTAAAGGCGCCGTAAGGGCAGATGATATTTTTCCTTTGCTTAGACAAGCTTGTCAAACGCGTCGGAAAAACATCATCTGCCCCTACGGCTTCGTTCGTACAAAGTGCTGCGTTACATCGTAGTGCTAGGTTCAGGCTGGCAGTGAGGAGGGAGGGGGCGGGGATGGCTTTTGGCAGCGTTAGGCAAGCCTGCATAAGCAGCCAAAAGTTATCCCCGCCCCCTCCCTCCGTCTTGTGCCCCGAACCCGAACCTTTTTGAAAAAAATTCAAAAAAACTTTAAAAAAGGTGTTGACAACTAAATCCATATGCCCTATAATCTTTTATTGTCAGCCGCCGATACGGCGCAGCGATGAAATGCGAACGCGTTTCAAAGCGAAGGTTATCGCGGGGTGGAGCAGTCGGTAGCTCGTCGGGCTCATAACCCGAAGGTCACAGGTTCAAGTCCTGTCCCCGCAACCAATTTTATTCAAACTTTTCTTCAAAAAAGAGTTTGACAAGGCTGGCAGGATATGATAAAGTAATCGCGGGATGGAGCAGTCGGTAGCTCGTCGGGCTCATAACCCGAAGGTCATAGGTTCAAGTCCTATTCCCGCAACCAAATGTTAATGTTGCTGATATAGCTCAGTCGGTAGAGCGTATCCTTGGTAAGGATAAGGTCACCAGTTCAATCCTGGTTATCAGCTCCATATATGGCGGCATAGCTCAGTTGGCTAGAGCATGCGGTTCATACCCGCAGTGTCAGGAGTTCAAATCTCTTTGCCGCCACCAATTAGTTAATTAACCCCTGTTGCAGGGGTTTTATTTATGTTTTATACATATAAATAAGTCGCTAAGAAATTTTTTAACTTGTCAAGGGTTTTATGTTGACAGGCTTTTGCAAGTGTGCTAAATTGTATTAGTGACATTATGAAAGAGTCATAGTTTCTGAGCGTAAGGGGTGTAAATAGAGATGCGCAACAATATCACGTTGGAGTGCACGGAGTGCCATAGCCGTAACTACCGTACCAACAAGAACAAGAAGAACAACCCGGATCGTCTGGAGTTCAATAAGTACTGCAAGTTCTGCAAGAAACATACGACGCACAAAGAGACGAAATAATCGCTTCTAGCGGATTGAACGGAGATGTGAAGTAACTGTGAAGAAATTCATAGACGAAGTAATCGCCGAAATGAAAAAAGTATCATGGGCGACCAAGAAAGAGCTGGTCAACTACACTGTGGTTGTCGGCATTGCCGTAGCGATTGTCTGCGCGCTGATTTGGTTCTGTGATACCATCTTTGCAAGATTGTTCCACATCATTTTACGGTAAGCTAAGTGAGGGCAGCATGGCAAACGAAGAGATGAATCTGCGGCAGGATAATCCCGGCAGAGCATGGTATGTTGTACATACCTATTCGGGCTATGAGAACAAGGTTAAGGCCAATCTCGAGCGCCTGATTCATACGGCCAACATGAGCAACATGATTTTCAATGTTGTGGTTCCGGTAGAGGATGAGGTCGAAATCAAGGACGGCAAGAAAAAAGTCGTTCAGCGAAAAGTCTTCCCGGGCTATGTGCTGGTTGACATGATTGTCGATGAGCATTCCTGGTACGTTGTGCGCAACACCACCGGTGTTACCGGTTTTGTTGGTTCTGAAAAGCACCCGATTCCGCTTACCGATGCTGAAGCGAAACGTATCTTGAAATCCATGGGCGAGGAAGAGCTCAAACCCGAACTCGATGTAGAAGTCGGGGATGTGGTTCGCATCAACTCGGGCGTTTTCGAGAATTATACGGGCACGATTACAGCGATTGACGCTGAAAAAGGTCGTCTCAAGGTTCTCGTCGAGGAAACCCCGATTGAACTTGGCTTTGGTCAGGTGGAAACCATCTGATTGAAGCTGTTGTAAATCCTTTTTGGGAGGTGAAATCAAATGGCAAAGAAAGTTTCTAAGATTGTAAAACTTCAGGTTGTTGCAGGCAAAGCTAATCCGGCTCCTCCGGTAGGTCCGGCACTTGGTCAGGCTGGTGTCAACATCATGGGGTTCTGTAAGGAATTCAACGAAAGAACCAAAGATAAGGCTGGTCTCATCATTCCGGTTGAAATCACGGTTTTTGAGGATAGATCCTTCACGTTCATCACGAAGACTCCGCCGGCTGCAGTTCTCTTGAAGAAGGCTGCTAAGATCGAAAAGGCTTCTGGTGAACCGAACAAGAACAAGGTGGCTAAACTGCCCCGCGCTGAAGCAATGAAGATTGCAGAAAGCAAAATGGAAGACCTCAACGCTGCTGATATCGAGGCTGCTACTCGCATGATCGAGGGCACGGCTCGCAGCATGGGTATCGAAATCGTTGACTAATTTTTAGCAGCATTTCGCCCCTGTGGGAGGCAATAACCGTTATTACCACGAGAGGAGAAAACTTACAATGGCTAAAGCTGGTAAGAAATATCAGGACGCTTGCAAGCTCGTTGAAGCTGGCAAGTTCTACACGGCTGCTGAAGCTATGGAACTCGTTAAGAAGACGGCTACGAAGAAGTTTGATGAAACCATCGAACTGCACGTACGTCTCGGCGTAGATCCGAAGTATGCTGATCAGCAGGTACGTGGCGCTATGGTACTGCCGCACGGCACTGGTAAATCCAAGCGCGTACTCGTTTTCGCTAAGGGCGAAAAGGTTAAGGAAGCAGAAGCAGCAGGTGCTGACTTCGTTGGTTCCGATGAAATCGTCCAGAAGATCCAGGGCGGCTGGCTCGACTTCGATGTCGCAGTAGCTACTCCGGACATGATGGGCACTGTCGGTCGTCTTGGTAAGGTTCTCGGCCCCCGCGGCCTCATGCCGAACCCGAAACTGGGTACGGTTACGATGGACCTCACGAAGGCAGTATCCGAGATTAAAGCAGGTAAAGTCGAATACCGCACCGATAAGGCCGGTAACGTGCATTGCCCGATTGGCAAGGCATCTTTCGACGCTGAGAAGCTCCAGCAGAACTTCCAGGCCCTGATTGATACACTGAACCGCGTAAAACCGGCGGCTGCTAAAGGCCAGTACATGCGCTCCATCACGGTTAGCGCAACGATGGGCCCTGGCATCCCTGTTCAGCTCTAATTTTTTAGAGTTCGGTTCAGACGAGGCTCCGGTCTCAGGAACGTTATGTTCCGACAACTGTATAACGATGGCTGTAGACAGCAGGTTTGATATATCTATCATCTAACGACGATTTTTTGTCGCCTGCCGAGGCCGGAGCAGATGAACTTTGAAAATTCTACCTCCGGCGGACGCAGCCGGAGGTTTTTTTACAGGCTTTAATAAATCCCAAACAGGCAGGAGGTGTAATGAAAAAATGGCAAATCTGACGAAGAAACAGGCTATCGTTGCTGAACTTAAGGATCAGCTGACGAATGCCAAAGGTGTTGTGCTGACCAGCTACCGTGGTCTTACGGTTGCTCAGGACACGCAGCTCCGTCGTGAACTTCGCGCCGCTGGTGTAACGTACCATGTTGTTAAAAACACGATGCTCCGCCTGGCAGCGAAAGAAGCAGGTATCGAAGGCTTCGATGCTCATCTTGAGGGCACTACGGCTTTCGCATTCTCCACGGAGGATGCTATTGCTCCGGCAAAGGTTATCTGCGGTTTCATCAAGAAGAACAAGCTTGAGGAAAACGAAGTACTGACGGTTAAAGTTGGTACGGTTGAAGGTAAGGTTATTGATGCTAATGAGGTTAAGGCTCTGGCAGACCTGCCGTCCCGCGAAGAACTCATCGCCAAGATGCTGGGCAGCATGAATGCTCCGATCAGCAATACGGTCAACGTACTGCAGGGTGTTATTCGCAATGCTGTTTATGTGCTTGACGCTGTTCGCGCTCAGAAGGAATCCGCATAATCTGCGAATCCTATAGAATTAACTAATTAAGAATTAACAAGAAAGATTTTTGGAGGTATATTCAAATGACTAAAGAAGAAATCATGGAAGCCATTGAAAACATGACTGTCCTCGAGCTGTCTGAGCTCGTAAAAGCTATGGAAGAAAAGTTCGGCGTTAGCGCTGCTGCTCCGGTTGCAGTTGCTGCTGTAGCTGGTGCTGGTGCCGCTGCTGCTGAAGAAAAGAGCGAATTCACGGTTATGCTCGCTTCCGCTGGCGACAAGAAGATCAACGTTATCAAGGCTGTTCGTGAAGCTACGGGTCTCGGCCTGAAGGAAGCTAAGGCTCTCGTTGATGGCGCTCCGGCTGCTGTTAAGGAAAACGTTGCTAAGGCTGAAGCTGAAGAACTCAAAGCTAAGCTCGAAGAAGCTGGCGCTACGGTTGAACTGAAGTAATTTCAGTTTCCTGAAATCCGTAATATAAGAAAAGCTGTGAAGTGTGGACTTAAGTTCACCTTCACAGCTTTTTTGTTTGTTTAGAATAGTTATTGAGGTTTTGCTTCTTTGGCAACCTGGCGGTAAAGCTCCATAATGCCAGCGTGATGTTCCTGGAGATAGTTTAATGCTTGCTGCTGTTCTTCTGCGGTAGCATCTTCTGCCAAATAATCTTTGGCAGCCTGTTCCTGATCCTGGGCTTTTTTGTTCAGGCTGCGGCAGCCGATGGTCAGTGCAGTGGATTTTAGCGCATGGATATTTATGCGGTAGTTTTTCCAATTGCCGGTAGTATAATCATTATCCATTTGTGCAATTTTATCTTCAGAATGCTTGTTGAACAGGGTAAGTACATTATTATAAATCGCCTGCATATTGTTGCAATATTTCAGCCCGACTTCCTGGTCGATAAGGGGCTCATTTGAGGCAGGGGGAGGAGCAACAGGTTCAGCAGCAGGTTCGGCAGCAGGTTCGGCAGCAGGTTCGGCAGCAGGTTCGGCAGTGGCGGGGGCAGATGTTAAATCTGCTGTTGCCGAGGGCGTTTGTCTTGATGAGACCGGCGCTAAAACTTCAGGTGGCAGGTAACGCTGCAGCATAGCGGTAAGTTCAGCACCCGTCATAGGCTTGCTCAGATAGCTGTCAAAGCCTTCGGCAAGGAATTTTTCCCGGGAACCGGATATAGCCGTTGCCGTCAGGGCAATAAAACGTGTATTGCCGATATTGGGGAGCTCTTTTGCCTTATGCAGGGTTTCTATGCCATCCATGCCCGGCATCATATGGTCGAGCAGCACCACATGAAATGATTGCTTTTGCAGAGCTTCCAAAGCTTCGTTACCACTATGAGCGATAGTGATTTGCACCTGCGTTTCCTGAAGCAGACTGGAGGCCACAAAACAGTTCATATCGTTGTCATCAACAAGCAGTACATGGGCCGAGGGGGCGATAAAGTCTGTATGCGCACTTAAATCTGTTTCATAGACTGGTTGTGCGTCGAGGTTGAAATCGCCTATGGGATCAAAGGACTGAATGGGCTGCGGCAGTTCAATGGTAAAGGTACTGCCTTCACCGTATATGCTGTCGACTTTTATGCTGCCCTTCATCATTGTCAGCAGACGTTGTGTGATGGCCAGCCCTAAGCCAGTGCCCTCAATTTGGCGATTGCGTTCAATGTCCAGCCGTTCAAATACGTGGAAAAGCCGGTTTTTGTCCTCTTCGCGGATACCGATACCGGTATCGGTAACGGCTGCCCGCAAATGGAGTGTGTTTTCACTGCGATGTCCACTGACGTCCAGCGTAACGGAACCGGAGGGGGTATACTTGATGGCGTTATTCAGCAGATTGATGAGAATCTGGCGAATACGTCCGGCATCACCATATAGATTGTTGGGCAGATAAGGGTCAACGTGAATCCGGAATTGCAGGTTTTTGGCTTGAGCACGCAAGCCGACCAATGTGCAGACTTCGCGCAGTATGGTCTCCAGCTGATAATCGGTAGGAACGATTTCGATATGTCCGGATTCAATTTTTGAGAAGTCCAGGATTTCGTTGATGATGGTCAACAGCGCGGCAGTTGCCGATTTGATATTGCTGGCATACTGCCGGACTTCTTTGGGCAGCTTCTGCCGCAGAATCATTTCATTCATGCCGCTGATGGCATTCAGCGGTGTGCGGATTTCATGGCTCATATTGGCGAGAAACTGGCTTTTGGCCTGATTGGCAGCATCTGCTTCCAACCGCGCCTTGCGCAGCTCCTCGGTTTCGGCTACGCTGGTCTGGGCCATGAGCAGATAGATGCTCAGGCAGGCAAAGAGAATCAGCATCAGCGAAAAGAGGAAGAGCACGCGCTGATAGATACTGGTGATTTGTCCGGCTACTGCCGACCAGGGCATATAGCCAATCATGGAAAAATCGGTCTGCGGCAAATCTGCACCGAAAACGAAGAATTTTCCTTCGGCTCCTTCGGTGTAGACGGCGGCTGCTTTATTGCGTTTCAGACGCTCATGAACTTCCTGCATACCGGCTTGAATGGTGTCGTCAGCCCAAAAACGTGTATCCTTGGTGGTATAGTTTTCATAGGGAACAGCTAAAGTCCCATCGCGGTATTGAATGATGACATGGGTAAAAGCATCATAGTCGGATAGTGCAAATAGTTTGGGCAGCATTTCCGGTGGATAGACCTGATAAAGGACATAGCGGACATTGTCGCCGAAAAAAACAGGAGTGGCAAGCAGTATGCCGATATCAGGGTTATAGTCGATAATGGTATTGCCATGGAAGGCCGTTTGCAGACGTGGAAAAGAAGTGGTAGACAGAAAACGGCCAATGGTATGGTGCTGAAAATCAATGAGGCCGGCCTGGCCTTGGGGATTCTGCTTAGTAAGCATTTGGATAACAACTTCCTTGTCCTGTTCATGCGCTGAAAGATGATGGGCTGCTGTCTGCAATGGTGTCATGAAGCGGTGGAAGCGTTCAGCGGCGAGCAGTGAAATATCTTCAGTCTGCCGGGCCACGGAGAGTTCCGCGGCCTTATTCAGCATATCCACAATCCGTTGCTGGATAAAGATTCCGGACAGGAAAATCAGCAACAGGGTCATCATAATGGTGAGCACCATTTTTTTGCGGTTATTCAAGAATCTCCACCCCCTTTACCAGCCAGTCCATGTGTTGGAGCAGGCGGTCATCCCGAATCGATTCATCGGCACGGCAGCGCAGCTGGCCTTGCCGGTCATAGATTTCACCGGCGAAGACGAAGCGACCGGCAAGCATTCGTTCCTTTAACTGTATCAGTTTTGCTTTTTCGTCATCTGTGACGGCAGAGGAAAACTCGCATAATTCAACAAAATCGGCTTCCATGCCGACCCATTGCTTGTCCACATAGTTGAGTTCGCCTTTGAGATAACGGCGGATGATATCCTCGTAGTAGCGGTCCCAGTTGCAGATTACAGAGGTCAGCGCATGTTCAGAGCGCCAGGAATGTTTGCCTAAATCCTCGTAGTAACCGATATAGTCAATGCCCAGTTCCTCGGCAACATCCGCTGCTGCCGGTTCGTCCTGATGATAGGTAAGAACATCGGCCCCTGCTTCGGTTATCAGACGGCGGGCTTCTTCCGCCTCTTTGCTTTCGTTTTGCCAGCTGCCTGTCCACATAACCACAACGCGGGCATTAGGGTTGGTTTGCTGTACACCGAGGGTAAAGGCATTGATGCCGCGGTTGACTTCGGAGTTTTCCATGGCGGCCACATAGCCGATAACATTGCTTTTTGTGTGCATGCCGGCTAAGGCACCGGCCAGATATCGTCCCTGATACATGCGGACGAAATAGGAAGTCATGTTGCGGGCATGGCATTCGGCAGAGTTGGTGCCAAAGGCAATATGAGGATATTCGTGGACAAATTTTTGCGCTTCCTGAGAATAAGAGAAACTGGCTAAAAAAATCATGCCAGCGCCAGCATCTGCCATCTCTTGAACAGCTTTAGTGCAGGCACCCTCGGTGTTGACATTTTCCCTGAATAACAGGTTTATGCCCATGGTATTGCAAGCCTTGCGAATACCACGATATTGAGGCGCGTTCCAGCCTTCCTCATTAATGCCGCCCAGCAGTATGATGCCGGCTTTGGGCTTGGGCTGGTCAAAGGTGCTGCTGGAAAAAATCCAGCAGGCGGCAGCCAGTACAATTAAGATGAAGCCTACAATAAGCCGGGTAGCCCAGTGTGATAAGCTGTGATGCAGCCAAAAACTCATAATCATCCCTCCCGAAGCTGGTAATGGACATCTTCATCGATCATCTGCAGCATGATGTCGGCAAAAACAGGATCAAGCTGTGTTCCGCGGCTCTTGACAATTTCCTGCCGGACGCGGTCCTGAGGCAGGGCATCGCGATAGCTGCGCTTGGAGGTCATGGCATCGTAGGCGTCGGCCACGGAGATTATGCGTACCTTTTCCGGGATAGCGGTGCCCTTAAGTCCGTCCGGGTAACCTGTGCCATCATAGCGTTCGTGATGGTGGCGGGCAGCGCCTACAAGTTCCGGCATTTCCTTTACATGGGTGAGAATGGAGCCACCGATAGTGGTGTGTTGCTTCATAAAAGCATATTCTTCGTCTGTCAGCTTGCCGCTTTTATTGATCAGGCTGGAAGGAATGCCGATTTTGCCGATATCGTGGAGCTGGGCCATATAGTAAACATCACGCTGATATTCTTCGGATTTGCCTGCCCGGCGGGCAATTTCCCAGGCGTAATCCGCTACGCGATGGGAATGACCGCGGGTATATTTATCTTTAGCATCAATGGTGTCAGCCAAAGCTTCAGTCATTTCCCGGAACAGCTGCTGTGTAGAGGCCAGCCGTTCCTGAGCGATAGCGGTCTGCTTGTCAATTTCCTGCTGCATATGATGCTGCAATGCTTTTAGTTGCAGGGTTCTTTCAATGCGGCGTAGAATTAATGTAGGGATGAAGGGCTTATGAACAAAATCAAAGGCACCGGCCTGAATGCCCCGCACCTCTGTTTCCTGCTCCAGATCTCCTGTAAGCATGATTACAGGAATGGCGCGTGTTTGGGGATTGTCCTGCAGGGCAGCGAGCACTTCAAAACCATCCATTTGTGGCATATTGATATCGAGGAGTATGAGATCTGCAGATTGTTTTGTAAGCAGCGTGAGTGCTTCAGGGCCGCTGCTTACTGCGGTAAAATCATAGTCAACGCTGAGAATGGCTTCCAGGGTCATCAGGTTGAAGTCATCGTCATCCACAGCTATTATGTGGCGGCGTTCACCGGCGTTAATATTCATGGCCTGTTCTCCTCCTTAATATAAGAATCCAATTAATCATAATTTTAGCTAAACTTAACAGGAAAATCTATATCTTTGCCAAAAGTGGTCGAAATATGCCAAAAGTGGTAAAATAGACAAAAGGCTTTTTGAT
Organism: Selenomonas ruminantium subsp. ruminantium ATCC 12561; assembly: GCF_000424065.1. GTDB lineage: Bacteria > Bacillota > Negativicutes > Selenomonadales > Selenomonadaceae > Selenomonas_A > Selenomonas_A ruminantium. The sequence continues at coordinate 68,789 of NZ_AUJE01000005.1, forward strand.
TGTAAAGAGGAAAAATTGTGAAAATTGCTATTATCGACGATGAACAGCAGGCACGTGAGGATTTACAACAGGCCTTGCAGCTTTGCGGAATAAAGAACGTAATACAGGCTGAAGTGCAGATGTTTACCAGTGGGGAGAATTTCCTCCAGGTATTTAAGCCGGAAGATTTTCAGTTAATCTTTTTGGATATCTGCATGGAAGGAATCAATGGTATCAAAACCGCATTGGCCATACGGCAACAGGCAGAGCGGCTGCCCATCATATTTTTGACCAGCAGTGCTGATTATGCGCTGGAAGGATATCAGGTCTTTCCGGCGGGCTATTTGCTGAAGCCTATAAATCGGGCTGTTCCGCAGTTGAAGGATATTTTGCATCATTGTTTGCCGGATTTGATGGCAAATATAATCAACGTACAAAGACATGGCCGTATGCTGCAGATCAATATTGAGCGTATCGCTTACATTGATGTTCAGGGAGGACGCCGGGTTGGCGGACGGCGTGGCAGTGTTATTCACCTGCAGACGGGAGAAACGATGGCTGTGGATACTTCGTATACTGAGGCTGCCACAGCATTGGAACAAAGGGATTTTGTAGAGTGTTATAATCGTCTGATGGTCAATCTTGCTGCGGTAGAAACGCTTATGGCAGATAGTTTTGTGTTGAAAAATGGCGAACAGCTGCCTATCAGCAGGCGGCTTTATCGAGAGACTGCACATGAGTATATGGAATATTTGCTCAGAAAGTGAGGGTATAAAATGATTTTTCTCTTGGCACTGGCATTGGTTTTAGTCCAGCTTACAGGTGTTTGGCTGCGTTATCTTCCTTTTGCTCATACCGTTTTGGCTGTTCAGCGTCGGAATTTGCTGCAACTATCGGCAGGGTGGGCATTGTTGGCATTTTTGACTTATGCGGCAGTTATGACGATGTATGAAGGCGATGTCTTACGCTTTAAGCTACTGGTAGCTTTAGGCTGGATTCCCTTCTTCCTGATTTCGTATTATTGTATTCCCCGGGGATTTGTACAGCATTTATTTGTCATAGGAATGCAAAGCCTTTTTTCGATACTGCTGCATACGCTCAGTGCGTTTTTGGTCATAGCAGCACTGCCGCCTGATTACGGTGAGAATATGCATATGCTGGCACTTATGTATTGCTATCTCGTACTGTTCCTGCTGTTGATTCCGCTGGAACGCCGCTGGTTCAGCCAGCTTGTTCCGGCGCAGCGATTCTTTCAGTATCGTCATTTGGGGCTTTATATCGCATCGATGCCTATGGTGGTTCTCTTTGCTTATGTATTACCCATTATGGACAACCAGCTTTATCACAGTATGCCTGAACGGTTAGGACGTTTGGCTCTGCCGATTATCTTTTTTCTTATCTTTCGGCTGGTGCTCACGGCTGCACATCAAATGTCCGAACATACTGCGGAGGTTAACCGGAACAATCTGTTGGCGCAGCAGCTTTATGCTTTAAGGGAATATACGCGCCTGAATGAGGAGAAACGTCAGGCGATGCGTGTCCTGCGTCATGATATGCGTCATTATAATCGCCTGCTTAGTACGCTGTTGGATAGTGGACGTATCCGCGAGGCTAAGCAGCTGGTGGATAAACAATTGGCGGATCTTGAACATACAACAATGCAGGAATTTTGTGCAAATGACCTCATTAACGCGACCATGTCGATTTTTCATTATCATCTGAGCAAGTTGGAGATATCTCTGCAGCAGAAACTCAATCTGCCACGGGATATGGGCGGTATGGATATGGATTTGGCAATCGTCCTGTCCAATTTACTGGAAAATGCCCTGCATGCCAGCATGAAACAGCCGGTCATAGATCGTGCAATCAAGGTTTCGGCACAATATACAGGTCGGCAATTCGTATTGTCGGTAGCCAACCGGTTTAAAGAACCACTGCTCATGGACAGTGAGGGCCTGCCTTATAGCGACGAACCTGGTCACGGCGCGGGTATGATATCCCTGCGTGCTTTTGTTCGCAAATACAGTGCCCAATGTGATTTCCGCCAGCAGGGGGGATGGGTGACGGTAATGCTATATTGGTATGGAGAAGAGTAAAGGAAAAGTTTTATTTTTATCTGTTTTTCCACCCTTGACATCAGCGTAAATAGGTGCTAAACTTAAAAACTACAGGAAATTGCATAGGGATTAGTGTGCGCAAACGGAAAGGGACTGGAAGCAAGGTGTAAAGTTTTGTTAGACCTTGTTTTTTTTCTTGTTCATCCATTCCGTTCTTTTCAGCGTGCTATAATGCCCTACATTTCAGGAAATAATTCTAGTAAACAGGCTAAGGGGTGAAGGATTTGTTATTTAATCCTGTGCCGGTAGGCAAAAGAACCAGGTATAGCTATGCTAAAATCAAGGAAGTTATGGAGATGCCGCATCTGTTGGATATTCAGCGGAACAGCTACCAGTGGTTCCTTGATGAAGGTTTGCAGGACATCTTTAATGACATTTCGCCGATTCAGGACTTTTCGGGTAATCTCGTGCTGTCCTTTGAGAGCTTCTCACTGGGCGATCCGAAGTATACGCTCGACGAATGCAAAGAGCGTGATGTGACGCTGGCTGCTCCCATTCGCGTGAATGTCCGTCTTATCAATCGTGAAACAGGCGAAATTAAAGAGCAGGAAGTGTTCATGGGCGATTTCCCGCTTATGACGGATACCGGTACGTTTATCATCAACGGTGCAGAGCGCGTTATCGTCAGCCAGTTGGTTCGTTCTCCAGGTGCATATTATGGAGAGGAAATCGATCCGACAGGCAAGCATCTTTATAATGCTACGGTTATTCCGAACCGTGGTGCGTGGATCGAACTGGAAACAGATACCAATGATGTGGTGTCTGTCCGTATCGACCGTACGCGTAAGATGCCGGTGACTTACTTCATTCGCGCCCTTGGTTTTGCTACTGATGAAGAAATCATTGACCTCTTTGGTGAAGATCCCCGCATCATGAACACGCTGGAACGCGATGGCGAGGATGTAAAGTCCCAGGGCAAGGCTGTAATTGAAATTTACCGCCGTCTGCGTCCGGGCGAACCTGCCAATGAAGACAATGCCCAGCAGCTTTTGGATTCGCTGTTCTTTGACCCGAAGCGTTACGATCTGGCTACGGTTGGCCGCTATAAGCTGACCAAGAAGCTAGGCTGGAAGCGTCGTATTTTGGGTAAGGTTCTGGCTGAACCTGTCGTGGATATGGAAACCGGCGAAATTGTTATTCCGGCTAATGAAGTAGTAACGGAAGCAATGCTGGATGCTGTGGATGTAGAACGTGAGCGTCAGATTTTCGGCGAAGGTCAGATTGTGCAGCTCTATCTGCTGAAGAAAGATGGCAGCCGCATGAAGCTCCTGTGCTCGCCGACGCTTGATATCCATGACCGCACGATTACGAAGAACGATATCATCGCTTCTATTAACTATCTGCTGAACCTCATGGATGGTGTAGGCAGCACGGACGATATCGACCATCTGGGCAACCGCCGCGTGCGTGCTGTAGGTGAACTGCTGCAGAATCAGTTCCGCATCGGTCTTTCTCGTATGGAACGTGTGGTTCGCGAGCGCATGACCATCCAGGATGTGGATGTCATCACGCCGCAGGCACTCATCAATATCCGTCCGGTCGTGGCAGCCATCAAGGAATTCTTCGGTTCCTCCCAGCTGTCCCAGTTCATGGACCAGCACAATCCGCTGTCCGAACTTACGCATAAGCGCCGTCTGTCGGCACTCGGCCCGGGCGGTCTGTCCCGTGAGCGCGCAGGCTTCGAAGTCCGCGACGTACACAACTCGCACTATGGTCGTATGTGCCCGGTAGAGTCGCCTGAAGGCCCAAACATCGGTCTTATCGGTTCGCTGGCAACTTATGCCCGTGTGAACCAGTTCGGCTTTATGGAAACGCCGTACCGCCGTGTGGACAAGGAAACGCAGCGTGTAACGGACGAAGTGCGTTACCTCACCGCTGATGAAGAGGATGAACTCGTAATCGCACAGGCCAACGAACCGCTGGACGAAAACGAATGGTTCGTAAATCCGCGTGTAACGGCTCGTTACAACGAGGAAACCGGTCTGCATGCCCGTGAAACCGTTGACTACATGGACGTTAGTCCGCGTCAGGTGTTCTCCATTGCAACGGCGATGATTCCGTTCCTCGAAAACGACGATGCTAACCGTGCCCTGATGGGTGCGAACATGCAGCGTCAGGCTGTACCTCTGCTCCGTACGCAGGCACCGCTCGTTGGTACCGGTATGGAATACAAGGCAGCCTGTGACTCCGGCGTTATGATTTTGGCTAAGCGTGCCGGTGTGATTGAAAATGTAACGGCTGATTACATTGACGTCCGCACGAAGAATGGCGAGCTTGACCATTACAAACTCCAGAAATTTATCCGTTCTAACCAGGGAACTTGCATAAATCAGATTCCTATCGTCTACAAAGGCGATGAAGTCGTAGAAAAACAGCCTATTGCTGATGGCCCGGCTACGGACCACGGCGAACTGGCATTGGGTTACAACATCGTTGTTGCCTACATGCCATGGGAAGGCTACAACTACGAGGACGCCGTGCTCCTGTCCGAAAACCTCGTAAAACGCGACCTCTATACGTCCATTCATATTGAAGAATACGAATGCGATGCCCGCGATACGAAACTTGGACCTGAAGAAATCACGCGCGATATCCCGAATGTAGCTGAAGAAGCGCTGAAGGATTTGGACGAAGAAGGTATCATTCGCATTGGTGCCGATGTACGTCCTGGCGATATCCTTGTCGGTAAGGTTACGCCGAAGGGCGAAACGGAACTCACCGCTGAAGAACGCCTGCTGCGTGCCATCTTCGGTGAAAAGGCCCGCGAAGTCCGCGACACTTCTCTGCGTGTACCGCATGGTGAACAGGGTAAGATTGTTGACGTTAAGATTTTCACCCGCGAAAACAACGATGAACTGCCGCCTGGCGTAAACCGTCTGGTTCGCGTCTACATCGCACAGAAACGTAAGATTTCTGTCGGCGATAAGATGGCAGGTCGTCACGGTAACAAGGGTGTCGTTTCCCGCATTATGCGTCAGGAAGATATGCCGTTCCTGCCGGATGGTACGCCGGTTGATATCGTGCTGAACCCATTAGGCGTGCCGTCCCGAATGAACATCGGTCAGATTTTGGAAGCCCATTTGGGTATGGCTGTTAAGGTTCTCGGTCAGCAGATTAAAGATGGCGACCCGACGGTTGAAGCTCGTCTGCGTGAAGCTGGTTATGACTTCGACAAGAATGGTATGCCGATTCCGGACGTTGCCGGTCTGCATATCGCTACACCGGTATTCGATGGTGCAAGCGACGAAGCCGTATTCGGTACGATTCGTGCTGCTGGTCTGGCTGACGATGCCAAGACAATCCTCTATGATGGCCGTACTGGTGAACCGTTCGAAAACCGCGTAACCGTTGGCTGCACGTACTTCCTTAAACTGCATCATTTGGTTGCCGATAAGATTCATGCGCGTTCTACCGGCCCGTACTCCCTCGTTACGCAGCAGCCGCTGGGTGGTAAAGCTCAGTTCGGCGGCCAGCGCTTCGGTGAAATGGAAGTTTGGGCGCTGGAAGCATACGGCGCAGCTTATACCCTGCAGGAAATCCTGACGGTTAAGTCCGATGACGTGGTGGGCCGTGTTAAGGCTTACGAAGCAATCGTCAAGGGTGAAAACATCCCGGAACCGGGGGTACCGGAGTCCTTCAAGGTACTCATTAAGGAACTGCAGTCCATTGGTCTCGATATCAAGGTACTCAACGAAGATGCCAAGGAAATCTCCTTGCAGGATGAGGACGACGAAGATATCAACGAAACGGCCAAGAAACTTGATTTTGACGTGGCAGGGATTGAACCCGGCCAGGAAGGTGCAGCTGCACCGAAGCAGGAAGACTCCTATGATGAAGGAGCACCCTCGGATGATGAAAAGCCGGACGACATCATTGCCGACATCGGCAGCCTGGGTTCTATCGTAGAGCCGGACGCAATCGATGGGGATAATGGTGAGGAATAAGAAGGGAGTGTCATCTCTTTGCTGGATGTAAATAATTTTGATTCGATGCGCATCGGTCTGGCCTCCCCGGATAAAATCCGGGAGTGGTCCTACGGTGAGGTCAAGAAGCCGGAGACCATCAACTATCGTACGCTCAAACCTGAGCGCGATGGTCTCTTCTGCGAGCGTATCTTTGGCCCGACCCGCGACTGGGAATGCCATTGCGGTAAGTACAAACGTATCCGCTATAAGGGCATTGTCTGCGACCGCTGCGGCGTTGAAGTAACGCGCGCCAAGGTTCGCCGTGAGCGCATGGGACATATTGAACTGGCTGCGCCGGTTTCACATATTTGGTATTTCAAGGGTATTCCGAGCCGCATGGGTCTGATCTTAGACATCAGCCCGCGTGCTTTGGAAAAGGTTCTCTACTTTGCTTATTACATCGTACTTGATGCCGGTGAAAATACGGATTTGGCGAAAAAGAGCCTGCTTTCCGAAAAGGAATATCACGATGCTTTGGAAAAATATGGCAACACCTTCCGTGTTGGCATGGGTGCCGAAGCCATCAAAGAACTGCTTGATGAGCTCGATTTGGAGCGCATGAGCGAAGTTCTGCGCAAGGAAGTCCGCACGGCTTCCGGTCAGAAGAAGATTCGCGCCATCCGTCGTCTGGAAGTTGTGGAAGCATTCCGCAAGTCCGGCAATAAGCCATCCTGGATGATTATGGATGTTGTGCCGGTCATTCCGCCGGAACTGCGTCCGATGGTACAGCTCGATGGCGGCCGTTTCGCAACGTCTGACCTCAACGACCTCTATCGTCGTGTGATTAACCGCAACAACCGTTTGAAGAGACTTCTTGACCTCGGTGCGCCGGACATCATCGTGCGCAACGAAAAGCGCATGCTGCAGGAGGCCGTTGACGCCCTGATTGATAACGGCCGCCGCGGCCGTCCGGTTACGGGCCCGGGCAACCGTCCGCTCAAATCCCTTTCCGATATGCTGAAAGGTAAGCAGGGCCGTTTCCGTCAGAACCTCTTGGGTAAGCGCGTTGACTACTCTGGCCGTTCCGTTATCGTCGTAGGCCCGGAACTGAAACTCCATCAGTGCGGCCTGCCGAAGGAAATGGCTCTGGAACTCTTTAAGCCTTTTGTTATGAAGCGGTTGGTCGCTTCCGGTAAGGCACATAATATTAAATCGGCAAAACGCATGGTAGAGCGTGCCAAGACGGAAGTCTGGGATGAGTTGGAAGGCGTTATTAAAGAGCATCCAGTTCTCCTGAACCGTGCCCCGACGCTGCATCGTCTCGGTATTCAGGCTTTCGAGCCGGTACTCACCGAAGGCCGCGCGCTGAAGCTGCATCCGCTGGCTTGTACGGCATACAACGCCGACTTCGACGGTGACCAGATGGCTATCCATCTGCCGCTGTCCTCCGAAGCACAGACGGAAGCCCGCATCCTGATGCTGGCTGCTAACCACATTCTGGCACCGAAGGATGGTAAGCCAATCATCGTTCCTTCGCAGGACATGGTTTTGGGTTCTTACTACCTGACCAATATCCGTCCTGGTGCCAAGGGCGAAGGCAAAGTGCTCACGGGCATTGCCGAAGCACTGCTCGCTTATCAGCAGCATGACCTCGATCTGCAGGCCGCTATTCAGTGCCGCATCGATGGTTATGGTCTCGTCAAGACTTCTTTGGGCCGTATGATTTTCAACGAAATCCTGCCCAAGGAAATCCGTTACTTCTACAAGGACAAAGAAACCGACCAGTGGTGCCTGGGCGTTCTGATGAACAAGAAGGAACTGGGCAAGCTCGTTGCCAAGTGCTATAACGCTTTTGGTGCTACGGAAACGGCACACGTTATCGATGACGTTAAGAACCTCGGCTATCACTACGCCTGCGTAGCTGGTATGACCGTTGCAATCTCCGACGTTATCGTGCCGCCGAAGAAGAAGACCATCATCAACGATACGCAGCAGATTGTCAATAAGGTTGAACGCCGTTATGACCGTGGTCTGATTACGGAAGAAGAACGTTACCACAAGGTTGTTGACCTCTGGTCCAAGGCTACGGATGACGTGGCTGACGCCATGATGGACAACATGGACGCCTTCAACCCGATCTTCATGATGGCTGACTCCGGTGCCCGTGGTAATAAACAGCAGATGCGTCAGCTGGCCGGTATGCGCGGTCTGATGGCTGACCCGTCTGGTAAAATCATCGACCTGCCGATCACGGCAAACTTCCGTGAAGGTCTGTCCGTATCCGATTACTTTATTTCTTCCCATGGTGCCCGCAAAGGCTTGGCCGATACGGCACTTAGAACGGCTGACTCCGGTTACCTGACCCGTCGTCTGGTAGACGTAGCACAGGATGTTATCGTCCGTGAAGAAGACTGCGATATTTCCACGCTCAATCTGGTACAGGCTCGTGCGCGTCTGTCCGAGTCTACCTTCGATGCATTGGAAATTCTCAACGACAGCCTGATGGGCCGTCTGCTGGGTGCAGATGTGCATGACCCGGCAACCAAGGAAGTTCTTTTTGCCCGTGATACTATTCTCGACGAAGAGAAACTGGCTCTTATCGGTGAAAAGGAAATCCGTGAAATCATGGTACGCGGTTCCTCGCTCGCATCCGAGGCAGCAATCAGCAATGCGATGATTACCGAAGCCATTACGCTCGGTGAGCCGGATGCTGCTGCCCGTGCCAAGGCCAAGGATTCTCTGGTTCACGAAATGAGCGGCAAGGAAGTAACCCGTGATGTGGTTGACTCCGCAAATGCTGTAGTTGTAGCTGCCGGCACCAAGCTGACCGCTGAAATCATTGACACGATTCTGGCATCCGATGCCAAGGAAATTCGTGTGCGCAACAACAATGTACGCGGTATCGAAGTAGAAGCCATCAAGGAAGGCGATGGTATCATCGAATCCCTGGCTGAACGTATCGTTGGCCGTGTACTGGCTGAAGATATTGACGACCCGGCTACGGGCGAACGCATTGCCTCTATCAACGATACCGTTGATGAAGATATGGCTAAATGCATCGAAAAAGTGCGTGACCGCGTATCTATCCGCAGCGTACTCACCTGTAAGTCGCAGTTCGGTGTCTGCATCAAGTGCTATGGCCGAGATCTCGCTAATCAGGCTGAGGTGGAAATCGGTGAAGCAGTTGGTATCATCGCCGCACAGTCCATCGGTGAACCGGGTACACAGCTCACCATGCGTACATTCCACTCCGGCGGTGTTGCCGGTGACGATATCACCCAGGGTCTTCCGCGTGTCGAAGAATTGTTCGAAGCACGTAAGCCGAAGCACCATGCCATCATCGCTGAGATTGAAGGCCGTGCCGAAGTTGAAGACTCCGGTAAGGGTATGCGCAAGGTTACGATTGTACCGGACGAAGGCGAAGCACGCGAATATGCAATCCCGTATGGCGCCCGCATGGCAGCCAAGCAGGGTATGCATCTGAAACCGGGTGACAAGCTCACCGAAGGTTCCATCAACCCGCACGATATCCTGCGTGTCTGCGGCCTGCAGGCAACCCAGCGTTATCTGGTATACGAAGTACAGAAAGTGTATAAGTCTCAGGGCGTTGAGATTAACGATAAGCATATCGAAGTTATGGTTCGTCAGATGCTCCATAAGGTTAAGATTGAGGAATCCGGCAGCACGGACTTCCTGCCTGGCGAATACATCGACATCAACCAGTTCGAAGCCGCCAATACCAAGGCTATCGAGGAAGACGGCGAACCCGCTGTGGCTAAACCGATCCTTCTGGGTATCACCAAGGCATCGCTGGCTACTGACTCCTTCATGTCGGCTGCTTCCTTCCAGGAAACCACCCGTGTACTCACGGATGCCGCCATCAAGGGGAAGGTTGACCCGCTTATCGGCCTCAAAGAAAACGTTATTATCGGTAAGCTGATTCCGGCTGGTACGGGTATGAGCCGTTACCGCAACCTCAAGATTGTGGATAACGACCCGAAACCAGTGGAAGAAGCAGAAGCTGCTGAAACCGAAACGGTGGAAGCATAAGGCGATAACGCATAGATTAAGGAGAGAATCATCCATCCGGGTGGTTCTCTCTTTTTTTAGTGCGACCGTCATGGGGATATTCTAATGGATGAAAGTACCTAAAGCGCTCCGTAGTGGGAAGGTTATAGCTGAAGTCAAGGACGTGTATAAGTGGGCAGGAATTGATAGAGAAGGTGTAGAAGATAGATTAAATTACAGGGAGGGAGTGTTAGGCATGATGAATAGGAAGAAAAACATACAACTGATTGTTGCTGTTACTTTGGCCTGTTTGGGGGTGCCATCCTGGGCAGGAGCCTATACCACGGATTATGTTTACCATGATGGGAAGAAATTTGCGGAATTTATTATTCTGAATCAAGGGGATACGTTCATTAAGATAGGCAATGAGAGCGTTGCAGGCCCGGCGAAATATACATTAAGCCCGTTGATGAAAGCGGCGGTGAAATCCGGTACGGCTTACTGGGCAGACCTGTTGGGCCCTTATGTGAAAACTGACCAGCCTCTTCAGATTGTGCTTACTACGGATGCTGAACCAAATGCAGGGGCAATACCGATTTCGCTGTTGCATAAGAAGGGAATGGACCCCGATGTAGCTGTGGAAAATTACATGGTGCAGGGGCTTCAGGGAAAGATAATCAGGGCAGATGTCAAAGAGTTCGACAAAAAGCTCTTTAATGCTGATGATGGCCTGTATGTATTCAGCAGGGTGACAGTTGGCCAGCATGCAGGAGCCAATCGCGATGGTGCCAATGCCGGATGGTGGGGGGATACGGATACGGTGCTGCCAGCCAATGAGCAGGCTGCGGATTTTGTGGGGACTATCCGCCATGAATTGGGACATGCCTTGGGGCTCATGGGCAAGTTCCAGACATTCGATAGTAAGACAAAGACATGGAGCATCACGCTTAATAACCCCATGTACACAACCAATCTTGAATTCATATCCCGCTTTGATGACCGTGTAAAAGACCGCAACGAATGGAATATGCACCTGATTGACCAGAATGGCAAAGCGGCCAGACCGGGGATGGTGATTTCCACAACTGCCGGTATTAGGGAGACCATGGCGGCCATTCCGGGATTGACGGAAAACGATTTATTTATCGTTGACAATGGTGCCGAAAACCCCAATCTCAGCGGCAAAAAAGGTTATGCTTATTTTGTGGGCGACCAAGTCACGGAAGTGTTGGATGGTGCCACCTTCAATGGTGTGTCCGGCCTGCCGGTGAATGCCTGGGAATCTGTTTTGTTCTATAGCTTTGAGGGCTCCCACTTGCAGACCTCGGGCATGATGAGCCATCGCGCCTATAGCAATTACACTTCTTTTATGGAAGCTGAGTTGGCGGTTATGCAGGATTTGGGTTATGATTTGGACCGCAAGGCTTACTTCGGCTATTCCGTTTATGGCGATGGCGGTGTTATTAACAACACCCATGGTTATTCGGCGCGCAATGCAGCGGGAACGGCCTATACGGGTGGCTACAGCAATGTGCCTTTGGGCATCGGCCTGCATATCTATGGCTCGAAGAATACCGTCACACAAAGTGCCAATATTTTGACGCAGGGTACCGGAGCCACAGGCATCCGTGTGGACGGCATTGAAAATACCTTGAGCATTCCCGCGAGCACCGAGATTCATGCCGACGGTCTGCGGGGCAACGGTGTGCTCATTGCTTATGGCCGGGGGCAGAAGGTGAAGCAGAGCGGTACGGTTACAGCCAATGGGCAGGGGGGCACGGGCATTCGCTTTGACTTCGGCTCCAGCACCAATGGTGCCGGGGACGAGTATCGTGGCTCCTATATCCGCTATAAGCGTGAGGTAGACCCAACTACAGGTAAGATTTCCAGTGCAGAAAATTTGCCCCTCACGGAGATGAATAAATTCCAATATAATTCCACGGCAGATGAACTGCAGGGGGCCATGGTGGATAGCTATGACCTGTCCGGCACCTTGCAGGGCGGGGAGAATGCCATCTATATCGGCAAAAATGCCCTGGTAAAAAATATCAATGTGCAGGCTGGAGCCAAAATCAAGGGCAACATCACTTCGGACTGGAAGCACTTTGCTACGGACGGCAGCTATGATGCTTTTGCTGTCGTTGAAGAAGAAGCAAAAGGAGAAGCGCTGCAATTGCAGTATAAGGGGAAGAAATATGACTATAATAAATACATCCCCGACCTGGTTACCAGTCTCAATTTCAGCGGGGAGCATGACTATAATGGTAATATCGCCGGCAAAGACAATATGAAGCTGCATGTCACGGCAGGCACATTGCGCTATGGCGGAAAGGCCAACGTGGTAAGTGTGATGGTGGACAAGGATGCCGTGTTGTTGGATGGCAATTACACGGTAAACAAAATGACCAATATAGCCTCCGATTTCCGTGATGATGCCACGGGGAAAGTAATCAATCATGGTACACTGGGGATTTCCTCGCCCAATGGCTGTGTGGAAATCGATGGGGAGCTGAAGTCGGATGGTACACTGAGGGGCATGGCAGGAGGCTCTGATGGTCAAATCAGGGTTTCCGGCACGGCTGATATTGACGGGTCTACCCTGCTGGCTGACAATATCCTTCCCAATGAAAATTTCAGCGTTCTGGCCGTAAAAAACGGCAGCATTCAGGGCAGTCCCAAGAATGTCACGGGTATGCCCTATAAGACGGGTCTTGCCGATATCACGGCCAGCGTGGTGGGCAAGGAAATAAAGGTTACTTCCCAGGCGGCCAATAACCTGGGGAAAGTTGATGCAGTACAGCGGAAGACCTATGGGGCCTTGGAGTCCATGCGGCAGAATCTGACAGGGGATGAGCGCCTCAGCCAGCTCCGTCCCCGTTACGGTCTGGAGGCTGAGAAGGCTAAGGGGGCTTTGTCGGCCATCGGCAGCAGCGGAGCACCGCAGATGGCCGCACTGGCCCAACAGAGCACCGTTTCCAGCCGGGTGATTTCCGACCGGCTCAGCACGGCTTTTTCCATGCAGCCTGTACAGCTTGCTATCCCGGCCAGTAAGCTGACGGATAGCGAGCAGGGGGACGAGGCCGAACTCCGTTTGACCACGCAGCTGCCCATTGCCCAGGATAACAACGCCTGGGTGAAGTTCACCAAGAACTGGGGCGATTTGCGGGGCGGAGCCAGCTATCATGGCAGCGCTATATCCGGCGGCTATGACCGGGCTTTCGGCAAAAATTTCCGTGGCGGTGTATTTGTCAGCTACAATGCCGTAAGTTTAGGCGCTGATAATAGCGGGGGAAATACCTATGATACCCGCGTGGGACTCTACGGTGGTTATCATAAGGATGCGCGGGATGCTTATGTCTATTTGGACTATGGTATTGTGCGTAACAAATTGCGCCGGGGGATTCCGGCTTTGGGCCTGAATGCTAGTGCAGATTATAACAGCCATATCATCGAGCTGGGTGGTGAGTATAAATACGATTTGCAGAGCAAAAGCGGCAGAGTTTGGCATGTAAGTCCTTATGTTGGCTTCCAGCTGTCTTATATGCAGCAGAGCGCTTATCGGGAAAAGGGTGCAGGGATTTTCAATCAGCGGGTAGATGGCAAGGACAATACCTATTTTGCCGGAACCTGCGGCGTGGAGTTCAAGCGCTATCTGAGCAAGGGCAATTACGGTATACGTTTGGGCGTAAGACACGCTTTTGCTGGGGCAAACCCGGAACTTAACTTCCGTTACGAAGGTTATGATGGCGGAAGCTATGCTCTGCGCAACAATCAGGATAAGACGCACTTCCAACTAACGTTAAGCGGCGAGGCAGAATTTGCGCCTAACTGGATATTGGCGGGGGATGCTGGTTTTCTGCGGGGCAGTCATGATAAAGACATTTCCTGTGCTTTGACCTTGCAGAAGTTATGGTAAAAAACAGGCAGATTGGAGGCTGACGAGGGGCTGATGTGCTTTGTAAACTTGTAACAGGCGGCATGATGCGGTAAAATAAATACTGTGTGAAATACACGCTAGTTATTTTAGGGAGGAATCATCATGCAGGTCATTCATACCAATAATGCCCCCGCTGCTGTGGGGCCGTACAGTCAGGCAATCAAGGCCGGAAATACACTTTACCTTTCCGGACAGATTGCCATCAATCCTGCCGAGGGCAAGATTGTCGCAACGACGATTGAGGAGCAGGCAGAGCAGTGCTGCAGGAATATCGAAGCGGTATTGAAAGAAGCAGGCACAGATATGAGCAAGGTGGTCAAGACGACCTGTTTCTTGGCTGAGATTGCCGATTTCAAGGCATTTAATGAAGTCTATGCCAAGCATTTCATCAGCAAACCGGCTCGCAGCTGTGTGGCGGTGAAGGATTTGCCGGCAGGGGCACTTTGTGAAATCGAAGCGATTGTCGTAACGGAATAAGGCATGATTATGGCGGCGGGAACCGTTCAGGATAGCTATCCTGATAGTCGTTCCTGCCGCTAACGCATGTTATAACCGAAATGTCACTCACAAGGGAGTGAGGCTATGTTGATAAAAGATAATGGAGAAGAAGATTTTCTACACAAGGTCACAAACGTAAAGGCCCAACAAAAATTTCGCCTAAAGCCGACGCAGACCATTTTACTCAGTTTTGTGCTGATGATTGCTCTGGGAACTTTGCTGCTTATGCTGCCGGCCAGCACCACGAGCGGCGAGGGGCTGCCAGTCATGGATGCGCTTTTCGTATCCACATCGGCCTCCTGCGTTACGGGGCTTACGGTTGTGGATGTGAAGAATGATTTGAGTTTTTTTGGCAAGTGTGTGCTGCTCATGCTGATTCAGGTGGGAGGACTCGGGATTATGACCTTTGCCACGATGGCGGCACATGCAATGGGCTACCGTTTTCGCTTGAAACAGAGCATTATTCTGCAGGAGTCCTTAAACCAAAGCGGACGTGCTGGGCTGTTTGGTCTGATTCGCCGCATGATTATCTATACCTTGGCCGTGGAGGGCTTTTTTGCCTTGCTGCTCACCTGGCACTTTTACCCGGAGTTTGGTTTCGATGCTCTGGGCTACGGGATTTTTCATGCGGTGTCGGCTTTTTGCAATGCGGGCTTTGACCTGTTCGGCAATTATGACAGCCTTTGTCGGCGCCCGGATGATTTTTTCCTTATGGCGGGGATTGGGCTGCCCATTATCCTGGGCGGGATTGGCTTTACCGTGATGTATGATGTGTTGCACGCCGGTGGCTGGCGGAAATTTTCCCTGCATACGAAAATCGTCCTGGTCAGCAATGTGCTGCTAATCTTAGGCGGCACGCTGCTTATCTGGGGCATTGAAACGGGAAACAGCCATACCATTGGGGAAATGCCGCTGGGGCAACAGCTGGCGCATTCGGCCTTTATGTCGGTTTCCTGCCGGACGGCGGGCTTTAATACCTTTGATTTGGCGCAGTCTACGCAGATAACCCAGCTGGTGATGATTATTTTGATGTTTATTGGCGCATCGCCTTTATCCACTGGCGGCGGTATCAAGGGAACGACCTTTTTCGTCATCATGCGGTCGGTATGGGCGGTCTTTCGTGGGGAGAGTGAACTAACGGTCTTTGGCCGGGCCATCAGCAAGGAGTTGCGGGATCAGGCATTTGCCATCTTTACCATTGGCACCATTTGGGTGGTGGCGATGGGGATACTGCTTTCCGTGATTGACGGCGAGGTGCATGACCTCGAAGAAGTGATTTTTGAAACGGTGTCGGCTTTTGGCACAGTCGGTATGGGAATTGGCATAACCCTTAGCTGGAATGACTGGGGCAAGGGGCTTTTGGCGCTGACTATGCTGCTGGGCAGGGTGGGGATTATGACCTTCCTGCTGTCCTTTATCCGGCAGAAGCAATCCACCATCAAGCACCCGGAAGAAGATATTATGATTGGATAAGAAGGGATAGATATGGCAGGTAAACGACAATTTGCGGTTTTGGGACTGGGGCGTTTTGGCATCAGCGCAGCCCAAACGCTGGAAGAAATGGGCTATGAAGTGCTGGGCGTGGATATGGACACGAGTGTTGTCGCCGCTTTGGCGGAATCCTTATCGCAGGTGGTAAGCTTTGATATGCGCGATGCCCGGGCATTGGACCAGGTGGGCATTGGTAGTTTTGATACCGTAATCATCGCCGCGAAGAATCTGGAAGCAAGTCTGATGGCGACCATGCTCTGCAAGGAGCGGAAGGTTCCCGAAATTGTTGTCAAGGCGATTGATGAACGTCATGCGGAAATGGCGCGCAGGCTCGGAGCCACGAAGATTATCTTTTCCGAGCGGGATATGGCACGGCGCACGGTGATGCATCTGGTTTCGCCCAATGCGGTGGATTATATCGATTTGGCGGGAAGCATTAAGATTATCAATACGGCCCCGCCAAAGTGGCTGGTGGGCAAGAGCATTATTGAAGCGAATTTACGCGGAAAGTACAATGTCACCATCATCGCCATTCGTCATGGCAGCGATATCATGGTTACGCCTTCGCCGGATTATCGCTTTACTGCAGAAGATGATATCTTCATTATCGGCAAGGATTCTTCCTTGGTGAAGTTCGAACAGGATTTTTGACTTTTTGATTTATTATCTCTTGACTTTTTGTTTTATTCGCGGTATCATTCTTATAGACTTAAATTTAGCACTCATCTTTTTAGAGTGCTAACAGAGTCGAAAGGAGGGAGCAAATGCCGGAAAAGCTGTATGAGCTGGACGAGCGTAAACAGCGGGTGCTGAAGGCCGTTATCGACGATTATATCGAATCGGCAGAACCGGTCGGTTCACGGGCTCTTGCCCGCAAGCACGATTTGGGCGTCAGTCCGGCCACCATTCGCAATGAGATGGCGGATTTGGAAATGCTTGGGTATTTGCAGCATTTGCACACTTCCTCCGGGCGGGTGCCATCTTCGAAGGGCTATCGGTTCTATGTGGACGGCCTTATCCCGCCCAAGCCCGTCAGTGATGAAGAAAAGGCGCTGATTGACCGCTGGTACAAATCCAGGGTGCAGCGCATTGACCAGGTTTTCGAGGAAACGGCGCGCCTTATCTCGGCGATAACGAAGAATGTTTCGCTGGTGCTGGCGCCGCAGATGACACAGGCACAGTTCCGCTGCCTGCAGTTCCTGCCGCTGGATGCCCGCCGCGTGATTACGGTATTGATGACCGATGCGGGATTTATCGAAAACAAAATTCTGGAAATGCCTGACGGCGCAGAATTTGAGGATTTTCAGCGCATGGCGGCGGTGATTAATGAGAACTTAGCCGGACATACCTTAAAATCCATCGAGCATCATGCCTTGGCGCAAATTCGGGACGAAATCCGCGATGAGGGATTGTACGATTCAGCGCTCTCCATCATTCAGCGGGCACTGGACAGCGGCAAGCAGGAACGCCTGTACTTGGGCGGTACGACCAAGATGCTCGAACAGCCCGAATACCATGATGTGGAAAAGGTCAAGCACATGCTCATGACCCTTGAAGAAGAAGAACTCATGAAGGATATCCTCAGAGCCCATATCGGTGATGGCCTGGAAGTCACCATCGGTCAGGAAAATGAGGACAGCCACTTCAAGGACAGCAGCATCATCACAGCGACCTATCATTTGGATGGTGAGCTGCTCGGTACGATTGCGGTGCTCGGGCCGACCCGTATGGAGTACGCCAAGGCTATGAGCCTCTTGGAGTACATGAACAACAATTTAACCAACGTTATCAAACGCTTTCACTGGTAGTTGCTGGTAACAAAGCGAAAAATAATTACCTTGGAAAGAGGTGAATGAATTGCCATCATTCATGAAAGATGAATTAAAAAAGAAGGATGAGCAAAAGCTGGAGGAAATGCAGCAGGAAATCAACGCTGCTGATTCTGATGAAGCCGATGAGGCAGAAGCCGCCAGCGAAAGCGCAGAAACTGAAGCAGAAAACAAGGATTCTCAGGACGAAGCTGCTGCCCAGATTGAAAAACTGACGGCAGAGCTCAAGGAGAAGGAAGACCGTGTCCTGCGCCTGCAGGCGGATTTTGAAAACTTCCGCCGCCGTACGAGCAAGGAAAAGGAAGAACTCTCCGCAGTGGTTACCCAGGGAATGCTCAAAGATATGCTGCCGCTTTTGGATAACTTCGAGCGCGCTATGGCCGCTGAAGCCAAAGACGGCGAGGCTTTCCAGAAGGGCGTGGAAATGATTTTCACGCAGTTCACGGAAATCCTCAAGAAAAATGGTCTGGAGCATATCGAAGTGGAAGGTCAGAAATTTGACCCGAACTTCCATCAGGCCGTCATGCGCGTGCAGAATGCAGATATGGAAGATGATGACATCGCCCAGGAACTGCAGAAGGGATACATGGTCAAAGGCCGTGTAATCCGTCCGAGCATGGTGCAGGTAGTTGCTAATTGATTCGTTAATGAAGTTTTTTAGGAGGATATATCATGTCAAAAGTTATTGGTATTGACTTAGGTACGACGAACTCCGTTGTATCCGTTATGGAAGGCGGCGAACCGACCGTTATCACGAACCCGGAAGGCAGCCGTATCACCCCGTCCGTTGTTGGTTTCACGAAGGACGGCCAGCGCCTCGTTGGTCAGCTGGCTAAGCGTCAGGCTGTGTCCAACCCGGACCGCACGATTGCTTCCATCAAACGGCACATGGGCGAAAATGACTACAAGGTCAGCATTGATGGCAAGGATTACACCCCGCAGGAAATCTCCGCTATGGTTCTGCAGAAGCTCAAAGCTGATGCAGAGGCATACCTCGGTGAAACCGTCAGCCAGGCTGTAATCACGGTTCCGGCTTACTTCAACGACAGTCAGCGTCAGGCTACCAAAGATGCTGGTAAGATTGCTGGTCTTGAAGTTCTGCGTATCATCAACGAACCGACGGCAGCTGCTTTGGCTTATGGTCTCGACAAGGACGAAGACGAAACGGTTCTCGTATTCGACCTCGGCGGTGGTACGTTCGATGTGTCCATCCTTGAACTCTCCAGTGGTGCATTTGAGGTTCTCGCCACCAGCGGTGATACTCACCTCGGCGGTGACGATTTCGACCAGAAGATTATGGACTGGATGGTTGAAGAATTCAAGAAGGAAAACAGCATTGACCTGTCCCAGGACAAGATGGCTGCTCAGCGTTTGAAGGAAGCTGCTGAAAAAGCTAAGATTGAGCTTTCCAGCATGACCCAGACGAACATCAACCTGCCGTTCATCACGGCTGATGCTACGGGCCCGAAACACCTCGACCTCACGCTGTCCCGCGCTAAGTTCGATGAACTGACCCGTGACCTCGTAGAACGCACGATGGAACCGACCCGCAAGGCTATGGCTGATGCTGACCTTACCGGCAGCGATATCAACAAGGTTATCCTCGTCGGTGGTTCTTCCCGTATCCCGGCTGTTCAGGAAGCTATCCGTCAGTTCCTGGCCAAAGAACCGTCCAAGGGCGTTAACCCGGATGAATGCGTATCCGTTGGTGCGGCTATTCAGGGTGGCGTACTGGTCGGCGAAGTCAAGGACGTACTGCTCCTCGACGTTACGCCGCTGTCTCTGGGTATCGAAACCCTCGGCGGTGTCTGCACGAAGATCATCGAGCGCAACACGACGATTCCGACGCACAAGAGCCAGGTATTCTCCACGGCTGCGGATAACCAGCCGTCCGTTGATATCCATGTTCTGCAGGGTGAACGCGAAATGGCTGCCGGCAACAAGACGCTGGGCCGTTTCGAACTCTCCGATATTCCTCCTGCACCGCGTGGGGTTCCTAAGATTGAAGTTTCCTTCGATATCGATGCCAATGGTATTGTGCATGTATCCGCTAAGGACCTCGGCACGGGCAAGGAACAGAAGATTACGATTCAGTCCGACAGCGGTATGAGCAAGGAAGATATTGACCGTATGGTTAAGGAAGCCGAAGCTCATGCAGCTGAAGATAAGAAGCAGAAAGAAGCCGTTGAGGTTAAGAACCAGGGCGAAAGCCTTGCATATCAGGCTGAAAAGACCCTGAAAGACCTCGGCGACAAAGCGGACAAGACGCAGGCTGCTAATGTTCAGGCTGGTATTGACAAACTCAAAGAAGCCCTCAAGGGTGGCGATACGGAGGCCATCAAGAAGGCTACGGAAGAACTGCAGAAGCCGCTCTACGAAATGAGCGCTGCAGCATACCAGCAGGCTCAGGCCGCTGGCGCACAAGGAGCACCGGGCGCAGATGCAGGTGCGGGTGCTCAGCAGCAGGCTAAGGCTGACGATGATGTAGTTGATGCCGAATATACGGAAGTCAAAGACGACAAGAAATAATTAGAGGTTTTTGATGGATTATTGGGAGCCGCATGGCTCCCAATAGTTTTTAAGGATGGTGCAACGTGAGCGAAAAACGCGATTATTATGAGGTGCTGGGCGTTGATAGAAACGCTACGGATAAAGAACTCAAAAAAGCAAGAAATAAAATGGCCCTCAAATATCATCCCGACCGTAATCCTGACAATCCCAAGGAAGCGGAAGAAAAAATGAAGGAGGTCAATGAGGCATATGATGTCCTCAAAGACCCGCAGAAAAGGGCGGCCTATGACCAGTACGGCCATGAAGCTTTCCAGAATGGTATGGGCGGCGGAGCCGGCGGCTTTGGCGGCTTTGGCGGCGGTTTTGGCGGCTTTGGCGGCGGTGCTGAAGGTTTCGGGGATATCTTCGATATGTTCTTCGGCGGCGGTGGACGCCGTTCCAGCGGCCGTCCCGGCCCGGAACGCGGCAGCGACCTGCGTTATGATTTGGAAATCACCTTTGAGGAAGCGGCTTTTGGTAAAGAAGCTGAGCTGAATGTTCCCCGCACGGAACAGTGTGACCACTGCCATGGCACGGGTGCACAACCTGGCACCAGTCCGGAAACCTGCCCGGATTGTCATGGTACGGGTACCCGTCAGACCGTGGCCAATACGCCGTTTGGCCGCATGGTCAATCAGACCACCTGTGGCCGCTGTCATGGCACAGGCAAGATTGTCAAGAATCCCTGCTCGAGCTGTAATGGCACGGGCCGCAAGAAGGTTACGCGGAAAATCAAGGTCAATATCCCGAAAGGTGTGGACAATGGCTCCCGCGTGCGCGTAAGCGGCGGCGGTGAGGCCGGTGTTCGTGGCGGTGGCAATGGCGACCTCTACGTTTACATCTTCATCAAGCCGCACCGGATTTTCCGTCGTGAAGGCTATGATGTGATTGTAGAAGTGCCGGTATCCTTCGTGCAGGCCGCACTGGGCGACAAAGTACAGGTGCCGACCATTGACGGCCCCGTGGAAATCAAGATTCCGGCTGGCACGCAGTCGGGCAAGATTCTGCGCCTGCGTGAACGCGGTATTCCGCATCTGCGTGGCAATGGGCGTGGTGACGAGCATGTGGTCATCAAGGTGCTCACGCCGCAGAACCTCAACCAGCGGCAGAAAGAACTCCTTAAAGAGTTCGGCGAAATCAGCGGAGATAAGGTGAATCCGGAGCAGAAGAGCTTCCTGGATAACATCAAGAATCTTTTCAAAAAGTAAATAAGGTGGCGTGGCGGCAGGGCAGGTGACTGTCTGCGCTGTGCTATGACCTTGGGCTAAAAATCTTTTTTGCCTTTTATAAAACGCAAAGTACTTAAACTCACTTCGTTCAGACAAAAGTACTTTGCGTTTTTGTTGTGGTGGGCAAAAAAGATTTTCTTAACGCCAAAGGCCAAACGCTTCGCTGCAGACAGCTACCTGCCCTGCCGCCATGAAGTTAAAGCCTTCCAACTTTTTGGGGATAATTCTACGAAAAAGCATAATTTAGGATATAGCTGCTTTTATTCTGGAGTTACGTTTTTCCAAGAAATCCATCTCCGCATCAATATATTTCAGATATTCTTCAACAGTCTGCGGTAATGTTTGACCTGTAAAACTACCGTCCCCTAGCCAAAAGCGTATATTCTTGTAATCTTCCGTAACACAGTCCTGCAAGTAGAAAAAGTCCACATAGCCTTTGAAGTCATTGAATAATGCAAAGAAATCACGGTCATATTCCATAACATCCGTGAGTGGGCTGGATTCGCCGTTGTAGTATCGTCTGATACATTCCATAGTCAAATCCCATCTGTCACGAATCCTTTTGTCAGTACCTCGGCGTTGATTCATACTGTTGCGATGTTTTGGGAAAATTATTGTGCCGCCAATAGTATATGCCTTATGTAGAAAATCCTCCATGAATGCTTTGTAGTCAGGTAAATGTTTTATAACAGCTTCAATGGTCTTTCTATTGTCTCTGTATCGAAAACTAGCCAAGATAGAATCACTGCCGAAATATAGATTACGCCAACTAAGATAATTTAATCCAGAACACCTAGACAGCTCAAACGACTCACCATTAGGTAAAATCTTGCTCCATAGCAGTTGATGGTATCTTTGCAAGGTGGGGCTGCAAGCGTCAGGGTCGCAAGCTCCTGCTCCTAGTCCCTCATTCCGTGACCAAAAGCCATCCCAGTAGCCTGGAGAATCCATAGTGAAATCAAAAGATACATCGATTTTTTTCTGATTCATAATCCTCGCATATCTCCATTAGATAATTTCCCAAATGAAATCAACAGTATCTTCCTCTTCTACATTATCTGGCTGTATTTGGGCTGGTGATTCTTGTTCGCCTTTTCCCATCCATACTGGTATATCTATATAATCGAATTCCACCTTACTCCAAGAATACTCTATGTGCAGGAGCTTACCTAATTTTACACCAGATGCTTTGCAAAGTACGTTTGCTTTACGATGAGCATCTTCAGCTGCAGATTCCATGATACGGTCTCGCATTATGCGAACATCCTTTACTGTAAATGCAATCGAAGCCTCTGGTTTAGCGGTGCATTTTTCAATGGCAGTCATTGCCTTGGTTATTTTTTCCCTATCCATGTTGAATCTTCCTCCGTTTTTCACGCTTTGTATGGCGTATATCAGACATTATTAGAATAATATTCATCATGGTATTTTCGGTGTGCTGATGTGGTTTTCCTGCAATTCCTTGACTATTTGCTCTTATGATTTACACAGTTCTGAGTGTTACATCGCAGTGTTAAGTTTCGGCTGGTAGTGAGGAGGGGAGGGGCGGGGATGACTTTCTGGAACGTTTGACAAGCCTGTCTAAGTGGAAGAAAGTCATCCCCGCCCCTCCCCTCCGTCTTTTACAGAAGAAGAAAAAAATCTCTTGCAAACGTCACCGGGAAATGGTATAATTTCCTAGTCGTGAGACAAATAAGTTTTGTTTTGAGTTGAAATAACATTTCAACCTCTGCTCCTGTGCGAGCAGGAGCCAAAGACCAGAGAGGGAGGTGATTTCGTGAGAAAGTACGAAGTCATTTTTATCGTGAAACCGATGGAAGAAGAAGCTACGAACGCTGTTATCAGCAAGTTCACTAAGCTCATCACCGAAAACGGCGGTACTATCGATAAAGAAGATCGTTGGGGCAAGAAGCGTCTTGCTTATGAGATCAAAGACTGCACTGAGGGTTTCTATGAACTGCTCTACGTTACCTGCGAACCCGCATGCGTAGCTGAGTGCGACCGTGTAATGAAGATTACGGACGGTATCCTCAAGCATATGATCGTGAAAAACGACGAAGAGTAATTAGAAGTACGCCAATTTTTGGCGTCAGGGAGGATGTATCATGAATAAGGCAATACTGATAGGCCGTCTGACCCGTGACCCGGAAGTGCGTTACACGCAGTCCGGCACTGCAGTATGTACCTTTACGTTGGCTGTCGATAGACGTTTTGCCCGTAGAGATGCTAACGATGGTCAGCCCACGGCGGATTTTATTCCCATTGTTGTATGGAGCAAGCTGGCTGAAGTTTGCGGCAACAACTTGGTGAAGGGCCGTCGGATTTCTGTGGAAGGCCGCATTCAGGTAAGAAACTACGATGCACAAGATGGTACGAAGCGTTATGTGACGGAAATCGTAGCAAGTGAAGTAGAGTTCTTGGATTCCAAGGGGTCTGCTCCTCAGGCTGGCGGTTTTGGTGCTCCGGCACCGGCAGCACCGCAGTCTGCACCTGTTGATGGTTTTGGCCCGTCCATCCCTGACGAAGAAATCCCGTTTTAAGTTAGGAGGGAATTACTTTGATGAGACGTGACAGAAGCAGAAGACCTCGTAGAAAGGTCTGCTCGTTCTGCGTAGACAAGGTCGAACATATCGACTATAAAGACGTGGCAAAACTCCGTCGCTTCATTACGGAGCGCGGCAAGATCCTGCCCCGTCGTATCTCCGGCAACTGCGCTAAGCATCAGCGCCAGGTGACTGTTGCCATCAAACGTGCTCGCAATATCGCATTGCTGCCGTTCACTGCTGAATAAGCAAATTTGCAAGCCTTCCCTTCGGGGAGGGCTTGTTTTCATTTTAGAGGAGAAGATAGATGCAGGAACGATTGGAACATTTTTTACAAATACTCACCGACCCTAAACGGCTGAAACTGCGGCTTTTTATTGAAGGTAATATTATCGGCATCTTTACGGGGCTCACCATTGCCCTGTTTCGTTATCTGCTCGAACTATCCGAGGAAAATCTCCCGCGTTTGTATCAATACTTGCAGGCAAATCCGGCCTATATTCCCGGCTGGTTTGCTGTGCTGGTGGTGATTGGGTTTATCCTGCATCGTATGCTCAAGGCCGATGGCATGATTTCCGGTTCGGGTATCCCGCAAATCAAGGGAATTCTGATGGGCCGGATGGATATGCAGTGGGCGCGCGTGCTGCTGCTAAAATTTACCGGTGCGGTAATGGGCATTGGTGCAGGGCTTTCCCTAGGACGTGAAGGCCCCAGCGTCCAGCTCGGTGCTTGCCTGGGACAGGGCGTAGGCCGTTTGACCCATAGGAGCTACGAGGAAAATCATTATCTGCTTACGGCTGGCGCAGGAGCAGGCTTGGCTGCTGCCTTTAATGCGCCGTTGGCGGGTGCGATTTTTTGTCTGGAGGAGCTGACGAAGAATTTTTCGCCCTATGTGTTGATGGGCTCTATTGCAGCCACGGTTACGGCAACGACGGTGACACAGTTTTTCTTTGGCATGGAGCCAGTGTTTCATATGGGCGAGATTCCCGTGGTGATGGCGGGCAATGTCTATATAGTACTGATTCTACTGGGGGCTTTTGTGGGATCTTTGGGTCTGGGCTTTAACAAGATGCTTGTGATTTCGTTGGATACCTATGCCAAATCGCCCTTAAAACCGTGGCAAAAGCCTTTGGTGCCGCTTTTTGCCGCAGGTGTTATCGGCTTTTTCCTGCCGGAAATCTTGGGCGGTGGCAGCCCGCTCGTGGATGCTTTGGTAGAACATCAATATGCGATTGGCTTTTTGCTCCTGCTCTTGGCGGGAAAATTTTTCTTTACCATGCTGTGTTTTGGTTCCGGTGTGCCTGGCGGCATATTTTTGCCCATGCTGGTATTGGGCGCTGTGGGTGGGGCGCTGTTTGCCCAGCTGGCTGTAGCAGCAAATCTTTTGGCACCGCAATGGACGGTGAACTGCATTGTCTTTGGCATGGCGGCCTATTTTTCGGCAGTGGTGAAATCGCCGGTTACGGGGGCAATCCTCATCATGGAGATGACCGGCTCTTTTCAGCATTTACTGTCGTTGATGTTGGTTTCGATGACTGCTTTTTTGGTAGCAGAGTATATGGGCAGTGAACCTGTATATGATATGCTCTTAAACCGCAGCTTGGCTTTGATGGACAAGGCGCGGAAGCACATTAAGGAAAGCCGGGTGACTGGTTGAAGGGAGAAAGGCAATATGTTTCGAGATAAGCGATTGTTGACGGCTGAGGAATACCTCGCCCATGCTTATGCTATACCTGCGCTTATTCCGTTTATGCCCATGCCAGATGAGAAATTTGTTGGCAGTTGGCGAGAGGCAGCAGGAAGAGAAGTTTTGGACTTTCTGACGGCTGAACTGGTACTGCCCGCATTGGCTTTTGACTGGGAGCATGAATCTGCTCTGCTGATATCCTTTGTACAGACGTTAGGGGGGAAGCTGCCGGTCATAGATACTGCTTCTCACCGGGATTTTCGTCAGATGGAAGCACTGTTGAATGGGAGAAAAGAGGTCAGGAACCTTTTGGCATCCGTAAATGCCTTCACGCTGCAGACGAAGGCTTCTTCGCTATATCGTCATCGTGTCCTGTTGCTGAACCGTGCACCCTACAGCAATGTTTCTGCTGCCGCAGCAGGCTGCCCGGAGGAAGAATGGCTGGAACGTTCCCACCATCTGCGCCTGGCTCATGAATGCGCTCACTATGAAACCTTACGCATTTTGGGGGGGATGAAGAATCACGCCTTGGATGAACTATTAGCCGATACATTGGGACAACTCGCCGCATTTGGTAATTTTAGCGCCGCCAGGCAGAGAGCTTTCTTTGGCTTGACCAAGGGGGAGGATAGCTGCACGGGGAGACTCGCTTTTTACACGAACAACGTGCTGCCCGAAGAACGTGGCCGGGTTTTCCGCGCAGTTGACCAAGTGTTGGATATTCTAGAAGTGGAAGTGAAGGCGTTGCTTTCACAAAAGGCAGGCAAATTGGAGTGGTTGACAGGTATTGCTGGCAAGAGCATAACCGAAAGGCTGGCAGATGCCGGCTGCCTGTCGGATAAATTTCCCAGAAAAATGACTTGATAATTTATCGCAAATCTAGTAAACTAATTGTACAACAATAATAACAAACAATACCTTACGGCTTCCCCTAGTTTATTGTAAGGAAAAAATCAATGGGAGTGAATTGCAGATGTTTTTGGAAGAACGTCAGGAGATTATTCTGAGCATGCTTGCTCGCGATGGCAAGGTGCGTGTCCGCGACCTCAGTGAGAAATTCAAGGTGACTGAAGACTGTATCCGCAAGGATTTGGGTGCTTTGGAGAAAAAGGGAAAACTCAAACGCACCTATGGTGGCGCTGTACGCATTCGTGAAAACAGCCATATGCTCGAAGTCAGCAAGCATCGTAATACGGATGTGGAAGCTAAACAGCGTATTGCTCAGGCAGCTGTAAAACTTATACATGAGCGCGATATGGTATTCCTCGATATCTCTACGAGCAACCTGGCTATTGCGGAACTCCTGGTCAAGATGGACCAGGATATCACGGTTGTGACCAACATGATTGACATTCTCGTGGTGCTGGCCCGCAATCCGAAAATCCGCGTGGTCTTTGCCGGCGGTAAAATCAACAAGAGCCGTGATGGTTTCTGGGGCGGCATGACGCTGGACTTCATTTCCCGCCTGAAACCGGATATCGCTTTTGTCGGTGCCGTAGGCGTTGACGTTAAGGAAAACAGTGTTTCCACTTACGATATTGATGACGGCATCAATAAGGCCGCCATTATCCGTCACAGCAAGAAGGCTTATGTAGTAGCTGAAGCTCGCAAGCTCAGCACAGATGGCAACTACAACTACACTACGCTGGACACCCTGTCCGGCCTGATTACCGATACGCTGCCGGCTCAGGACATTCAGGAAGCTGCTGATTCTTATGGGGTGGAAATCATTCTGCCATGAGTATAAATTTCCCATCAAGATTTAGCTGGGAAAATTTTCATAGGGTTATTGTAAAAGGACTGAAGGTATATGCTTTTTACCTGGCAGTCCTTTCCCTTTTCCGGCTCTTTTTTATTCTGTGGCTTAATGACTATTGGGGGCCGCAGACCTCCGGCAGCGATATTGCTTTGGCGCTTTGGCGTGGCAGCCGTCTGAGTATGCAGACGGCAGGTGCGTTGACGCTCATTAGCTTTGTGCCCGCCTTTACGGCGCATTATCTCCTGCCAAAAATCGAAAACTATCTATGGCTGGGGATAAACGGCCTGCTGCTTATGGTGCTGTCTGTGCTTTATATGGCCAGCTTTCCCTATTACCGCATTTATCGTATGAATTTCAATCAGATGATTTTTACGGGAATGAATGAGGATTGGGGCGCCCTGTTCTGGACTATGGTTGATCAGTATGCCCTGCCGGCCCGCTTTGCCGGGGCAATGCTCTTGACCTTTGTACTTTGGCAGCTCTTGCGCAGGCTGCTGGCTTGGCAAATGCCCTTATTGCCCATTGCCCATTGGCCCCTGTGGGGAAAGATGGTCGTGCGTGCCGCTTTCCTCTATCTCGTGTATATTGCGGTGCTGTTGGGCATCTTTGGCGGCAGTCTGGGCTGGCAGACGGCGGTGGACTGGGAAAATGCGGGCGTGACCAAGGATGAGTTCTTAAATGAGGCAATCCTCGATAACCCGCAGGCCATCTACCGGGCCTATAACCTCAACAGCCGCATGTTGGCCTGTAATGGGCTGGATTTCACCATGGAGGATATCCAGCAGCTGGCCGCCAATTTAAGTGGCAAGCCTGCCGATACGAATAATCTCGATGTTTATTTGCAAAGAAATGTGGTACAGGGAACGGAACAGCCGCCCCGTCATGTCTTTGTGATTCTCTCCGAAAGTCTGGCGAACTGGCCGCTGTTGGATAAGTACAAGGATATTCCCATTGCTGAAGATTTGCGCGGGCTGGTGATGGCCGAGGATTCGGATTACTGTCCGACCTTTCTGCCCAATGGTGCCAGCACCGTATCGGCTGTGACCGGCTCGGTGGCAGGTGTAGCCGATGCCAACCTCTATCTGACCACTATGCCCGAGTCCTTTGCCGCACCCTATCCGACAGCCAGTGCACCGCAGATGGCAAAATTGGGCTATGAAACCAACTTTTTCTATGCCGGGCCGGCTACCTGGGAGCGCATTGGTGCCTTTACGCAGGCGCAGGGCTTCCAGCATTTCTACAGCCGTGGTGATTTCGGTGATGTGCCGGGGAGTGTCTGGGGCTGTGAAGATGAATGCCTCTATGCCAATATCATGGAGCGTTTAACAGATGCGCCGAGCTTCAATATTATCCTCAATGCATCGAATCATTCACCCTATGATGTGGATGTGGAAGCGAAGGGCTTTGATAAGGAAAAAGTGCGGGCGGCACTGCCTGCGGCCTATCAGCAGGACGAAGAACTCCTGCGGGAACTCGGTCATTATTGGTATGCCCAGCGGGAACTGGTCAAATTCGTGCGGGAGGTCAAGGCCAAATATCCCGACAGCCTGTTTGTCATCGTGGGGGACCATGGCGACCGCTACAATATCGAAAAACAGCCGGATATGTATGCCCGTTACGGCATTCCCTTTATCGTGACGGGGAAAAATATCCATAAGGGCACGCTGCTGGCCGACAGTGCGGGCAGTCAGATTGATATATTCCCTACGCTGATGGAGCTTACAGCGCCTAAAGGCACAAGCTATATGGCACTGGGGCAGAGCCTGACGACTACCAGTACGAAGGGCGTTAACTATGGCTTCTGGATTACCCGCACAGCCATCGGCAAGGCCGATACTGTGCCACTGGTGCCAGAGGCCATTGCGGGCGGCGAAGCAGCAGTTATTGACGACCAGGCCATGCAGGATTATATCAACGCCATAAGAGCCATCTCGTGGTGGCGGCCAAAATACGGGCCGATACTCGACCAGAAGATTTTGGATGAAAAGGGAAGATAGTTGCAGCTGGAAAAATTTTTGTAATTGGCTGTAGTGAGGTTTTATTGATGCAGATGCAGGTGGCCGAAGTTGCCATTGAAGTACAGAAGAAGAAAATCAAGAATATGCACCTCTATGTCAAACCACCCTGTGGCAGGGTGGTTATTTCTGCACCTTTGCGTGTGCCGAATAAAGCTATTGAACTATTTGCCCGCACCAATCTTCCGTGGGTTCGGCGGCAGATAAAGAAGTTTCAGGAGCAGCCTCGTGCGTCTAAGCGGCAGTATGTGTCAGGGGAAACGCTCTATCTATGGGGTGAATCTTATCGCCTTGTGGTTATCGAGTCGCAGAAGCCCGCCTATAAAATCATGGGCGATAAAATCTTGTTGTACCTGCCGAAAAAGTCCGACGTGGACTGGCGGGAGAAGTTTATGCGGGAAGTCTATCGGGCGGAGCTGATTAAGAAAGCCAAAGTGCTGCTGCCCAAATGGGAGGCGATTACAGGCCTGAAGTCCAACGAATGGCGTACCAAATATATGAAAACCCGCTGGGGCACCTGCAATATCACAGCCAAAAGAATCTGGCTCAATGTCCAACTGGCGCAGAAACCGCCTGTGTGTTTGGAATATGTAATACTCCATGAGCTGACTCATCTGCTGGAGAAACATCATAATGCGAGATTTTATGGCCATGTGGCAAAGTTTATGCCGGACTGGCAGGAAATCCGGGCACGGCTGAATAATTTGCGGCTCGATGTGGGATAATAACAGGCAGAGCGTATATATGCTTACGAATCGCTATTACAAGTCTGGTATAGCAGAATGATTGACAGCTGGATATGCTGCAGATAACAACTGTCCGCACCGTTGTGGAGCAACAACGTTTGGTGCGGACAATATTTTTGCTTAAATTACAGTCCTGCGGAAAATGCATGCCTGTAAAGAAAAACAGATTTTGGCTCGGAACATGGCATAGGAAGCTACGCAAATTTATACTACAAATAATTAGGGGGCGATATCTATCTGGCAGAAAAAGTTAAAATATGTTATATCCAAATTATCACAAAATTGACTAAAATCATACTTTACTATATAATTATAATAATGGCAGGAATATGCGTTTTTTTAAAGAATATTTTTGTATAGAAATGAAAAGGATTAGGGATAACACTCCTTGTGGACGGATCTGAAAGGAATGGGGGATTGTCATGAGTATGTACAGGAAGTGGGCGAAACGTCGCAACGCCATATTATCGGTAGCGCTTTTCGGTATGCTGGCATTGCCGAATGTGGGGCAGGCCACCAATATTACCAAGCACGATGCAGCTAATAAGGGTACGATAAAGACAGCTGGAAATGTCCACAATGTATTTGCAGATCGTGTGGTCGGTAATACCGCAATTAACCATTTTAAAAATTTCAATCTGAGTCAGGGGAATATTGCCAATTTGTTTTTCGGTAAGAGCGTAGACAGCGCAACGGCTGCCCGTCTGTTTAATTTTGTCGATAACAAAGTGGATATTGCCGGCATTGTCAATGCTGTGCAGAACAATAAAATCGGCGGTGATTTGCGCTTTATCAGCCCTAAGGGGATTGCTGTGTCTTCAACAGGCGTTATCAATGCCGGGCAGGTGGGCATGGTGGTGCCCACTGACAAGTATTACAAAGAATTGCTCGGTAACGACAAATTGCTGACAAGTGCGGATTTGCTCAGCGCGAAAAGCATTCAAAATGGTGAAGTGCCCCTCAATCTTACCGGAACGATTACGGTTGCCGGTCATATCAATACCGTTGGCGGTATGACTTTGGCAGCAGCCAATATCGAGCTTAAGGACGGTGCGCTCCTTAACAGTCAAAAGCTCATTGATTATAAAGATATTGTAAATGTCAAAGATGGCAGTGTTAAAGCAGGTATTGGCTCGGGGACTGATCTGACGTTGCAGCGGGATAAGGAATCGGGGGATATTGTCCTCGCAGCCGTAGCAGACAGCAAGAATACGGCTGAAGAAGGTGGCTTGTCGGGCAAGTTGAATAATAAGCTGGATGGAACTGGTGTTAATGTTTTCCGCATTGCTAACTGGGATATCAGTAAGCCTATTGGCGCTAGTATAAAAATGGCCAAGGAGGCGAAGATTGATGCGGATAGCAATGTCGTTATGGCAGCAAAGGCACTTTCCAATAATGTGAAACCAGAGAAGCCCAAGGATCAGAAGAAACAGGATGAGAAAGCCAAGGCAGAGCTGGAAAAGAAAACCAAGGAAGCCATCCAGAATACCAAGACTCTTTTGGGGCTGAATGCGGGGATTGAACTGGCAGGGAAAATCACGGGCAAGACGGTCAATGTAACTGCAACGACCAAAGATGATTATCAGTTTGATAAGGATATGGCCAAGGAGATTAAAGCAACGAATCTGTTGCAGGAGTATATCAAAATCTCTGGTGCATACATGATGCATAAAGATACGGCCAATGTGGCGATTGGCAAAGATGCCCAAATAAAAGCTACTGGTGATGATATTGCAGGGAAGCCCGATAAAGATGGCAAGACCCCTGCCCCCACGCCGGCAATTTCGGTATTGGCCTCCAGTGAACTCAATGCGAAACTGGCTTCGGAAGGGAAAGTTGAAGGTAAGAAGAATCAGTTGTTAGCAGCAACTTTTTCATATTATAAGAATAATGCCAGCCTTACTGTGGCGGGGTTATTGAAAGCGGAGGCCGGTTCTGTTTCTGCTGTTTCGAATGCCAAGACCAATATATCGGCCACCAGTTCCAATTTGGCCAGCAAAGAAGATACTAGTCATCTGAATTTTGTGGGCAATGTTGTAATTGGTTCCACAAATAGCCAGAATCAGCTGAATGCAGGGGCGACGCTGGATGCGGGCAAGAATGTCTCTGTGGCTTCAACGCTGAACAACTCGCTGACTGTCAAGGCAGAAAACAGCATTAAAGAATCGGGTCTGGGCGGTTCGGCCTTGAACTTTGTCAATACCTCGGAAAATGCACAGGTGTCGGATAGTGCGGCAATCAAGGCGGGCGGCAATATTGAGGTGAAAGCTGCCGAAACGAATACGCTGCAGCAGATTACCGCCAACAATGGTACGGCGAAGGTAGAAGCCGCAAAAGAAGAGGATAAGGATAAAGATAAGGACAAGGATAAAGATAAAAACAAGGATACGGGTACGGAGGCAGCACAACCTGAGGCCAAGGATGCAGAAGATGACCTTGGTTTAGATGTTTTGTTCAATGATGCAAACGAGGCAACCCAGGAAGCGGAAAAGGAGAAAGAAGAAAAGGCTGCAGAAGCAGACAAAGCAGCAGACGCAGATAAAGAAAATACGGAAAAGAAAGACGATAAAAAGAGCGAAACGAGCCAGACCAAAGCTTCGGCGCTGGATAAAGCTTCCCAATACGTTACGGTAGGCGCCAGCGTAAATGTAGTCTTGGGTGACAGTAAGGCCGGTGTGTCCATTAACAAGGGCGCTAAGCTGAATGCCGGTGATAAAGGTGCTTTGACCATTTCAGCTGTACAATCCAATCCAGATGTACAGGTGGGTTCGCTGGCGACCTCTGCTGCCGGCAGCGACGGTAAGGCCAAGACGGCGCTGATCAATGCGGCTGTATCGGTAACGGATGTCACTACCGATGCCAGTGTAGTCATTGCCGGCAGTGATGATGATAAGCCGGTTTCGCTTACCGGCAGCAACATCACGCTCAAAGCCGAAGCCAATAGCAGTCATGGCCGTCTGGATAAGTTGGTAGCGGATATAAAAGCGATAAACGATGTAAAAAATTCGTTGCTGAGTTTCTTTAAGGGCGACAAGTGGAAGGAACCCAGGCAGCATGTGTCGGATTTCTTTGCCGCAGTGGGAAATCTGACGAATATTATCAAGGACCCCACTGCCGCTCAGACTTTGGTCAACCGGGGGAAAACCCTTTATGAGGATTTGAATACTTATGCCAAGGAATTGGAAGGAGATGGGATTAAGATTGCCAAAACGTTGGAAGCCCTTGACAATCTGACCAATCCAGCCAAGATTGCTAATTATTATGTGGATAGTTCCACCAGTTCCAATCTGGTTAAGAACCGGGAAAAGAATACTTCTGATAAAGGCAGTGTGGCTTCGGTATCGGTGGCAGGTGCCGTGAACGTGGTCAATTCGGACGACCATGCCCGTGTACTGGTGGGGCGCCAGGCTCAGATTAATACGGCAGGCGACCTTACGATTAACAGCGGTGTGAATAAGAGCGATATTGCCATGAATGGCCACTTGAAACCTTCCGGAGCAGCATCAACGGCTATTGGCGCAGTGGTCAATGTATTTAACAGCAGGGCAGACAGCGTGCTGGCTGTAGCCGATAAGGCACAGCTCACGGGCAATAATGTAACGCTGACGGGCAAGAACGATATAAATCATTATATCTTGAACGGTGGTTCCGGCTCGCCGGCTAATAACTCCAATAAGACCGGCGATAATGATACGGTTGCAGATACCAAGGCCTTGCAGGGGACGGTCAGCTATGTGGGCGGCGAAAGCGTAACCCTTGTGTCCGTAGACAACGGTGCCAAGATAGAGGCAACCGGGAAAGTTTCCAAGGCGGACAGTCAGAAGAAAATTGATGCCGCATGGGAAAAACTTTCTGCAGACGAAAAGAAAAAACAGAAAAAAGCTGAGGCAAAGGAATCTGGCGTATTGAACATCACGGCACAAAATGACAGCCGGGTGCTCAATATTGCCGGCGGCCTGGCCTATGGAAATGGCTCGATGGGCATTGGTGCGTCTGTGGCCATAACGAATTTTGATGTGAAGACCCTTTCAGCCGTGAGTGATAATAATATTGGCAGTAAAGATGAAATTGGTTCACTGGCACGCACGCTGTCTGTAGGGGGCGGCACAAATCTGAAGGCTGCGGACTATTTCGGCTCTGCAGGAGCTAAGGCAGGCGC
The DNA here is from genome assembly GCF_000424065.1 of Selenomonas ruminantium subsp. ruminantium ATCC 12561. Classification (GTDB taxonomy): domain Bacteria; phylum Bacillota; class Negativicutes; order Selenomonadales; family Selenomonadaceae; genus Selenomonas_A; species Selenomonas_A ruminantium. The sequence goes on from NZ_AUJE01000005.1 coordinate 103,241, forward strand.
GATCAATGCGCATAGTCTGTCCATGAATGCCAAAGCAGATGGCTATATCCACAGCGTAAGTGTGGCAGGCGGCGTTATTGAACAGACGGACAATGGCAAATCCGGCGGTGCTCTGGCAAACTTTGCTTCCAATATCAATGGCGCATCAGGCAAGTTCACCAGCTTCAAGGACAGCTATCAGACCTACTTCAAACCCGATGAAAAGCAGGATAAGGGCTCGGTATTCAGCCGGACGATGGACAGATTCAAGCAGAGTCAAAAGAAGAAGGATAAAAAGGAAACTGGTGTGGCCAACATGACTGGCGGGCAGACTATGCCCAGCTTCACTTTTGCTGGTGCTGGCAGTGTTTCCGTGAATCTGTCGGCTAATCAGACGAAATCCATTTTGCAGGATGCCAATGTCACTTTGCGCTCTAATGGTGCGGATATGGCGGCATTTGTCAATAAGGCAGCGGATTCGTTATTCTTTGGTTCCTGGAGTGGCGGCGCAGCTTTAAGTTTCCAAAATATCAAGCTGAAGAAGAATACGTCGGATTCGGCGACCACGGTAGGTATTTCCGGGGCCGTGGCGGTGAACAGCGTCACAAGTGATGTACTGGCTCAGGTTAAGAACAGCAAAATCCAGGAAAATAATAATGAGCAAAAAGGCAGCTTTGTGAACACTGCTGAAAAGAAAGGCGCATTGTTTGCCGGCGGCGTAGGACTGGCTGTGTCTCAGGCCAGAAAGAACAGCTACAACTTCACAGGGGCGGCCTCCACTTCGGTAAACAAAGGCAGCAGCAATGTAGACGCGCAGGTGGTGGGGGTAACTGCCAAAACGAAAAACATCACCAATAAAGCAATGGACACCGATACGCAGGTTACGGGCGGTGTAAATCTGTCCATAGCAGCTGGGGGGAATGGTGCTGCCTCTGCCGGTGGTACGGTGGCGGTGGCCCTTTTGGAAAACCATGTAAATGCAATGCTCGATGGTGGCAATTATGATGCTTTGGGGAATCTGCGCAACGAAGCAATCGCTTCGCTTACGCAAGTCGGCGGCGCTGTAGGTGTATCGGTTGCGGCACCTAAGGGCGGTAAAAGCTATGGTTTCCAAGGGGTAGCTGCCTACAATAACTTGAAGAATATAACGCAGGCTGTGGCCAGAAATGCGACGGTTTGTGCAGATGCTGTACAGAATCTCGCGCAGGACCAGGCAACGGATAACACCAGTGATTACAAGAAGTACAATGCAGCCCTGAAGCAGACTGATGTTGATGTTGAAGGGGACAGCTACACGAAACAGCTGGAACAGAAGAACAACAACGATACCAAGGCCATCAATGAAGATTTGGCGAAAAAGGCCGCTTACGGCAACAAAATCATTACCGCAGCTGTCGGTTTGGCATCCTCGAAAAATGGTTCGGGGCTGGCATCTATGGCCATCAGTGATGTGGATAATGATTTCACGGCCAAAATTGAAGGCGGCAATTTCGTAGTGAATAATGCTGCTCAGGATGCGCTGAAAGTGCGTGCTTTTTCCAATACGCTGGATGTGAATACTGCCGCTGGTGCAGCTGCGGCCAAGAGTGGCTTTGGCGCAGCAGGTTCATTGAGTCTGCAGCTGACAGATAATGATGTGACTGCCGGTGTGGAAAAAGTCAAGGATTTGTCCGCTAAGGGAATTTCGGTTGAGTCTGGTACGGGCGCATCGGAAATCAATGTTGCCGGTCAGGTGAGTGTTACGAGCGGAGCTGCTTTTGGTCTGGCCATGGCTTACAATCTTTTGGAGAATGATACCAATGCCTATATCAAAGACAGTGAGATAAACAGTAATTCCCAGAACTTTGCTGCGGGCAAGGGCAATCTCGCCGTTAAGGCTGACAGCAAAGCTTCCGTTTATGCGGTAGGCGCTGGTGTGGGAATTTCCAAAGGTTTAGGGGTAAATGGTGCTTCTGCGATTAACCGTGGTCATAATTCAACGGCTGTGGTGATGGAAAATACCAAGGCGAATAATATTGCAAAAGCAGATATCACTGCTGCGGATACCTCGAAGAAACTGGCCGTAGTGGGGAATGTGCAGGGCAGTGGCACGGCTGCTATAGGCGGTGCCTTTGTCTATAACGACATTGGCGGTAATGACGAGCGCCAGAAAACCAAAGCGGCGGTCAGAAATAGTACGTTAAACGGCATTGAAAATCAAAATGGCGATTTGATGGTGACGGCTAAGGACGACAGCACGCTTACAACTGTGGGGGTAGGTGTTGGCCTCAGCACGGGTGTGGCGGCTGTACAAGGTGTGGCAGCGCTGACCAGTATCCAAAAAGATGTGGGAGCTTCGATTGAAAGCTCCAATATCGGAAGCGATAAGCGTCGGTTTGCAGTGACAACGGCTGCTGATACCAAGGATAATCTGCGGACTGTAGCAGCAGTTTTGTCGGCTTCCAAGAATGCAGCCATTGGTGCAGGTTTGGTCATGAACACCGATAAGGCGGTGACCAGTGCACAGGTTTCCGGCGGCAAACTCTATACCACCGGGTTTACGGTAGATGCCAAAGGTCTTTCGACCATCAATAACATTGCGGCTGGTGGCGGTGTTGCAGCACAGGGCGCAGGCATTGTCGGTTCTGTGGCCATCAACGATATCCAGACGAAAAACCGTGCTGTTCTCAGTGGCGGTACGGAAGTAGATGCTTCTGGAGACAGTGTGCTCATTGCTGCTCGCGGTGATGAAAACATCAAGAATATCGTGGGCGTTTTGGCAGCTGCCGGACAAGGGGCTGGCGTTGGTGCTGCTGTGGCGAAAAATACCATTACAAGTGAGAACTTTGCCGCTGTTGAAGGCGCGAATACTAAGGTTACAACGAGTGGCGCTAAGGATAGGAAAGTAAAGGATAAGCTGAATAATGCTGACCAGGCAATTGTGGGCAAACTGGCTTCGGCGGACAAGGACAAAGACAACAAGTCCAGCGCTGCTGATGGTGAAAAAATCCTGGACGCGGCTGCAAACCTGGCAGACCTGCGGGGCGAATCTACTTATAAGGGGATTGCCGTGTCTGCTTCCGGCACGCATACCATCAAGTCATTGCTGGTTAATGCAGGGGTTGCCGGACAGGGCGCTGCGGTAAATGGCACCTTTAATGTCAATGAAATTGGTGGTTCCACGAAGGCGTTGGTGGATAAAGCAAGGCTGTCCACAGATGCAGATGCAAATATTGTGGCGCGTGATTATACCAATTCCTATGGCCTTGTTGGTACGGTCAGTGCTGCGGGACAGGGCGTTGGCGCAGGTATGGGCAGCGACAGCCAGACGATTACGCGGGAGACAACAGCTTTGTTGATGGGAACAAAACATCCCCATGATGATGTATATGCCCGCAGCCTGAATGTTGAAGCGGTTGGCTGGCAGGGGAGTGCTTCTCATGCAGCCGGTATCGGCTTTGCCGGTATGGGAGCAGGCCTCATCAACGGAACTGGTGTCTATGACCTGCGTTCGCAGACCAATGCCAGCGTGAAGAATGCTAAGCTGAGCCTATGGGGAAATTTTGATGTGCTGGCTGACCATCATGGGAAAATCTACAGTGACATCTATTCCCTGGGTGTTGCCGGGGCAGGTGTCGGTGTTGGCACTGGCGTAGCTGTGGTCAAAGAAGACAGCCGTGTCAAAGCGGAAATGGAAGGCACAGAGGCGGGGTTTCAGGTTCGGGGAGCGAACAACCAGAATCAGGCAGCTGTAAAGGCCCTGAATGATACCCGGCTTACCTATGAACTTTACAATATTGGCGGCGGTGGTATTGGCGGTCTGGCAGGCTCCATCGGTGTAGCGAATGTGACTGGTGATGTAACAGCGCGTGTAGCCAATAGCTCCATGAAGGCTGTTTCAATCGGGACGCTAGGCTATGATCGTCTTGACCCGGTCAAGATTGAAGTGCTCGCACAAAATAAACTGGGCTTCAATAATACTGCCTTTACGGGTGCATTGGGTCTGGGCGCAGGTGTGGGCGTAGGCGTGGTCATCAATACGCTGGATAGCAGAACAGCAGCCGTATTGGATAATGCTGACCTCAAAGCCGGGGAAATCGACATCCAGGCAAAAGACGAGCGCAATATCGAGCAGAGCGCATATAATGCCTCCGCTGGTTCAGTGGGCGCTTCGGCTAACGTGATGATTACGAATGTAGGCCAGAAGCTGGCTGACCGCTATGAATCGGCGGCCAATAAGGGCAAGGAAGCCGATGGTTCGCAGGTGAACACCAGCGACCTTTTGAACCGAGCCAATCAGGCGACTAAGGGCAATCAGCTCAATAGCTCGACTACAGACGGCCGGACAGGCAGCAGCACAGCAGCCGCAGCTGACCGCGGTGGAAAGAGTGGTTCTGGTGTAAGCTTAACGGTAAAAGGCTCCAAGCTTATCTCGAACACAGGCAATATCGTTTTGGATAGCGGTGTCCTCAATAATGTGCGGCAGGAAAATAAATCCGTTGCCATTGGCGGCGCAGCCATCAATGGTGCGGTAGGCATTTTGAACAACGCCAGCAGGTCTGCGCTGGATGTGAACGATACGAAAGTAGAATCTGCGCAGGATATAAAAATCAATAATGAATTGTCCGGGAAGAATGAATTGAAGATTCGTCAGGGCGCAGCAGCGCTTTCAGGGGCGGCTGGTATCGCTTATGCCGGCTTGAACAGCAAGACGGAGGTTACGACGGTTCTTGATGATGACATACTGCGGGCAAGAAGGGGAACATCGCTAAACAACATGGACAACATTTCCTCTAAACTGGATGCAGTGGGCGTGACGCTCAGTGCTGGTAAGGCCGGCAGTGCATTGTTGGCGGAAAACAGCGGTACGGGGAAAAATGCGGTCATTATTAAGAAGTCCGGGCTGGTCAGTGATAACGAAATAGGTATAGATGTTTATGCACAGAGTATGCCGCAGGTAGAGCTTTCGGCAATTGCCGCCAGCGGTAGTCTGGCTTTTTCAGGCACAGGTTTGTCTGCCCGGGCCGGTTATACTGGCTCGGCAACTGTGGATATAAAGGATAGCGGCCTGCGGTCGCCTATGCTGGATATTGCTGCCACAAATACCCCGCAGGTAAGAACGAAGGTTGGTTCATCAGCAGCCAGCATGATTTCTGCTATGTCTGCTACGAATGTGGACAATACGCTGGGCACAAAGGAAAATTATGCCAAAACGGCACTGAATGTTGATAATTCGACGTTGATGGCGCGTGAGACAACGCTCCGCAGCAGCTGGAATCCTAAGCAGAATCTTGAACTGTTATCGCTGAATGCCGGCAGCGCGACTATCGGTGTGACTGTGGGCAACATGTCCTCTTATGGTACGAGTGATGTTTATGTAGGCAGGGCTGCGTATCAGCAAGATGGTTCTCTGTTGGCTATTGGTCAGGGAATAATTGAGCAGTCTGGTCTGGTAGGCGGCATGACGGCAGGCGGTTTTGCGTCCGGCAGCAATCTGCTCAATGCCAATCGCGATGTTAAAACCAATGTTTACTTGGACGGTTATAGCGATACCAGCGATAAGCTGAAAAACGTAGTGGCCTCTGCTTCGAATTTCCTCACACAGGATTTTAAGGCTGTGGGTTACGGGGCAGGTTTTGCCACGATTTCTCCCTGGACGGCGGTAATCAACGACAACGAAAGCCGTGCAGCCAACGTAACCCTTGGCGGTACATGGAATCTTTCGGGAACGATGACGGCGCTTGCGCAGAATGTGGATAACGAGGCTAATCTTACCGTAGATGGTAAAAATGCAGCTGCAATAGGACTTAGTGCGGTGTCTCTTGCCCACAATACGGATAATGCCGCGAAAGTGGTACTGAATCCGGGGATAAACGTCACGAGCACAGATGCGCAGATGTATTATGCTGCAAATGAAATTGCAGTCAATGAACTTGTAGATGCCGCAGGCTATGGCGGAGTGAACGGCTCTGGCAGCAGGCTGGACAATAAGGCGTCTTATCAGGCGTCGATTGAAACTGGCAAAACAGGAAACGGCACTTCTAACTTTACGGTAAATGGTACCTATGCCGGTATTACGATGAATGCTGATACCAGGGGCAGCATCAAGGCAAGGAATCAATTGGAAGCTGGCGGCGCCACTTCGCTGATTAAAGCGCAAAGCAACCATAATCTGACTTATGATGATGCAGTGAAGCTGAAAAATGCCAACCTCAAAGCCGCAGGCAGCACGTCGGATATTAATCTGGCAGCGTCTGACAATACGACTCTGGACCTTGTTACCGTGGCTAATATTCAAGGCGGTTTGGGTGGCACAGCAACGACAGTCAATGACAGCGTACTCAGACGCAACAATAATGTTTTGCTGGATGGCAGTTCCATATTTAGTGGACGGGATGCGAGCCTGTCTGCTGGTGCTGATAGTGAAGGTGAAATGGGCGAACTCAATATGCATCTTCTCGCAGATGTGTATAACCGTACGGCGATTCCGGTAAAGACGAAACCTTCTTACACGAATTCCATGACGCAGGCAAATCAGGTGAATATTGGTCGTGGCAGTAAATTGGAAGGTGTGCGAAATATCCATCTGAAAGCAAATAGCGGGAAGGAATCCATTGTTGAATCGGCTTATGTTTATACGACTTATACATCGAAACTCAACAGCAACCTCATTACTGTAATGCCGCAGGATAAGAATACCCGCGAACAGCAATCGAATTTCATCACGGTTGATGGCAGCCTGCTGGCAGGGCTGTACAATGCATTGGAACTGGAAATTACTGGTAAGGCTGAAGATGGCAGCATCAAAGGTAATGTCATCAAAGGCCGGGAATGGTTCAATCCGCAGGGGATTACCTTTGGTAAACAGCAGACCGTGGCGAATCCGTATCTGAAGGAATATAATGAACTCAAGCTGGCAGAACAGCAGGTGGCTGCAAAAGAAAAGGACGATATAAAGCAGTCTTATAAAACGGAGCTTGCTAACCTATATGCATTGATGGAGAAACAGGGGTTTGCCATTAGAAAGGGAAATCAATATAAAGTTCTGCCCGAAGCTAAGGTAGCGGCAGTTACCTTGCCCGCAATCATGGTATCTGGCGGCAATATCACACTTTCAACGCCAAGCGTCAAGGGAAGCGGTGCCATCAAGGCACAGGGCGCAGATAGTATTGTGATTCGCGATAAATCCAATGGCCGTTTGGTGGTAAATGACCTCACGCTGGCTACTGCCGGTGGTCAGGTGCTTCTAAATGGCAGCGATTATACGGCAGCGAATGTACAATCGGCAAAGAACAGTCAATCTCCCGTCATCAGTATTCAAAAAACTGGCGGCAATGGAGTTGGTGCAGATTTGCATATTCAAGGAAATATTGCCAATAATACGGGTAAGGTACAGATGGCGAACCAAGTGGGTGATATTCTGACGACTGGGCAGGTTTCTTCGGCTTATGCTACGGAAATCAGTGCTCCGAACGGCAGTTATCGGCAGGCAACTACTGGTTCCTATCAGGTGGTGGGCATGGATCCGCTGGTACCATATACGTTTGGCAGTGAATTGTATGCGCAGGAACTTTATCGTTACTTTGTCGAGAAATATATTGTGGAGTTTAATAAAGGGGGATCGGCACAGATTGTTAAATACCTGGAGGATTATAATGATTATCTTACCAGTACGGCACAGGATGTGTTCAACCGCATGAAGAAAACGGCGGCTGGCCGGGCTGAAGTGCAAAGAATCCTGGGAGGTTATTATGACCAAAATGCTTCGCAATTAAGTGCACAAGCCAAAGAACATCTCAAGACGAAGTATACTTCACCTTCACCGGAAGGCAGTATTGTAGCTGGTGGTGATGTGTCCATTGCGGCGAAGAACATCATTGTGAATGGTCTTATCCAAAGTGGTTACAATGTTTATCGTACGGATATTGATGCAGCAAAAGTTGAGGCACTGGAGAAAAAAGTCGATAATAAAAAGAAACTTACCGACAGTGATGTATTAGGTAACCGGGCATTTTTGGTAAATAAGACGGACTCGGCACAGCTTTGGAATTCGGACGAAAGTGTATTTGAAGGTGTGATTAATACCTATTATAATCCGTACACTGGACATCTTTTGACGGCAGATACTTATGTCAAAGGCGGCAATATCCATCTGAAGGGGAATTTATTCTCCTCGATTGCCGGAACAGGACGAATCCTTTCAGCGAAAGGTGCTGCCAATATTACGGTGGATGCCGGGAAATTGAACAAGGATATCTATGTTGGCTCCATTACCAATAACTACCGTGAAGGCAATATCTTTATTAATGGTCAACAGTATACCGAAAATTCTTATCAATTGAACAGTACGGAGCAGACTCCTGAGCGTTATGTTTTGCGATGGACCTTATCGGCGGCGCCTATTAGGAATACACAGTCTTTTAAGTATCAAGTAATAGATAAAGCGCATAAACAAACAATGCAGAATTTTAGCAAGGAGCGTGCATTGCGCCGCTTTGAGGATGCTTGTCTTTTCATGGCAAATGACTTGTTTACCGATAAGGAATTTAAAAAGTTACAGTTCTCGTATACGAGTGATGTTGACAGCGTAAAATCCATAGTTTCCAATTATTTGATTAGCAAACAGTATTTTCACCCTGCAACAAACTGGGCTCCACAGGTGATGTGGACATACGCGGACAAAACAATATCATCAACGAATCCTTCCGATCCCCAGGCTAAGATAGACAAAGGAGCTTTGTGGTTCCCGGATTGGTATATCTATCAATATAATCGGGACTATAAGTTATCGCCTACGGTTTTGACGCAAATCAATTTTGATAAGCCCATCACTACAGGACTGGTAACGCCAACCGCTGGTAATATCATCGTGAGAGGCGGCGGCAATATAATACTGACAGGAGATATCAGGACTGCAGTTAAAGGAGGGACGAATTTTGGCAGAGTCGATATCGATTCAAATCGTGGAGCGGTTGATAACCATGATGTGCGGATAACTGCTGATGATCTCATTGTGTATGGCTATAAAGGCGTGAATTTGAATATTGCTGGCAAGACGAGGCTTAGTGCCATGGCACGTCAAGGTGATATAATCATCAATTCGGATGACAGCTTACAACTTGATACCATAAAAATTAGAGATGATGAAAAAATGGTGAAACTGTCAGCACGGGGCGATATTACCATGGAGGACAAAGGAGAGATTTCAGCACAATTTCTTAATCTCGTAAGCAAGGAAGGCAGTATTGGTTCCAGGGATAAATTTGTGACAACCTATAATACGTCAACAAATTATGTTGACGCAGAAGCTAAGGGGGATATCTATATTGAAGAAATAAATGGCAATTTGGGTGTAGGTACAATCAAGAGCAGTAGTGGTGACGTGACCTTGTCTGCTAAACAGAGAAATATTGTGGATGCCAAAGGTTTGGGCATAAAATTTTCTGACAGTCAGAAGAAGGTAAATAGCTGGCTGGAATTGGGACTGATTAGTGACAAGGATTCGGATGACAGCATGACAGCTGCGGCCGCGGCAGAAAAAGCGGAACGCCTTGTCGGTCTTGAAGGCAGGCTTCGGACACTGGGCGCCGATAATCGCCGACTGTTGGCAGACTACATTGGCATTGCCAAGGAATTTGCTAAAGATTCCTCGGTGTTGGCACGTAAGGCAGCTTTTGAAAAACAGGCACAGAACATCAATGACGATGCCGAATATACGCGCTTGTTTAACCAATATCGGGCAGAACAGCTCAACTGGTTTGCCAAGGACTATCAAGGTCTTAGCGAAGCAGAGCGGGCGGCAATCATGGATTATGGCCTGTTAGCAGCCAGCAATGACTATGGTTTTTCCAAGAATCAGCTGCTCTACGCTATCCAAAGTGATATCGTCAACAGTGTGCCGGGACAGACGGCAGTGATTCCCAGTCCCAATATCCAGGCGAAGAATGTCACACTCCTGGCAAAAGATGATATCGGCTATAAGTCGCGTAGGGTGAACATTCAGGCAGCCGATCTCACCAAGGTGGGTAATCTGAAACTTTTGGCATCGGCAAAAGCTGGTGACCTTACCTGGAATGAAGATGGCAGTGTAGATGTGCGGCAGCGTATTCCGGTAAGTCTGGACTTGCGTGATGGTGGTACCATAACGCTAAGTAAGAAGACGAATAATATCTTCTTGGCCGGTACAGAAAATACGACCTTTAACTTCACCAGTGGTTTTGGCCGTGAGGAATCGGATATTGTGCTTATGGCGGGCAATGGTATTTACCTGCCCAAGAATGAAGCAGACCGGATCTATGCGAAAGACCTGACCATTTATGCAGGTCGTGGCAATATTGGCAGTCTGGATAATTATCTGCGCACGAAGGCAGCAGGTGCCTTGGAGGCCAATGCAGGTGGTTCCATCTTCCTGGATAACCTGGGAGATTTGAGTATTGTTTCTGCTGTCACGGGGGCAGACCGCCGTCCGGTATTGGTAGGCGTAAACAAGAGTCAGCCAATTGCATCTGGAGAAGCAAGCGGCTTATTCATGAACAACTCTGGTAATCTTTATATGAGTACAGAGCGTGGCAAGGATATGGGCTATCTGTTGGGCAGTTCCGTAAATCTCAAGGCATTCAGTCTGGGCAAACAAGAGGTTCCTTTACGTATCTATACGAATGGCGGTGTATTGAATTTGGAAGCTCGTGATGCTTATCTTGAAGGAGTAGGAACAGGAGATCCATTGCAGATTAACCGCTATATTGTCAATAATCTTACGTTGAAGAATCCGGAGCAGTTTATTTGGAGCCTTGACCGTAGTGATGCGCTTTATAAGGATATTTATGAATTCTATGGGATTGATTGGCAAGGATACCCGTTGAATTATGACGCGTTCTATCAGTCCGTACAGAGGCGCAAAACTGTGAAAAATCTGGACTTTGAAGACCTGGAACTTGAAGATCTGGACCTTGAAGATCTGGACCTTGAAGATATTGTACGCAGTAAACAGGAGACGGGAGCACATTCGCAGAATTTGGTTATTCTCAAAGATGCTGAAAATGTAAAAATCGCAGAAAATCAGCAATAGATAATGGAGTTTATCAGGATAACGGCATGGAGCTGTCACAGGGACATTTCTTCATGTGACAGCTCATTTGTCGTGTTAGAAAGAGGGATGAAAATGCGTAGAAAAAGTATTGAGGGGAAATGTCTGTCTGGGGTGGCTTTTGCCGCGGTATTTTTGCCCACGGTTTGTTTGGCTGCACCGGCAATGCCGGATAGTGCAGGCACGCAGATAAGCCGTGACCGGGAGATTTTGGAAAGAGAACGTTTGCGCCAGCAGATTGAGGATGATCAGGAGCGGGCAAAAGAGGAAAAGGTTACGGACAAGCAGGATAAGGAGGGAACGGCTGCACAAAGCGAGAATATTCACTTTCGGTTGGAACAGCTTACAAAGGATGATTCGGATATTTTAACGGCCGAAAAATTTAATGCGCTGGTAGCCTCCTATTTGGGTAAGGACGTGACCATTGAGGATTTAACGGCTTTGGTGAATAAAATCAATGAATATTATTCCCGAGAAGGCTATATCACTTGTCGTGCGTACCTGAAGCCACAGACGATAACGGATGGTACCGTACACATCAGCCTGAGTGAAGGACGGACAGGCAAGGTGACATTGACGGGCAACAATAGCACGCATGCGGAATATGTTCATTCCCGTCTGCATCTTAAGCCGGGAAAGGTGCAAAACATCAATGAACTCAATAAGGATTTGGCCTTCTTTAATGGTACAAATGATGCGCAGCTGAAGATTACGCTGCAGGCAGGTGAAGAACCGGGAACAACGGATTATGCTTTGGTGTTAAAAGAACCGCCGCGGATGGATATGACCTTATACGTTAATAATGACGGGCAGGAAAGTACCGGAAGATGGCAGACAGGTTTTTTCTTCCGGTATCGGAGCATAACCAAGAATCAGGATGACTTTACGATTGGTGGTCTGCGTTCGACAGGAATGGATTCGATAAATTTCCGTTATGATATTCCTACCTCGCCAAAGGGGCCAAAGATTTCTTTGGATTATAGTACCAATGGTACCAAAACGGTGAATGGGCCTTGGAAAGATCTGTTAAAAGGCCATGCCTCGAGTTTTGGCGTGACACTCACCCAGCCGATTGCGGTCAATTATACCAATCGTTCAGAAGCAAGCCTTGGCTATCGCCATCAGACGTCAACGAATACGCTTTTGAATTTTCGCGATCTCGTGAATTACAGCGTGGATGGGATTACAGCTGCCTTTGCCCAGACCAATTATAGCCGCAGTTCGGTGTACTATCAGCGTTATGCCTATACGTTTGACCGCTGGAAAGATAATGTGGGAGCTGCAGATAAGACCGTCAGTCTGGGAAAAATAAATGCATTCTATCATCATCGCTTCGGCGGCGGACAGACGCTTTTTACGAGCTTGAATCTCCAGTGGGCGCCATCGAAAGAACTTCCGTCATCAGAAAAATTTAATATTGGGGGGGCAGGAACTATTCGTGGTTATGAAGAAAATCTACTTAGTGGTACAGGAGGTATTGTTCTTTCCGCAGAGTATAGTGTGCCTTTGGAAAAACGTGGTATGTGGCAGTTGTTTGGCTTTTTGGACGGCGGCAAGGTTTATGGTGCGGATGACTATGTAAAAGATGAAGCGCTTTTAAGTACAGGTTTGGGTATCCGCTATCAATGGCGGAAAAATATTTCTGCATCGCTGACGATAGGCTTCCCACTGAAGCGAGAAATCAATGGGACAGAGTGCGATAGAAGCAGAATTCATTTTACCTGCGTGGGCAGATTCTGATGCTTATTACAGATGCTGGTGAGATGGTGCCGGAATAATAAGGGAACTCTGACGGGCATCTGTGGGCAATGATTTATGGGAAATGGGTATGCGTATTGGCAAAGGAGGAAATGGTATGCGTAAGTGGTTGAAGCTTGGCGGACGTGCGCTTTTAGGGGCAGTGGTTTGTGGTTTTTCGTATATTGCTCCGGTATCGGCTATGGACGATATGGCGGCTTTTCGGGAAGCTATTACGATGCCTGCACAGACGAAGAACGATGGGTATATTCTGCGTGAAAGCATTAATTTCTTTGTACCTATCGGTCATGCGAAACTTGAGTTTATTGCGCAGACAAAAGAGGATAGTGCCCGTATGTCTGGCGCTTTGGACGTTCTGCTGAACGATGAGGAAGGGGGGACGCTTACCGACCAGATTCCGTTCTACATCGATCAGAATAAAAAGGATATGACCATCTACTATAAGATGGGAAAAGAATGGGAAAAATTCCATGCACCAAGTTTGGCTGCGGTTTTGGCTGATGTTATTGCCACACCCACCAGTACGGATATTGAAAAGGAAATTTCCTTTGTCAAAGATGTTAAGGTACTGCGGGAATCGGATACCCAGCGTACGATGTTCGTAAGACTCGATAGTGACAAGGTGGCAGATGCTATTCGGGAATATAGCGAGGAAAATCCGGCGGATAAGGGGACGGCTGATGATCGGGAAATGCAGGGCCACTTTATGCAGTGGCTTGATACAGGCGTCCGCAAAGCCGATATCTGGTATATGTGGACTGTTGACAAGAACAGCTGGCAGACCATTACCCAGAGCCTGGATCTGACGGGCGTAGTTCGGGAAACGGCGAAAGCCGCCATGGATGACAAATCAGAGCACTGGAGTCCCTATGCAGAGGAATTGCTGTCCTTCGTTGCTTATTACAGCGATATGAAGGAATATACGGTATTCCTGAATCAAAAAGCCGAGAAGAAACTGGAACTGCCGAAGGAAGCAAAGAAGGCTAAGCTGGTGGAGGACATGATAGTAGATATGCCAGCTAAGGCTGGCAGTCTGCGTTGAAAGGCGGTGCTGGCATGATGGCAGTCAAAACCTCTGAAAAACGTTTTTGGCCATATATGATGTTGTTTTATCTGTTGGCATTTTTTGTGTTGTCCGGAACGGCTTCAGCGCATGTTGAGCAATGGTCGGAGCCGGGGTATAATTTCAAGAATGTCCAAAAATTATTGGTCTATGACCTGGATACATCTGCTGTAGATTTGGAATCGGATATCGCCGAAAAAAATTTCCAAAATGATTATTGGGAGCAGGCTAAAAAGCAGAAAATGACGGTGCTGACGGAGCAGCGTGCAGCCAACCAGATTTCGCTTTTGGAGTATAAGGATATTGACCAGTTAAGGGAGAAAGATCCGACAGCAGCTGAGGCCATGTGGAATAACAACCTGCCACGGGTAGTAGATGCCTATGCCAAGATGCAGTATTTGAAGTATGAATATACGTCCCGCGTAATTCCAGCTCATACGGAATGGCGTTCCCGTTATGTGCGTCGTACTTTTTATGACCGCGATGGCAACAAACACGAAGACCTTATCCCGGAAGAATATCCTGAATTTGTGCCAGAAAAAACAATCTGGACCCTTCATCAGCAGATTCGTTTTGATGTTTACGATGCCCAAACAGGTAAGTGTATTTACTCACGGAATGAAAGCCGATCAGATGATTATGCCGGAGATGGCCGGGATATTTTTGTTAAAATTGTCAGGAACAGCTTTAAGGATTTTGTGAAGAAATGCCAAAGATAGGACTTTAGAAAAGTGAAGAAAAATAACATATGGTAACGAAAAAAGCAGAATGAATGCCGCAATAGCAAATGTTCTGCTTTTTTCGAAAATTATCCCCTGGGGGAGCTTGTGGTGTATAGTACCTGCATCTATAATGTATGATAAGAAAAATAGATGATAAATATAAACGATAATTATTTGCAGGATAGGGAGAGTGAAAGCTATGGCAAAATCTTATCAGGCGAATGAGCTTAATGGCATCATTAAAATTGACGAGAGTAAATGCAAGGGATGCGATACCTGCAAATCCTTTTGTCCGGCTGATGCCATTGAGGGAGCCTACGGGGCAAACCATCGGATTAACGATGCACGCTGTCTGCAGTGCGGGCAGTGCCTGGTGAATTGCCCCTTTGGTGCAATTGAGGATACGGTTGATGTTGTCGACCAGGTTATCGAAAAATTGCAGGATAAAAATACGACTGTGGTGGCAACGGTGGCACCGGCGGTTCGCGTGGCCTTGGGGGAAGAATTCGGCATGGAGCCGGGTAAACTCATTACTGAGCAGATGTATGGTGCACTGAAAGCAGCCGGCTTTAAGATTATGGATGTCAACTTTGCCGCAGATAATACGATTCTGGAGGAAGGCACAGAGCTCATCCATAAAATCCAGAAATACGTGTTGAATCAGCCGGCAGAAGGAGAACTCGGGCCCTTGCCGCAGTTTACTTCCTGTTGTCCGGCATGGGTTCGCTATATGGAACTGTATCATCCCGATTTGCGTCAGCATCTGTCCTCGGCCAAATCGCCGATGGGCATGGCTGGCCCCGTAGCTAAGATTTATGGTGCACAGGAAGTTTGGAAGGTTCCGCCGGAACAGATTTACTGTGTCGGCGTTTATCCCTGTACGGCCAAAAAGTTGGAGGGTTCGCGGCCGGAGTTCACCGCAGCGGCGGATTACTGGAAGAAACAAGGCCATACGGCAACGTATCAGGATACGGATGTCGTATTGACCACCCGTGATTTGGCACGCCTGCTGAAGAAACTGGGGATTGATGTCCGCAATGTCACGCCGGCTGAGGAAAAGGATAATCCTTTGGCTGAGTATACCGGTGCAGGTACGATTTTTGGGGCGACGGGCGGCGTTATGGAAGCAGCCTTGCGCACAGCCTATTTTGTCCTGACGGGCGAGGAATTGGGCGAACTTCATTATGAGCCGGTTCGCGGGCTTAAAGAAGTCAAGACGGCAGATGTACCGCTCAAGCTCAAGGGTAATGGACAGGAAATCGTGCTGAAGATTGCGGTTGTGCATGGGACGAAAAATGTCGAGCCGTTATTGGCTGAAGTCAAAGAGGGCCATTCGCCGTATCATTTCATTGAGGTGATGAATTGTCCCGGCGGTTGTGTGAACGGCGGCGGTCAGCCCATTAATCCGATGGGAACGTCCTGGACGGGCAAGTTTAAGGCAATCTTGCCGTGGTAATGGAGGTGCGCCATGAATTATTCGTATAAAGAAAAAGAAGTCAAAATCAACCGCCGTGAATTTCTGGGCTTTGCCGGTGTTATTGCTGCCGTCCTTTGGACTGGTGCTTACACGGTGACGGATTTGATTGTTGACCGGACGAAATACATCAAGATGCGTACAGCTGGCCTGTATCAGGATGATGAAAAGCAGGCAAAACGGCAGAGCCATAATAACCAAAGCCTGCTCAATATGTACAAAAAGATGAATTTCCAGCCGCTTAGTCCGCTGGCCGAAGAATTATTCCATACGCATTATGTAGACCGCAGTGTTCTGTAAGAAAGGTGGGATTACGGTGGATAACAATTTCAAGGGAAATGAGCGGATTTTGCATCATAGCCTGCCGGTTCGCCTGTTTCACTGGTGTCTGGTCTTAGGATTCCTGCCTGCTGGCTTTACCGGTGTTATTTTGTTCTTTCGCCCGTTTGGCGAAGCGGGCATGCATCTTGCCATGCAGGTTCATATTGTGGGTGCCTGGATACTCATGATTGCCTGCACTTTGTTCTTCTTTTTGTGTCCCGGGCGTGTGGTGGCTTTCTGGCGGGAGGCTTTTCACTGGACGAAACAGGATATTGAATGGATGAAGGTCGGCGGCGGCTATCCGCAGAAGATGATTTTCCTGCATGAAATCGAAGTACCGCCCATGGGCAAAATCAACTCCGGTCAGAAAATGATGGGCATAATGGTGTTTTTCGGAACGCTGCTGATTATGCTGACGGGGGCTGTTCTTTACTTTGCCTTGCCGCTGGTTCCCAAAGAGATTGCCTACTATGCAGACCTTATTCATCTGGTAGTGGGCATGGGCTTGTTCCTGTGTGTTTGCGGCGGCCATATTCCTTTGGGCATTTATAACTGGCCGGAATTTCGCAGTATGTTTGGTGATGGTACCCTTAATGCCCAACATGCAGCCCATCATCATCCGTTGTGGACGAAACACGAGATTGAAAAAGTTAAGGATTGATTGTTGAAATACAATAAGACGCTGCGCATCATGCACAGCGTCTTAATTTTATTGCAGTGACAAACGGGATGTTATACTGCAAAGGTGCATTTCTCCGTGAAATCAGTTCGAGCCGCTAAAATCCGGGGAAACACATATTGCTTTATGCTTATTATAGGAAAAATAATTGTTGCTTCGCAAGCTCCCTAGGGGGATATTTCCTATTTTGTGTTATAATAAGCAAAGAATTTCTATGAATTTGGTGAGAATGATGTTGGATATTACGAATTGTAACCTTTGTCCGCGGCGCTGCGGCGTTAACCGCACGCAGCGGGCGGGCTTTTGCGGTGCAAAGGATTTGGTGCGCATTGCCTTGGTGTCTTTGCATCAATGGGAGGAACCCTGTCTGGTCGGTGAGCGGGGAGCAGGAACGGTGTTTTTCTCTTACTGCAATCTGCGCTGCGTCTATTGTCAGAACCATGAAATCAGTCATGGCGGCAAAGGCATGGAAGTCAGCACGGAACGGCTCGCAGAGATTTTTCTTGAACAGCAGGCGCGGGGGGCGGCTACGCTTGACCTCGTGACCCCGACGCATTATGTGCCGCAGATTATTGCCGCGCTGGATATGGCTAAAGGGCGGGGCTTTAGCCTGCCTGTGGTCTATAATTCGAGTGGTTATGAAACAGTTGAAACGATTGAAGCACTGCGGGACTACGTGGATATTTTCCTGCCGGATTTGAAATATATGGGCGCAGAGAGTGGCGGGGAGTATTCTGCCGCGGCAGATTATTTTTCCCATGCCAGTGCGGCTATAAAAAAGATGGTAGAACTGGTCGGGCCGGTGCAGTTTGCAGATAACGGGCAGATGAAAAAAGGCGTCTTGGTGCGCCATATGGTCTTGCCGGGACATCGCCATGAGAGCATGGACCTTATGAAATGGCTATGGGAAAACTTTGGCCGGACGATTCAGGTGAGTTTGATGAATCAGTATACGCCGATGTATAAAGCCGCTGAGCATAAGAAAATCAACCGCCGCCTGACGACGTTTGAATATGAGTCCGTGGTGGATTATGTGCTGGATTTGGGTATGGAAAATGTCTATGTGCAGGAGCGGCGCAGTGCGTCGGAAGAATATGTGCCGGATTTCAATGGAGCAGGCGTTTCGCAACAAGAAAACAGTTTCATGATAAGTACTAGGAAAATCGGTGGAAAAACGCTATAATAAGAAAGGTATTTCCGTCAGGAACTGTTCATAAATAAATTTTAGATTTGACTTGTCTAAATTTCCATCTACGTCGTTGTCGTCAGTCGCCATAGCCACCGCTATGACTCATTCCTCCGCCTAGTATATGAAAATTTATCCTGCGTCCTATCTTAAAATTTATTTATTGCCAGTTCCTTAGAAAAATGTTAAAGGGGAATAGAAAATGGCTTTTAATCAGGAACATTTTGCACAGCTTATTGATGAATTCACGGTGAACAGCGAGCAGCTCAGGGAGATTGCCGCTGATTTCCGTTATGACCTGCGTTTGGGGCTTAAAAATCCGGACGAATCTTCTTTGCGTATGCTCAAATCTTATCTGGGCCTGCCCTCCGGCAAGGAGACCGGCGAATATCTGGCACTGGACTTCGGCGGCACGAACCTGCGTGTTTTGCGGATTAAGCTCATGGGGGAAGGCAAGTTCGAAGTGCTCAAAAAGGTGGCTAAGCCGCTGAAGGTGGAAGGCGTATACGATTTCATCGGCGCAGATTCCACGGCTGAGGAAATGTTTGACTTCATCGCTGAACTCGTAGATGAAGCCATTGACGGCGACCATGAGAAAAAGTATCTCTTGGGTCACACCTTCTCGTTCCCCTCGGAACAGACGAATCTTTACAATGCCAAACTCATCATCTGGACGAAGGAATTTGCTACGCCGGGCGTTGAGGGCAAGGTAGTCAATGACCTGTTGAAAGAAGCTCTGCACCGTCAGGGCATTGATAATGTTGAACCGACGGCGGTCATCAACGATACGGTAGCGGTTCTCTTGGCTGCTGCCTACAAACAGCCGGATATCTACATTGGCTCCATCTATGCTACGGGCCACAATACCTGCTACCTCGAACCCTATGCCGAAAGCGGCGATGCGCCGATGATTCTCAATCTGGAATCCGGCGGCTTCATGAAGCTCGTGCCGAGCCGTTTGGATATCGAATACGATGAAGCATCCGAAAAGCCGGGCGAACAGCGTCTCGAAAAGATGGTTTCCGGCCGTTACATGGGCGAACTTTTCGGTATGGCTATGGCTGAACTCTTAGAAGAAAAGGGCAAGAACTACGGCTTTACCAGCATTGATATGAGCAATATCATCAATGAAGCCGATAAGGTTGCCGAAATCGTCAAGGCCAAGACGGGCCATGATATTGCGGCTGAAGATGTGGAAAAGGTGCAGAAACTGGCCAGCACGCTCGTTATCCGTTCCGCCCGCCTCGTGACGGCCTCTTTTGTGGGCATTATCTGGCAGCAGGCCGGCAGCGGCAAGGCACAGAAACAGCACATTGCCATTGACGGCTCGGTTTACGAAAAAATGCCGCTGGCCAAAGAAAACATCATGCGCGCTCTGTCCGAACTTCTTGGTGAGGAAGCCGCAGTTATTGATACGGTACTGGAAAACGGCGGCAGCGGTCTGGGCGCAGCGATTGCCGCAGCCATGTCCCAAAAGTAAGACCATAGGTGCGCCTATTCATTGAAGGAGCGTTTTTCCCATGCATCAGGAACAAGCATTAAATATGAATCTCTCGCAGCATCTGGCGATGACCATGAAGCTGCAGCAGGCCATTCAGATTCTGCAGCTGTCGGCGCAGGATTTGAAGGCTGAGATAGAAAAGGAATACTTGGAAAATCCCGCTCTGGAGATGGAATACGGCGATGGCGCCGATACGCGGCAGATGGAGAACCTGCGGGCGGAGAATATTTCGGCTTTAGCCGAGTACCTCGAAGGGGACGGCAATAGCTCTAATGGCGGTTTTAGCGACGCCAGTTCCCGCGAACATGTTTTTGAATCGGCTACGCCGGTCAGTACAACCTTGGAGCGGGAGTTATTGGAACAGGCTGAATTTGCCTTTCAAGCGGAAGAAGATTTGGCCGTTGCGACCTTCATCATCGGCTCGATTGACGATTGGGGCTATCTGACCCTGCCGTTAAAGGAAATCGCCGCCACTATGCAGGTGACGGCGGACAAGGCAGAACGTGTTTTGAGCGTCATACAGACCTTTGAGCCGTTGGGCGTTGGTGCCCGCGATTTAGCAGAGTGTTTGCGGATTCAGGCCAAGGCCTTGGGCATTTATGAGGGGCTGGTGGCTGCCGTTATCGACAAGCATTTGCCGGAGGTAGCTGATGCCCGCATTAAGGAGATTGCTGCGGCGGAAAACTGCAAGCCTGCCGATGTGCAGGTGGCCGTGGATATCGTCCGCAAGCTCGACCCCAAGCCCGGCAGTGCCTATGGCGGGGAGGCGGCCAGCTATATCACGCCCGATGTGGTGGTGACGAAGACTGCGAACGGCTATCAGGTGAACCTCAACGATACCTATATTCCACAACTCAAAATATCCTCCATCTACAAAAATGCCGAGGAATACGACAAGGACACGCAAACGTACATCAACAAAAGGCTGAGTGCCGCGTCCTGGCTCATTAACAGCATTGAACAGCGCCGCAGCACCATCAAGAAAGTGGTGGAAGAAATCGTGCGCGTGCAGCAGGACTTTTTGGAACAGGGCATGAAAAAACTCCACCCCCTGACCATGCAGGAGGTGGCTGATGCCATCGGTGTCCACGAGTCCACAGTCAGCCGTGCGGTGGCCAATAAATATGCCGAACTGCCGGGGGGGATTATCGCCTTGCGCAAGTTCTTTACGGCGAATCTGGCCAAGAGCGGCGATGGCGAGGATTTCATTGCCAGCCAGGCCAAGGCGGTCATCAAGGAGCTTATTGAGGGCGAAAATCCGCAAAAGCCCCTGAGTGACCAAAAGCTTTGTGAACTCTTAAAAACAAGAAAGATGGATATTTCCCGCCGCACGGTCATGAAATACCGCGAGGCTTTGGGCTATCCATCTTCGGTAAAGCGCAAGCGCTATTAAGCTGTTATTTCTTCCGGTAGTCGCGGGGCGTGCATTTGAATCGCTCCTTGAAGGCGCGGGAGAAGGTGGAGTAGTCGGAAAAGCCGACTTCCTCACAGATATTGGTGATGGACATATCCGTTTTGAGCAGGTCGCGGGCTAAAAGCAGGCGTTTGCTGCGGATATATTGGTGAATGCCGTAGCCGGTATCGGCCTTGAACTTGCGCATAAGGTAGAACTTGCTGATATAGGCTTTAGCCGCCAGGTCATCAATGGCGAGATCTTCGGCCAGATGGGCGTTGATATAAGTGATGATTTCCTGGATTTTGGGGTCATAGCTCGTGCTGACCAAGCCGGAAAGTTCATGTTCATGGAGTGAGCGATTCAGCAGAATCATAAATTCAATAAAGGTGATTTCCGTAAGCAGTCCGTTGGCAAATCCTTGCCCACGGGCTGTTTTTTCGAGTTTGTCCATATGAAAGAGCAGGTCATGGCTCGTGCCGGGCGGCTGGTGCATGACGCTGCTGTTTTCGCGGGCATAGGCAAAGCACTGAGAGAGGTCGGCATGCTCACTATCCTGTTCCTGCCAGCGGTGCAGAAAATCCGGTGCCACATAGATGACAATGCGCTCGTAGTCCTTGCTTTCATCGGTGAAGATGGGGCAGTGAATCTCGCCTGCGGTCACGAAGACAATGTCCCGCGGCGCCAGATGATAGGTTTTGCCTTCGATGACATAATCCACGGCACCGTCCAGAAACATAATGATTTTATGAAAATCGTGATAGTGAAAGGGAATGGGCTTTAAGGCCGCGTCCTTTAGGCGGAACACGCGAAAATCGCTGATGAGATAGCCCTTTTTCTCATAATCGCTCATCGAATCACCTCATGGCTGTAATTTATTCTAGTATAGTACATTATTTGCAATATTGAAAGCATAATTTCATCTTTTATTGCAAATATGTACTTGCTATAATATGGACAGTGAAAAAAACGAGACGGAAGTCAGAAAGGCCGGTGAGCAGGATGTTGTTAGTTCGTTTGTATCGTGTGGAGGATAGGGAAGTCATGGTTATGGATGGTACGCAGGGCTTCATGCCGGAGACGGGCGCTGTCCGCTTGCTGGCCAGCCGTGAATTGGGCGTGGGTGCTGACCGCGTACTGGTTTACTGCGGCAAGCAGTATCAACAGGGCTTTCGTGCCTTTGCCGCCGATGGCCGTGAAAATGAGCTTACGGCAGCCGACGTCCTGCTCCTTTCCCGTCAGCAGGCCGATATCGAAGTGCGCCTGACGGATTATTTCGTGGGCCGTATGCGCCAGGCAGATGCGGAAAAACTGGCGGCAGCCTGCTAAAAAGGAAATAGAATCCCAAATAACAGAGAAAAATAAAATCCGATAAAAGCCTATATTACGATAAAAATAGTTTATATAGGTTTTTATCGGATTTTGTCGTATTCATTAGAAATAGAGATACAATCCGTCCATAGGTTTATTGTTGCAATCTGGGGAATATTGCAACCGGTAAAGGAGGAATTTTTGTGAAGGTAAGAGTAACCGCGATTCTGATGACCTTGGCAATGCTGCTGGTGGGGGTACAATGTGCCTTTGCTGCGCAGGCAAAACCAAACATCAAGATTCTGGCAACTGGCGGAACAATTGCCGGAAGTGCCGCATCGGACACGGCAACGACTGGCTATAAAGCTGGTGCACTGGGCATTGATGTACTCATCAATGCTGTGCCGGAAGTCAAGAATTATGCCAATGTATCCGGTGAGCAGATTTGCAGCATCGACAGCAAGGACATGACCAATGATGTCTGGCTCAAACTGGCTAAACGCTGCAATGAACTGCTGGCCAGCAAAGATGTCGATGGCATTGTCATCACCCACGGTACGGATACGCTCGAAGAAACGGCGTATTTCCTGAACCTGACGGTCAAGAGCGAAAAGCCGGTAGTCATCACCGGTGCTATGCGTCCGGCTACGGCAATCAGCGCGGATGGCCCGATGAATCTCTTGAATGCTGTGCGCGTAGCTGCGGATAAGAAATCTGCTGGTCATGGCGTGCTGGTGGTACTCAATGACACCATCAATGGTGCCCGCGACGTGACCAAGACCAATACCACTTCTGTGGATACCTTCAAAGCTCCGGAACTCGGTGCCTTTGGTTATGTGAACGATGGCGTGCCCGAATTTTATCGCGAATCCACGCGCCTGCACACGACCAAAAGCGAATTTAATGTGAATAACCTTAATGCACTGCCGTATGTAAAGGTTATTTATGGTACGGCTAATGACGATGCCCTGTTCGTAGATGCAGCCATCAAAGGCGGCGTTAAAGGCATCATCTATGCTGGTACGGGCAATGGCTCCGTGCACAAAGATGCTGAAGCAGCGCTGGCAAAAGCAACGGCTGCCGGCATCGTTGTAGTCCGCAGTGCCCGTGTAGGCAATGGCTCCGTCATTCCGGCTGAACAGTCCTATATCGACTATCACTTCCTGGATGGCGATTCCCTGAATCCGCAGAAAGCACGTGTGCTGCTGCAGCTGGCACTCACCAAGACGAACGACCTCAAGGCAATTCAGGATATGTTCCACAAATATTAAGCAACAGCTAATTCCCCAATGTGTATCAGGGTGCGCAGCTAACCGATTAAGTTGGCTGCGCACCCTTTTCTGGATATGCAAAGCCTAAGGCGGGCGGGGAGGTGATGGCTTTCGGCAGCGTTTGACAAGCCTGTCTAAGCGGACGGAAGTCATCACCTCCCCGCCCGCCGCCTTGCAGCACGACAAAAAGATATTGACAAATTGGCATTTATCAACTATAATTAATGCCGTTATCTTGTAAAGTAGATAATGCGGATGTGGCGGAACTGGCAGACGCGCTGGATTTAGGATCCAGTGCCGCAAGGCGTATGGGTTCGACCCCCTTCATCCGCACCAAATGAACGTAGAGCGATGGCTTTTGGGCTGTCGCTTTTTTGTTACAATTTTTTCGTGTATTGACTTATTGCTTGCTATCGGTTACAATAGACGAGTGCTTGTTAAGAAATGCACAAAGTAAGAAGAAATCCAGAGTGAATAATCCTGTTGTTCTGGTGTATGAAAAGGACGTAAGTTCTAGCGCAAGTTCTGAAAGCGGTGCGTGCTTTCAGAAGACGAGGAGAAGGTTGTCGAAATGTCAGCGGATGCCTTCCGGCTTGCTCGGCCGATAAATGCAAACGAAAGTCCTGTCGTGAGGCGGGAAACAAGGATGCAGGGAGCGCAGCAGGATAGTACAATTTCATAGGAGGTACTATTATGTGTGGTATCGTAGGTTATGTCGGTGACAAAGAGGCAGCAAGCTTCCTGCTTGAAGGTTTGGCTAAGTTGGAGTATCGTGGTTATGACTCCGCAGGCATCGCTGTCTTTGACGGAGCGAAAATCGGCGTGGAAAAGAGTGTAGGGCGTCTTGCTGCACTCCGCGACAAGCTCAAAGGTCATGAGCTCAAGGGCACGATGGGTATTGGTCATACCCGTTGGGCAACGCATGGCCGTCCGTCTGACAAGAACTCCCATCCCCATACGGATTGCTCCGGGGATTTCGTGGTGGTTCACAACGGCATTATCGAAAACTACCTGTCCTTGAAGGAAGAACTTATCGAGAAAGGTCATAACTTCAAGTCTGAGACGGATACGGAAGTAGTGGCTCACCTTATCGAAGAAGTCTACAATGGTGACTTTGTGGCTTCTGTCCGCGAAGTTCTGCGCCGGGTTGAGGGTTCATATTCCTTGGTATTTATGAGCAGCAAGCATCCCGGTACGCTGATTGCGACCAAGCAGGATAACCCGCTGGTTATCGGCGTTGGCGAAGGTGAAAACTTCATCGCTTCCGATATTCCCGCTATCATTCAGCGCACCCGCCGCACTTACATCCTGAACGATGGTGAACTGGCTGTTATCACGAAGGACAGCATCAAGATTTCCAACCGTCAGGGTGAGCCGGTGACCAAAAAGATTTTCGAGGTTAACTGGAATGCTGAAGCTGCGGAAAAGGGCGGCTATGAGCACTTCATGCTCAAGGAAATCCATGAACAGCCGAAGGCTGTCCGTGACACCATGAGCCAGCGTATCGCCAAAGACGGCAAGACCATTGTGATGGACGAGCTGAAATGGGACGCTGACTATCTCAATTCCTTCAATAAGATTTATATCGTGGCCTGCGGCACGGCTTATCATGCCGGCATGGTGGGCAAATACTATATCGAAAAACTGGCGCGTACGGTTGTAGAAGTAGACGTTGCTTCCGAATTCCGTTATCGTGAGCCGATTGTGGATGAAAACACGCTGTTCATCGCGGTTTCTCAGTCTGGTGAAACCAGTGATACGCTGGCCGCTATGAAAGAATCCAAGCGCCTCGGCGCTAAGACGCTGGCCATCACCAACGTGGTTGGTTCGTCCATCGCCCGTGAAGCTGATCAGGTGCTTTACACCTGGGCTGGCCCGGAAATCGCTGTGGCTTCCACGAAGGCTTACACGACGCAGATTGTGCTGTTCTTCATGCTGGCACTCTACATGGCTGAAATCAAGAAGACGGTTGCTCCGGAACGTGTAGCCGAACTCATTGCTCAGCTGCAGAAGATTCCGGCACAGATCAGCGAAACGCTGTCTGATGTGGAACCGTTGAAGACCTTTGCAAAACGCTATGGCTTCAATGATGATGTGTTCTACATTGGCCGTGGTCTGGATTACCATGTAGCTTTGGAAGGTTCCCTGAAGCTCAAGGAAATTTCCTATATCCATGCCGAAGCTTATGCAGCCGGCGAACTCAAGCACGGCACGCTGGCCCTGATTGTGGAAGGCGTTCCCGTTATCGCTCTGGCTACGCAGAAGAGCGTTTACGAAAAGACTTTGTCCAACATCAAGGAAGTCAAGGCGCGTGATGCAGTCGTTATCGGTATTGCTACCGAAGGCGACGAGGAACTGGAAAAATATGTTGACCATGTGATGAAGGTTCCCGAAACGGATGAACTCGTTATTCCGATTCTGACCGTTGTTCCCCTGCAGCTCCTGGCATACTATGCCGCCATCACTCGTGGCTGCGATGTGGATAAACCGCGTAACCTGGCTAAGTCCGTTACAGTTGAATAAAATTCGTTCTAATGATAAGAGGATGTGCAATAAAAATGCGCACCCTCTTATTTTTTCTTAGTATTTTTGCAGGATTCGTGATAAAATATACTTCGGCGCCATTTTTGGCGGTAGCCCTATGGGGCAAATATCTATAGAAGAAAGTGAAAGGGACGATAAATGGAAAAAGAACTTTTGCGTCTTGAACGCGTCAACAAAAGCTATGATGGTCGGCAGATTCTTGAAGACCTGAATTTAACCATTCACGAGAATGAATTTGTGACCCTTTTGGGCCCCTCGGGCTGTGGTAAGACCACGATTTTGCGCATGATTGGCGGGTTTGAAACCCCCGACAGCGGCAAAATTTGGTTTGATGGGCAGGATATCACGAACCTTCAGCCCGAAAAGCGGCAGGTTAATACGGTGTTTCAGAAGTATTCCCTGTTCTCGCATATGGACGTGGCGGAAAATATCGCCTTTGGCCTGAAACTCAAGGGGAAAAGCGCAAGTTACATTCGCGATAAGATAAAATATGCCCTAAAGCTCGTGAACCTCGACGGCTATGAACATGCCCGGGTTACGCAGATGTCCGGCGGTCAGCAGCAGCGCATTGCCATTGCCCGCGCTATCGTAAACGAGCCGAAGGTATTGCTGCTCGATGAACCGTTATCTGCACTGGACCTCAAACTGCGGCAGAATATGCAGCGGGAACTCGTGAAAATCAAGCGGGAGCTCGGTATTACCTTTGTGTTCGTCACCCATGACCAGGAAGAAGCGCTGTCCATGTCGGATACCGTAGTGGTCATGAATCAGGGCTGGATACAGCAGATTGGTACGCCGGAGAACGTGTACAATGAGCCGGAAAATGCGTTTGTAGCCGACTTTATCGGCGACAGCAACATCATTGACGGCATTATGGTGCGGGATAAGCTCGTGCACCTTTTGGGCAAGGATATTCCCTGCATCAACACGGGCTTTGGCGAAAATGTTCCCGTAGATGTACAGATTCGCCCAGAGGATATTCAGATTTGTGTGCCCGAGGAAGGACAGTTCACCGGCAAGATCAAGCAGGTTGTCTTCAAGGGGACGGTCTATGATATCACCATTGAAGCCGGCGGCTTTGAATGGCTGGTGCAGACCATTACCGGTCATGAGCAGGGCAAAGAGGTGGGCATTAAACTTGCCGCTTCCAATATTCAGATTATGGCGAAGCCCGAATCGGAAGACGAGGAGGCGGTGAGCGATGAATGAACGCCTTTCCAGCCAGCGCTTTCTAGCCTTGCCTTTCGGTTTATGGGCGGTGCTCTTTATCGTGCTGCCGCTGTTTTTTGTCCTTTGGAACGGACTAAAAGACGTGGACGGCGGCGTTACGCTCGTGCATTTGCAGACGGTACTTCAATGGGAGTATTTGAAAGCCTTGGGGCTGTCGGTGGAACTGGCACTTATCAGCACGTTTATCTGTCTGGTGCTGGCTTATCCGCTGTGCCTTATCCTGCGGGAGCGTAAGGAGAGCCGGGGGCTGTTGGTATTTTTGCTCTTTTTATTGCCCCTTTGGATGAATTCGCTGCTTACGACGATGGCCTGGCAGACCATTTTGGAAAAACATGGTCTTATCAATATGTTCCTGCAATCGCTGGGGTTGCAGGAAGTGCATATCATCAATACACCGCTGGCCATCATCATCGGTATGGTCTACAACTTTCTGCCCTATATGGTGCTGCCCCTCTATGTGGCGATTAACCGCATAGACAACAGCATCATCGAAGCGGCGCGGGATTTGGGCGCCAATCCTTATCAGACCTTCCGGCGGGTGCTTTTGCCCCTGTCTATGCCCGGGATTGTCAGCGGTTCCACCATGGTGTTTATCCCCGCGCTGACCACGTTCGTCATCAGTGCTTTGCTGGGCGGTAACAAGGTTTTGCTCGTGGGCAATATCATCGAACAGGAATTCACGGCGGCTTATGACTGGCAGCTTGGCAGTGCGCTGTCCATGGTGCTCATGGTCTTCATCATCTTGAACATTCTGTTGGAAGCCTTCACCGATAATGGCGAAACGGCGCGGCAGACGAAGAAAGGAAGGGCATGATGCAGAAAGTAAAGAATTTTTATCTGGGCGCGATTGTGGCCTTCCTCTATGCACCGATTGTGGTACTGATTGCCCAGTCCTTCAACGCCAGCCGTTATCGGGGGCAGTGGACGGGCTTTACCTGGGAATGGTATGAAAAGCTGGTCGAGAGCGAGGAAATCTTAAATGCTTTTTCCAATACCCTGACCATTGGCGTGACTTCGGCGGTTTTTGCTACGCTGCTGGCGCTCGTTACGGCGCTGGGCATGCGAAAGATGGGACGGCAGAGCCGTATGCTCATGCGGGGGCTGGCCAATATCCCCTTGCTCAATGCCGATATCGTTACGGGTATTTCCCTGATGCTGCTCTTTTTGGGCTTGGGTTTGCGTCTGGGCTACGATACCATTTTGCTGGCCCATATCGTCATCAGCCTGCCTTATGCGATGCTCTGCATTCTGCCGCAGGTGCTGTCCATGGATAATGTTTATTATGAAGCGGCGCGTGATTTGGGTGCAGCGCCGGTGCAGGCCTTCCGCAAGGTCATTTTGCCGGAGCTTATGCCGGGCATTGTGGCGGCGTTCCTGCTGTCCTTTGCCATGAGTGCCGATGATTTTATCGTGACCTACTTTACCAAGGGCGCGGGAATTGAAACCCTGACCACGGAAATTTATTCGGAGCTCAAACTGGGCGTGCATCCGGAAATGTATGCGCTGTCTACGCTGTTCTTCTGCGGCGTATTGGTCTTTGCGGCACTTTTGATGCTCAATTATAAGGTGATTACCCGTTACCGTCAGGCGGAGAAAAGGGGGCAGGCATAATGAAGAAACTTCTGTTGACCCTGCTGCTCATTTCCTCTTTCCTGGTAAGTGGTTGCGATATGTTTGCCGAGGAGGAAGACGAGAGCGCAGATGTGCTCTATGTCTACAGCTGGGGCGATTATCTCAGTGAAGATGTTATCAAGCAGTTCGAGGAAGAAACGGGTATCAAGGTGGTGCTCGATGAATACGACACCAACGAGAGCATGTATCCCCGCATTGCCGAAGGCGCAGAGGCCTATGATGTGCTCTGTCCTTCCGATTACATGATTAACAAGCTCATCCATAATGACCTGCTGCAACCGCTGAACTTTGCACAGTTGCCTAATGCAAAAGCCAATATCGACCAGGACTTTTTTGACCAGTCAAGGGCCTTTGATAAGGAAGGGAAATATACCGTTCCTTACTGTTGGGGCACGGTAGGTATTATGTATAATACGAAGCTGGTAAATGAGCCGGTGGACAGCTGGAAAATCCTTTGGGATGAAAAGTATAAGGACAATATCCTGATGCAGGATTCGGCCCGTGATGCCATTATGGTTCCGTTGCGGATTCTGGGTTACTCCATGAATACCACCAATGAGGACGAACTCAAAGCGGCAAGAGATATGCTGATTCAGCAGAAACCTCTGGTGCAGGCCTATGGTGTGGACGATATCCGCGATAAGCTGAGTTCTGGCGAAGCGGCCTTGGGCGTTATCTTTTCCGGTGAAGCCATCAATCTGATGAAATCCAACCCGGATTTGCGCTTCCAGCCGGCACCCAAGGAAGGTACGAATGTCTGGATAGATGGCTGGGTCATTCCGAAAAATGCCCGCCATGTGGAAAATGCTCACAAGTTCATCGACTTTATGTGCCGTCCGGATATTGCGGCGGCAAACTTCGAGGAACTGGGTTACTCTACACCGAATACTGCGGTGCGAGAACTGGTGGAGGAAGATTTGGGCGAGTATGTCGATACGGCCTTTCCACCCGAAAACGTTTATAAAGGCCAGGAATCTTACAGCTATTTAGGCGAGGCTTTGGATAAACTCTATACAAAACTTTGGCTGCAGGTTAAAGTTGAATAAATAAAGAAGGAAAAACAGCTCTTTTGTTGAATAATCTATAGTATGGATAAGAGATCAATAAAAGGAGCTGTTTTTTTATGAATATCAAAGCAGAAGTTTTCAACAAGTATTTGGAAGAAAAGAAAATCGAAGCTTTTCAGGTGGAAGAAGTAGCCGATGATGCGCAGAATACGGTGGCGTACCGCTCGCATATCGTGGTAGAAGGCCAGCAGCTGCCGACACTGGTGCTTTTGGATGACAGCGTATTCTCCATGATTCGCGTGCAGATTTCACCTAAGGCGCTCACGGAGGAAAATGAACTCAAGGTTCTGCGTATGGCAAGTGAGCAGAATATGAAATATAAGCCGTTTAAGATGTATTTTGACCAGACGGGCGCATTGATTCTCGATGTTTGTCTGCTGACTACCGGCAAAGAGGAAAAAGATTTCTCCGATTTGGGCGATGAAATCTATGGCATGTTTGATGTGCTGATTAAGTTCCTGGAAGAAAATTATCGTGGCTGGATGAAGGAAATTTGGTAAATTTTATTATACCTATTGACATGATGGGTGTAATAGTGTAACATAAGGTCAACGTCAAAAAGACGAATGAACTGACTGGATAACCAGAGGTTCTGCGCAAGGGTATTCCCTGCGCAGAACCTCTTTTTGTTTATTTTGGGAAAGGGTGTAGCGATTATGAAGTGTATCTGTTGCAATATTGGCAAGATTCTGTTGAAATTTGAACGAATGTGGATTTAACGGGAGGGATTGTTCATGATTGCCGCGCAGGAAAGTATGACCGCCAAGCTTTGCTCCTTTGCCCGGGCTTATCATTCGATGCTCGGAAAGAACAAGATTTTTGATGATTATCTGGCCTATGACATCATCGGCAAAGATGCGTATGACGAGATTGGCAGCCTGCTCAAAGGGCAGGTGGAGGCGGCAGGCCAGTTGCCCCGCTACGGGTTTGAGAGCTTGCTCGTGTTCGAGGAGATGGACCATTATTTCTCGCCCATTGCCCTGTCACGGATTGCCTTTGCCGAGAGGGCCTTGGACCGGTTTGCACGCAACCGCGCCAGCTGCCAGTATGTGATTTGCGGAGCGGGGATGGATACCTTTGCTTTCCGCAACACGGATGAAGCGGTGCAGATTTTCGAGCTGGACCACCCGGATACGCAGGCGTACAAACTGCGGCGTATTCATGAACTGCGTTGGGAGGTTCCACCCAATGCGCATTATGCGGCTATTGATTTTGAGCAGGATGACTTGGGACGGACGCTTTTGCATAGCGGCTTTCATACGTCGGAACCGTCATTTTTCTCCCTGCTCGGCGTTTCCTACTATCTGACCGCGGAAGCCTTCCGCGAGTTCGTGCGCAGCGTCAGCATTCTCGCCTCGCCGGGCAGTCAATTTGTTTTAGATTTCCCCGATGAATCGACCTTTGAGCCGGATTCGACCTCAAGGGTGCGGCGGTTGGCGCAGATTACCGAACAGCTCGGCGAACCGATGCGGCATGGTTTCTCGCTTGCGGAAATGCGGGAGATTCTGGCAGGCGAAGGCTTTGTTATCCGCAATCACGAATCACCGGCGGATATTCAGCGGCATTTCTTCGCTGACCGTACCGACCATCAGCAGGCGATGGAAAATGTACACTTTATTCTCGCGGAAAAGAGACGACAATAACTTGATAAAGGATGATCAATATGTGTAAACAGAAATTTAACACCGCCCTGATTCACGGCGGGATTGATGGGGACAGCCGGACAGGCGCGGTAAATGTGCCCATTTACCAGACCTCGACATTTAAGCAGGACGGTTTGGGGGAACTGCGGGAGGGGATTTGGGAGTATTCCCGCACAGGCAATCCGACAAGGGCGGCGCTCGAAGCCCTGATTGCCCAGCTCGAAGGCGGTGAAGCCGGCTTTGCTTTTGCGTCGGGGATGGCGGCAATTACGGCGGTATTGAGCCTATTCCAAAGCAATGTGAAGATTCTTCTGTCGAGCAATGTGTATGGCGGCACCTTCCGCGTGCTGGACAAGGTGT
Source organism: Selenomonas ruminantium subsp. ruminantium ATCC 12561 (assembly GCF_000424065.1). Lineage (GTDB taxonomy): Bacteria > Bacillota > Negativicutes > Selenomonadales > Selenomonadaceae > Selenomonas_A > Selenomonas_A ruminantium. The sequence continues at coordinate 135,440 of NZ_AUJE01000005.1, forward strand.
TCAGCCGGTTCAATCTGACGTATTCGCTGGAAGATACGACGGATTTGGCGGCGCTCGAAAGGGAGTTTACGCCGAACGTCAAGGCCATCATCATTGAAAGTCCGGCTAATCCTTTGCTGACCATCACCGATATCCGGGCGGTGGCGGAAATCGCTCACCGTCATGGGGCGCTCGTGATTGTAGACAACACGTTTATGACGCCGTATCTGCAGCAGCCGTTGGCTTTGGGCGCGGATATCGTCGTCCATAGCGCTACGAAATATCTGGGCGGGCACAGCGATTTGGTCGCAGGTCTTGCCGTGGTCAAGACGCGGGATTTGGCAGATAAGCTCGCCTTTGTGCAGAATTCCACTGGGGCGGTCTTAGGGCCACAGGATGCGTTCCTACTGATTCGGGGCATCAAGACTTTGGCGGTACGCCTTGACCGTCATGTGGAAAATGCCGCCTATTTGGCCGACTGGCTGGCGGGCAATCTGGAGGTGAAGAAGATTTACTATCCGGGGCTGACCAGTCATATCGGCTACGAAATCAATCAGCAGCAGGCGAAAAACGGCGGCGCGATGATTTCTTTTGAACTGGCAGAAGGGCATAATATCCGCAAGTTCTTCAAGGCGTTGCAGCTTATCGCCTTGGCGGAAAGCCTGGGCGGTGTGGAAAGCCTCGTCTGCCATCCGGCAACCATGACTCATGCCGCCATTCCACGGGAAACGCGGGAGAAAATCGGCATTACGGATAATCTTATCCGCCTGTCGGTGGGCATTGAGGATAAGGCCGATTTGCTGGCGGATTTGAAACAGGCCATTGAGGAAAGCCGTATTTAACAGGGGGAGCGTAAGCATGCACTATTATCAGTCGATGCAGGAGCTCATCGGGCATACGCCGCTCGTTGAGCTGACACATTTTGAGTTGCCGGAGGGCGTCCGGCTGTTTGCCAAATTAGAATTATGGAATCCCGGCGGCAGTGCCAAAGACCGTGTAGGCAGGGCGATGATTGCCGACGCTGAGGCCAAGGGGCTGTTAAAGCCCGGCGGAACCATTATCGAGGCTACGGCAGGCAATACAGGCCTGGGCATTGCCTATGCCGCGCTGAACCATGGCTATCGCGTAATCTTCGTGGTGCCGGAGAAATTTTCCGTGGAAAAGCAGACCTTGATGAAGGCTTTGGGGGCAGAGCTGGTGCATACTCCCAGAGCGGGCGGCATGCTCGGCGCGGCGGAAAAGGCAGAGGAACTGCGTCAGCAGATTCCCGGAGCCATTACGCTGAAGCAGTTTGAAAATCCCGCCAATCCCCGTGCCCATTACGAAACGACCGGGCCGGAAATCTATGCCGACCTGGACGGGCAGGTGGATTACTTCGTCTCCGGGGCGGGCAGCGGCGGCACGTTTTCGGGCGTTATGCGCTACCTGAAAGAACAGAATCCGGCGATTACGGGGGTACTTGCGGACCCATATGGTTCCATTATCGGCGGGGGGGCGCATGGTGATTATGAAATTGAGGGGATTGGCAATGATTTTATTGCGGCAACGATGGACACATCGTTTATCGATAAGGTCTATAAGATTAAAGATGAAGAGGCTTTGGCTGGCGTAAGGCAGCTCGCGGGCCGGGAGGGAATCTTCGCGGGAAGTTCGAGCGGTGCAGCCTTGGCGGCGGCGTTGAAACTCGCGCATTCTGGCATTCAGGGCAATATTGTCCTGCCGGTTATTGACCGTGCGGAGCGCTACTTCAGCAAACATATTTTGGAGGGATGACGATGTCCTATCGCATAGCCTTGGCATCCAGTGACGGCATGCATATTGACCGTCATTTTGGCGCCAGCGATGGCTTTTTGATTGTGGAGGTGACCCAAGATGGCACCTTTTTGGAGGTTGAACGGCGGCAGGTAAAAGCCCCTTGTCAGCATGGTTATCACGATAATGGGGCGATGCTGGAAGCCGTGCAGGCATTAAGCGACTGCCGCTATGTGGTGGCGGAGGCCATTGGCCCCGGTGCACAGAAGGCACTCGAACGGCAGGACATCCTGCCACTGGAGATTGACGGTCAGACGGTGGATACGGCTGTGCCGAAAATCCATGATTATGAAGTGAAGAAACAACAGGCAAGTGTAGCGTATTGAGGAGTTAAACGAAAGGGGCTGTCGCTATGGATGAAAAGCGGGTCAGGGAGCTGCACCCATGCTTTGGAGCAAAGCAGCACAGGGGGCGTATCCATTTGCCGGTATGCCCCGGATGTAATTTGGAATGCCGTTTCTGCGACCGTAAGATTAACGATGTGGAAAACCGACCGGGGGTGACTGCGGCGGTTATTCAGCCGGATGAAGCGGTCATGTATATAGAGCGGGCGCTGCAGTTCTGCCCGGAACTCAGCGTGGTGGGCATTGCGGGGCCGGGGGACACCCTGGCGTCCGACAGGGGCTTAGAGACGTTTCGCCTGATTGGCGATAAGTTCCCGCAGCTCCTCAAGTGCATGAGCACCAATGGGCTGCTTTTAAGCGAGCGGGCGCAGGACGTCATTGATGTGGGCATCGATACGCTGACGGTCACGGTCAATGCCGTAGACCCGGCGATTGAAGCCCAAATGATTAATGGGCTGGTCTATCATGGCAAGCGTTATACCGGTGAGGAAGCCGGAGCGCTCATTATCAAAAATCAGCTCGCAGGTATCCGCAAGGTGGCTGCCGCCGGTGTGGTGGTCAAGGTTAATACCGTGCTCGTCAATGAAATCAACCGTTTCCATATCGGCGCGATTGCCAAGGCAGTCAAGGAAGCAGGGGCAACGATTTATAACATCATTCCGCTGATTCCGCAGCATGACCTGAAAAATTGCGAAGCACCGAGCTGTGTGGATTTGGCGGTGGCGAGAAAAGAAGCAGGCAAATACATTGATGTATTCCGCCACTGCCAGCATTGTCGCGCAGATGCCGTGGGGGTACCGGGGAAAAACAACTTTAGCCAGGAAGTGTATAAGGGGCTCTTGCAGGCGAAAGAAACCTTTTCCCACGGTTGATTATAGAGTCAGAAAACAGTTGTATATGGACAGAAGGGGAGTTTTGAATTATGGCAAAAGAAGGCTTACGTCAGATTGCAATTTACGGCAAAGGCGGTATCGGTAAATCCACGACCACGCAGAACCTTACCGCCGGCCTTACGGAACTGGGGAAAAATGTCATGGTGGTCGGCTGTGACCCCAAGGCGGATTCCACCCGCCTGCTGTTGGGCGGCCTTGCGCAAAAGACGGTACTCGATACGCTCCGCGATGAAGGGGAAGAAGTGGAGCTGGAGAGTATTTTGAAAACTGGTTTTGGCGGCACCCGCTGTGTGGAATCCGGCGGCCCGGAACCGGGAGTCGGCTGTGCCGGACGCGGCATCATCACATCCATCGGTCTTTTGGAGCGTTTGGGCGCTTATACGGATGATTTGGACTATGTGTTCTATGACGTTTTGGGTGACGTGGTCTGCGGCGGCTTTGCCATGCCCATTCGCGAGGGCAAGGCCAAGGAAATCTACATCGTAGCGAGCGGCGAAATGATGTCCCTCTATGCGGCGAACAATATCTCCAAGGGCATTGCCCGCTATGCGGAGAAAGGCGGCGTGCGCCTGGGCGGCATCATCTGCAACAGCCGCAATGTTGACCGTGAACTGGAACTATTGCGTGCCTTTGCCGAGGAACTGGGCACCCAGCTTATCCACTTCGTGCCGCGTGACAATGTGGTACAGCATGCAGAAATCCACAAGGAAACGGTCATCCAGTACAAGCCGAAGGCCCATCAGGCAGACGAATACCGGGAACTGGCGCGAAAAATCGAGGAAAATGAACTGTTCGTCATTCCGAAGCCCATGACGCAGGACCGCTTGGAGGAAATCCTGCTCGAATACGGCTTGATGGACAACGTGGAAGACGATTATCGCATTTGACGGGAGGGAGAGCTTATGCCAAAGAAAATCAATCTGGATATTGCCTCCGTCGAGCAGCGGGAACAGCGCTTAGGTACCATTATCGCCTGGGATGGCACCACCGAAGAACTGCACAAGCAGTCCAGCTATGAACTGCGTGGACAACGGGAGCGGGGCGCAGGCTGTGGCGGCAACTGCCGCCTGTGCGAGCTGTCGGGGCCGTTTACGCAGGGCTCGGTCTGCAGTGAGCAGATGGTGGAATGCCAGGCAGGCAATGTCCGCGATGCGGTGCTGATTCAGCATGCACCCATTGGCTGCGGCGGCGGACAGACCGTCTACAACAACATTTACCGCAATGGTCTGGTCATGCGCGGCTATAAGGCCGAGAATCTGCGCATCATCAACACCAATCTGATTGAGAGCGACATGGTGTTCGGTGCGGCAGACAAACTACGCCAGTCCATTGACGATGCCTTCGAGCGCTATCAGCCACAGGCAATCTTTGTCGCCTCCTCCTGCGCTACGGGGATTATCGGTGAGGATATCGAAAGCATTACGGATGAGAAGGAAGCAGAACTGGGGATACCCGTGGTGCCGCTTGCCTGCGAAGGTTTCCGGTCCAAGCACTGGAGTACCGGTTTTGATGCCACGCAGCATGGCATTTTGCGGCAGATTGTACGCAGAAACCCCACGAAAAAACAGGAGGATTTGGTCAATGTCATCAATCTTTGGGGCTCGGATGTCTTTTCGCCCATGTTGGCGCACTTGAATCTGCGGGTAAACTATGTCGTGGATTTGGCTTCGGTGGAAGAATTGGCACAGATGTCCGAAGCGGCGGCCACGGTGGGCTTCTGCTACACCTTGTCCTCCTATATGGCGGCAGCCTTGGAGCAGCATTTCGGCGTGCCGGAGGTCAAGGCGCCCATGCCATACGGTTTTGCGGGGACAGACGCGTGGCTGCGGGAACTGGCGAAAGTCACCCATCGGGAACATCTGGTGGAAAAATTCATTGCCGAAGAACACGCCCGTGTCAAGCCGAAGATTGAGGAACTCAAGAAAAAACTCAAAGGCGTCAAGGGCTTTGTCGCTACGGGTTCTGCCTATGCGCATGGGCTTATACAGGTCTTGCGGGAGTTGGATGTGGAAGTGGACGGCTCGCTGACCTTCCATCATGACCCGGTTTACGACAGCGGCGACCAAAGAGAGGATTCGCTGGGCCATCTGAATGAGCATTATGGGCAGGTCAAAAACTTCCATGTGTCCAACCGCCAGCAGTATCAGCTCTATGCCTTCTTACAGGAAAACAAGCCGGACTTCCTGCTGATTCGCCATAACGGACTTGCGCCGCTTGCTTCACGTTTAGGGATTCCTGCCGCGCCTTTGGGGGATGAACATATCGCTGTGGGCTATGATGGCATTGTGAATCTGGGCGAAACCATTTTGGAAATTTTGGCGCACAAGAAATTCCATGACGATATCAAAAAACACGTCAAACTGCCGTATAAGAAGTGGTGGCTGGAACAGAAAGATGCCTATATTCTCGCCAAGCACCCCGAACTGGTGAAATTTGACGCGGACGAATATCGCGCCGAGCAGGAACGAAAGGAGGCAGCCCATGCCTAAGATAAAAAAGGACAAGAACGGTCAGACCAATTCCATCAATCAGGTGCGCTACGGCTGTGCCCTGGGCGCGATGCATTCGGTCAGCGCAATTCCGGGAGCCATTCCCATCACCCATTGCGGCCCTGGCTGCGTGGACAAGCAGTACATGAGTCTGTCGTTTTACAACGGCTATCAGGGAGGCGGCTATTCCGGCGGTGCGGTACCGCCCAGCTCCAACCTGCAGGAAAAGGATGTTGTCTTTGGCGGCGCCAAGCATCTTGACCAGCTGATTGAGGCATCGCTCAAAATACTGGAAGGGGATTTGTTCGTCGTGCTCAACGGCTGTATTCCCGAAATCGTCGGCGATGATATCGGAGCCGTGGTGGCACGTTATCAGGAAAAAGGCGTGCCCATTGTGTCTGCTGAAACCGGCGGCTTTAAGGGTAACAACTTCACGGGTCACGAAATTGTCACCGAAGCGATTATCGAACAGTATGTGGATAAATATGCTCAGGACAAAGAGACGAAAAAGAAAGGCTTAATCAATGTCTGGTCGGAACTGCCATTCCAAAATACCTTTTGGCGCGGCGATTTGACGGAACTCAAGCGCATTCTGGAAGGGGCGGGCTGGGAGGTTAACATCCTCTTTGGCTATGGTTCCAAGGGCGTAAAAGAATGGCTGACCATTCCCAATGCCGAGTTCAATCTGGTGGTCGGCCCCTGGCTGGGCTTAAAGACAGCCAAACTTTTGGAGCGCAAATACGGTCAGCCCTATCTGCATCAGCCGGTACTGCCCATCGGTGCCAAGCAGGTGGCTGAATTTTTGCGGGCGATTGCTGAATTTGCCAAGGAAAATGAAGTGCAGACCGAGCACTTTATCAAGCAGGAGGAAAAGGAATACTACTATTATCTGGAATACTTCACGGACTTTTACGCCGAATACTGGTGGGGCCTGCCCGCGGTTTACTCCGTAGTCAGCGATGCTGCCTATAATCTGGCTATCAATAAATTCGTGGTGAATCAGTTAGGACTTATTCCGGGCAAGCAGATTATCACCGACCATACGCCGGAAAAATATCATGAGGCCATTCGGGCAGAATACCAGAAACTCGCCGAAGACGTGGGGGCTGAGGTGGAATTTGTCGAAGACGGCTATATCGTCAATCAGCTGCTAAAACAGGAAGATTACGGACATAAACCGCCGGTCATCTTTGGTACCAGTTGGGAACGCGATACCGTTAAGGAATTGAACGGACATATCGTGGAAGTCAGCTATCCCGTGTCCTATGATGTGGTGCTGAATAAAACCTATATTGGCTACCGGGGAGCATTAACGCTTTTGGAAACCATATTTACTACGGCGATTAGTAAATCGGCATAAAAGGTCAGTGGATAATCACTGGCTAAATATCGGCAGGAAACTCCGTTGCTGCAATAAGCAGCAACGGAGTTTCCTGTGTAAATTGCAGTTTGCCAGTGCGTTTAGTTCGTGCTGAAGGTATCCTGTTCATACGTGGGCAGGGGCGAACGGGGGAGTACTTTTTCTGATTCCGCTAAACGACCCTCCCTGAAAGAAATCGCTGTTTAGCTATATGCGCCGGGCAGGCCGGCGGCGCGTCTTTCAACGTGCTTTCTAGTTGCTGACTGCGTCGGGCCGGCCTTCACTGCGTTCAGGCAGTCGCTCCTACAGAAAAAGCACTCCCCCGTTCGCCCCAAGTTACGGATTAGCCCATTGCCACGGACTC
>NZ_AUJE01000006.1 GCF_000424065.1 Selenomonas ruminantium subsp. ruminantium ATCC 12561
GCGAATGGTCAGATGCAGGGAATGGCGCAGACTGGCGGACAGGATTCAACGCAATGGGCAGGACAGGCTGGACAGGCACATCAGGGGACAATGTCCAATCAAGGACAGACCAATTCGGGACAGAACTTTGGCCAGTCAATGCCAGCCAATGCGACGCAGGCGCAGCAGGAACAATTGGTTGGAGGACAGCAAAATAATTTTAGACAGGGCAATGTCAATGGTCAGATGCAACAGCCGGAGAATCTGTTTATCAACAATCAACCACATCGGTCTAGTGATTCGCGTATGTCACCGATTGAACAGCTGCAACGTCCGCAACAGGCTGCTATGCAACAAGCTAAAAATCAGCTGTTAAATCAGGTTATGGAAAATACGCCTCAAACTATGAATGTATTGCGGGATTTGGCGCAACTATTGCTTGATGATGGAAACGTCAATCAAAAAGATGCTTTGCTGTTAAAGAGTTTTGTTAATGGTAAGGAAGCACTACTTAATGCAAAGGAAGCTCAACAACTTCAGCAACTGATTCGTCTATGTCAGGCTAATGTACCTGCAACGATACAGCAGGCTGCTTTACAGCAAAATATTCCGGATCTTCCTCGGTTATGGGCTTTTATGCAGCTTTGCGATATCATCTATACACGAAATATGACTGCGCGACAGTTGAAAAAAGCCGGTAAAGATGTAGCTGCGTTTGTTCTTTCTATGCGTAATTCCATGGAAGGGGATAATCGTGCAGTTCCTGGACAACGCTCTTTGAACTTTATGATGCCCATGTATATGGGGGAAGAGAGCACGTATCCTTCTTATATCCATGTATATGATGAAAAACAGCCGGATCCGGAAACCGGTGAACTGAAAAAAGAAACCTGGTTGCGTTTGTGCGTGTTGACGGATAATATCGGAGCCGTGGAAATCACTTGCCGGGTCTATCAGGAAAATCAGTTGGATATGCGGCTGTTTTTCTCCAGCACGGAAATCGCAAATGAATTCCGGGCAGAGATGAATACTTTGCGTAACTCTTTAAGAGACAGCAAACTTAGATTGAAAGAAATAAAAGTCGGAGCTGCAGGTGAGCGTCGATTTATGTAATTTTACCATAACTGTCCTTGACACACGGACGATTGTGACATAAAATGATAGTGAAGGAACACTCAGGCAGGTGAACAGGAATGCAGAGACAACGGGTACCACTAAAAACAGAACCGGAAACAGATCCCAATGCCCCTCAGCAGGCGGTGGCGTTAAAATATGATATGGAGCAGGATTCTGCACCGCGAGTGGTAGCCAAAGGTCGCGGGCATGTAGCAGAAAATATAATGGCTGCTGCGCAGAAGAATGCGGTTCCTGTTTACCAGAACAAGACGTTGGTCAATATGCTTATGGCTTTAGAGATAGACCGTGAAATTCCACCGGAGCTTTATCGCACGATTGCCGAAGTTATGGCCTATGTATATCGTATTGACAAGAAAGCGAAAAAGAATCCGCCTGAGACGAACCGCTGATACAGTATGTTTGAAGAAGGGCAGACCATGAAGAATCAGATTCTGGGAAGTCAGGGAGAACAGGCTGCTGCAGATTTTTTGCAGCAGCAGGGTTATCGAATTTGTGCCCGTAATTTTCGCGTGCCTGTGGGAGAGATTGACATCATCGCCCGTCAGGGGGAAGTGTTGGCCTTTGTGGAGGTTAAGACCCGGCATAGTAATCGCTATGGAACTCCTGCGCAGGCAGTGAATTTTCGCAAACAAAAGAAAATAATTCAGACTGCTCAGTGGTTTTTACGGCAGAAACATTTAGAGGATAAGTGTTTCTGCCGTTTTGACGTGATAGAGGTTTATGCTTTGTCTACAGGAAAGTGGCAGGTAAGACATTTACCGGGAGCGTTTGAGTGCTGAAAAGTGGGGAGGGATTTGATGTTTGCACGGACTTTTGGGGCAACGACTTTGGGCGTAGACGGGCTGATTATTGACGTGGAAGTCGATTCAGCCGCGGGCTTGCCCGGCTTTGATATTGTAGGGCTGGCAGATGCCTTGGTAAAGGAAGCAAAAGAGCGGGTGCGTACGGCGATTCGCAATTCCGGGATTCAGCTGCGGCAGGAAAAGGTGACGATCAATCTGGCCCCAGCTGATGTGCGCAAAGACAGTTCTGGACTTGATTTGCCGATTGCTGTGGGGCTGCTCGCTGCTTACGGTCTGATTTCAGCAGAAACTTTGGATAAGTACCTTTTTGCAGCAGAACTTTCGCTAGAAGGAGAATGCCGTGGCATTCGGGGAATTCTGCCTATGGCGGTAAAGGCCAAGGAGGCAGGCTTTCAGGCGATGTTTGTCGCCCGTGATAATGCCAACGAAGCCCTGCTTGTAGATGGGCTGGAAGTTTATGCGGTAGACAATCTGGCACAACTGGTGGGCTTTTTGACTGGGCAGGAACGCTTGCTGCCGGTAAAGCCGCAAGCACCGATTCGGGAAGAACGGGAATTTGCCGATGATTTTGCTGATGTGCAGGGACAGTTTCAGGCGAAGCGGGCTTTGGAAATTGCCGCTGCTGGTGGGCACAATGTGCTGATGGTTGGTGCACCGGGCGCCGGCAAGACCATGCTGGCGCGGAGAATGGGGTCTATCCTGCCGCCAATGGGGACAGAGGAAAAATTGGAAGTTACCAAAATTTACAGTGTAGCGGGATTGCTGAAGGGCAGTGGCTTGATTGAGGAAAGGCCATTTCGCAGCCCGCATCATACGGCATCTATGGCGGCAATGATTGGTGGTGGCAGTGTGCCAAGACCGGGGGAGGTAACCCTGGCTCATCATGGTGTGTTGTTTTTGGATGAGCTTCCGGAATTCAATAAAAAAACATTAGAGGTACTCAGAGAACCAATAGAAGACCGAAAATTAACAATTTCCAGAGCAAATGCCTCCATAACATTTCCTTCCAGTTTTGTGTTAATTGCCTCGATGAATCCCTGTGTATGCGGATGGGCTCATGATGAAGAGCATGAATGTAAATGCACAGCCTATGAGATAAAACGGTATAAGCAGAAAATATCCGGGCCGCTGCTGGACAGAATGGATATACATCTTTGGGTGCCTCGCGTGAAATACGACGAACTTGCCGCAAGAAAACGGGCGGAATCTTCTGCGGAGATTCGTAAGCGGGTGGTTGCGGCGAGAAAAATCCAGTTGTCCAGGTTGAAAAAATATCATCTATTCTGTAATGCGCAGATGAATCATGCGCTTTTACAGAAACTCTGCGTATTGGAGCCGGCTGCTCAGCAGCTGTTGAAACAGGCTTTTCAGAAAATGGGCCTTTCCGCAAGGGCTTATGATCGGATTGTGAAGGTGGCTCGTACCATAGCGGATTTGGCCGGCGAGAAAAATATTCAGGCTGCACATATTGCGGAGGCCATACAACTGCGAAATGACCGATGTCTTGAGGTGTGAAAGACAAAAAATGCGTGACAAGGAGACAAGAACAGTGTACAATAAGTGTTGCTGTAAATTTATGCATTAAAAGTGAGGAAAAATACATGACATGGTTTAAGTTTGTAGCTGGTGCCTTGTTCGGCATGGGCATGTTCCTCTTTCCCGCAGGAGAAGGGGAGGGCTTTAGTACTCCGGTAGGCTTGCTGACGGAGTGGTTAGAGAAGCTGATTACCGCCAATGCACCGTGGTTCTTGTACCTGCTGGTGGCGTTTTCGGCACTGGGCGCGCTTGCCTGCCGGTTTTATACGCCGGAATTCATTGCCCGGCGCAAGTGGGCGGCAGGTTTGTTTGCTGTTTCCTGGCCATATCTTTTAACCCGCCTGGTGGCTTTAGCGGTGGTTATCTGTGTCGGTGGTGAAATCGGCCCGGAATGGATTCGGGGTGAGGATGTCGGCGGCAGCATGGTAGGGCTGTCGCGAACGCTGGTGGCGCTTGCCTTTTCCTTGAGTTTTGTCCTGCCGTTTTTGACGGACACGGGGATTATGGAGTTTACCGGCGTGCTCTTAAAGCCGGTTATCCGTCCGCTATTCCATGTGCCGGGACGGGCATCGGTTGACCTCATTGCCTCCTGGCTGGCTTCATCGAATACGGCGGTGCTCATCACGGCCGGTCAGTATAACAGCGGCTATTACAGTCGCCGGGAAGCGGCGACCATCATGACGAATTTTTCGCTGGTGTCCATTCCCTTCTGTATGGTAGTGGCCGGAACCCTGCATGTGGAAAAATATTTCCCGCTGCTGTATCTGACGGTAACGGCCGTAGGGCTGCTACTGGCGGTTATCGCGGTGCGCATTCCCCCGCTTTCAACGGTAGCGGAGGAATATCGCGGTGAACCGCAACTGCGGGAAGAAGTGCCGCAGGGCAATTCGCTCGTCAGTTGGGCCATTGCGGCGGCTTTGGAGCGGGCGGAGAAATTCCGTTTGTCGATTGCCGTAGGTGTGGGCCTGGAAATGGCTGTGGGGATTTTGTTTGACCTCATTCCCATCGTCATTGCCTGGGGAACCATCGGTACGCTGCTCGTCAATGAAACGCCCATTTTCCAATGGATAGCCTATCCCATGGGGCTTTATATGTGGGCAATTGGCATACCGGATGCATTCACATTGGCGCCGGCAACGCTGGTGGGCTTTATCGATATGTTTATCCCTGCCCTGATTACCAACCAGGATGCTGGCGAACAGATTCGTTTCTTTATTTCGGCACTGTCGCTCGTGCAGATTATCTATCTGACCGAGGTGGGCAGTATCATTGTCAAGAGTGATGTCGGGCTCGATATGAAACGGCTGTTCATTATCTTTTTGGAACGTACACTCATCGCCATTCCGCTGTTGTGGTTGGTGACGAAATTTTTTGTCGGTTAAAAGCATATTATAGAAGGAATTTTTTGTCTCCTTACAGAATACTACCATAATGGATTAAAGCATTACTGGAGGGAGCGCAAATGTTAGCCGACTGGAAAAAAAAATTTGCTAATATTGACGATGCTTTTGCGCCAGTTTTGGTTTGCCGGAGGCATGTTGACGATTTCGAAGTCCTGCATATTTCTGCAGGGCTTTGTCGTATGTTCAAAATGAGCCGCGAAGAACTCTATGACTTCTTTATGCTGCCGACAAATGAGCAGATACATCCGGACGATTTGGTACGCGTGTTGCGTATGGTGCAGCACGTTTTTCATCATCCGGAGGAGCTTATGCAGTTTACTTACCGCATGGTTCTGCCGCGCAAAAAAGATGAATATATCTGGCTTATGTCGACCATTTATGGCCGTAAATTAACCGATGGCTCGGTTTTGCAGTACATCGCGAGTATTGACATAACGGCTGAGCGGGAAGAACAGGAAAAACAGGCGGCGATTTTTACGCATACCAACGCCCTGTTGGAGCGGGTTTTGGCGACCACGCAGACGGCACTTTTTTGGAAAGATAAGGAAAGACGCTTTCAAGGGGCAAACAAAGCCTTTCTGGACTATTATGATTTTCCCTCGGAAGAGGTCATCCTGGGGAAGACCGATGAGGACATGGGCTGGCATGAGGACGAAGAACCCTTCAAAAGTGATGAGTGGCGTATCCTGCGGACGGGAGAATCGACTTACCGCGTCCGTGGAAAATGTATGAGTCATGGGGAAATGCGGGATATTGTCGCTAGTAAGAGCCCCTTGATTGAAAACGGTGAGATTGTCGGCCTGGTGGGCAGTTTTGAGGATGTGACCGATGAAACCCGCCATCAGGAGCAGGTCGAACAGCTCAATGAACAGCTGCGGCACGCACTCGACAAGGCGGAAAGTGCCAATCAGGCCAAGACGGCTTTTCTCTCCAATGTGAGTCATGATATGCGCACGCCGTTAAACGGCATTTTGGGCATTACCGAACTGGCGTTGAAGACCGACGATATCGAAAAGATACGGGGGTATCTGCAAAAAATCATGACGGCAGGTTCCCTGCTGAAGGATTTGATTAACGATACGTTGGAGCTTTCCCGGATTGGCAGCGGCAAGAAAAAGCTGGACTATGAGGTGGTGGAGGCAAGCTCCATGCTTGACCGCCTGATTACTTCCATTCGCTCGGCTGCTGAGCAGAATGGAGTCAATTTCCATGTGGATTTGCCCTTTGACGAACTGGGCTTTGTGCGCACAGACCGTTTGAAACTGTCCAAGGTACTGCTGAATCTCCTGTCCAATGCCGTAAAATTTACACCCAAGGGCGGTGATGTATGGCTCCTGGGCGAGGTGCTTTCCTGCGATGAGCACGAGGCGGCCTGTCGCTTTACGGTCAGGGACAATGGCGCAGGCATGAGCAAGGAATTTCTGCCCAAGATGTTTAATCCCTTTGAACAGGAAAATGCCCTGTCCGTGCAGGGCAAGCAGGGGACAGGACTGGGGCTTTCCATTGCGAAGGAGCTTTTGGATGTTTTGGGCGGTACGATTGCGGTGGAAAGTGAGAAGGGCAAGGGAACAACCTTTATCGTGGAGGTTCGTTTTGAGCGTACGGAACGTATTGGCGAGCAGACGGCTATAGAGACGGAAATGGTATGCCTGGATAATCGGCAGATTCTGGTCTGTGAGGATAATGAGCTGAATCGGGAAATCGTCACGACCATTTTGGAAATGCATAAATTAAAGGTAATCCATGCGGAAAATGGAGAACAGGGCGTTCAGCGCTTTATGGAATCCCCGGAATACAGCATTGAAGCAATCCTGATGGATATCCGGATGCCTGTGATGGATGGGCTGACGGCAGCGGCAAAGATACGGCAGTTAGAGCGGAAGGATGCCGCATTGGTGCCCATTATTGCCCTGTCGGCCAACGCCTTTCAGGAGGACGTGGAAGATTCGCGCAAAGCGGGTATGAATGACCATCTGACCAAGCCCATCGAGCCGGTTTTGCTTTTAAATTGCCTGCAGCGTCAAATCGGCAATTATGAAGCACAGCGAAGGGGGCGGTGATGATGGAGTTGAAACGTGAAGATATCAAAAGCTTGACGGCCATTTTCCCCGGCAACTGTGCTGTTTATAAGCTGAAGGAGAGGACGCTGGAATTTCTGATGTCCTCCGAGGGACTGGAAGAAGTAGGCCATCGTGTCGGCCGGGTGTTTTTAGCGGATGTGCAGCTCGATTTATGTGCGCGGATATTTCAGAACGACCGCCGTTTTTTGCGGGAGGCCGTGGAACAGGCATTAACGAAAGGTTCTGCCGAATGCGTTTACCGCATCGGGCATGAGGAGCGTGACGAATTTATCTGGGTGCATACTATTGTCAAATACATCGGTGAACTGGAGGATAGCCCTGTGCTGATTCTGACCTTCCGCGATGCGGCGGAAAGCAATCAGGCCCAGCTGGAACTCTTAGAGGATATGGACACCATTGTCTATGTCTGCGATGTGGAGACCCAGGAACTTTTATATGCCAATCGGTCGGCGGTCAGAAACAGCCAGCAGCAGAGCAGCTACAGCGGGCATAAATGCTATAATTACATGTTCGGCAAAAACTGTGTCTGTGAGGATTGCCAGTTAAAACATCTGCAAATGGACGGCAAGCAGGAACTCGTGCGTCACGACAGTGAAAATGACCGTTATCTGAATATCGAAAAGAAGGGCATCAGCTGGTATGGCCGCTTTGCCTGTGCGCATTTCATCAATGATGTGACGGAGAAAAAGCGCAATGAACGGATGCTCGCGATGGAGCGGGAAACAACCGCCAAGGCCGCCTTTGTGTCCAATGTGAGCCATGATATGCGCACGCCGCTCAACGGCATTTTGGGCTTTACGGAGCTGGCTATGCAGAGTACGGGCGATGATAAGCGCGCAGAATATCTGGAAAAAATCCGTACGACCGGCAAATTTATGCTGAATCTCATCAACGAAACGCTGGACTTAACGAAGATTACCAGCGGCAAACTCGAAGTCGAACCGGAAAACTGCAATATCCAGAACGTGTTGGACACCATTGTGGTGTCGGCCTATGCCAATGCGGAAGTCAAAGGCGTAGAATTCGTTACCGAACTGGAAGGTTTGCATTTTACGGATGTGTATGTGGATGTTTTGAAATTGCAGAAGGTCATCTTAAACCTGCTCTCCAATGCGGTGAAATACACGCCGGCAGGGGGAAAAGTTACGATGGTCATGGAAGGACCGCAGGATTTTGGCGAGGGCTATAACTGCCATATTGCCATTGTGGACACAGGGCTGGGCATGGAAAAAAGCTTTCTGCCCAAGTTGTTTGAGCCCTTTGCCCAGGAACGCAGCAAGCTCACGCGTAAGATAGAAGGGACAGGTTTAGGTATGTCAATTGTCAAGCAGCTGGTGGATTTATTGGGCGGTAAAATTACCGTGGACAGCGAACCGGGAAAGGGCACAAAGTTTGACCTTTGGCTGGATATCCCGCCGGGCAAGGAAGTGGATGCGGACGATACAGCTGCCAACAATTATCCGGAACTTGCCGGGATGAAGGTGCTGCTCTGTGAGGATAATGAAATCAACCGCGAATTGGTGTATAATCTGTTGGCGGTCTATGGCGTGGAAGTGCGCTGTGCTGCCGATGGGCAAAAAGGCGTGGCTATCTTTGCGGGTTCGCCAAAAGACAGCATTGATGTTATACTAATGGATGTGCGTATGCCCATTATGGATGGGCTGGAAGCCACCAGGGCTATCCGGGCCATGAGCCGCGAAGATGCCCGTTATGTGCCCATCTTTGGTTTGACCGGAGATGTGGATGAAGATTCGGTTGCAGAAGCCAAAGCGGCAGGTATGGATGACTGCTTGCCCAAGCCCGTGGATATTCCGCAATTGCTGGGAAAATTATCGGCGGCGCTGCATGCTAAGGGGGAAAAATAAAAAGTTCATGATTGTAATTGATAAACTGACCAAGAACTTTCCACATAAGGATAAACAGGGAAAGCAAACGGAAAAACTCGCTGTGGACGGACTGTCGCTTGCGGTTCGCCCCGGCGAGGTCTTTGGCCTGTTAGGACCAAATGGGGCAGGCAAGACCACGACTATCCGCATGCTGACCATGCAGCTAAAGCCCACCGCAGGCCGTATTGTCTATGGCGGGCGGGATATTTACAGCCCCGGTGAAGCCCAAAGGGTCAAGGATAGGATTGGGGTCGTACCTCAGCATGTGAATTTTGACCAGGATTTGACCGTGGGCGAAAATATGGAACTGCATGCCCGCCTGCACCATATGGAGCGGGCGGAGCGGCAGGCAAGGATTGCCGAGCTTCTAAATTATGTGGAACTTACCGATGTGATAAACGATAATGTGCGCCGCTTGTCCGGGGGAATGAAGCGGCGCTTGCTTATTGCCCGCGCACTTATCCATAAGCCGCAGATTCTCTTTATGGATGAACCAACGGTGGCCCTTGACCCACAAGTGCGGCGTCGTATCTGGGATTTGGTGCGTGGCCTTGCCCGCGATGGCGTGACGGTGTTTTTGACCACGCATTATATCGAGGAGGCCGAAAATCTCTGCCAGCGGGTGGCGATTCTCAATAAAGGCAAACTGTCTGCTTTAGACACTCCTGCGAATTTCAAAGAACAGCTGGGCAAATTCACGGTGGAATGGGATGGCGAAAATGGCCGGGAGTACCGCTTCTTTGGCGAAAAAGAAGCGGCGGCAGAGTTTGCCGGAAAGCAGGAGGCTTCAGGCGGCATCCTTATCCGGCCAACCAATTTGGAAGATGTTTTTATTGCCATTACCGGCTCTCGAATGTAATGGCAGTATTCCTATAATAGCGGAATGGGGAGTTTTAAACTCATAAGGCTTTATTCTTGACTAAGAGAAAAGGATGACGCCTTATGGGGTAAATTTATAATAGACTGAAAAATTGATAAAAATAAAAATTTTTTGCGTTAGGGGTGTATTTTTTTGAACAAATGTGGTACACTATAGATGTCGATAGGCAAGTGACCGGATATCCCACCGGTTTGCATTCGGAAACCTATCGGTCTCTTCTCTGGAAACATATCCCAGTTTCCAGTATCCCATTTCCTTACATCTTTTTAGAAAGAACCGGAGTCAGTGGAGTGATACCGGTTCTTTTGTTATGCAATTTTAGATAAATGTATAGCGGTGAAAAGGCTTCGACACCTTATGAAATAAGGTGGTTCGAGGCTTTTTGTTTTATAGTGAAGTGCTGCATTGGCTGTTCACATTCTCATGAATATTTTTCTCGCATGCAGGTATAATAAAGGCGAATGACGAAATAGTGCAAATAATGATATTGTTATGAGAAGAAGTCAGCATGGACATTCATGCTGACTTCTGTTGAAAGCAGAATGATAAGGCATAACATCGGGGAAAACTAAGGATTGGTGGAACGCAAGATTGGGAAGAAAGGAAGACTATCCATGAGTATGTACAGAAGATGGCTGCGGCATCGCCAGGCTGTAACGGCAGCTATGCTGGCAGGAATGTTGGCGGTTCCTGGGATAGTTTGCGCTACGGAAATAACTAAAAGTACCAATAGTAATACGGTGACACATGAGGGCAATGTCTATAAGGTGTTGGCAGATAAGATGCTGGATGCCAATACGGCCTTTAACCGTTTTTCGAAGTTCAATCTCAGTCAGGGGGATATTGCCAATCTCTATTTTGGTACCAATACCAGTGGGGCCGCTGCCCGGCTGATTAACATGGTGGATAATCCGGTGAATGTTGCTGGCATCGTCAATGCCCTGCAGGGGGGCAGGATTGGCGGTGATTTGCGCTTTATTGCTCCCGGTGGCATTGCCATTTCTTCTAGTGGTGTTATCAATGCGGGACAGGTAGGTCTTATTGTGCCCACGCAAGATTATTACAATAAGCTGCTTAACAATCCGTCGCTGATGACGGCAGCGAATTTCCTGAGTCCTGAGCATATAAAAAACGGTGAGGTGCCGCTGAATCTGGATGGTTCCATCACGGTAGCAGGTGCCATAAATACGGTGGATGGTATGACGTTGGCGGCGGCCAATATCGATTTGCAAAAGGACGCGAAACTGTACAGCAATAAAGTGGTGGACTATGCCGATTTGGTCAATGTGAAAGATGCAGCGGGCGAGGTTACCGTTAGTGCCGGATTGGATGGGAACCTTAAGTTGTCCAAGAGTGCGGCAGGAGATATTGTCATTGCCGCTGTGGCCGATGCCAAGAATACGGGGGAAGCCACCGAAGCATCACTGAATGACTCGTTGAAGTCCTGGCTGCAGACGACCGGGAAAAATATTTTTAAACCAGCCGGCTGGTCAGAGGAAAAGACTGTCAAAGCCCAGGTGACGATGAACAAAGGTGCAGACGTACACGCTGATGGTAATGTGGATGTTACGGCTACGGCTATGGCCAGCAATGTGAAACCGGAGGGGGAAGCAGCTGCTCCAGCAGCGAAGCCGTTGCTGGCCTTGCAGGCCAATATACAGCTGGATGGCGGGATAAGCGGTTCCCGGGTAAATATAGCGGCGGCTACTAAGGATCAGTATACCGTTGAAGTGGGGAAAGATGCGGATACGATTTTAGAGAAACTCAAAATCAATGAGATGCCTGTCTCTGCAGCCTATATGAGCCATAAAAACTCTGCCCGGGTGACGGTGGGCAAGGGGACAAACATCATCGCCAGCGGCGTTGATGTCACGAAACAGGTCGAAGGCGAGAATGTGACAACTAGTGCCCTTACCATCTCAGCCACAGGGGATTTCAATGCTCAGCTTACTGCCCAAGGAGAAAAGGAGAATGGAAATAATCAATTGGTGGCCCTTTCGGTGGCCAATTTTCAAAATACCGTTGAAGTCAGCGTAGATGGAAATCTGACAGCAGAAAACGGTTCGATAGCCATGTTTTCCACGGGTAATACCAATCTGACGGCCGCCAGCAGCAATAACGCCTCCGAACAGGATAAAAACGGCCTGAATCTAGCTGGCAATATGGTTGAAGGGGATACGTCTGCCCAGATGAATTTGGCCGCTTCTGCCCAGGTTAAAGCCGGTAATCTTGAGGCTGATGATGACGATGATGACGATGATGAGACACCGGGCCATATTACGGCAGCTGCTGAGGTCAACGAAAATCTGCATGTAACTGCCGACAGCAGTGTCAACGAAGGCGGTTTTGGCAGTTCGGCAATAAATTATGTGAAGGTCAGTGAAGATGCCCGGGTTATTGATGCTGCGCAACTGTCAGCTACGGGAGATATAACGATTAAAGCGACGGAAAATAATGATGAACGGGTGATTACGGCCAATGTTCCGCCGCAGGAGGATGAAGAAATCCAAATTTACAAACCGGTAGGTTTGGATTTTAATTTGAATATACAGGATAATCTGAAGTTGCCGGATTTGTACAGCAATTTAAATGTGGCTTTGACCGGGCTAGAGGTTCCCAATTCGGATTGGCCGTCTATCTTGTCTGTTTTGGGTAAGTATCTTACCGTAGGCGCCAGTGTCAATGTGGTGTCCGGTGACAGTCAGGCTTTGATTAAGATCACCAAGGACGCTTCCCTGAGTGCGAATGGGGAATTGTCGCTGCTGGCTCAGCAGTCTAATCCAGATGTACAGATAGGAGCTGCAGGTCTTATCAGTGCCGGCAGCAGCGGCCAGCAGAAAACAGCACTGCTCAATGCTGCCGTGTCCTATGTGGATATCACAAATAAGGCTGAGGTGAATATTGAAGATGGAACTGCTGGCAGTAATGATAACAATAAAAATGCCTACCTCAGGGGGGGCGATTCCATCAGTATTGATGCAGAGACCACCAGTGGCCATAGGCGGCTGGACAATACCATCGATAAAGTCAAGAAAATCAAGGATAGTCTGAAGGAGACTTTCTCGGCGAAAAAATGGGCAGACAGACGGCAGCATTTGGAAGATTTATATACGGCAATAGAGGAGCTGGAGCAGAATGATTGGGATCCCTTGGGGATTCAAACGGTGGTCAATCGGGCGGTGACCGTGTACAATGATTTGGGTGAAATGAAAACCGCTGGGGCAAATGTTGGCGTGGCCATGAGAGCCATCGCCGGCCTTACTACCCCTGCCAAGGTGGCCAATTATTTTGTGGACAGCGCTACCAGTTCCACAATGGAGCATGACCGGGAGAAAAAGACCTCCGAGGGAGGAAGTGCTGCGTCCTTGTCTCTGGCCGGGGCAGTTAATGTAAATCTATTGGCTGACCAGGCTGTTATAGGGATTGGCAAGGGTGCGAATATTGACGTAGATGGAGATTTAACGGCTCAGGCCAATATAAACAAGAAAGACATTGTGATGAACGGCCACCTTAAGCCTTCTGGAGCATCCTCCACGGCTGTGGGGGGCGTGGTGAATGTCTTCAATTCTCGTACCAGCAGCACTCTGGATTTGGCTGGAGCGCAGAATCTGCCAGTTAGTTTGATGGGAAAAAATGTGGCTCTGATGGCGACGAACGATACGGGACATTATTTGCTGAACGGCGGGGCAGGTTCAGCCGCCAATAAGTCCAATCAGACCGGGAATAACGATACTACTGCTGATACCAAGGCCTTGCAGGGCACCGTCAGCTATGTTGGCGGCGAGAGTGTGTCCAAGGTTTCCCTCAATAAAGATACGGTGGTAAAGGCAACCGGAAAGCAGACCAAGGCAGAAGTGCAGAAAGAAATTGACGCCGAATGGAAGAAAATGACCAAAAAGGAAAGAAAGGAAGAAGGTAAGAAGCAAGCCAAAGAACAGGGTGTAGTGGATATACAGGCGAAAAATACCGCTCAGGTTATCAATGCTGCAGGAGGCTTGGCTTATGGCAACGGTTCCATGGGGATTGGCGCTTCCGTGGCAGTGATGAATTTTGATACCAATACACTGGCTCAGGGCAGTGGGACGGTTGATGCACATGCTTTGAATCTGGCTGCACAGACGGATGGTTATGTACATGGCCTCAGTGTGGCTGGTGGTATTATTGAGCAGACGGATAATGGCAAATCCGGAGGCTCGTTGGCAAATTTTGCAGCGCAGGTCAGCGGCGGGTTCAGCAATTTCCTCCAATCCTATCAGTCCTTGTTCAATACCAATAATAATAACCTTTTGGGCGGCAGCCTGCAGACGCTGGAGAACAGCCAGGAAGATAAGGACGAGAAGGAGACGGGGCTGGGAAATCTGACTAGTGGTCAGACTATGCCCAGTTTTACGCTGGCTGGAGCCGGCAGTGTCTCCGTAAATCTAGGTAAAAATCAGACGCGTGCCCTGCTGGATACAGCCCAGGTCACCCTCAGGGATAACGGTAAGGACCGGAGTAAAAGTATGGATGCAGCCTGGCTTGATAACAAGGCGGCAGACAGTTTGTTCCACGGTGCCTGGAGCGGGGCAGCGGCTCTGGATTTCCAAAGCATCCGCCTGAAGAAAAACACCAAGGACTCTGCTGCCACAGTGGGCATTTCTGGGGCTGTGGCTGTCAATAAGGTAGACAGTGATGTGCTGGCACAGGTGAAAAACAGCAAAGTGTCCCTTTTGGATACAAAGGGGGACGTGGTTAATGCGGAAGGACAACTGTTGAATGTCGCGGAGAAGAAGGGTGCCTTGTTGGCTGGTGGTACGGCCATGGCGGTGTCTAAGGCCCGGAAAAACAGTTATAATTTCCAGGGGGCTGCATCCACTTCGGTAAATATTGCCACAAGTAATGTCAAGGCTGAGATGACGGGGAATAATGATATAACGGCGAAGAATGTGGAGAATACTGCTTTTGATACGGATACCCAGGTGACTGGGGGCGTCAATCTGTCCATTGCTGCCGGCGGCAAGGGGGCAACATCGGCTGGTGGGACGGTGTCCTTTGCCCAGCTCCAGAACAAAGTGGGGGCAGTTATCTCCGGCGGCACTTACAGCCTGACAGGGCGGCTGGCTAATGCTGCTGCTACCTCCATCACCCAGGTCGGGGGCGCAGTGGGCCTGTCTGTAGCCGCTCCTTCCGGTGGCAAGAGCTACGGCTTCCAGGGAGTAGTGTCCTATAATAAGCTGGTCAATAAGGACGAAGCCCTTATCGAAGGGGCCGATATCATGGCCAATGCCGTGGCGAATACGGCTCAGGATCAGGTAACGGGTGCATCTGAGGAATATAAGAAGTATGACCAGGAACTGGTCAATGCCAACGTAGATGTAAAAGGTGACAGCTACACCGATGAGATCAAACAGAAGAACAATGGCGATACCCTGACCGTCAACGAAAGCCTGAATAAGAGCAAATATGGCAACAAGATTATCACCGCCGCCTTTGGTCTGGCTACCTCCGGCAATGGTTCGGGATTGGCTTCCATGGTCATCAGCGATGTGGATAATGATTTTTCCGCTTTGGTCAAAGGCGGAAAACTTTCCGTGGGGAAGGATTCCAGCGGGGACAATGTGTTGGTGCGGGCATATTCCAATACGTTGGGGGTCAATACCGCTGCTGGGGCTGCAGGTTCCAGAAAGGGCTTTGGGGCCGCAGGTTCCCTGAGTCTCCAGCTCACGGATAATGATGTGACGGCTGGCATCGAGGGGACTGCGGTGCAGTCCCGTGGTGTTGCTGTTCAGTCAGGTACCGGGGCCAGCAATGTGAATGTGGCCGGACAGGTGAGCATTGCGGGTGGCACGGCTTTGGGCATGGCCATGGGCTATAATCTGTTGAATAATGATACTACGGCTTATACGAAGAATATCACTCTCAACGATGGGTTCAAGGTGGCGGCTCCTTTGGAGGTGACTGCTGACAATAAGGCCGCTGTCTATGCTGTTGGGGCAGGTGTGGGTATTTCCCGGGGACTGGGGATAAACGGTGCTTCCGCCATCAACCGGGGACATAACTCCACTGTGGCCAAGGTGGAAAATACCAAGACTTACCATACTTCCAGAGTCAATGTGAAGGCGGATGACAAGACCAGCAAGCTGGCCGTGGTGGGCAATGTCCAAGGGAGCGGCACGGCTGCTATTGGCGGTTCCTTCGTCTATAACGACATCGGTACGGCCAAGGAACGCCAAAAGACAATGGCGTCTTTGGTGAATTCCAATGTGGTTGGTGATACCACCGTCATGGCGAAAAACGACAGCGCGCTGACCACTGTGGGTGTAGGTGTTGGCTTGAGTACAGGTGTGGCCGCTGTTCAGGGGGCCGTTACGCTTACCAACATCAAACAGGATGTTGGGGCACTGGTATCCGGCTCTAATGTGAGTGGGGGAAATCTGGCTATTCAGGCGGCTAATAATGAGAAAATGCGCACGGTGGCAGCTGTCTTGTCGGCAAGCCGCAATGTGGCCATCGGTGCAGGTCTGGCCATCAATACGGACGATTCAACTGTGGCGGCTAAATTGTTGGGCGGCAAAGCTGAGGTCAAGAAACTGGATACAAGTGCTGCCAGCAATGCAGTCATCAATAATATTGCTGCCGGTGGTGGTGTGGCCCTGCAGGGGGCTGCTGTCGTGGGCTCGGTGGCCGTAAATACAATCAAGACCAGGACCAATGCGCTGGTAGGGGATAATGCCACGGTGACGGTTAACGGGGGCAGTGCCGTCGTAGCCGCCATGGGCGATGAGAGCATTAAAAATATCGTCGGTGTGGTTTCTGGTGCCGGGCAGGGAGCCGGTATCGGTGCAGCCGTGGCAAAGAACACCATTAGCAGCGATACCTCGGCCATTATCAGTGGTGATAACACAGTAGTCAAGGTGAGTAATGCCCAGGCAGTGAAGCTGAAGGACGGCCTTGCCAATACTGAGGGAGCCATTGCCGGAACATTGGCTTCGGCACCAAAGGATGGTAAAAACAAGAGCTCGGCAGCCGATGGTGAGAAGATTTTGGACTCTTATGCCAACTTGGCAGACAAGCGGATAGAAAATGCTTATAAGGGGCTGGTGGTATCTGCCTCTGGTACGCATACCATTAAATCCTTGTTGGCCAATGCCGGTTTAGCTGGTCAGGGTGTCGCGATAAATGGCACCTTTAATGTGAATGAAATTGGTGGCAGTACCCTGGCCAAAACGGATAAGGCCCGGCTGCTGGTAGAAGGGGATAATGATCTTGGTGTCATCGCACATGACTATACCAATGCTTATGGCATGGTGGGTACTGTAAGTGCTGCTGGTCAGGGCGTAGGCGCAGGTATGGGCAGTGATACGGCCACGGTCAACCGGAAGACAAAAGCGCAGATCAGCGGGCAGAAGCGTAGTGACGATGATATTCAGGCCAGAAGTCTGAGACTGGAAGCTGCGGCCTGGCAGGGGCTGGCTTCGCATGTGGCAGGACTTGGTTTTGCTGCTATGGGGGCTGGTATCATGAGCGGTACAGGGAGCTATACCCTTGCTTCGGAAACGGAAACCGCCATGGATAATGTCCGGGCAGGGCTCCGTGGAGCCTATTCCCAACAGGCAGAACATCATGGAAAATTGTACAGTGATGCCTATTCCCTGGGCCTGAGCGGACTAGGCGTGGGTGTAGGGGCAGGCGTAGCTGTAGTCAAGGAACAGAGCAAGGTGGATACGCTGGTCAACAATTCCATTTTATCCTTTACGTACAACGGAAACAGCACTATTCGAGCGCTGAATGACACGCGCTTGAACTATGAGCTCTATAATGCGGCTGTGGGCGGCATTGGCGGACTGGCTGGTTCCATTGGCGTGGCTAATGTAAACGATGATGTGACGACCAGATTTTTAAATAGCGAAATTGGCTGGAATAGTGAATTGGCTATTGCCGCCGAGAATAACATCAACTTCAACAATAAGGCCTTCACCGGCGCCGGCGGTTTGGCAGGCGTGGGAGTAGGTGCTGTGCTCAACACCATTGACAGCCGGGTGCAGACAGATATTGCGGGCAGCAGCTTGTATGCCCGGGGAACTTCTCTGACGGCAAAGGAAAACCGGAATATTGAACAGAGTGCCTATAATGCTTCAACCGGTGCTGCAGGTGCTTCGGCTAACGTGATGCTTACCAACGTAGGGCAGAAACTGGCCGATAGTTATGAATCGGCTGCCAACAAAGGAAAGGCCGCTGATGGTTCCAAGGTTGATGTCAAGGGGTTGCTGGACAGTGCAAATAAGGCTACGCAGGAAAACCAGCTGAAGGCGGAGGCTTCTCAGGGAAGGGCAGGAACTACTACTGCCGTTAAGGCAGCGACCGGCGGTCGGGATAGCGCAGGTGTAAGCCTTAAATTAGCCGATTCCTATGTGTATGGCCGTACGATATACAGTAGTTTGGGCAATATTAAGATGGCCAGCCAGGCCACGAACAATATCACCCAAAGCAATAAGGCGGTAAGTCTTGGTGGTGCAGTTATCAATGGTGCCGTGGGCATATTGAACAACGCTGGCCGCACGGCTGTAGATATCACCAATACCAGAGCAGTTGCGACGAGAAATATCGAAATCACGAATGGTGTTTCCGGGCAAAATACGCTGAATATTCGTCAGGGCAGTGCAGCTCTGACCGGGGCAGGTAGCATCGCCTATGCGGGTCTGGCGAATAATTCAGCCAATGGTATCAATATTGCAGGTAAGGAAAAACTGCTGGCAGAAAAAGGAAATATTAGCATAGAAAGCAAGGATGCGGTCAAATCCTCCGTGAACGCTATTGGCGTGACAGTAGGGGGGGCAGCAGTAGGCGCACTGGTAGCGGAAAACTCTGGCAAAGGCAGCAATACAGTTGCTATTAACAGCAATATGGAATCCATCGATAAGGAAGTAAGCATTCAGGCTCAGAGTGCGCCTGAGACGAAACTGACGGCCATGGCGGCCACGGGCAGCGGCTCCTTTGCCGGGCTGGGACTCAGCGCACAGTCTGAATACACGGGAAAGACCACTGTGGACGTTGGCCCAAAGACTTACCTTATAGGGGCCAATCTGAACATCAAAGCATACAGTGCTCCGAAGATTACTACCCAGGTGGGAACGGCTTCTTTAGGGCTTTTGACGGCACTATCGGGCACAGGCGTGAAGAATTCCATGGGTATCCAGAACAATCCTTATGTAACGCGGGTGAGTATTGGGGACAACAGTTCGTTGCTGGCATCAAAGGTGAACATTGAGAGCAACTGGCAGCCACAGCAGAAATTGGATCTCATATCGATGAGTGCCGGTATGGCAGCTGTCGGCGTAACCAAGGGGGTATTGGCGGCTTATGGGACAAATGATGTGCAGGTGGGCAAGTCTGCTTATGCGAATGACGCTGAACTATTGGTGAGTGGCAACACTGCGCTAAGCCAGGAAGGTCTGGTTGGTGGTATGTCGGCAGGCGGCCTGGCTTCCGGCAGCAATTTCCTGGAAACCGTGCGCAATGTCCGGAATACGGTGAATTTGGGCGGCATGAGCAATATGCAGAACAAAAAAATCCAGAATGTTATCGCTGGTTCGTACAACAGTCTGACGCAGACTCTTCGGGCTGTTGGCTATGGCGCCGGCTTTGCCACCATATCTCCGTTTACGGCGGTCATCAATGACCAGGAAAAACGGGAGACCAATATGGTTCTGAGCGGTGAATGGAATCTGTCTGGCTTTATGATGGCCAATGCACAGAATGCGGATGGCAATAACGCGCTGACTGTAGATGGCAAAAGTGCTGCTATGGTAGGGCTCAGCGGCGTGTCCATGACCCGTAATGCAGACAATACGGCTAAGGTACAGCTGAAGTCCGGCACCCGTGTCACCAGCGATAAGGAACAGTCCTATAACGCCAACAATGATCTGGCGGTCACGGAAACGCTGGAAGCTGCCGGTTATGGCGGTATCAATGGTTCGGGCAGCGAAATGAAGAATATAGGCAGCTATCGGACTAGCGTGGAAGTTGGGGAAGGTAACGGCAAAGGGGCTGTAGCTCTGACTGCCAATGGAGTAGAATCCGGTATCAGTATGGAAGCTTCCACCAACGGCACGGTAAATGCCAAAAATCAGCTGGAAGCAGGTGGCGCGGCCTCTTTGGTACGAGCCAGCAGCCAGCATGATTTCAATTATGATAACAACATCATTCTGCGCAATGCCAATCTGCTCAATAAAGGCAATTCTGCTAACATTGTCTTGGGGGCTGCAGACAATACAGCGCTGAATCTGATTACAGTGGGCAACATTCAGGGAGGTTTGGGCGGTAAGACTACGGCCATCACGGACAATAAACTGCAGCGCAGTGCCAAGGTTACCATCGTGGATAACAGCAGTCTTTTCAGCCAGGGCGAAATCAGCATGGCCGCAGGCGCCGATGCTGCTGGCCGGACGGGGAATCTTGACCTGTATGTTATGGCCGATGTGTACAATCGCACAGCCATACCCGTCAGCACCAAGCCGAGAATCACCAATAGCATGAAACAGGCCAATCAGGTGGATATTGGCAAAGGCAGCAAGGTTACTGCGGCCCGGGATATAAGTATTACGGCCAATACCGGCAAGGAAGGCCTGTTGGAATCTGCTTATGTCTATACGACTTATTCCAATAAGGCGAACAACAATCTCGTGTCCGTACTGCCCAATGAGAAGAACAGTGCGGAACAGCAGGATAATTTCGTGAATATCGCTGGGGAGGTCAATGCAGGTATCTATAATTCACTGGCTTTGGAAATCAACAGTGACCAGACGGTCGATATCATGGAAGGCAAAGACTGGTTTAAGGCTGATGGCGTTAAATTCGGCCAGCAGCAGACGGTCGATAATCCCTATTTCAAGGAATACAATGAACTGGTGAAGGCGCGCAAGACAGTTACAGACACTAATTTATCCAAATCCTATGATGCGGCGATAAATAGTCTCTTGCAGACTATGGCAGCCAAGGGCTATGCCCAGAAAAATGGCAGTGGCTATAACGTACTGGAGAAGGTTACGGTTAAGGCTACGGTGCTGCCCAATATCACCGTGTCCGGGGCCAATGTGGATGTCTATTCCCCCAGATTGACGGTGGGGGGCTCCCTTAAGGCCTTGGGGGCAAAGCGTATTTTCATTGTGGATAAAGGGAACAGCCGTCTGTTGGTAAATGATTTGGCATTGGCCAGTATAGGCGGTCAAGTAAGACTGAATGGCAAAAACTATAAGGCAGCCAATATCCAGTCATCTACCAATACCACTGCCCCCCTCCTTATGATTCAAAAGATAGCGGGTCAGGGCAATGAAGCTGACCTCCTGCTGCAGGGAAATCTGGTCAACAATGCCGGCAAGGTCAGCATTCGCAATGATGTTGGTGACATTCTGAACACAGGGACTATCTCTTCGGCCTATGCTACAGAAATCAGCGCGCCTAAGGGCAGCTATAGCCAGCAGGCCGGTAGTGCTAACCAGGTGATAGGGCTTGATCCGTTGGCCCCTTATACCTTTGGCAGTGAAATGTTTACTCGGGAACTCTATCTCTACCTGATGGAGCCTATAGCAAATAAGAGCGCGTATCGGGTGCTGAACCAGAGGGGGTACAGTGAGACCCACGATATTAGCAACTATGGCCAATATCTTATTGGTTGGGTGCATAACGTGTTCCAGCGTATGAAGAAGACGGAGGCTGGCCGGGCAGAGATTGCCAAGATTATGGGCCTCCCATATAGCCAGTTTGAGAAGAACTCCAAGGAACAGAATGCGGACATCCTTAGGAGAAAATATGCTTCCTTAACGAAGGAAGGCGCTATTGTGGCTGGCGGGGATGTGTCTATTGCGGCTGGTAATATCTTTGTGAACGGCCTTGTCCAAAGCGGTTACAGTTCCTATAGTACCGCCATTGATGCAGCAAAGGTGGCGGCTCTGGACAAACAGGTCCGCAAGGGCGTGTCCCTTACCGACAGCGATGTGTTGGGAAATGCCGACTATCTGGTAGATAGCGCCAGCGTCAAGGGCGGCAATGTCTGGAATGTTGATCTAAAGGCGTACGAAGGGATAATCAGTACTTATTACAATCCTTACACCGGTCATCTGTTGACGGCAGATACCGTGGTTAGGGGCGGTAATGTCTACCTTACCGGTAACGTCTACTCTACAATTCTGGGGGCAGGCCGGATTCTTTCCGCCAAAGGGGCGGCAGACCTGATGGTCAATGCGGAAAATCTGAACAAGGATCTCTATCTTGGTTCTATTGCCAATAACTATCGCAATGGCAATATCTTCATCAATGGAAAGCTGCAGACCGACAGATTCTATCGGCCAGAGAAAAATGCGGTGCTGCTCTGGGATATGAATGCGGGTGTTAACGTCAGACAAAATTATAGCTATAAGGTAGAGGTGAATTTCCATGATAAGAAGGTCGAAGACGGTAAGGAATCTGCCTTGCGGTACTTTGAGTTCCTGGGTAAGGGAGATGGATGGCCTGATGACAGGAAAAAGATAGAGAGTTTTTCTCTAACAGCATCCACAGATGTGAATCAACTTAAGAATATCAAGTCCTCTACTTTGCTGACAGATGATTGGAAGTGGACGCTCGGTAAGATGAGCATCGGTGAGGAGGAGGAACATAATTTAACCATTTCGCCGAACGATCCTAAGCCGTTCAAGGAAGTAAACCGTGGTTTTTGGAATGATGATTACCAGGTTTATAATTACAGCCGTACGCGTACGACTTCTTTAGAAAGCCGGTTTGGCATCAAGACAGACTATACAATTGATATGCAGACATTGACTTCTGCAAATGGTGGTTCTATCACCATCAAGGCTGGCGGCAATGTGGTTCTTACCAGCGACATTGCTGGGGCAGTAAAGGATGGCAAAGGGCTGGGCGATATTGGTATCCTTTCGCTGAATGGTGCCATCACGGCCGATGCGGGCAAGGTTATTACCGCCAATAAGCTGACCTTTAACAGCATGAAGGATATTGATGTGACCGTGAATGGTGCCAGCGGCAGTCCGATTGTCACAGGTGCTTCCCAGAACGGCAATGTTAGCATCACGGCCCAGGGCGGTCTGCTGGTGGATAATGTCATGGCCAAATCTGGTGGCAGGATAAACCTGACGGCAGAAGAGGACATCAAAGGAACAAATGATGGTTATCAGGGGGCCTTGACGGGAATGGAGATTAATCTCACCAGCAACAAAGGCACCATTGGCAGCGACAAGAAATATCTCAATGTAGAGTTGTTGGGCAATCAGGCTCGCGTCAATGCCGATGCCAGAGGCAATATCTATCTGGCGGCTCCGGAAGGTGACCTCAAAGTCGGCTATATCGTCAGTTCCGGCGGCGATGTGGGACTAAGAGCAAAAGGCAATATCATAGACGGTATTGGCACCAGCGGTGCTCTGTCTGACAGCCGGGATAAGGTGAATACCTGGCAGGCACTAGGAATTATCAGCGCCAAAGACCAGGACGACAGCAGTGTTGCAGCCGGCGCCGCCGAAAAGGCTGAACGCCTGGCCGGAGTCACTGGTCGATTGGAAACTCTGGGCTATGCCAACGGTAAGGACAAGGCGTACTATATCGGTATCGCCCGTATCTTTGCCAAGGATACTGAGGTGTTGAAACGCAAGGCTGCCTTTGAGGTCAAGGCGCAGAACATTACCGATGAGGCTGCCTATGAACGGCTTTTCCAGGAATACAGGCAGGAGCAGCAGGCTTGGTTTGATTCCGCTTATGCTGGTTTAAGCGAAGCGGAACGCGCGGCGGTCATGGAATATGGCCTTTTGGAAGCCAGCAGTGATTATGGGTTCTCCAAGAATCAGCTTCTCTATGCGATTCAGGACAGTATCGTAAACAGTACGCCGGGACAGATGGCAATCATTTCCAAGCCGAACATCAGTGCCCGGAATATCAGCCTCGATGCCGGCCAATCCGTGGGGTTCAAGGATAAGGCAGTTACTATTCAGGCCAAGGATATTGGCAACAAGGAAAACCTCCAAATCTTGTCGTTGGCCAAGGCTGGTGACCTTACCTGGGATGCAAATGGCAATGTAACGGTAGCACGTCACGTACCGCTGACGTTGGATATAAAGAAAGGCGGCAAACTCACCGTTAAAGATAGTCTTTCTACGTCGCTGGCAGGTACGGAGAACACCACCTTTGATTTTACTACAGGTTTTGGTCATAAAGATTACGATGTGAGCTTGATGACCGGCAATGGCATTTACCTGCCCTATGCAGATGCATCACGTATTATCGGGCGAAATGTTACGCTCTATGCTGGCTTGGGCAACATCGGCAGTCTGGACAATTACTTGCAGACCGGGATAGCGGGGGGCTTGGATGCCAATGCCGGTGGTTCGATCTTTATGAATAATGAAGGGGATTTGACCCTTGTTTCCGCTGTGGCAGGCGCCGACAGGCGCACGGTACTGGTGGGCTCCAATCAGGTTCAGCCTATTGCCGAAGATGAAACTGCAGGATTGTTCCTCAATACTACGGATAATATGTACATGAGTCAGGAGCGGGGCAAGGATATGGGGTACATCAGAGGTAACAGCATCAATCTCAGTGCTGGCAACAACCTGGGGACAGAGCAGGTTCCTCTTCGTATCTATACCAATGGTTCGGCTTTGAACCTGACCGGTAAGAATGCGTATTTCAGTGCGGTTGGGAATGGTGCTCCCTTGGCCATTAACCGTTATCGCCTGAGCAATCTGAATCTGAAGAATCCGGACCGCTTTATCTGGCAATTGGATCGTTCCGATACTTATTATACGGATATATACCGTTTTGAGCAGGCCGATTGGTGGCCGGATTCGGAATATGATCTGGATAGATGGGAAACGATGCTGGAAGCTGAAACGGACAATGGGGAACAAGCGGAAAAAATGAGGGAAAATAGTTATGTGAATATGGAGGAGGATGATAGTCAGCTGATTATCCAGCAGGAAAACGACGAAATGAAAATAACGAAAACAAAACAATCTTGATATATAATCTTTAATCTAAACCGCCCGAAGTCCTTCGCAGCTTAGCTGAGGGACTTCGGGCGAATTTATGTAAACGTTCACAAGGTTGAATTTTATAGACAATTATGATAAAATATGCAAGTCTTAAATGTTAAGGGAAATGCTTGGGGAGGGAGATAGTTTTTGCTATGGAGTGTTTCGAACGAATCAAAAAATTGAGCAATGCCTGGGAGCCGGAACTTTGCCGTCACTTTGTGGATAGAGATGAGCGGGTTTGCATGGAAATTTATCATACAGGCGCATTGGCACCGGAGAGGCATAGGATGTCAATGGCGCGGGCTACGGATTATATCAGTGGTATGGCTGCAGTTATGGATATCAAGAGTATGCTTAGAGATATTGACCATATCACCATTCGTAGTGCAGATGACAGCCGGATTATCTATCGTCTGACTACGCGGTTTGGTTATGCAGAAGAAGAATTCAAAGCAGTATAAATAGAAGCCTTTCCTTAGTGAAGGGCTTTTTCTTATGCAGGAATACTTTAGATTAGAACGAATATATTAGCACAGAATGAGTATTGGATGTGATTTTTTGCAGCTGACGGATGGAATACAATATGTAAAGGGAGTAGGTCCGAAGAAGAAGGCTGAGCTTAATCGCTTAGGTCTCTTTACGGTTTATGACTTGCTGACCTACTTTCCCCGTACTTATGAAGACCAGAGTGTACTGACGAAAATATCCGAGTTGCAGGCTGGTGAAAAAGCCACAGTGGCGGGCACCATCATGAATGTGTCAGAACGTCAGGGCGGACGGCGAGGAATGTCTATTCTTATGGCACTTATTGGCGATGGTACAGGAATTTTGCAGGTTACCTGGTTTAATCAGAAGTATCTTAAAAGTAAATTGAAAACAGGCAAAAAGGTCTTTGTTACGGGAAAGGCGGCGTATGCTTTTGGCGGGCGGGGGCAGTTTGCTATGAGCCAGTTGACGAGCTTTCAGATTCTCGATGAAGAGGATACACCGGAAAATATGACGGGGATTATGCCGGTTTATCCGGCTACGGAAAGGCTGAATCAGAAGTTTTTCCGCAAGCTGTTGCAGGGGCTGTTGGCAGCGGATTTGACGATAAATGAATTGATTCCCCAAAGCGTGGTTGCGCGCTATCGACTGCTATCCAGAAAGACAGCGTTGCACGATATTCATTTTCCGGCGGATTTTGCGGCGCTTAAGGCAGCTCGTAATCAGCTGGCCTTTGAGGAGCTTTATCTGATTCAGTGCGGACTTTTGCTCTTGAAGCGGCAGGCGCGGGAACACAGCCAGGGGATTCGCCATTTGCTTTCTAGTGAGTTAGTGGCAAAACTCCTAAAGTCCTTGCCATTTGCCCTGACCAATGACCAGCAGCGCACTTGGCAGGAAATTCAGCGGGATATGGAAAGCCCGTTGCCTATGCGTCGCCTGGTACAGGGCGATGTTGGCTCCGGCAAGACGGTTATTGCCATGCTGGCGCTCACTAAGACGGTGGAAAATGGCTATCAGGGAGCACTGATGGCACCAACGGAGATTTTGGCCAGCCAGCACTATGAAGGCTTTTGTCAGCAGTTAGCAAAGCTTGGGATTCGCGTTGGTTTTTTGTCGGGCAGGCTGACCAAGAAAAAGCGGGAGGAAATGTACGCGCAGATTGCCGGACATGAAGTGGATATTGTCATCGGCACCCATGCCTTGATTCAGGAAGGCGTGGAGTTTGCAAAACTCGGTCTGGTGGTAACGGACGAACAACATCGCTTTGGCATTGCCCAGCGGGCGGAGTTGGAGAAAAAGGGAAACCTTATGCCGGATGTGCTCGTTATGACGGCAACGCCGATTCCCCGCACGATGACGCTGACGGTCTATGGGGATTTGGATGTATCCCTTATCCAACAGTTGCCGCCGGGGCGTCAACCGATTCGCACCTTTGTGCGCAAACCGGACAGGCGAGAGCTGATCTATGACTATGTTCATCAGCAGTTAGCTGCAGGAAGACAGGCTTATGTGGTGTGCCCCCTAATTGAGCTGAATGAGGAAAGCGACTTGCCTTCGGCAGAGGAAGTCTATGATGAACTGCGCTATGGGATTTTCCACGATATGCCTTGCGGCCTTGTGCATGGGCGGATGAAGGCTGCTGACAAAGAGCAGGTCATGCAGGATTTCTACGACAATAAAATAAAGCTTTTGGTGTCGACTACGGTTATTGAAGTCGGTGTCAATGTGCCGAACGCCAGTATTATGGTGGTGGAGAATGCGGAGCGCTTTGGCCTGGCGCAGCTCCATCAGCTGCGCGGGCGCATTGGTCGTGGTCAGTATAAATCCTATTGTATCCTCGTGTCGGAAATGAAGACGGAAAATGCGCGGGAGCGTTTGAAAATCATGGCAGAAACCAGTGATGGTTTCAAACTCGCGGAGGAAGATTTGCGCCTGCGCGGGCCGGGGCAGTTCTTTGGCTCTATGCAGCATGGTTTGCCGGATTTAAAAGTGGCGGATGTTTTAAATGACATGGACATTCTGCTTAAAGCCCGGCAAGCAGCTCAGGAAACAGTGGCTAATCGCGAGGAACGACAGGATGTTTTGCCAATTTTGGCGTTGCAGTATAAGGAGCAGTTTGAAAATATTACAGATATCTAATGTATTTATGTCGAGAACATCTTGACATAACGCATAGACATAGTATACAATATTTCTAGCTTAAAACAGCATAGGAGGCGTGTGTTTTGGTAACAGTATTGGTGAATGGCGCATGCGGCCGTATGGGCCGGGCGGTATTGAAAGCCGTACAGGAAGCAGAGGATTTGCAGCTGGTTGGGGCTGTGGATATTGCCGGCGGCGCGGATTGTGGCGAGTTGGCTGGTCTGCCAAAAAGTGGTGTGCTGGTGGAGACGGATTTACAGGCGGCTCTGGAGCGTATTAAACCGGAGGTTATGATTGACTTTACCCGTCCGGATGTGGTCTTTGATAATGTTATGACCGCATTGAACGCGAAAGTCAGCCCGGTGGTTGGTACAACTGGCCTTAGTGATGAGCAGAAGGCAGAGATTAAGAAGCTGGCTGAAGAAAATGATACACCGGCCTTTATTGCGCCGAATTTTGCCATTGGGGCTGTGTTGATGATGGTTATGGCTAAGCAGGCGGCAAAGTATATGCCGGATGTGGAAATCATTGAACTTCACCACGACAATAAACTGGATGCTCCGTCTGGCACGGCTGTACAGACGGCGGCGATGATTGCCGAAGTCCGCGCCGAGCATAAGCAGGGGCATCCGGACGAAAAGGAAAAGATTGCCGGTGCCCGTGGTGCTGATTATGAGGGAATGCATATTCATAGTGTGCGTCTGCCCGGCTATGTAGCGCATCAGGAAGTTATCTTTGGTGGTCTGGGGCAGACCCTGACTATCCGCCATGATTCGTTGAATCGTGAGTCGTTTATGCCCGGCGTAGTGCTCGCGGCACAGAAGGTGCGCAGCCTTAAAGGGTTGACTGTAGGCTTGGATAAACTCTTGGAGTTTTAAGGCATAAAAAGAAAACGGCTTTTACAAGCGAAAGGAATGAATGTCGATGAAAAAGTATAATGTGGCAATTCTGGGCGCAACGGGTGCCGTAGGTCAGGAATTTTTAAATCTCATTGAGGAGCGCAATTTCCCGTTTGCTGATCTCAAAATGCTGGCTTCTAAGCGCAGCGCTGGCAAGAAAATCCAGTTTATGGGCAAGGAATATACCGTTGAGGAAGCCACGGTGGATTCCTTCAAGGATGTGGATATCGCCCTGTTCGCTGGTGGCAGTGCCAGCAAGGAATTTGCGCCTGCCGCTGTAAAAGCCGGTGCCGTGGTTATCGATAACTCCAGTACCTTCCGTATGGACCCGGAAGTTCCTCTGGTTGTGCCGGAAGTCAATCCGGAAGCCATTGCCCAGCACAAAGGCATTATCGCGAACCCGAACTGCTCGACCATCATCATGGTTATGGCGTTGAAGCCGCTTTATGATATCGCCAAGATTAAGCGTGTGGTCGTATCCACGTATCAGGCCGTATCCGGTGGCGGCAAGGAAGCTATGGCAGAACTCGAACAGCAAGTCGCGGATATCGTAGCAGGCAAGCCCGTTACAGCGAACATCCTGCCTGGTGCAGCCCTCAAGAAGCATTATCAGATTGCTTTCAACCTCCTGCCGCAGATTGATGTCTTCAAGGAAAACCTCTATACAAAAGAGGAAATGAAGATGATTGACGAGACAAAGAAAATCATGAGCGACAACGATATGCGCATTACGGCAACGACCATTCGTGTGCCGGTATACCGCAGCCATGCCGAGTCCGTCAATGTGGAATTCGAGGATGAAGTGAGCTTAGAGGCTGCCCGTAAGGCTCTCGAAGCATTCCCCGGCGTAGAAGTGGTGGATAACCCGGATGAACAGCTCTATCCGCAGCCGCTCGAAACCTCCGGCAAGAACGATGTTGCCGTTGGTCGTCTGCGTAAGGACTATTCCATCGAGCATGGTCTTAATATGTGGGTTTGCGGCGACCAGATTCGCAAAGGTGCCGCGCTCAATGCCCTGCAGATTGCTGAATACATGATTGAACACGATATGTTCTGATAAAAATTTCACAAATATGGCCAGCCGCCGTCAAGTCTTACTTGACGGCGGTTTCTTTTCGTGCTAACATAAGTCGTGGGGTATAATTGATACATAGTAGTACGATAAACTATGATTATAATTCATAATAACGATAACTTCATGTTATCATTGGCGATATAGGGTGTAATCATAGCTGTAGTTTATGAATAAGCATTACCCCATGTTAATAAAATCTGTTGCCGGAATCGAAGAAAGGAACTGGCAAGAAATAAGTTGGACATATTGCGCAGAATAAATTCATATATACAAGGCGGAGGAGGAAGACGTAGCGGTGCTACGCCGACCGACGACAACGCAGTATAGGTGAATTTAGGCAAGCAGGATGTCCGGGTTATTTCTGAACAGTTCCGCTGGTCGGCACTGATGAGGGAGGATTTTCCATGATTGATATTCTCGACCGCGTGCGCAACAAAGAGTTGCAGGAAAAGATTGTCACGGCGGAAGAAGCAGCAGCTTTTTTCAAAGAAGGCATGAATGTTGCAACCAGTGGTTTTACCGCTTCGGCCTATCCGAAGGCTATTCCGCTGGCACTGGCTGAACGGATGAAAAAAGAGCCGTTCACCATTAACCTCTGGACAGGCGCTTCTACTGGCCCTGAGCTGGATGAAGCATTGGCAAAGGTTCACGGTATCAAAAAACGCCTGCCTTACCAGACGGATAAGGACCTGCGCAATGAAATAAACGACGGTTCGGTGAATTATCTGGACTTGCATCTTTCCGAGTCGGCTCAGCTCAGCCGCTGCGGTTATCTCGGCAAAGTGGATGTGGCTATCGTTGAAGCTTGTGCGATTACGGAAGAAGGCAACATTATCCCGACGACTTCGCTGGGCAATGCGGCTTCCTATGTACAGAGCGCAGATACGGTTATCGTGGAAGTCAATACTTCTCAGCCGCTGGAACTGGAGGGTATGCATGATGTTTATACCCCGATGGACCCGCCCAATCGTCTGCCGATTCCCATCGTAAAGGCTACGGACCGTGTGGGTACGACATACATTCCCTGCACGCCGGACAAGATTAAATACATCGTTCCTTGCGATATTCCCGACCATACGCGTCCGCTCAAAGCAATCGATGATGATTCCCGCAAGATGAGCCAGTTCACACTGGATTTCCTCAAGAAGGAAGTAGAAGCTGGCCGCATGCCGAAGAACCTGCTGCCGCTGCAGTCTGGTGTAGGCAATGTAGCTAATGCTGTTATGGCTGGTTTCGTTGATTCGGACCTCAAGGATTTGACGGTTTACACCGAAGTTATTCAGGATGGCATGCTCGACCTCATTGATGCTGGCAAGCTCTTGATTGCTTCTGGTACGGCATTCAGCCCGTCTCCTGAAGGCATGGCCCGTTTCTATAAGGACGTAACCAAGTACAAGAAATACCTGTTGCTGCGTCCGGAAGAAATATCCAACAGCCCGGAAGTGGTGCACCGTCTGGGCGTTATCGCCATGAACACGGCCATCGAAGTGGACATTTACGGTAACGTAAACTCCACCCATATCACGGGTACCAAGATGATGAATGGTATCGGCGGCAGCGGCGACTTTGCCCGCAACGCTTATCTGACCATTTTCTATACGCCGTCTATTGCAAAAGACGGCAAGATTTCCGCAGTTGTTCCGATGTGCTCCCATATTGACCATACGGAACACGATGTGGATATCATCATTACGGAGCAGGGGATTGCAGATCTTCGTGGCAAGGCTCCTCGTGAGCGCGCGCTCGAAATCATCAATAACTGTGCCCATCCGGACTATCGTCCGATTCTGCTCGATTACTTCGAACGAGCAACCGAAGCAACCCATCATGCGAACACGCCACACATTCTTGAAGAGGCACTGTCCTTCCATGAACGCTTTGTGGCAACGGGCAGCATGAAAAAATAAGGTAGACTATATATAAAATATAAAAATAGAACTGTATGAATTGAATAGGAGGCAAATCCTAATGAGCACGGAAAAAATCCAGGCTGAGCTTGCAAAATACGAAGCCAGCGTAGAAAAAGCAGTAGCACGTTTCCCGGAACGCCCGCATCTTCCTGAGCAGCGCCTTTATACGCCGCTCGATATCAAGGGCGATGATTATGCGGATGAAATCAGCTTCCCAGGCGTTTATCCCTTCACCCGTGGCGTACAGCCCACGATGTACCGTGGCCGTTTCTGGACCATGCGTATGTATGCCGGCTTCTCCACGGCGGAAGAATCCAACAAGCGTTACCGCATGTTGATTGAAAATGGTGCTACGGGTCTTTCCTGTGCCTTCGACCTGCCGACTCAGATTGGTTACGATTCCACTGACCCAATTTCCGAAGGCGAAGTTGGTAAGGTTGGCGTAGCTATCGACTCTTTGGCCGATATGGAAACCCTCTTTGACCAGATTGACC
This sequence comes from Selenomonas ruminantium subsp. ruminantium ATCC 12561, assembly GCF_000424065.1. Classification (GTDB taxonomy): domain Bacteria; phylum Bacillota; class Negativicutes; order Selenomonadales; family Selenomonadaceae; genus Selenomonas_A; species Selenomonas_A ruminantium. The sequence continues at coordinate 31,726 of NZ_AUJE01000006.1, forward strand.
TGGGCAAGGTTTCCACGTCCATGACGATCAATGCACCGGCATCTGTACTCCTTGCTATGTACATCGCTGTTGCTGAAAAGCAGGGCGTTCCTGCTGACCAGCTCCGTGGTACGATTCAGAATGATATTCTGAAGGAATACGCAGCCCGCGGCACGTATATCTTCCCTCCGCGCCCGTCCATGCGTCTGATTACGAATATCTTTGAATACTGCTCCCAGAATGTACCGAAATGGAACACCATTTCCATCTCCGGTTATCATATCCGTGAAGCAGGTTCCACGGCTGCACAGGAAATCGCTTTCACGATTGCCGATGGTATCGCATATTGCGAAGCTGCAATCAAAGCTGGCCTGAAGATTGATGATTTCGCCGGCCGTCTGTCCTTCTTCTGGAACGCACATAATAACGTGCTCGAAGAAGTGGCAAAATTCCGTGCTTCCCGCCGTATCTGGGCCAAGGTTATGAAGGAACGCTTCCATGCAGAAAAGGATAAATCCATGATGCTGCGTTTCCATACCCAGACCGCAGGTTCCATGCTGACGGCTCAGCAGCCCAACAACAACATCGTCCGTGTTGCTTTGCAGACGGCCGCAGCTGTTATGGGCGGCACGCAGTCCCTGCATACGAACTCCCGTGATGAAGCACTGGCTCTGCCGACGCAGGAATCCGTTACGATTGCTCTGCGTACGCAGCAGATTGTCGCTTACGAAAGCGGCTTGGCTGATGTTATCGACCCGCTGGCTGGTTCCTACTATGTAGAAGCTATGACGGACAAGATTGAAGCCGAAGCATGGGATTACATCAAGAAGATTGATGATATGGGCGGTGCTGTAGCTGCTATCGAAAAAGGCTATATCCAGAAAGAAATTCAGGATTCCGCTTATAAATGGCAGATGGATGTTGAATCCGGTGCCCGCACCATCGTTGGTGTCAACAAGTTCCAGATGGAAAACGAAGAACCTCCAAAAGACCTCCTGAAGGTTGATGAAGCTGTTGGCGAACGCCAGAAGGCCAAAGTCAATGCCATGAAGGAAAAACGCGACAACGAGGCTGTTAAAGCAGCTCTGGCTGACCTTAAGAAAGCCTGCCAGGACGAAAACGAAAACCTCATGCCGCACATTCTCGCCGCTGTTAAGACCTACGCAACGCTCGGTGAAATCTGCAATGTGATGCGTGAAGTCTTCGGTGAATACGAGGCACATGTAAGCCTGTAATCAACAGCGTAGTTTTAGCTTGGAGGAATACAAAATGGAAAAGAAAATCAGAGTTCTTGTTGCTAAACCGGGTCTTGATGGACATGACCGTGGTGCGAAAGTAGTTGCCCGCGCTCTGCGCGATGCTGGTTTTGAAGTTATCTATACGGGCCTGCGCCAGACTCCGGAACAGATTGCCGAAGCTGCCCTGCAGGAAGACGTCAATGTTGTTGCTATGAGCATCCTCTCCGGTGCACATGGCCATCTCTTCCCAAAAGTGGTTGACCTGGTACGCGGCAACGGCATGACCGATACCCTGATTATCGGCGGCGGTGTTATTCCCGATGGCGACATTCCGGCCCTCAAAGAAGCTGGTGTTGCTGAGGTATTTACGCCGGGCACGCCGACCAGCGATGTGGTCAACTTCATCAAGGAAAATGTAAAGCTCTAATCAATTAAGCAAGTAACTAGTGTTAGGAGGGGGAAGCTGCATAAGAAGGGCTTTCCTTCCTGACACTATTTTCTTGCAAAACAACCAAAACTACCGAGAGGTGGTGACAACTTGGATATAGCAAAAGAATTACTCAACGGCAATCGTCTGGCGTTATCCAAGGCGATTACAGCCATAGAAAACGAATATCCCGAAGCCACGGAAATCATGAAGGAAATCTATCCGCATACTGGCCATGCTTATGTTTTGGGCATCACCGGGCCACCGGGAGCCGGCAAGAGCACGCTTACGGATAAGATTACCCGTGCTTATCGGGCACAGGGCAAGACCGTAGGCATTGTAGCGGTAGACCCGACCAGCCCGTTTACTGGCGGCGCAATCCTTGGCGACCGTATCCGCATGAATGAACTGACACTTGACGCAGGAGTCTTTATCCGCAGTATGGGCACCCGTGGCAGTTTAGGGGGGCTTTCCCACAAGACTGCTGATGCTGTAAAGGCTATGGATGCTTTTGGAAAGGACATCATTATCGTTGAGACTGTCGGTGTAGGTCAGTCGGAAGTAGACATCGTCAAGGCTGCTGATACCACCATGGTGGTGCTTATCCCCGGTATGGGCGATGATATTCAGGCCATCAAGGCAGGGATCCTTGAAATCGGTGATTTGTACTGCATCAACAAGTCTGACCTCGACGGGGCAGATAAGCTGGTGCGGGAGATCAATATGATGCTGGATTTGGACAGCTTTATGACAGACTGGCGGCCGCCGATTACCAAGGTGATTGCCAGCCAGAATGAGGGCATCGAGGACTTAATCGGTACAGTAGAAAAGCACAGGGCGTATATCGAAGGCAATGGGGAACTGACCCGCCGCCGCACGAAGCGCACCCGAGATGAAATGCTCGATATCTTAAACAGCGGCATCAACAATTTTGTCAAAGGACAGATTGTGGACAGCGGCCGTTTAGATGAATACGTGGAAAAAATCCGTGCCCATGACACGGACCCCTATACCGTAGTAGGTGGTCTGATGGACGAGATGTTAAAAAAATAATTTACATATTTTAGGAGGTTGTGCATTATGTTTAAGGTATTAGGTGTAGACCATATTGGTATTGCTGTTGGTGACCTGAAAGAAGTCGGCTCCTTCTGGGGCGATATGCTCGGTCTGCCGAACAATGGTGAAGAAACTGTTGCAGAACAGAAAGTAACTACGGGCTTCTTCCCGACGCCGAACGGCAGTGAAATTGAACTCTTAGCTGCAACGGCTGATGATTCCCCGATTGCCAAGTTCATCGAAAAGAACGGCGGCCGCGGTGGCATTCAGCACATTGCCCTGCGTGTGGATAACCTCGAAGCAGCTTTGGCTGACCTCAAAGAAAAAGGCGTTCGTCTGATTGATGAAAAGCCGCGCAAAGGTGCTGGCGGCGCCAAGATTGCCTTCGTTCACCCGAAAGCCTCCCATGGTGTTCTGCTCGAACTTTGCCAGCGTGATTAATTGCAGCATTTACCAAAATTATTTATCACTAGGTAATAAAAACTTGCAATTTCCCGCCAAATAGTGCAAAATATATAGCGTAGAACACAAAAGCTAATTATATGAGGAGGTCTATAATGGCTACTGTTCAGGAAAAAATTGATTTAATGCATGCCAAAAAAGAACATATCATGCAGGGCGGCGGCGCAGCTCGTATAGCCAAGCAGCATGAAAAAGGCAAGCAGACAGCTCGTGAACGTATCGCAAAATTGTTTGATGAAGGTACTTTCGTTGAGCTGGATATGTTTATGAAACATCGTTGCACCAACTTCGGTCAGGAAAAGAAAGAACTGCCCGGCGAAGGTGTAGTAACTGGTTACGGTACGGTTGACGGCCGTCTGGTTTATGCTTATGCACAGGATTTCACCGTTGAAGGCGGTTCCCTGGGTGAAAAGCATGCACATAAAATTTGGAAGGTTATGGATCTGGCCATGAAGATGGGCGCTCCCTGTATCGGTATCAACGATTCCGGCGGTGCGCGCATTCAGGAAGCTGTAGATGCTCTGTCCGGTTATGGCGGTATCTTCTTCCGCAACACGGCAGCTTCCGGCGTTATCCCGCAGATTTCCGTAATCATGGGCCCCTGCGCAGGCGGCGCTGTTTACAGCCCGGCTATCACGGACTTTATCTACATGGTAAAGAACACGAGCCAGATGTTCATCACCGGTCCGGCCGTTATCAAATCCGTTACGGCAGAAGAAGTAACGGCTGAAGCTCTTGGCGGTGCTATGACTCACAACACCCGCAGCGGTGTGGCTCACTTTGCAGCTGAAGACGAAGATGACTGCATCAAGCAGATTCGTTACCTGCTGTCCTTCCTGCCGAGCAACAATATGGAAGATGCGCCAATTGTAGAGACTGGTGATGACCCAGATCGTCAGGATGAAAGCCTGAACACGGTTATCCCGGATAATCCGAATGCACCGTACGACATGAAGGACGTTATCCGTTCCATCGTCGATAATGGTGAATTCTACGAAGTGCATGAGCACTTTGCGACCAATATCATCTGCTGCTTTGCTCGTTTCGACGGCCGCAGCGTTGGTATTATCGCCAACCAGCCGAATGTCATGGCAGGCTGCCTGGATGTAGACGCTTCGGATAAATCCGCACGCTTCATCCGCTTCTGCGATGCCTTCAACATTCCGCTGGTCAACCTCGTTGACGTACCGGGCTTCCTGCCGGGCGTTGATCAGGAACACAATGGTATCATCCGCCATGGTGCCAAGATGCTGTACGCATACAGTGAAGCAACGGTTCCTAAGGTTACGGTTATTACCCGTAAGGCTTATGGTGGTTCCTACATCGCTATGTGCTGCCGTGAACTGGGCGCTGACCAGGTTATGGCTTGGCCGACTTCGGAAATTGCGGTTATGGGCCCGGCTGGTGCCGCGAACATCATCTTCCGCAAGGACCCGGACAAGGATGCCAAGACGGCAGAATATGTGGAAAACTTCGCTACGCCGTACGTTGCTGCTGAACGCGGCTATGTCGATATGGTTATCGAGCCGAAGGAAACCCGTCCGTACATCATTACGGCATTGAATGCACTGGCCAGCAAGCGTGAAGTTGGTCCGGCTAAGAAACACGGGTGCATTCCGCTCTAATTCGGAATTCGGAGGTTTTACCATGAAAACGGAAGCAAATGGCGCTTCGCCAGAAGTAGTGGCAGCAATTACCGCTGCTGTTCAGATGATGATGGGTAACAAGGTTGTCGCTGTGCGCATTAAGCGCAGCGATGTATGGGCACTGTCTGCCCGCGGCGGCCTGGCTCGTCCTTTCTAATCTTGTTACGAATATGATGGGGGAATAATTAATGAAAAAGTTCAATATCACCGTTAACGGCACGGCTTATGAAGTCGAAGTTGAAGAAGTAAAATCCGCTGTTGCAGCTCCGAAGGCAGCACCGGCTGCTCCGAAAGCAGCTCCGGCACCGGCTCCTGCAGCTCCCGCTGCACCGAAGAAGGCTGCTGTAGCCGCTGGCGCTGGTGAACATTCCATCGATGCTCCGATGCCGGGCAAAATCGTGAAGCTCGTTGCTTCCGAAGGCCAGGCTGTTAAAGCTGGCGAAACCCTGCTGATTCTCGAAGCCATGAAGATGCAGAATGAAATCGCCGCAGATGCTGACGGCGTTGTTAAGAGCTTCAACGTGGCTGCCGGCCAGAGCGTTAAAGCGCATGAATCCCTGGTTATCCTGGGCTAATCGCATACGTATAGACAAAAGAGCACTTCGGTGCTCTTTTGTATTGTTGCAAAATTTCACAAAAAACGTTATAATAAGACAGAGCAATAGTTTTCCGATTAAAACCAGGAGGCGATAATGATGAGCACTATTCTTTCTTATCAGGGGAAAACACCAACCATAGGTAAAGATGTATTCATGGCTCCTTCGGCTACGGTAGTAGGCGATGTGGAAATCGGCGAAGGCAGCAGAATCTGGTTTAATGCCGTGGTGCGCGGTGACTTCCAGAAAGTGACCATCGGCAAGAATTGTGATATTCAGGATAACAGCACCCTGCATGTGATGTTGGATGAACCGACAGAGATAGGCGATAATGTCATTATAGGTCACAATGCCGTGGTGCATGCCAGAAAAATCGGCAGCAACTGTCTTATTGGCATGGGCTCAATAATTTTAGGCCATACCGAGATTGGCGATAATGTGGTTATTGGTGCTGGCACCAAACTGACGCAGCATAAAAAGATTCCTTCCAATTCATTGGTTTACGGCAATCCGGCGGAGCTTATCCGTGCTCTGCGGGAAGATGAAATCGAAGCATTGAAGGCATCCGGGGAAAACTATCAGAAGGTTGCAGCTATCTATCAGGAAGAACTAGACAAAATAAAAGATAAATGAGCAAGGAGATACAGGAAACATGGAAAAGACTTTGGTACTGATTAAGCCGGACGCATTTGCCCTGCATTACAGCGGTGACATCATCAAGCGTTATGAACAGGAGGGCTTCCGCATTGTCGGCATGAAGCTCTTAAAGATGGACGAGCGGCTGGCATCCATTCATTATGCAGAGCATATCGGCCGTCCCTATTATGGGGATTTGGTGGGCTTTATGACGTCTGCTCCCTTGATTGCCCTTGTGCTGGAAGGGGAGAATGCTATTGCCCGCGTCCGTGAACTGCACGGCAAGACCAACCCGACAGAAGCTGCTGAAGGTACAATCCGCAAGCTCTATGCGACCAATGGCCGCCGCAATGCCGTACATGCTTCAGACAGCCCGGAAAGTGCCGAACGAGAGATTCATATTTTCTTCAATGAAACGGAAATTCTCGATGGTGAATACCATGTAATGGAATGATTTTTGGCATAGCCTCCATAAGGAGGCTATTTTCTTTGTGTAAATATGTATTTTCGTTTGAAATCCCCCCTGCATTTGTGGTATCATGGACAGTGACGGAATAAAGGGGGAGTGCGATCTTGCTGGTACTCACGCGAAAAGCAAATGAGGAAATAATGATTGGCGATAACATTATCGTAAATGTCGTCAAAGTCAGCGGAGGAAAAATCAAGTTTGGCATCACCGCACCACCGGAGGTTTCTATAAAACGCGAGGAAAACCCACAAAAATTTGCCGAGCGTGCTCAGGCGCGAGGTGCCGGTGAACATCATGGTGAAACCATTAAAGTTGACGGGCATGATTTTAGCAGACAGGCGGCTAAAGCTGCTTTAATATGAGGAGGAATTTTTCTTTATGAAGAGCGCAAAACCTATTTACACGATTGGTCATCGCAATCCGGATACGGATTCCATTTGTTCAGCGATTGGCTACGCGCATTTGAAACAGGCACTGGGGGAAAATGTTATTCCCGCCCGGGCTGGTAAGATCAATGCAGAAACTCGCTATGCCCTGGAGCATTTTCGGGTGGATAAGCCGTTGCTGCTGACGGATTTGTATCCGCGTGTAAAAGACGTTATGCTGGATAGCAAAATTGTAGTACGTCAGCATGATACCCTGCGCCGTTTGGGCGAGGTTATGCGTGAACATGATTTGCGATCTGTGCCCGTTACGGACAGCAAAGGCGTTATGGTCGGCATCGTGACGGTTTCTGACTTGGCAAAACGTTATTTCCAGGAACTGGGCATGCAGAATCTGGCCGATATGCGGGTTCGTTATCGTGATGTCATCGCCGCTACGGACAGCAAGGTATTGGTATCCGGCGAAGAAGGCGACTTCATTAAAGGCAATGTACGCATTGCCGCAGGTTCCATCAGCATGATAAAGAACATCATCGAAGAAAATGATGTGGTGCTCGTCGGCGATCGTCACGATGAAACCCTTATTGATATTGTAAATCAGGGCATTTCCTGCCTGGTAGTTACGGGCGATGGTCGTGTATCCGCTGATGTGATTGAAGCTGCAGAAGCCAAGGGCATGTTCGTGCTCTCCACGCCGTATGATACGTATACGGTTGCCCGCCTGATCAACCAGTGCGTGCCTATCCGCCGCATCATGCACGAAAATCCGGTATGCTTCAAGCCGCTCGATATGCTCTCCGATATCAAGGGCACGATGGATGAAACCAACTACCGCAATTATCCGGTTGTGGAAAATGGCAAGCTCGTTGGCGTTGTCAGCCGCGACAACCTGATGGTTCCGGAACGTGAACAGGTAATTCTTGTTGACCACAATGAACGCGGTCAGGCTGTTGAAGGTATCGAAGAAGCCAAGATTGTGGAAATCGTTGACCATCATCGTTTGGGCGGTATTCAGACCAGCGAACCGATTTTTACGCATGCTGAACCGGTGGGCTGCACGGCAACTATCGTGGCGAACATGCACTGGCAGAAGGATATCGACATTCCGGCATCTATTGCAGGTCTCCTGCTTTCCGCTATCATCTCCGATACGGTGCTCTTTAAGTCCCCGACTTGCACGGAATACGACAAGAAGACGGCACAGCGCCTGGCAGAAATCGCCGGCGTTGACATCAACGAATACGGCATGGAAATGCTCAAGGCCGGTTCCGGCATCGGTGATATGACGCCGTCGGAAATTGCCAAGAACGACCTCAAGGAATTCCAGATTGGCGATTATCGCATTATCGTCAGCCAGATTTCCGTAATGGATACCAAGGAAGTTATGGATCTCGAACCGCAGCTTATCGAAGCCATGACGAAAATCTGCGAACATGACGGCTTTGACATGAGCCTCGTCATGGTTACGGATATTCTCGAGGAAGCAACGTACCTGCTCTATGCCGGTTCGCCCAAGACCCTTATCGGCGAAGCCTTCAAGAAGGATGCCAGTGGTACGCATGTATATCTGCCCGGCGTCATGAGCCGCAAGAAGCAAATTATCCCGCCCCTTTCCGAAGCGGTTAAGTGCATTAGCAAATAAGCAGTAATGTGATTTTAGGATAGAAGCACCGTCCCTCAACGCAGTTGGGGGGCGGGCTTTCTGTCTTTGATGTAAGTAAGTGTGATATTTTTGGAGGTTATTTTGGATATTTTTGCAGGATTGAATCCCGCCCAAAAACAGGCGGTTGAACATACAGATGGGCCACTTCTCATCATGGCTGGTGCCGGTTCAGGCAAAACCAAGGTGCTGACTTGCAAGGTGGCAAATCTCTTGGCGAAAGGCGTATCGCCCTGGAGTATTTTGGCCATCACCTTTACCAACAAGGCCGCTACGGAAATGCGGGAGCGTGTCGACCGGATGATTGGTGAAGGAGCTAAGGATGTATGGCTTTCCACCTTCCATTCCTTCTGTGCGCGATTCCTGCGGCGGGAAGTAGAAGCTACGGGCATGTACAAGCGCAATTTTGTCATCTACGACAGCAGTGACAGTCAGGTGGTTATCAAGGATTGCTTGAAGGAACTTAACCTTGACCCGAAGCAGTATGCGCCCAGCTCCATTCAGAATGCCATTTCCAATGCCAAAAATCAGCTGATGGGCCCCAAGGCGATGGCCCGTGATGCGGATAATTTCTTCCAGCAGAAGGTGGCCGAGGTCTATGCGCTCTATGCCAAGAAATTGCGTACCAACAACGCTATGGACTTTGATGATTTGTTGATGGTATCGGTACTGTTGCTCGAAGAACATGAGGAAATCCGTGTCAAATATCAGAACCGCTTCAAGTACATTCTGGTGGACGAGTATCAGGATACCAACGGCGCGCAGTATCAACTGACCAAGATTCTCGCAGCCAAGCACCATAACCTCTGTGTCGTAGGTGATGCGGATCAGTCCATCTACGGCTGGCGTGGCGCAGATATCCGCAACATCATGGACTTTGAGGAAGATTATCCTGAAGCCCGCACCATCAAATTGGAGCAGAACTACCGTTCGACCAAAAACATTTTGGCGGCGGCCAATGCGGTGATTGAGCATAACATCAACCGCAAGAAGAAAGAGCTTTGGACGGAAAATGCCACGGGTGAAAAGCTCACTATCTATGAAGCAAGAGACGAACGTGATGAGGCGGAATTTATCGCCACAACCGTGATGAAGCAGAAGACCATCTTCAATGCTTCCTATGGCGATATGGCCGTGCTTTACCGCACCAATGCCCAGTCCCGCGTGGTCGAAGAAACCTTTATGCGCCGCGGCATTCCCTATACGATGGTGGGCGGCCTGAAATTCTATGACCGCAAGGAAATCAAGGATATTCTGGCCTATCTGCGGGTTATCTACAATCCGCTGGACACCGTAAGCCTGTTGCGCATCATCAATGTGCCCAAGCGCGGCTTGGGGGCTACGACCGTTGCCAAACTGGCAGATTATGCCGAGAATAACGGGCTGACGCTCTTTGACGTGATTTCGAGTGAAGAAACGTTGAGTCAGATTCCGGGCATTACAGCCAGAATCAAGAAACCCTTGGAACTGTTCTCCACGTTTATCTTCCAGTTTATGGGTTATCAGTCTAATATGCGCATTGATGACCTGATTGAGAAGGTGCTTGAAGAATCCGGTTATCTGCGGGAACTGCAGGAGGAAAAGAAGCCGGAGAACGAAAGCCGCATCGAAAACCTCAAGGAATTCGTAGGTGTGGCACGCGATTTCCAAAAGACGGAGGACAACCCCAATCTGGAAAACTTCCTGTCCACCCTGTCGCTGGTATCGGATATCGACAATGCAGAGATGGAAGATGACCGCATTACCTTGATGACCCTGCATTCGGCCAAAGGCTTGGAGTTCCCCACGGTGTTCATGGTCGGCATGGAGGAAGGACTCTTCCCGCATTCCCGCACATTGATGGACGATAATGAAATCGAGGAGGAGCGGCGCACCTGCTATGTGGGCATTACCCGCGCTCAGCGCAAGCTCTATCTGACCTGTGCCCATCAGCGCACGATTTATGGCAAGACGAGCATGTCCACGCCATCCCGTTTCCTGGACGAAATCCCTGAAGAATATACGGAACGGCTCGTGCCGCGTGTCAATGCCTACGGCTTTGCCAATGCCAACCATTATGGCGCCCAGCAGCGCAGCGGCACCATGACGTTCCGCCCGTCTGCCAGCCAGATGGGCAGTGGGGCAAACTTCTCCGATAAGGCGAAGTCGGCGCTCGAAGTCATGAACGCCATGCAGAAACGCGGAGTTAATGTTCAGCCTAAGACCGGTGTAATCCGTCCGGATACTTCCGTTAAGTGGAAGGTTGGCGATAAGGCCCAGCATGGTAAGTGGGGCGTAGGTACGGTGGTTTCTGTTAAAGGTGAAGGCGAAGAAGTCGAGCTGAAGATTGCGTTCCCGGGACAGGGCGTCAAAGGATTAATGCAGAAGTATGCGCCGATTAGTAAGGTTTGATATTTACATCGTTATGTAAAGGCGCCCGCCGCAGGGGGATAACTTTCCTTCGCTTAGACAGGCTTGTCAAACGCTGCGGAAAGCCATCCCCCTGCGGCGGGCTTATTGCTTATCATCAATTTGGATGTACAGCATTAAAAGCCTTCCCGAAAAATATTCAATTAAGAAGGTGATATCATGTCACAACAACTAACTCGTGAGGAGCATCTAGCTGCCATAAAAAAAGCTGACCGCGAGTACTATGAATTAGATGACCCCACGCTTGCCGATGAGGAATATGATGCCCTGCGCAGGGAGTATATCGACAAATATGGTGTCGAGGATTTGAACTATGTTCCTGGTTCGGCGGCGGGCGATTTTGATAAGTTCAACCATCCTAATCCGGTTACTTCGTTGAGTAAGTGGACAAAAGGTGTGGACAGTGAAGATGACTTAGCTAAGAAAGTGGAAGAACTCTGGCCGGTTATCATGCAGCCGAAGTTTGACGGACTTACGGTAGTGGCCTATCCGAATGCAGATGGTTCTTGCCGGTTTGTTACTCGCGGTTTGGGCGGGCGGATTGGTGAGGTTTTGCCGAACTTTATCAGCAAGTATGAGGGCAAAGGCGTTAACAATAGCGGTTTTGCAATTCGGGGCGAAGTGTATATTACACCGGAAAATTTCGCGAAGATGAATGACGTGCTAACGGCTGAAGGCAATGAGCCAATGAAGAATATGCGCAATGCGGCGGCCGGGATTTTGCGTCGCAAGGAGCGCAGCCCGTTTGTGGATTATTTGAGTTATGTCTGCTATGAGATTCCCGGGGAAGACATTACGCCGCTGGCGGCCAGGGAGATTATCAGTCGGGAAACGGCATTTACGGCTACGGATATGGTGCAATTAAAAGCGCCGGAAACGGCTTTGGCGGAAATTGAAGCCTATTACGAGAACCTAAAGACGGAAAATGCTGTACCCATTGACGGTATTGTCATCAAAAGCGGTCAGGAAAACAGTCTGGAAAAGTTTGGCTTTACGGCGCATCATCCCCGCAATGGTTTTGCTTATAAAGCGCTATCGGAGAAATTCGTCACTGTGGTGCGGGATGTCATCTGGCAGATGGGCCGACGTAAGGCTACGCCGGTAGCTATTGTAGACCCTGTGGAAATAGATGGGGCTACCGTTACGCGGGCATCACTTCACAATGCGGCCATGATTAAGGAGCTTGGGCTTACCATTGGCGCTACAGTGGAAATTCACAAGGCCAACGAAATCATTCCCCAGATTACCCGCGTTTTGGAACCGGGAACGGAGGAAATCACTCTGGCGGTTTGTCCGTCCTGCGGAGAGCCTTTGGAAGAAGTCAACGGTCAGCAGTTCTGCAACAATCCTGTCTGTGATGAGCGCATTGCGCAGGACATTGCTTTTGTGGGCGGTAAAGATGTGCTGAATATTGATGGCTTATCCATTGAAACGGCCCGCAAGATGGTGGCGTACTGGAAGGAAAATCATCCTGAAGAAAGACCTGCGTATACCATTATGTTTGCGTTTACCAAAGATATGCTCATGGACCTGGAAGGCTTTGCCGAAAAATCCGCGGAAAAACTCTATGGTGGTATTCAAGCGGCCAGTCGCAATGTGGAACTGCCTCGTTTTATCAAGGCGCTTTGCTTGCCGGGCATTGGTACGGATGTAGGCAAGATTCTGGCCGATGAATTTGGCAGCCTCGATAATGTACTGCAAAAACTGGCAGAAGAACCGTCCCCACAGGAAATGCTGCAGGAGATTAACGGCATTGGCCCCAAGACCGCAGAAGTGGTATCGTCAGCAGAATTTTCGCTGGCAGTAAAGAACCTGCAGCAGTATGTAAGCATTGCCGCTTACGAAAAGCAGGAAGTGCCGACTGGTGATTTTGCAGGCAAGATTTTTGTCCTGACCGGTAAAATGGCGCAGCCCCGCAGCTATTATGTGGAGCTTATCGAAAAGGCCGGCGGCAAGGAAGGAAAATCCGTCAGCGGCAAGACCGATTATCTGGTTATTCAGGATGTAAACAGCACAAGTTCTAAAGCCGTCAAAGCGCGGGAGATGGGAACAAAGCTAATAAGCCCGGAAGAATTGGTGAAACTCCTATCCTAAAAGAGAAAATTTTCCATACAATGCCAGTGGTTCACTCCATCTTATAAAAAAGCGATTTGACCAATCAGATTTTTGAATGGTCAAATCGCTTTTTTGTATGCAATGTTTATCCCTGGAGGCTTTTAGCAGATAAAATAAAGTTATAAATAATTATAAAATATTCTTGATCATATTACAACTTATTGATATAATAGTATTGAGGTGATGAACTTGGAATACTATACTATCAACAAGTTTGCTAAAATCATCGGAGTCACTCCGCAAACCCTGAGAAATTGGGACAGGAGTGGAAAACTCCATCCTCATCACACTTCGTCAAACGGCTACAGATATTACTCAGAAGACCAATTAAATGCTGTGACGGGCATTCAAACAGCTCCTAAAAAAGTTATCGGCTATTGCAGAGTATCAAGTCCCAAGCAAAAAGATGACCTTGAACGGCAGGTCGATAACTTGAGAACATATCTGTATGCCCAAGGGCAGCCCTTTGAAATAATCATTGACGTTGGTTCTGGAATCAATTACAAGAAGAAAGGTTTACAAGACCTTATTCGCAAGATTGAGTCTAATCAGGCCGAGAAGGTAGTTATCCTTTATAAGGACAGGCTTTTACGCTTGGGTTTTGAGCTTATCGAAACTATTGCCGCTATACATGGCTGCAAGATAGAAATAGTCGATACTACTCAAAAGAGCGAGCAACAAGAACTTGTCGAGGACTTGGTGCAAATAATTACAGTGTTTAGCTGTAAGCTCCAAGGAAAACAGGCACACAAGGCGAAGAAGATGATTCAGGAATTAGTGGGTGGTGATTCAGATGATAAAGTCGGTCAGGATACGGCTGTTGCCGAACAACAAACAGAAAACTAAACTGTTTCAGTTTGCGGGAGCTTCAAGATTTGCCTATAACTGGGCTTTAGATAAGCAAATGGATAATTTCAGGGAAGGTAGAAAACTTCAAAGTGATTATGACCTTCGTAAAGAATTCACTGTTCTGCGAAATTCAGGAGAAAAACCTTGGTTGCTGGACATATCCAACAATGTCACCAAGCAGGCTATCAAGGATTTGTGCATAGCATATAAGAACTTCTTTCGTAAACAAAAACAAGCTGGCTATGTCAAATATTCACCAAAGAAGCTGTCACATTTTGCTCGCATCGACAGGAAACCAACAGTCTACGATATGAACGGACACCCAAAATTCAGAAGCAAAAAGAATGGCGACTTCCGTTTCTATCAGGACAATGTAAAGATTCAGTTCACCAATACACATGTCAAACTGGAGAGTATTGCGGGCAGCAAGAAAAAGAACCGCCAACGGCTCAACTGGATAAGGCTTGCTGAAAAGGGCAGAATTCCTGTTGGTATGAAATACACCCAACCGCGAATAACTTTTGATGGTGAAAACTGGTGGCTGGGAATTGGCTTTGTAGTCAAGCATAAACTAAAGCCAATGCGAGGACTGAAATTTGTCCGCAAACAGCCGAAACGTTCCTATACCGAAGGCGTAGGCATAGACTTAGGCATCAAGGACTTAGCGATAATCTCGGACTCCACAGTAGTCAAAAATATCAATAAGTCCCATACAATAAGGAAACTCAAGAAGAAAAGACGCAGGTTGCAGCGTCAGATATCGCGAAAATACCAGATGAATAAGAAAGGAGATAGTTACTGTAAAACAAGCAACCTTATAAAAAGTGAAAAACGACTTTTACGAATCAACCACAGGCTGGCTAACATCAGGGCTAATCATGTACATCAGGCGACGAGAATAATTATAAACCGAAAGCCAAGGTTTATATGCCTTGAAGACCTGAATGTGCAGGGCATGATGAAGAATAAGCACCTGTCTGAAAAAGTTCAGGAACAGAATTTTTATGAATTCCGCAGGCAGATTGAATACAAGGCACAGTGGGCAAGAATTCCCGTGGTTATTGCTGACCGCTGGTACCCTAGTTCTAAGACTTGTATTGAATGCGGATATGTAAATAAAGACCTGAAGCTGTCAGACAGGACATATGTCTGTCCCGTCTGTGGCAATGTGATAGACCGTGACTTCCAAGCATCGTTGAATCTCAAACGCTATGGGGAAGCGGAGCTATCCAAATCTGCAAGCTGACACCAACAAGTCAATGCAGATATGTACCGATTCGTTAGTCGGGAATTTAAGCCTCTGGAGCGTTATATCAAACGTGAGTAGTCTGTTCTTCGGGACGGCAAAAGCGGACGCGGTGAATGAGGAATGGAACATAAAAGTTAACTTTCTACGGAAGGTTTATGGCTTTTTATAAGTTTTCAGTAACGGGAATCAAGGGCGGAAAACATCTTTATGCTGATTGATGATTTCCCCCATAAGCATTTTGCCCCATACATCCGGATGGAGCCCATCGATGGAAAATTTGGTATCCATAACTGTGTGGGTGGGGTCGTAGAAGTATGGTTCAAGGTCGATGAAATGGGGCTGGCTGCGTATCCAGTTGTTTACCTGTTGGAGTTTTGTCGCCCAGCGCTTGTCCGTGGGGGTATGAAAGGCAAACTGGATATTAGCAGGATTGATGGGCATCAGGGTGAGGAAAATTGGACGGATATCATTGGCTTCACATTTTTGCCGAATAGCGTCCAAATCGTTGATAATGATTTCCGGCTGGAGATTCGATGCCCGCAGGCTGTTGGTGCCGGTGAGGATCAAGAGATTTTTGGGCCTGAAGGGCAGAACATCCTGCTCAAAGCGCTGCAGGGTCATGGTGGAGGTATCGCCGCTGCGCCCTAAGTTCAGGCAGGGAAAGTCAAAATACGTGGTGTAACTGTATTCAAGTGCGGCGGGGGAGTTGGATACGGCACCGCCACCGTGGGTAATGCTGTCCCCAAGAACCGCAATGGGCACACGTTCCGGCTGCTGTTTGACGATAAAATGAGCGGTATCAGACCAGACGCCTACGGGATTGCCAGCCTTGTCCACTCCCCGTACCCGCCAGTAATAATCGCCGGCATAGGGACGAGCGTATTCATCATAACAGGCAGTGGAGGAATCAACTACTTTGCGCCAGGCGGCATCCGCAGTCGGCACAGTGTCGTTTTCGGCTGCTGGTGGATGAATCATCAGCTCTACCTCATAGCGTTCGATATTGTGCAAAGGTATCCATTGGTAGACCGGATAGATGGGCATTTCAAAATTGGGCATTTGATCATATTCATTCAACAGGGGATGGTTAGGCCATGGCAGGCTGACGTCAATATAGAGCTCTTCCGTGGGAGAAAACTCTCCAATAGGCTGATGATGAATATCCAGCGCGCGCACCCGCCAGTAAATAAATTTGCGATTGGCATATTTTTGCAGATCTGCCTGCCAGCCGTTGGTGAAAATCAGCTGTGTGCTTTCTAAATGGTTGTTTTTATCTGCAGCAGTGCCGCCTTCCTGTGCAGGTTTGCCTGCCAGCAGTTCCACTTCATAACAGACTGCGTTGGGAACAGAGTGCCAAACGAGGAACGGCATGAGACTGGCGGGATGTTCCTCACCGTAATGGGAAATTACAGACGGACTTACAGGCTGTTTGGTATGCAATGGATTCTGAATGGGCTGGGAAGGATTGGTAAGCTGACCAAATATGCCATAGGCAGTTATCCGGTAATTCATGGGAATGGCACTGGATGGCACATGGAAAGACGCATTCATGGTATATTCGCTACCCCAGAATTTTTGTGCTGGTTCTCCTTCGACCAAACCTGTGGTAGGAGAGTAGGATTCTACTTTGTAGAAACATGGATAAGGCAACGGGTCCCAGGAAAGGGTAAGCTTACCGTCCTGCTCGTCAAAGGAGGCTGTAAGCTCTTTTGAACGCAGGTCGAGAAGATCGGTTTTCTCTGCCATATAAGCTGACAAAATGGTAAAACCAAGTATAATCAGCGTAAACAACAAAAATTTCTTCATGAAAATAACACCAACATTAACAGGATTTTCTTGCATAATCTATAATATAATAATTAGTATAGCATACTTTTGAGGTGATGTGGAAATGAAAAAGCAAGGTTTGGTAATCGTACATACCGGAAATGGCAAGGGCAAGACCACTGCTGCACTAGGGCTGGCTATCCGTGCCTGGGGTGATGGCTTCCGGGTTTTGATCCTGCAATTCATCAAGGGCGGCTGCACTTATGGTGAGCTGAAAACGATAGAAACACTAAAAAATATCGATGACCGCATAGAAATTGACCAGGGCGGTTTGGGCTTTACCAACAAGGGGCCAACGACACAGGAAGAACATAAGGCCGCAGCACAGGAAACGCTCAAGCGTGCCAAAGAAGAAATTCAAAGCGGCAAATGGGATTTGATTATTTTGGATGAAATCAACTATGCTGTGAAATATGAGTTGATTGCAGAAAATGATATGCTTGAACTCCTTGACTTGCGTCCGGAAGATTTGCATTTGGTGATGACCGGCCGGGATGCAGCTGATTCTCTCGTGGAGCGGGCGGATCTGGTCACGGAGATGAAGGAGATAAAACATCCTTACCAAAAAGGCATTAAGGCACAGAAAGGAATCGAGTTTTAACATTTATCTTGCAAAAAGAGCTGTAAAGTTGTAAACTTGTAACTATATTCGTATCTTGATACTTAGGAGAGTGGAAGAATGATTAGCGATAATGTAAAAAAAGGCGCTACCCGTTGTGCGCATCGTTCCCTGTTTCATGCTAATGGCTATGGCCCGGAGGATTTGAATAAGCCCCTGATTGGTATTTGTAACTCCTTCAATGAGATAATTCCCGGCCATATTCATCTGCGGGAAATTGCAGAAGCTGCCAAACTGGGTGTAGCTGCCGCTGGCGGTACGCCGATTGAATTCCCGGCCATTGGCGTTTGCGATGGTATCGCCATGGGACATACGGGCATGAAATATTCGCTGGCGAGCCGCGAACTTATCGCTGATTCCGTGGAAGCGGTAACGATGGCTTCCGGCTTTGACGCGCTGATTCTGATTCCAAACTGCGATAAGGTTGTACCGGGTATGTTGATGGCAGCAGCCCGCCTGAATATCCCCGCTGTTGTGGTATCCGGCGGCCCCATGCTGCCGGGGCGTTATAAAGGCCATGATGTCAGCGTCAGCCAGGCCTTTGAAGCAGCCGGCAAATTTGCCGCTGGCGATATGACCGCTGAAGAAATGGAAGATTTGGAAGCAAAATGCTGCCCGGGCTGCGGCTCCTGCGCAGGGCTCTTTACCGCCAATACCATGAACTCCCTGTCGGAAGTGCTCGGCATGGCACTGCCGGGCAACGGCACGATTCCTGCCGCCTATACCGGCGGCCGCCGTCTGCTGGCCAAACGTGCCGGCGCTGTGGTGATGGAACTCTTGAAGAAAAACATTCGCCCCCGCGATATTCTGACTAAGAAGGCTTTTGAAAATGCCATCACCGTGGATATGGCGATTGGCGGTTCTTCCAATACGGTACTGCACCTCACGGCCATTGCCCATGAAGCAGGCATAGAGATTCCGGCACCGCTCTTTGATGAGATTTCCCGCCGTACGCCATATATTGCCAAACTCAGTCCGGCCGGCAAACATCATATGGTTGACCTCAACGAAGCGGGCGGCATTTCAGCCGTGATGAATGAATTATCCAAGAAAAATCTCATTCATTTGGATGCGCTGACCGTTACAGGCACTATGGGGGATCGAATCAAGAATACGCCGGTGGAAGACAACACGGTGATTCATTCCGTGGAAAGTCCATATCGTCCGGAAGGCGGCATTGCCGTGCTCAAGGGCAACTTGGCACCCGATTATGCCGTGGTCAAGGCATCGGCAGTGGCAGAAGATATGCTGACCTACACCGGCAAGGCAAAATGCTACAACTCGGAACCGGAAGCCTGCGATGCTATCATGAATGGTGAAATCCATGATGGGGATGTTGTGGTCATCCGCTACGAAGGCCCCAAGGGCGGCCCGGGGATGCAGGAAATGCTCAATCCGACCGCCGTTATCACAGGTCGTGGCCTTAAAGTCGGCCTCATTACCGACGGCCGTTTCAGCGGTGCCAGCCAGGGGGCCTGCGTAGGCCATGTATCCCCGGAAGCTATGGAAGGCGGGCCGATTGCGCTCATTGAAGATGGGGATGAAATCACCATCGATATTCCGAACCGCAAGCTCGAACTCAATGTCAGTGATGAAGTGCTCGCAGAGCGCCGCGCTAACTGGCAGAAGCCGGAACCCAAAATCAAGCATGGGTATTTGGCACGGTATGCGCGGATGACTACTTCGGCTAGTACTGGGGCAGTTGTGAAGTAATTTAAGTTAACATCGTTATATACAAGGCGCCCGGCGGCTGATAATACTTTTCCTTCGCCATAGACAAGCTTGTCAAAAGCTGCGGAAAAGCATCATCAGCCGCCGGGCTTAGTATTTGTATTACATGGTTTGTGGTTAACATCGATATGCATGGTCGCCCGGTGGGCTGGTAATATTTTTCCTTCGCCATAGACAAGCTTGTCTAAGCAGACGAAAGTTATTGCCTCTCCCTCCCTCCGCCTTTCTAGACGAATTTTCTCAATAAACAGGATGGCTCTGCGGTTGACAGGATTGGGTGCCCGTCATATAATAAATTAGTTACTATAAAAAGATGAAATAGCAAAGGGGCGTTTAACATGGCAGATAAAAAGGTCATGCTGACCGAAGATGGTTATAATAAACTGGTAGAAAAACTGAACTACTTGAAAAGTGTCCGCCGTATCGAAGTGGCAGAGCGTTTGAAAGCCGCTATCGCACTGGGGGACCTTTCGGAAAACTCCGAGTACGATGATGCGAAAAACGAACAGGCCTTCCTCGAAGGTGAAATTCAGGATTTGGAAGCCAAAATCCGCAACTCCGATATCATCAAGGCTGGTTCCGGTGATGTAGTGCAGATGGGTTCCAAAGTTACCGTAGTGGATTTGGAATTTGCTGAAGACGGCCCGGAGACCTTCATGCTCGTAGGTTCCACGGAAGCTGACCCGGATGAAGGCAAGATTTCCAACGAATCCCCGCTCGGTCAGGCGCTCCTCGGCCAGAAGGTTGGCGCTGTAGTAGATGTTCACGCTCCGGCTGGCATCATCAAATACGAAATCAAGGAAATTCTGATTTAATTTTAGATACATATAGATGGGAGATTTTGCATAAATGGCAGAAAACAAGCAGAATCAGCAGGCTCCTGTAGAGGACCTGAATGAGATGATGAAGGTTCGCCGCGAAAAGATGGAAGCCTTCAAGGAAATGGGCGTGGCTCCCTTTGGTCACCGCTTTGATGTGACGGCTTACGCGGCAGACATCAAGAAGGACAATGACCATCTCGAAGGGGACGAAGAAGGCCCGGAAGTATTCATCGCTGGCCGACTCATGGCTATCCGCGGCCACGGCAAGGCATCCTTCTGCACGCTGAATGACCGCACGGGCAATATTCAGGTGTATTTCAAGATTGATGTACTGGGCGAAGAAAAGTACAAAGGCCAGTTCCGCCGTCTCGATATTGGCGATATCATCGGTATCCGTGGCGTGGTGTTCAAGACCCATCGCGGTGAAGTTACCGTGCGCGTAGAAGATTTTGACCTGCTCTCCAAATCCCTGCGCCCGCTGCCGGAAAAATTCCATGGCCTGCAGGACGTGGATATCCGCTATCGTCAGCGTTACCTCGATCTGATTGTCAATCAGGATGTGCGTGAAACGTTCCGCCGTCGCACGAAGACCATCAACTCCATCCGTGAGTATCTGGATGAACGCGGCTATCTGGAAGTGGAAACGCCGGTTCTGTCCACCATCGCCGGTGGTGCAGCAGCCCGTCCGTTCATCACGCATCACAACACGCTGGACATTGACCTCTACCTGCGTATCGCTACGGAACTGAACCTCAAGCGCCTGATTGTCGGCGGCCTTGACCGCGTATACGAAATCGGTCGTATCTTCCGCAATGAGGGTATGGACGTACGTCACAATCCGGAATTCACTTCCATTGAATTCTATCAGGCTTTTGCGGATTACACGGATATGATGGATTTGACCGAAGGTATTGTCGTTAATGCTGCCCAGAAAGTGCTCGGTACTTCCGTAATCAATTATCAGGGCGTGGAAATCGACCTCTCCAAGGTTAAGCGCATCAGCATGAACGATGCCGTTAAGGAAGCTACAGGCAAGGACTTCATGGCTTGCGAAACCGTAGAAGAGGCCCGCAAACTAGCTGATGAAATTGGCGTTCCTTATGAAGAACGTCATGGCATCGGTGGCATCTTGAATCAGGCTTTCGAGGAAAAGGTTGAAGAAACCCTGATGCAGCCGACCTTCATCACGGGCCATCCGACGGAGATTTCTCCGCTGGCTAAGCGCAATGCAGAAGACCCGCGCATTACCGACCGTTTCGAATTCTTCATCTATGGCCGCGAACTGGCCAATGGCTTTACCGAGCTTAACGACCCCATCGACCAGAAGGGCCGTTTCGAAGACCAGCTCAAACAGCGTGAAGCCGGTGACGATGAAGCCCATGGCATGGACGAAGACTTCGTTATGGCTTTGGAATACGGTCTCCCGCCAACGGGTGGCGTAGGTATCGGTATCGACCGTCTGGTTATGTTCCTGACGGATGCCGCATCCATCCGCGATGTACTCCTGTTCCCGACCATGAAGCCGCTGGCTGACTGATGGTTAACTGAATAGAAAATAAAGTTGACGCTTTTTGTGAATCTGTCTATAATAAAGATGTATTCATAAAAAGCGTCTTTTTTTGAGGTGATTCTATGTTGAGAGAAAATGCAATAGACCTGCCGAAAGCTGGTTTTTCCGTACAGGATATGACCCGCATGGCCATCTGTCTAGCTTTTTGCTGTGTGACAGCTTTTATTACCTTTCCATTGCCCTTTACACCGGGGCTGGTTACGGCCTTGACCATCGGCATTTCTTTGACGGCTTTGGTGCTGCCGCCGAAATTGGCGTTTATCACCATTGCTGCGTATTTATTCCTCGGAGCAGTGGGACTGCCGATTTATCCCGGCGGTGTAGGTGGCTTAGGGCGTTTGATGGGCCCGACAGCCGGTTTTTACTTTGGCTGGCCAATCGTCTGCTTTTTGCAAAGTTATTTCAAGGGGCAGGAAGCAACCTTCCTCCGTTATGCCCTGGTAACGGTACTGATTGGTGTGCCGCTGACCTATGTGGGCGGTCTTATCTCCATGATGGTGGTACTGAAAGTGGGTTTCTACGAAGGACTGATGCTGGCTGTTGTCCCGTTCCTCTTTGGTGATGTGCTAAAAGCTCTGCTAGCAGCCTGGCTGGGCGTGAAGGTCAACCAGATAATAAAACGATAAATAAAAAGCGAATAGCAGCTTAAGGACTGCGATGAATGAGAAATCATTTGTCGCAGTCCTTTTTTTGTATACATAGTGCAAAATGCAACGTAAAATCCTATTTATAATTTTAGGTGCAAATTCTAAAATTATACTTGCTATTATATGGTGCAAATGATAATATAATAAAGTGTGTAAAGGAAAGGAAGAAAATGATGTTCAAAATCCAGCAGAATGAACAAACGGTAAACAAAACGTTTCGTCTGCCTGTGAGACTTATAGAGGAATTAACACAGGTGGCAGCAGAAGAAAAAATATCTGTAAATAATCTAGTGCGGCAATGCTGTGAATATGCACTAAATAATATGAATGCAGATAGCAGAAAGGAATTATATGACATTGACAGCGGAAAAGAGTAATCAATGTATACGTCAAAGACTACGTCCTTATTTGTCACCATTAATCTTTATGGCAGCCGATTATACAGCTGTCATATTGACCGGTCAGTTGTCCAACAGCATTTATGACCTGTCAATTGACCCTAGTTATATCTATCTGTGGTTGCCTGTGACATTTTTAATCTTTTTAGCGCAGGCGAGAGCATATGCTACCATGCAGCCCATTATCTATACCGTAAGAAATATTTTCTATGCGAGCACATACGGTCTTATCGCTTATATTGTTGCCTTGTACTTCTTCACGGACTGGATGGCGGCGCGTTCCTTCTTTGTTGTATTTTGGCTGGTTTTACTGATAACACTCTACATCGAACGGTTGCTGATCAGCCTATGGCTGAAACACAGCCATCATCTGTATGAAGATGTGATTTTCGTAGGGGCAGGCAAAACGGCTGAACGAGCTTTGCACTACTTTCAGGATGATTTGGGGTATCGGTACCATGTTATTGGCTTCTTGGACGATAATCCGATTTCTGACAAAATCCCCAATAAATACAAGCTGCTGGGAAAAATCAACGAAGCAGAGAAAATCGTGGAAAACAGCCATGTACAGAACGTAATCATCACGGCCCCGGGGATGGAGCGTGACAAACTACAGCAGCTCATAACCACCGTCCAGCCCCATGTACGCAATCTGTCCTATGTGCCGGATTTGATTGGCACACCAATGGCAGGAGTAGAAGCGCAGTCACTGTTCAGTGAAGAAATCCTTATGCTTCATATGAAAAACAATCTTGCCTTGCGGCGCAACCGGATTTATAAACGTTTATTTGATTTGATACTCAGTGTTGTCGGCGGCATTGCCATTAGTCCGATACTGCTGTTCCTGGCAATATGCATAAAACTGGATTCAAAAGGCGATATATTCTACAATGCAGACCGCATTGGTAAAGATGGCAAGAATTTCAAGTGCTATAAATTCCGTTCTATGTATATCAACGGTGATGAAATTCTCAACAATTATCTGGACAAGAATCCGGAAGCCGCTGCGGAATGGAAGGAATACGCCAAACTTCGTGATTATGATCCGCGGGTTACTAAGGCCGGCACATGGATGCGTAAATACAGCCTTGATGAACTGCCACAGATACTCAATGTCATAAAGGGCGATATGAGTCTTGTAGGGCCAAGACCATACTTGCCACGAGAAAAAGAAGATATTGGCGAGGAACTCAGTACCATAACCATGAGTATGCCCGGAATCACCGGTTATTGGCAGGTAAGCGGCAGAAACGATGTCAGCTTTCAGGAACGGGTTACCATGGACGCATGGTATGTAAGAAACTGGTCGGTATGGCTGGATATCATGTATTTGGCCAAAACATTCACAGCAGTAATATTCGGCAAAGGAGCTTATTGATTTGAATATAAAAATTATGGTCGCTGCGCATAAACCATACTGGATGCCGGAAGATTCTGTATATCTTCCTATTCATGTTGGCAAGGAAGGAAAAGCAGATATTGGTTATCAAGGGGATAACACAGGCGATAACATCAGCAAAAAAAATCCCAACTATTGTGAACTGACAGCAATTTATTGGGCGTGGAAGAATTTGGATGCGGATTATATTGGCTTAGTTCATTATCGTCGTTATTTTACCAAAAAAGAAGTTCGTAGTGTGGAAGGAAAGAGGAAACAGGTTTTATCGTCTAAGGATTGGGAAAGCATCTTAAAAAAGATGCCTGTAGTAGTACCGGGGAAACGTAAATATTATGTTGAGTCTAACCGTTCACATTATATCCATGCCCATCATGCTGAGGGATTGGAAGAATTAGAACGGATTATCCATGAACAATATCCGGAATATGTGCCTGCAATGGAAAAAGTGATGAACCGCACTTGGGCACATATGTTCAATATGTTCGTTATGGACAAGAAACACTACGATGCCTATTGTGAATGGATGTTTGCGATACTGGCAGAAATAGAGAAAAACGTAGACATTAGCACATACTCGGCCTATGAAGCCCGCATTTATGGCTTTGTCAGCGAACTGATGCTCGATATTTGGTTGGAGAAGAATCAGTTGGCTTATGTTGAGCAAAATGTATCTTTTATGGAAAAACAAAATTGGCTGAAAAAAGGCGGGAAATTCCTGGCTAGGAAAATCGGCCTCTGCCGTGCGTGAATAGTATAGACAATGGGAGATGAAACCTGTGGAAAAAGAAGAACAGATAGATATCGGTAAAATCTGGCAGATTATGAAAGACCGCAAGAAAGTCTGTGGAGTAATCATTGGCGGTTGTACGGCAATTTCGTTAGTAGCTGCGTTGGTTTGGCCGCCAATATACGAATCAACGACAACGGTACAGACTCGTGTAACTGGTGCAGGTGTAAGCGGGGCATCCGCAGCTGCGGCAGCCTTAGGTTTTGGAAGCAGTTCGCCATCACTATCCTATGTGGAATTGATGAAATCCAATACCGTTCTGCAACCGATTATTGATGAATTAGATTGGGATGAAGATGAAAAAAAATTTCTCACACCAGAAGGGTTTGCAAAAAAAAATCTGCAGATAGAAAACACTAAGCAGACAAACCTTATCAAGGTAACGGCTAAGGGCAAAACGCCGGAAGAAGCCCAAATGATATCGCAGCATGTTGTGGATAACTTCCTCGTCATGATGACCGATATGAACAAGGAAACCCAGAGCCTGTTGGTACAGTTCTTGAACGATCGTGTAGAGGTGGCAAAAAAAGAAGCCGAGGAGGCAAGAAATAAGTTTGCTATGTATCAGAAGGAACATGGCATTTACAGCCCAGATGAACAGGCCAAAATTGCCGTAAACAAAATGAATGCCTTTGACGAAGCTATTGGCAATATGCGCGTTCAGCAACAGGCTAATCAGGCCAAGGTGGACAGTGCGGCAGCACAATTAGGCGATATTAATGCCAACAGTCAGAGCCTAAAAATCAACGACAATGCCAACGTTCAAAACTTGCGGTCAAAGATTATTGCTGCTGAGGTAGATTTGGTCGGTTTGCGTCAGCAGTATACGGAAGAAAATCCGAATGTAATCAAGGCCGAGGAAAAACTGACAGCCTTGAAGCAGAATCTGACGCAGGAAGTAAATGCCTTGGTAGCATCCAAATATACAACGATTAATCCTACGCAGGAATCTCTGATAAAAGATCAGGTAAATGCACAGGTGGCCATAGAGGTATCCAAGGCCAGTGAACAGGCAGTTGCCAAACGTCGCGATGAAAAGGCAAAAGAACTGGATAACTTTCCGCAGGAAGTACAGGAATATATGAATCTCCAGCGCGACACGACCATTAAGGAAGGTATCTATACAGACCTAATTAAACAGATGGAAAACAACAAAATCCGACAGGCCATGGATTCCATGGATATTCAGGTGGTGGATAAAGCGAATTTACCTTTTAAAGAAATTCCTGTATGGCCGAGAAAGAAAGTTATAACAGCGACAGGTTTTGCTTTTGGCTGTTTGTTGACAATTGCCTATAGTCTACTGATTTACAGGCGGGAAAATTACTAAGTTAAAGGATATATAATGTCAAGAATAAAAAATGATAAAATTGCAGTATTTGATTTGGATGATACATTGTATCAAGGTAATTCTCATTTTCTATGCTTAAATGAATTTTATAAAACGAAGATATTTACATCTATTATTGCACGGTGCTTTTGTAAATTTTTTCCAATAGCATACTTACGGTTTGCCAATTATTTATACGATAAAATCCCCTATGAATATAGAAGTACATTCAAATTGCCTTATAGGAACGAAGTTATAAAGCTCTTTAAAAAGAAGCAGAAGACAGGCTATCAAATGTTGATTCTATCAAATGCACCTATTGAGTTATTGAAAACAGCAGCTAATGAACTGCATGTGGACTATTTGAAGGCTGGCATAGGAGAGAAATCACGCTGCTTACATGCTGAATTTGAATATCAAGAATTATTTGTTTGCACGGATAATATGACTGATATTGATCTGCTAAATATTGCCAATGAAGCAGTGATTACATGTCGTCCAAGTAAAAGGGGATTTTTTACTAAACGTGTAAAATGTAAAAACTATAAATTTATTGAGGATGTTTGTGATAATGAAGTGTAAAAATAGATGGCTAGACTACTATATACCACTTAGGTGGACGTTCGCCACAAGATACATAAATATCATAAATATCATAAACATCGCAACTTTTTTCATAATAGATGCATTTCCAAGTTTATATGTTGTGGCAATTTTTTCGAATGGTAAATGGGAAAATTTACTGTATTGGTGTTTGGCGTTCTTTACATTATTTTGTTTTTATGAGTGCGGTTATATTTTTAATGAAGGAGTGTGTGTACGCTTCGAGAAAAATCCAACGATACGCATACCAGAACCATTTTTTTCAGATATACTGCATCATTTAGAGAATTTGATTACGATTCGATTAGTAATAGGTACAGTTTTTAGTTGGATATTGCTTAATAAATTTCCAGAAAATACTAATCTATATATAGCTTTGGTATTGCTATTGTTGGTGGTATATAGTATCCATAACTTTTATCGTGGTATTATCAATATTGTCACAATGCCGTTGGAGGTGCTTTTGAAATATCTGATACCAATATCTGTATTTGTAAAAATAGATGAAATATGTCAAGCATTGATTATTGTTATGTTGGTTGTTGTGGTGGTTAGAACTGTTGAGTATGCATCTAAAAAGAAATATGTTTCTTGGATAAGAGTAACCAGGAATGTTGATGTATTTCGGATTAAGTATTATATAGTTATTAATATCATATTGGGAATGCTGGCATATAAAGATGTTGTACCAGTGGCAGCTTGTGGCCTATCACTGTTATTTTTACTTTATCGTATAGGATCATATATAGCTATAAAACGTTTGCAAAGTGTAATCACAGTGATAAATAACAGCAGAAAAATGCATGGAACAGATAAGTAGGGATTAGATTTATGATACGTGTATTGGAAGTAAATGTTGATGATAAAGGTTTTGGCGGTGTTTTTGCTTTTGTTATGAACGTGATGAGGACTATAGATAATAATAAATTTGTATTAGATATAGCTGCTTTTGAGCCTTTTGAAAAATATGAGCATAAGAACGAGATAAATTCATATGGTGGTAAAGTATATGAGTGTTACGGCAATGGAAATTTTATTGTCAAGCAGTGGAATACATGTTGTAATTTTTATGGTCTGCTAAGAAAGGAACAATATGCAGTTATACATATTCATTCTGATGTAGGCTATAAGCTTTTGTTATATGGCTTAATCGGAAAAGCTGCTGGTGTAAAAAATATTATTGTCCATTCACATTCTAGTGGGGTGGAAGGAAGATTACGTTGGCTTAAGAGTGGCCTGCAGAAAATAGCAAAACCACTTTTATCAAGACAGAATTTCAACAAGCTTGCATGCTCAAAATTGGCTTCGAAGTGGATGTATACAGATGATGCTCAATCTGGTGTGCAAATAATTACTAATGGTATTTGTTTGAATAAATATCGCTATAATCCTCAAAAACAACAGAAAATGAGAGAAAGTCTAGGAATAAAACCTGAAGATAAGGTGATTGGTACTGTAGCTAGATTTTCTTTTCAAAAAAATCCTGAAAAATTATTAGAAGTGTTTAATGAATTACTTAAAAAAGATAATAAATATAAACTGCTTTGGGTCGGAGAAGGTCCTTTGAAGGATGATATAGTAGAGCAGGCAAGAAAACTAGATATACATAATAGAATTATCTTTTATGGTACATCTGATAAAGTTTATGAATTGTATCAAGCTATAGATGTGTTTGTGATGACATCACGCTTTGAAGGTTTGGGGATTGTAGTAATAGAAGCTCAAGCTGCTGGTTGTCCATGTGTGTGTGCGGATACTATTCCGGCTGAGGCTGTTTTAAGCCATGAGTATTATTCAGTTCCATTAGATGCGGAAGTTGATGAATGGATAAAAAAAATAGCAATAGCTTGTGGAAATAGTAAAAATAGTAAGACTGAAAAGCATTGTTTGGAAAAATATGATATTAATCATACTGTAATGATGTTAGAAGATATATATGTAAATGGATAGGTGGTTAAATAATGCCTATTTTTTCTTTATTACTATTATTTGTTTTGTGTTGCATATTTAATAGCTCTAAATCAAAAATCGATAAATATTATGATCTCTTTACGTTGGCTTGTGTTTTTAGAATATATTGGTTCCAAGGATACTTTTTAAAAATAGGAGATAAAGAGATTGCTAATCTTGGAGCGGTAGTTGAAGTTGTTTTAACTATATATGCATTATATTTATTATTTATAAAGAATATAACAATAAAAGAATCGTATCTAAAAATTTTTATATTCTTTGCTGCAGTGAATATTTTGGGGATATTTTTGGAAATAGCGTTTCCTTATGATGGTTTATTACTGCCTGAACAGACTAAGGGGTTGGATTGGGATGCATTGGTTTCTGGTAAATGCAACATGTATCATTATTATCCTACAATTTCTGATTATATTAAACCATATGCGTCATTGATACAGTTCGGATTAAATGTAATAATATTTAAAAATGTATATAATGAAGAGAAGTTTATCTATTCATTTATGAGAGTTATTAAGCTTATAAAGTTTGGTGTATATTATGGCCTTTTTGAATTTTTTTGCAAAAATGTTATAGGAAATTTAACTTTAACATATGATATTTCCTCGATACTTGTTGGCGTAAATGAAGTTTCTGTGTATACGAAGGCATTTATGAAAAATGGTCTATATACATTGCAGGGATTAACACGTGAACCTTCGCATTTTAATTGTTTCTTGTTCTCTTTTTTACTTTTAACAATGTTGGGAGATGCAGTGTTAAAAAATAACAGTAAATATGTAAAAATGAAAACGTACGGGAGTGTTAGTACCTTTATTGCGGTATTCTTACTGCTGTTTTCAGGAGGTTTTTCGGCAGTTTGGTATTTGTGGGTATTATTCATGAGTTACATCGTATTGAAATTTAACAATAAGAAGATAAAAATAAATTATTTAGGAATGAAGTTTATTTTATCTTTTCTGTTACTACTTTCTTTGCTAGGAGTGTTGATTTATGTAATATTACAAAATGATTATTTTTACAATCGTATACAAGATGCGTTTGTCATATTTGACTATATCATTGATGCAGATAGTGCTGCTGGAATAGCTATTATGATGGGGAATAGTGAAGGGGCAGGTTCTACGGTAGCAAGGTTTTTTAGCTCGTATGTAGGTGTACTAGTTTTTCTTGATAGACCGTTGTTTGGCTTAGGGTATAGTTTGCAGTTTATGCATAATTTTTCCATTTATTTCTTAGCTAATATGGGGATTATAGGTGTTTTATCTATGTATAGATTAATGGCAAGTTCGGATTGTTGTTCTAGAAAATTTGACATGTTATTATTGTTCACTGTTTTTATTATTGGGGGGATTCCTATTACTATAGCTCCTTTAGGTCTTTCAATGCACTGGCTTCTTTTTTTTGAAGCTACGCCGTTGTATAAAAAACGATAATATGGATTGGTGTAGATTAAATGATATATGTGTGTGTGTTAAATTATAACAATGTGGAAGATACATTGGCGTGTTTGGATTCGTTACAAAAATTAACATATATTGAATATCGTATATTGATTGTAGATAATAATTCAAGAGATCGATCAAGTGAAATATTACAGCAATATGCGGATGAATATCCTGAATCTGTGAAATTCTTTTCATTGAATATTAATAGAGGATATGCTGCGGGAAATAATATGGCATTACGATATGCAATGAGTCAAGGCGATATGGAATATTGTTGGATACTAAATAATGATACATTGGTTGATCCGAATTCTTTGACTTGGTTAGTTGAGTATATGAAGAAGCATCAAGATGTAGGAATTTGTGGTTCTAAATTGATTTATTCATGGGACAGAACAAAAATACAAGGCTATGGAGGAAAGTATAATCCATGGCTTTCGATTTCTGATACGATTAAGGAGGAAGAGTGTATCGATAAAATTGATTTTGTGATAGGTGCTTCTGTTTTTGTGAGAAAATCTTTTTTAGAAGATATAGGACTAATGTGTGAAGATTATTTTTTGTATTTTGAAGAACTTGATTGGAAAAAGAGAGCTGAAGGAAAATATAAAATTTCATGTGAACCACGCAGTATAGTTTATCATAAGGAAGGCGCAACAATAGGCGTTGATAAAAAAAGCGGTTCGCAACGCAAATCTGAAATAGCAGATTACTTTGAGATGCGTAATCGATTATTATTTACATATCGTTTTTATCCATATTGTTTACCTACAGTATATGTAGTGTCTTTGATAAAGATATTAAATAGATTGCGTCGGCAACAATATAGACGTGCATTTTCATTTGTTAAATTGTTATTTGGTATTCGTGATAGCAAATTTGAATCGAATATATAATTTTTTATTTGTTATATTCTTAGGGGATTTTATATGTGTATGAAAAATAAAATTGTGGTATTAGGGCAACGTGGAGAACCAATACCAGCGGTGAATGGTGGTGCTGTTTCGACATTAATGCAGTTATTGATTGAAGAAAATGAGAAAGAAGGCTTTTTAGATTTAATAGTCATAAGTAGTTATAATTATGAAGCAAAAATTAAATCTAGTAAATATAAGCGAACTAAGTTCATCTATATTAATGAAGATAGTATTATACTCAAAATTGTTTTTCATTTATTAAGAGATTTGGGAAAGATAATCCCAAAATTAAGGAAGTGTATAAATACTAATTACTTATGGCAAGCATATTGCTATTTGAAAAAAATGAAAGATATTGATTGGGTGGTCGTGGAAGAAGGAAAACAGATTTTGGGATATTGGCAATTTAAACAGTTGCCTATGAAGACAGCTTATCATAGTCATTTATATGAAATCCCTGATGAATTTCCACTTTACGATCGTATTATTACAGTTAGCTCGTTTTGCAGTAAACCATGGCTTAGGTTTTTTTCTTCGAGCCAGGTAAAAGTGTGCTGTAATGCTATTCAAGAATATTTTTTTTCTGATTCGAAAAACGAGAAAAAAAGAGAAAGTTTACGAAGAGAGTTGGGCTATACAGATAATGATATTTTAGTGTTATATATAGGACGTATAAAAGCTATTAAAGGAGTTAGAGAACTATCGCAAGCTGTTTTGTTAAGTAAAGATAATCGTATAAAGTTATTGCTTATTGGTAGTTCGGAATTTGCTGGTTCTAAAATAACAGAGTATGAGGAATACATAGATAAGTTGGCGGAGGAATCAAATGGAAGAATTAGACATATAGGTTATTTACCTAATCAAGAAATATGTAATTTTTCTAAAATTTCTGATATACAATGCGTACCATCTATGGGAGAGGAAGCAGCGGGGTTAGTAGCGATTGAAGCTATGGCTATGGGCTTGCCATTGATTGTTACGAAATCTGGAGGATTGGTTGAATATGTTTCAAAAGAATGTGCTGTAATCCTAGAACGAAATGATGATATTGTAAATAATATTAAAAATGCTATTGAAGACCTTGCTGATGATACAGCGAAAAGGGAAAAAATGGGGAAAGTAGGAAAAGAAAGAGCAAAACAATTTACAAGGAAGGAATTTTATCGAAATTTTATAAAAACGTTGGAGGATTAGTAATTGTGAAAATTGGAACATTAACATTTCATCGTGCAAGAAATTATGGGGCGATTTTGCAGTGTTATGCATTGCAAAAAGCATTGGAGAAACTTGATTATGAATCAGAGGTGTTGGATTATGATTGTAGAGCAGTTTCTGCTGGGTATGATTTGGTTTTGATGAATTCAACAGTGGATTTCATAAAATCTATTCTTCGCTTACCAATGACTTATATAAAAAATAAAAAATTTAAACGTTTTAGCGAAAGGTATATAAATATTAGCAGACCTTTGCTGAAATCAGAATTAGTAAATGTCGCAGAAGAATATGATGCTGTCATAACAGGGAGTGATCAAGTATGGAACTATAGATTATCAGATAGTGATAGTGCATATTTTTTAGATTTTATACCAGATAAAAATAAAAGGTTATCCTATGGAGCAAGTTTTGGTATAAAAAATATTCCCAAGGAAAAAGAGTATTTTTATCGGAAAAATCTTGCGGGTATGGGAAAAATTCTTGTGCGAGAGAAAACTGGTGAAATGCTCGTAAAAAAGATTTCTGGATGTGATGCTTGTTCAGTATTAGACCCAGTGTTTTTATTGTCTGTTAGCGATTGGAAAAAGATTATGCCTCTAAATAAGAAGAGAGGATATATTTTTGTGTATATGCCAGGAGAACATACTCTGAAGGTAGCACAAAATTTAGCTTCAAAAAAAAATTTACAAATTGTTCACTGTGCTTATGATAAATCATTTCTTAATCCACAGCGAAATATAGGAGATATAAGATTGTCTTTGGGCCCAGATGAATTCTTATCTTTGATTAATGGTGCTGATTATGTAGTGACTGGAAGCTTTCATGCAACAGCTTTTTCTCTGATATTACAGAAGAAGTTCTTCGTGGAAATTCCGCAAAATGTTGGGTCACGCATTATAGATTTGTTGGATACTTTTGGTTTGCAGAATCGTGTTTTTAGTGCGGATGTATTGTTGGAGGATACAGATATACCGTGGGATGAAGTGATGCAAAAAATGTATAAGTTGCGAGAAGATTCTTTGTTATGCTTAAAGAAATCGATAGAGGAATCTGTGCATGATTAAGAAATGCTGTAGTCGATATAAACAGTTGCCTATTCCAGTAAAAGCCTCGTTATGGTTTGTAATATGCGCTATTCTACAAAAGGGAATAGGTACCATTACTACGCCAATTTTTACGCGAATTATGACACCAAATGAATTTGGACAATTTAATGTGTTTACTTCATGGCAAGGAATCATTAGTGTATTTGTGACAATGAACCTTTATGGTGGCGTTTTTGCACAAGGCGTGGTGAAATTTGCGAAGGAGCGAGCTGTATTTGTATCGACTTTACAGGGGTTATGCTTAGCTCTTTGCGTTTTATGGTCTGTTATATATCTGTTGGCAGAAAGTTTTTGGAATCAGATATTTGGTTTAACTACAGTGCAAATGATGTCTATGCTACTGATTATATGGCTAAGTGCGGTATGGGGATTTTGGTCTATGACACAAAGGGTTGATTTCCTTTATCGCAAGGTGGTAAAAATTTCTCTTATCATGTCGATTTTGACACCAGCGTTAGGAATATTCATGGTGCTCAATGCTGATGATAAGGTAACGGCAAGAATCCTCAGTATGGTAATTGTTCAACTGTTGTTATATACAGGGCTGTTTTTAAAACAGATGCACCAAGGGAAGACATTTTGTTCTAAACGGTATTGGCGGTATGCATTGGCATTTAATATTCCCTTGATTCCGCATTATTTATCAGGGGTGGTTTTATCTAGCTCAGACAGAATAATGATTCAGCAGATGGTAGGGGCTGCAGAAGCAGGTATTTATAGTCTAGGATGTTCGGTGGCTCTAGTGATGTCTTTGTTTAATAGTTCATTATTACAGACGTTAGAGCCTTGGTTGTATCGAAAAATAAGTGAGGGAAAAATCTTAGATATTCCTCCAGTGGCGTATACATCGTTTGTGTTGATTGCTGGCTTGAATATAATTTTGATTGCCTTTGCTCCGGAGCTAGTGGCTATTTTTGCTCCGCCAGCATATTATGAAGCCATTTGGATAATTCCGCCGGTGACAATAGGGGTGTATTTTACTTTTACCTATAGCTTTTTTGCGACGTTTGAATTCTATTTTGAGAAGACACGCTTTATCGCTATAGCTACAGTGGCGGGAGCAGTAGTGAATCTTGGATTGAACTATTTGTTGATTCCGTATTTTGGGTATGTAACGGCTGGTTATACAACGATGATATGCTATATTATTTATGCGGTTAGCCACTATATTTTTATGCAACGGGTGGTTCGTGAGAAGTTCGCTAGTGTAAAAATATATAACCTGCCGACTATAGCGGGAATAACAATATTTTTCATGGTTATGGCAGCAATATTTGCGTTTACCTATGAGAAAATGATAGTCCGGTATAGTTTTTTGCTGATAATATTGGCTTTCTGCTATATTAAGCGACAATTGGTCATAGATAAAGTACATGTAATTTTGTTGGCGAGAAAACAGGTTAAGGAGTAGTGTTATGCGTATAAAAGATTATTTGAAACGTGTTTTTAAATATATTGTTAAGGGCGTGCCAGTAATGCATACTACGGCTAAAATAGTGACGATTTCTCCAGATGAGCAATTAAAAGGGCGCCGTGTGTTAATTACTGGCGGTGCTACAGGAATTGGTCTTGCTATTGCGAAGAAGTGTGCAACGGAAGGTGCGCAGGTGCTAATTACTTCTCGCAATGAGGCAAAACTACAAACAGCTTGTAAACAAATTGGTGAAAAAGCACAATATCTTGTCTGGGATGTCCGCAATGTGGCTGCTTTTGAGAATTTGCTGAAAAAGACTGAGGATATGCTAGGAGGAAAAGTTGACTCGCTGATAAGCAATGCGGGGGTTTCTTTGCATGAAGGTGATTTCCGATATGTGACGGAGGCAGGCTGGAATCAGCAGATGGATACAAATCTCAAGGGAAATTACTTTCTGGTGAAGGAATTTATTGCCTACGTGGAGAAAGCGGGGACAAATTATGGCAATATTGTCGTGATTACCTCAGATCGTGGGATGCGCCCCGATGATATACCTTATGGTTTGACAAAAGTGGCATCGAACAGTTTTGTACGAGGCATTGGTCAGAAGGTGATTGAGAAAGGCATCCGTCTGAATGCCGTAGCTCCGGGGATAACCTGTTCTGAGTTAACGGGGTATAAAGATGATGAAAACTTATATCTGGATAGAGTTCCAGGAAAGCGATTGTTCTTGGGTGAAGAAGTAGCCAATGTGGTTCATTTCCTGCTGACAGATGCTTCTGCAGCAATTGCTGGAGAGATAATAAATTGTGATCAGGGATTTTACAATGGTCGTTGGTAAGGAGAGTTTTTCATGGAAAAGCACTATACAGTGGAACGTAACACACAAATGTTGATTTATTTGATGAAAAAATACGATATCAAAAAAGTGGTTGCTAGTCCGGGAACTACAAATCTCTGTCTAATGGGGAGCATACAGAATGACTCTTATTTCGAGATTTATTCAGCAGCAGATGAACGCTCTGCTGCCTATATGGCTGTCGGACTTGCAGAGGAAAGTGGTGAGATTGTAGCATTGTCCTGTACGGGAGCAACTGCTTCCCGTAATTATGTACCGGCATTAACAGAGGCATTTTATAGACATATTCCTGTATTGGCAATAACAGCTGCCCAGCCTATGATACGTGCAGGCCATTTGGTGCCACAATTCTTGGACAGGAGCATGCAGATGGAGGACCTTGTAAAGTATAGTCTGCAGCTTCAGCCTGTAAGTACGGATGAAGAAGAATGGGGCTATGGAGTGAAAATCAATGAAGCATTGATGGAACTTACACGTAATGGCGGTGGTCCTGTGCATATCAATCTGATTACCATGTATAGCACAGATTTCTCTGTCAAGGAGTTGCCCCCAGTTAAGCGCTTGTATCGTCATTTGCTGACAGATGAATTGCCGGAAATCAAGGCTAGACGCGTAGCAATTTTCGTTGGAGCACATTCTAGATGGTCAAAGGATTTGACTGAAGCTGTGGATGCCTTTTGTGAACATTACAATGCGGTGGTGTTCATGGATAGAAGCAGTAATTATAACGGCAAATATGGTTTTTTATACAATCTTGTTTCTGATCAGCAGATGTATAATTCATCGGTATTAAATGTGGAACTCGCTATTGATATAGGAAACATTTCAGGGGCTTATGGTCGTCTAAATCCAGCTGCGGTATGGCGTGTCCACCCGGATGGTGTACTGCGGGATAGATTTCGCAAATTGACGCGTGAATTTGCGATGGAAGAGTTAGATTTTTTTAAGGCTTATGTTGCTAAAAGGCTAGATATGCCTGAGAATGAATATTATCAGGCATGTTGTGCTGAAAATGAAATACTCAAAGAAAAGGCTCCTGATGTCCCTTTTTCGAATGTTTGGACGGCTCAGAAATTAAGCTCCATACTTCCAGCGCATAGTGTCTTACATTTAGGTATCCTGAATTCTCTAAGATCATGGAATTTAGTCATGTTAAATAAGGAAATCGATTGTTATGCTAATACTGGTGGGTTTGGTATTGATGGTTGCGTTTCGACTTTGATTGGCGCTTCACTGGCTAATCCGCAAAAAATTTATTTTGGTGTTGTGGGAGATTTGGCTTTTTTTTATGATATGAATTCTCTAGGGAATCGTCATGTGGGCAATAATGTGCGCCTGATGGTGGTTAATAATGGACGTGGCACGGAGTTTCGGAATTATTGGCATCCTGCTGAGCGTTTTGGTGACAGTGCTGACGCGTATATGGCGGCTGCTGGTCACTATGGTGCGAAGTCGCCAACTTTATTGAAGCACTATGCTAAAGATTTGGGTTTTAAATACCTTAGTGCAAGCAATAAAGAAGAATTCAAAGCATCTATGGATGAATTTGTTTCGTCGGTTATCGGTGATAAGCCGATACTATTGGAGATATTTACGGATAGTAAAGATGAGAGTGACGCGCTCTATCGAATGAGACATATTGAAAAATCAGCTAAACTAGCTGCAAAACAGGCTTTGCGTAATACCATCACAGATACAGTTGGTGAACATGGGGTGCACTTATTGAAAAAAATGCTGAGAAAAGAGTGAGCATTTTGAGATGGAAGAGTACGTTGAAAGCGGCGATAAAATATGTTATCTTAATGGCCAAAGAAGAGGAAATCCTGCTTGTGATTGAAAGAATACATTCCGGTCAGGAATTGAAAGGAAAAACAGCATTAGGGCGTGTTGAAAGATTACATAATCCAATATACATGTATTTCTAAAAACGAGAATCTTTTCTTTTTCCATAAAAAAAATAGGTAACCTCCCCTATAATGAATTTGACGAAATATCCAGAAAAGGGGGATTACCTATGTCAGATTCATTATATACAATCCATGAGTCATATGCAAGATACAGTTTAACTGATGAGGCATACGAGAAAATACAGGAATATTTGCCAAAAGAAAAAAACAACTGGCAGACCTAGTATGGATGAACGCCTTTTTCTAGATGCATTGATTTTTATTGTGCGTGAAGGATGCAGCTGGCAAAGTATCCTCGCAGCATATGGAAAATGGAATTCCATTTACAAGAAATTTAGGCCGTAGGAATCTCAAAAGATTTTCCAAAGAATTTATTTTTGCTTAATGGGATTATGTGACCCAAACGCAGATGGTCTTGTCCTTATCGAGCAGATTTACTATGCCATTTCCAGAGACAATACCTCGAACAAAGCCCATCAGCATGCTGCCGGAGCCCGTAAATTGGAAATGGTGACATTTGAGCTTACGGGTGGACAGGTTCATGATTCAAAAATGGCAATTTCGCTGTTAGAAGCAGCGAATTTAGCATTTGTGTACTTCAATGCAGACATGGCATATGGAAACAAGAAAATACGTGAATACATTAAATTTCTTGAAGCAGATATGGCGTGCTCCAACAAGTCCAATGCCAAAATTATTTACAAACTTAAATAAGGTGAGCCGTGCTTGCTGGTGTGAACGCTCTTCTGGGCATAATCACCGGACTCATTAACGCCAGGGTCTACACCTGCGAAAGCGGTCAATTGGCTGCGCTTGCTGAATTTATGTATATCGCCAATCTCGGCAATGAGCTGAGGGCCAAGGGTCGTTCCTACGCCGAACATTGACATAACAACAGGATATTCTGGCAGTTTGGAAGCTAGGCTATTCATTTGCTGACGAAGTTCCTCTACGGCCTTTGAAATAGCATTGAGCTGGGTTACAGCCTGCTGGACAAACAGCTTAGTCATGTCGTCCTTGGCTAGAATGGGAATCAGCTCCTGCGAGGCGTTATAGATTTCGGCAGGTTTGTCAGGCTGGAAAATGTAGCCGCGCTTTTTGCACCATTTCTGATATTTTTCCGTAAAGGATTTGAGGCTGATATTACAGACACAATCCACATGCCAGAATTTCTCAATGAAGTCAACCCATTTCTCGCTGCCGTCAGGACGCTTGGGACTGGTGAAAAACTTGTTGGCTCCCGGATAGGTTTCGTCCATCAAGGCTATAAGGTTATTTTTGTAGGCCGTCTGTTGCTTTTGGTAGAAGCTCATCTGACGGTTCATGATTTTTAGCTGTGCGCGTATATTATCCATAGCTGTATATTGACGCAGCATATACCATTTGTCAAGGGCGAAGCGGCTGATTTTCTTAGCATCTGCCTTGTCGGTTTTTACACGGCGTAAAGAGTTGTTATCGAAATCCTTGATGAGCTTGGGATTCACGGCACTGACGAACAAGCCGGCACCAGAAAGCCAGCGGATCATAGGTTCGTAGTAGCGTCCTGTGTGCTCCAAAACCACACGGCATTCTCCGTCTAAAGTATTTAAATAGTTTACGAGGTCGTTCATGCCGCTCTTGGTGTGACGCACCTCAAAAGGTTTGGCTACTGTCTTACCCAGAGGCTCTAACACGGCCACCGTGCTTCTGCCTTTCGAGACATCAATTCCTACTGCGTACATGTGCATCGCTCCTTAAGATAGAATCGCAATGGTTTACCATACACCTCATTGCCGATTCAATCTCCTGTGGGTTGACACGGACGCATCTGGAAAGATAGCCCAACCTGCATAAATCGAACAGCTGGAAATGAGAAGATGGAAGACAGACTTTCTAACGGACATGTAAGTCCTGGGACAATACCGTCTACTCCATTACCTCACTATTTTACCAGCTTAGACAACAAGGTGGTTAGGAACGGTAGCTACCCGTTACTAATCCATAACTATATTGTAGGAGGACAATATAAAGGGCGTAACGTTGTGGAAAGATACTTTCAAAAGCTAAAATATTATCGCCGAATCGCAACACGCTACGATAAATTGGCTTGCGTTTACCAAGCCTTTATATACATTGCATCAGTTTTGATAAAAATAGGAAACCAGACAAGAGAAAGCACTCTAAAGACAATGTGTGCCATAAATGTAAAAAAGTTTATTGGCAGGTTTTTCAACACACCCTAATAAAATGGAAGCATTTTTTATGACAAAAATAATGAGTCAAGATAAAAGGTTATTTGACCATTTATCTTGACTCGTTAGGTAATCAGCGGATTTGCTGAGCTAGTTCTGCGACACGTT
Source organism: Selenomonas ruminantium subsp. ruminantium ATCC 12561 (assembly GCF_000424065.1). GTDB lineage: Bacteria > Bacillota > Negativicutes > Selenomonadales > Selenomonadaceae > Selenomonas_A > Selenomonas_A ruminantium. The sequence goes on from NZ_AUJE01000006.1 coordinate 71,805, forward strand.
CGGGGCTGAGATTAGTGTAGGTGATGATTTTTTCGATCGGTTCATTGAAGCGCAGCATTTTCATAGCTGTATCTGTTGCCATTTCATTACGACCAGTTGCTATGCCTTCGGCGCGTCCTTCGGCGCGTCCTTCATCCTGAAGTGTTTGCATTATTTTACACATGGTGTTAACCCCCTCTTTTTTATGCTTGAAAAAGTCGGCACGTTCAGCCAGTTCTAGATAGTGCATTTTGGCTGGGTCATGGCAGAAGAAGTCTTGCATGAGCAGACCAAATGCATCCGTGCCCCTGTAAGCACCATTTACATATGCCGTATGAGCGGCATCGTCAAAGGGCTGATTTACTTCTTTGATGATGTGGTCAATGTGGTACATGGGACACATTTTGCCGAAGATATCATTTTCGGTGATAAAGATAACCCAGACTTCGGGGAAGTCCTTGTACTTAGTGCCTTTGTTGATTTCCCGTGAATCGATAAGGCTGTGATTGAAGCGGGCACGTTTGGGATTAGCACCTTCGTCGGCACGCTGAATTTCCACGTTGTAGATTTTGCCGGTACTGTCTACAGCAATAACATCGAATCTTGCGCTGCGCCCATAAAGATTTTGCGCAGAACGCTGAGTGACAACTTCTTTCACAATGATGTCATCACGGTTGAAGAAAACACGGAGCAATAGTTGCATACATGTATTACTGCCGTCAAAACAGACATCGAAGAAAGTATCGTCAATTAAGCGGAATTGTTCAATGAGTTCCAGATACTTCTTGGGCGGATCGAATTCGAGCATGCCCATATCACATCATCCTTTCTATACATTATAACATGGGATGGGGTTGATAAGAACACTATTCTGAAAATATTTGTTTTCATGGATAGTATAACATAAATTTGAATTTTTGTACATTGAGAATGGATTCTACTGTTGGAGGTATGTATATGTATGATTATTTAATTGTAGGTAGCGGTCTGTTTGGTGCTGTATTTGCTTATGAAGCAAAAAAGGCTGGCAAATCTGTGTTGGTGCTTGAGCGCCGCAATCATGTTGGCGGCAATATTTATTGTGAGGAAAAGGACGGCATCAATGTGCACAAGTATGGTGCCCATATTTTCCATACGTCCTATAAGGATGTGTGGGAGTATGTGAATCAGTTTGTGGAATTCAATAACTATGTGAATTCGCCGGTGGCCAATTACAAGGGAGAACTATACAATCTTCCGTTTAATATGAACACCTTTGCCAAACTTTGGGGGATTGTAACACCGGCTGAGGCTGCGGCCAAGATTGCAGAGCAGCGTACGGCAATCAAGGGCGAACCGCATAATCTGGAAGAACAGGCGATATCGCTTGTGGGTACGGATATCTATACGAAGCTCATTAAAGGCTACACAGAAAAGCAGTGGGGGCGCAGTTGTACGGAACTGCCGGCGTTTATCATCAAGCGTCTGCCGGTGCGTTATACCTTTGACAATAACTATTTCAATGACCGCTATCAAGGGATTCCGGTTGGGGGCTATAACAAGTTGATTGATGCTCTCCTTGATGGGATTGAGGTACGTACTGGCGTAGATTATAATGAATCCCGCCCTGAATATGAAGGAATGGCACGTAAGGTCGTTTATACCGGCCCTGTGGATGCATATTTTGCTTACAAACTTGGACAGCTGGAATATCGTGGCCTGCGTTTTAAGACAGAACGGCTGGAAAAAGTCAATCATCAGGGCGTAGCCGTTATGAACTATACGGAACGCGAAATCCCTTATACCCGTGTGATTGAGCATAAGCACTTTGAGTTTGGCACGCAGCCGGTTACCTATATAACAAAGGAATATCCGGCAGATTGGCAGCCGGGAGAGGAAGCATACTATCCGGTGAACAATGAGCGCAATCAGAAGTTGTACCAGCAGTATGCAGAACTGGCCGCCAAGGAAGAAAATGTAATTTTCGGTGGGCGTTTGGCTGAATATAAGTATTATGACATGGATGATGTGATAAAAAGTGCCTTAGAGTGTGCAGGCAGAGAATTGCAGTAATTAAGAATTATGGGGGATAATCATGTTTAACATATTAAGGCCAGTAGTGCAGGAAATGCGCCCATGGCAATGGACGAAAAATATGCTGGTTTACGCAGCCTTGCTGTTTAGTGGAACTTTGTTTGCTGAAGATAAGTTTATATTAACTACTGCAGCGTTTATGGCTTTTTGCCTGGCTAGTAGTGGTGTATATTTTGTTAATGATATTGCTGATGTAGAGAAAGACAGACTGAATCCAAAAAAATGTAAACGTCCTATAGCAGCAGGGAAAATCAACATACCTGTAGCGTATTTTTTAGCGGTAATTTTATTTGCTGGAGGATGTTTGATTTCTTATGCTCTAAATGAAAATTGTTTTTTTCTTTTGGCAGCATATATATTGATAAATATTGGCTACACTTTTCGCCTAAAACATGTGGTTATAATTGATGTTATGATTATTGCTGCGGGCTTTGTTTTACGTGCGATAATGGGAGCAGTGGTAATTGGGCTGAATATGACGATATGGTTTTTACTGTGTGTTATGTTTTTATCCTTGTTCTTGGCATTGGGAAAAAGAAGGCACGAATTAGCTGCAGTGGAAGATAGTTCACTGGTTGAGGGACGCAAAGTTTTGCAATTTTATAGCCTTGAACTCATTGATCAGCTTATGACTATTGTAACGGCTGCGTTGTTGATATGCTATGCGTTATTTACGGTGGATAGCAACACCCAAAATCATGAGAGTATGGTAATAACCATACCGCTTGCATTGTATGGAATGTTTTATTACCTGTATGTTGTACGTGTAAAAAATGGTGGCGGCGCACCAGATGAAGCCTTATATAAGGAAAAACCAATTTTAATGATTGTCTTATTGTATTTTATAAGTATTGTTTTTATTCGTAATATGTGATGGTAAAACTATGAATTTGATTAATTTTATCCTTATATTGGTAAGTGTTTTGTTAAATTCTGCAGCCCAGCTATTGCTAAAACAGGGAATGAATCTTATTGGAAGTGTTCCTCTAGATGCTGGTAGTGTAATGCTCATGATTTTTAAGGCTGCTATAAATCCATATATATTGGTGGGGATTATTTGTTATGTAGCTAGCTTTCCTTTATGGCTGGTAGTATTATCAAAGGTGGAGGTTAGTGTTGCTTTTCCGTTTTTAAGCTTAGGATATATTGTTGCAGCTTTTGTGGGATATTTCTTTATGGGAGAAACATTAAGTGCTTATAAAATAGCAGGAATTTTAACTATTTGTTTAGGCATAGGCTTTATGTTTAAAGCATAGGAGAGATATAATGATATACATTTTTATGCCATTTATTGCCTGGGTAACAGCTGGCGGTATAAAATTTGCGATTAATTTTTTTCGCTTTGGCAGACAAGCTAAAAAAATGATTGGGTATGGAGGCTTTCCTAGTACACATACAACAATTATGTCATCTGTTGTTTTTCTGACGGGATTTAAGGAAGGTTTTTGTACACCTTTATTTTCATTAGGCTTGGGCGCGTTATTGATTTTAATCATAGATGCGCATGGTTTGAGACGTAAGGTAGGGGAACAGGCAAAAATATTAAATACAATACAGAAAAAACAAGTATTAAGGGAACGTATGGGGCATAGTTGGTTAGAGATTTGTGGTGGCTTAGTGCTTGGGGGATTATTGGCCTGTGGTGCAGAGGTTTTAACAGGAGGGTTTTAAGGGTGGATGTGAAAGAAAAATTAGGAAAAAGCGAATATATTATAGCTTTATATTTACTTTACGCAGTATGGCTTATATATAATATCTCCTTTATTACACCTATGGCAGATGATTGGCGTTGTGCGGCAGCTCCTTATCACAATGACGGTACATGGTATCGTGTATTGCCGTTTACATTTGGGAATCCTTTCTGGAGACCTTTTGAGGGACTTTTGGGATATTTTTTAGGTGAAAATCCTTTTTTGTTTCCATATCTTAATCAGGGATTGGTTGTTATTGGTCACTTATTGTTGATGGTTTTATTGTATAATGGATTAAAACAATATACGGGTAACAATAATGCTGCGTTAGGTGCAACCGCTATTTTTGCGTTATCACCAGCTACAGTAGGAACGACGTCACAAATGGATGCAATTAATCAATGCTGGACGTTGTTATGTGGCGTCATAGCGACGAAATTGTTTATAGAAGGGAATTATTATGGTAAAAAGAAGTATATAATGTTTTATCTCTTTTTCGCTATGTGTGCTGTTTTATTCAAAGAGAATGGTATTTGTTGGTTTTTGGTTCCTGTATTTTTGTGTATAATCAATGACTATATTAGTGGGGAAAATAGAATTTGGCATTTATTAAAAGGATATAAAGAGAAGATAGTATTAGGTATAGTAGGCTCTATAGCATATTTTGTTATTAGATTTTCCCTTCAAGGGAGTATTTCCTTGGGGGGAGGTGGTCGTTACGCCGTGCAAGTTTCAGTTATAGATATTATTAAAAATAATATAATTATATTTGGTTCATCAATGACAACGATAGATAGCTTGGCTGTGTTTATGAAGCCACATTCATGGGGGATTATAGTAATTACAACTATCGTGACAATTTTATCATGGAAATATCTTATAGAGGCGATTATAAAGTTCAAACGAGAATATAATCTAATGACGATAATATTGCTGTTTCTAGTTGCTATTTATATTAATCTGCCATTGACTATCATGCCACATGTATCAGAAATGAGTGCGTATCAAGCGGTTTTTGTATTTGCTTTTTTTATTGGAATGGTCTGGAAATATGTTCAAATTGATAAATGGTCGAAATTAACATTGGGAATGCTGTTGATATGCATGCTTTCTGTTAGTACACATAAATTTATGGTAACACAAGCTTATGCGGAAAACGTGCGGATTGGCAAACAGCAATATCAGGATTGTTTTATAAATATACCTCGAACTGTTTTAATATTTTACGTTGATGATGTTCCGCTAGAATATTCCACTTATATGCAACCATTGGGACATGGATTGGAACAGGGACGTGCTTTTCGTAGTGATTGGAATTGGCTGGATTTAGATAAGAATGGGAAAATTATCTATTGTAAATCTGTTGATGAAATAGATTATGAAATTAATAATTATGATGAGTATGATACTGTGTTTATACAATATCAATCGGGAAGAGTCGTATTATTAAGAAATTGATTTTATAAAAACATAAAATTGAATCTTATGAGGAGATAGATTATCATGTTTTATAAAGTTCGGAAAGCAGTAATTCCAGCGGCTGGTTTTGGCACAAGGTTTTTACCGGCTACTAAAGCTACGCCAAAAGAAATGTTGCCGATTGTGGATAAGCCGACGATTCAATATATCGTGGAGGAAGCACTGGCCAGTGGAATTGAGGAAATCCTGATTATCAGCGGCCATGCCAAGCGGGCGATTGAAGACCATTTTGATTCGGCACCAGCTTTGGAAATGGAACTGGAGCGTAAAGGGAAAGACGCATTATTGCAGGTCGTGCGGGAAACGGCAGCCATTAAGATTCATTACATCCGCCAGCGGGAAATGAAGGGATTAGGGGATGCTATTCTGTGCGCCAAGGCATTTATGGAAGGGGAACCCTTTGCTGTGCTGCTCGGGGATGATGTGGTCTATAACGAATCGGGCAGACCGGCACTGCGCCAGTTGATAGACGTTTATGAAGCAACTGGTGGTTCGGTGCTTGGCTGTCAGACGGTGCCGCAGGAAAAGGTTTCTTCCTATGGCATTGTGGATGGTTCTGCAACAGATAATCCGCGTATGCTTAAGGTGCTGGATATGGTGGAGAAGCCGACTGTAGAGGAAGCGCCCAGCCGGATGGCGGTATTGGGGCGTTATGTGATTACGCCGCAGATATTCTCCATTTTGGAAAATACCCTGCCGGGCAAGGGCGGTGAGATTCAGCTTACCGATGCCCTGCGGGTACTGGCACATCGTGAACCGGTTTATGCCTATGATTTCGAGGGCATCCGTTATGATGTAGGTGACAAGCTGGGCTTCCTGAAGGCTACAGTAGAATATGCTTTGCGTCGTCCAGATTTGGGACTAAGTTTTAAGAAATATCTTCAGGAACTCGATGTAGAAGACTAAAATCGAATCATGCTTATTAATTTTGCGAGTCGATTTGACTCGTCAAATGGCATTTGCAGACAATTCAATGTCATCAAGGAGTTGATAATTTCAATGAGACCAAAGATAAAAAAGGGGATTGTTCTGGCTGGTGGCTCAGGAACGCGTTTATATCCTTTGACAAAGGTAGTCTCCAAGCAACTGATGCCTGTCTACGACAAACCAATGATTTATTATCCACTGAGCACGTTGATGTTAGCGGGTATCAAGGACATCTTGATTATCACCACACCTCAGGACAATGAATCCTTTAAGAAATTGCTCGGAGATGGCAGTCAGCTGGGAATCAACATATCCTATGCTGTACAGCCTAGTCCGGACGGCTTGGCGCAGGCGTTTATCATTGGTGAGAAATTTATCAATGGGGAAGGCTGTGCGTTGGTGCTAGGAGATAATATTTACTATGGCTCGGATTTGGCACAGTCAGTACAGCGTGCCGCAGCAATGGAAGATGGTGCTACGGTCTTTGCTTATTATGTGTCCGACCCGGAACGCTATGGCGTAGTGGAGTTTGATGAACATGGCCACGCGTTGAGTTTGAAAGAAAAACCAGCACAGCCCAAGTCTAATTATGCGGTAACTGGTCTGTATTTTTACGACAAGGATATTGTCGATGTAGCAAAATCCATCAAACCTTCGGCTCGTGGTGAACTGGAAATCACGGATGTTAACAAGGTTTATCTGGAACGCGGCAAGTTGCAGGTGGAGAAGATGCGCCGCGGCTATGCATGGCTGGACACTGGCACGCATGAATCTTTGCTGGATGCGGCATCTTTTGTACGGACGATTCAGGCGCGGCAGGGGTTGAAGATTGCCTGTCTTGAGGAAATTGCTTATCGTATGGGCTATATTGATGCGGCACAGGTGGAGCGCTTGGCGCAGCCTTTGCTGAAGAATGAATATGGCAAATATCTTATCCGCATGATTCGGGAATAAAGGAGTTTTTGGTGGGCATGAAAGTTATTGAAACAAGTATACCGGGTGTGCTGATTATTGAGACGGATGTGTTTGGTGACCATCGCGGTTATTTTACGGAAACGTACAACAAGCCAAAGTATGAAGCGTTGGGCATTACGAATGATTTTGTGCAGGACAATATGAGTTTTTCGGCACAGAAAGGGACGTTGCGCGGCCTGCATTGGCAGAATCCGCCTTATGCGCAGGCGAAATTGGTTTCCTGCTCCAAGGGCAGAGTTATCGATGTGGCAGTGGATATCCGTAAGGGCAGCCCGACTTTTGGAAAATGGGTATCCGTAGAACTCAGTGCAGAAAATCATCGTCAGTTCCTGATTCCGCGTGGCTTTGCGCATGGTTTCCTGACGTTGACGGACGAGGTGGAATTTCGCTATAAATGCGATAATGTCTACAACAAAGCCTCGGAAGGCGGCATGCGTTATGATGCGCCGGAGGTAAATGTGGACTGGGGCTCTTTGTTGGCTGGCATTGACCCCGTGCTCAGTGAGAAAGATACGACCGGTCCGACTTTGTCCGACAGTGATAATCAGTTTGTATATGGGGAGAATTGTTGATATGAAAATTGTTGTAACAGGCGGTGCCGGTTTTATCGGTGGAAACTTTGTTTATTATATGCTGAAAAAACGTCCGGAAGATACGATTATCTGCCTGGATAAGTTGACCTATGCGGGTAATATGGAAACCATGGCTGAGGCTATGAAAAATGATCGGTTTATGTTTGTACGCGCAGATATCGCTGACCGCAAAGCGGTATATGAGCTGTTTGAAACGGAAAAGCCGGATGTTATCGTTAACTTTGCGGCGGAATCGCATGTAGACCGTTCGATTGAAAATCCGGAGATTTTCCTGCAGACCAATGTTATTGGCACGAGTGTACTGCTCGATGCCTGCCGCAAGTATGGGATTAAGCGGTATCATCAGGTTTCTACGGATGAAGTCTATGGTGATTTGCCGCTCGATAGACCGGATTTGTTCTTTACGGAGACAACGAATCTGCATACGTCCAGCCCGTATTCGGCATCCAAGGCTTCGGCGGATTTGTTGGTGATGGCTTATCACCGTACCTACAAGGTGCCGGTAACGATTTCCCGCTGCTCGAATAACTACGGCCCCTTCCATTTCCCGGAGAAGCTGATTCCTCTGATGATTATCAATGCGTTGGCGGATAAGAAGCTGCCGGTATATGGTGACGGCCTCAATGTTCGTGATTGGCTCTATGTGGAAGACCACTGTGCGGCCATCAATCTTATTTTAGAGAAGGGCAAAGTCGGTGAGGTTTATAACATTGGCGGCCATAATGAACGGGCTAATATCGATGTGGTCAAGACAATCCTCAAACAGCTGGGCAAGGGTGAAGATTTGATTGAATACGTTGGTGACCGCAAAGGCCATGACCGCCGTTACGCCATTGATCCGACTAAGATTCACAATGAACTGGGCTGGCTGCCGGAAACGAAATTCGAAGATGGCATAAAGGCTACGGTACAGTGGTATTTGGATAATCGCCAGTGGTGGGAGAACATCATCAGTGGTGATTACCAGGATTATTATGAACGTATGTATGGAATGGATTCCGAAAAATAAAGGTAAACGGAACACCACCTGAGGTATCCCATATACGAAAAGAACCTAGGATGATAATATTTTCTTATGGTAAAATTAGTATATATATGATAAAATGTTAGTCGTAAGTTGATTTATTCACATATTTTTAACTGCATAAGAGGGAACAGGTGCAAGCCGGCGCACATCCGGCTGCTGAAAAGAGAAGCTGGTTAAAGGCCAGCACGGTCCCGCCACTGTAAGGGGAGCGAACCTGCATAGTTAAGTCACTGGAAGTTATGCTTTTGGGAAGGCGCAGGCAAGCGATGAACCGAGTCAGGAGAACTGCCTGTTTGACAATCACCGTAGCAGCTGTTGGGAGGCTGCTGAACCTGCGAGCGATGGGAAGGGGATTTCGTCTGTTGAGATGGAAGCATCTTTCTGCGCTTTTTTGCAGAGAGGTGCTTTTTCTTATGCAGGGGAGTATTTAGGGAGGTTTTTTATTTATGAAAAACTGGCAGAAAATGTTAGCAGCAGCTATTGCCTGCGGGGCAGCGTTCTCCGCAAGCTATGTACCGGCAGAAGCAGCTTATCAGCTCAATGAGGAAGTCAAGGCTCCGACCAAGGCACTCAAGCAGGCTTCGGAAATCGGTGTGCTGAAGAATGAAAACCCGGCTATGGCTAACCTGGCCAACAAGGATGCCATTGTGGTGATGACCTTTGGTACGACGTTCAAGGATACCCGCGCTAAGACCATTGATGCTACGGTAAAGGCAATTCAGGCTAAGCATCCGAATACCAAGGTGGTAACGGCTTATACTTCCCATATCATCATTGATCGTGTAAAGAAGAACGAAGGCATCAGCTACCCGACGCCGGAAGAAGCTTTGGAACAGCTGAAAAAAGAAGGCTACACCCGCGTAGCTTTGGCAACGCTGGATGTAATTCCGGGCATGGAATACAATTATGACCTGGGTGTATACCACAATTACAAAGACCAGTTCAAGAAGATGACGCTGGGCACTTCCCTGATGTACTGGCAAGGGCAGGAAGAACAGGCTGACGATGTCGCAGAGACCATCAAGGCGCTGTCCACCCAGTTCCCCAAGCAGGGCAAGGAAGATGCTATCCTGATTATGGCTCATGGCACGCCGCAGGTTTCCAACGCTTACTATTCTGTAATTCAGGCTAAACTCGACGAAGCTGGTTACAAGAATGTTTACGTTTACACGGTAGAAGGCTGGCCGAACCTTGAAACGGTTATGCCGAAGCTCCAGAAGAACGGTATCAAGCATGTTACGCTCATGCCGATGATGATGGTTGCCGGTGACCATGCCAACAACGATATGGCTGGTGCTGAGGAAGATTCCCATAAATCCATTCTGGAAAAGGCTGGCTACAAGGTTGATGCCTACATTCATGGTATTGGCGAAAACAAGGCCATCCGTGACCTCTATGTAAAACGGGCTGAAGATGCCTGGAACGCTCTCGAAAAATAAGATTTTACCATATTCATCTATTTTTATCTATATTCATCGCTGTGTTAAGCCGTCTGCCCCGCCTGAACGTTTGGGGCGGGCGGCTTAAACATACTTAGGATTATTTGACAGGTGCTAGTCAGCATAGTATGATAGGCTAAGTAACTATTATATGGAGGTTTTGATTCATGAGTGGAATCTTTTATGGTATCGGCGTAGGCCCTGGCGACCCGGAACTTTTGACGGTAAAGGCAATCAAGGCCATTGAAAAGGTCGATGTGCTGATTGCGCCTAAGACGGAGAAGAAGGACGGCAGTGTGGCGCTGACGGTGGCCAAACCCTATCTCAAAAAAGATGTGGAAATCGTCTATCAGGTATTCCCTATGGTGAAGGGCTTTGCGGAAAACAGCACCGATGCCTGGGAATCCAACAAGCAGGAGATTTTGGAACTGCTGCGGGCAGGCAAAAACGTAGCTTTCCTGACCATCGGCGACCCCATGTTCTACAGTACCTATATCTATGTGTTCCGCCTGCTCGAAAATGAAGGCGTGGACATTCAGACCATTCCCGGCATTCCGGCTTTCGCCGCTATTGGCAGCCAGCTGGGCTATCCGATTGTGGAAGGGGACGATGTGCTCTCGATTATTCCGGCTACAGCCAGTCCGGAAAAGGTGGAAAAGGCCATGCAGGCAGCGGATAATGTGGTGCTCATGAAGGTCTACAAGAACTTCGAGGAAGTAGCCGATATGCTGGATAAGAATGAAATGGCTGAACAGGCGGTACTCGTAAGCCGTGCTGGACTCGATGATGAGAAAATCATCTACAATGTTCTGGCGCATAAGAAGGACAAGCTGAACTATCTCTCCACGATTTTGACGCGTAAAAAATAATAGGGGATGATATTATGAAGCGTCAGCTAAGTGTATTGCTGGCAGCTATGCTCGCAATGGTCATGCTGTTGGCTGGCTGCGGGCAGGAAAAGCCACAGGCGACTGATTCTGCGAACTTTGCTGTGGTGACGGATGATTTAGGCCGCACCGTGGAACTCAAGGCAAAGCCTGCCCGTATCGTGGTGACTTCTGCATCTTTTTTGGAACCTTTGGAAGCTGTGGGTGGTGCTGATTTAGTAGTGGGCCGTCCTGATTCTAAGACGAAGATGCCGGATTATGCCAAAGATATTGCCAGTGTGGGCAAGGTTTATCAGATTGATACGGAAAAGGTACTGGCCTGCCAGCCGGATTTGGTCATCATCAACAAGGGCATGAATGAAAAGCTTGTAGATGCCATGGAGAAGAGCGGCATTAAGACGCTGGTGCTGGATATGAAAAGCTATGAGGATGTAAAGAGGGAAGTCGTGACACTTGCTGAAGTAACCGGCAGCCCGGAAAAAGGCCAGCAGCTGGTTAAGGATATGGACGATAAAATTGCTGCAGTTAAGAACAGCATGCCGCAAGGCACGCGGCAGATTTCCATTATCCACAGTACTAGTCAGGGGCTGACGGTTCAGCTCGATGGCAGTATCGCAGGCTCCGTGGCTAAGATGCTGGGCTGGGAAAATGTTGCCAGTGGCAGCAAGCCTCTGGAGAAGAACCCTGATGCCGCACCTTACAGCATGGAAACGCTCGTAGCGCAGAATCCGGAAATCATCTTTGTGACCAGTATGGGCAAGCTGGAAGCCATCAAGGCCAGCATGGAAGAAACCATGCAAGGCCCGGCCTGGCAGAGTATCCCTGCCGTGAAGAACAAGCAGGTTTATTATCTGCCGCAGGAACTATTCCTGCTCAGCCCCGGTATTCACTATCCTGAGGCAGTGGCCACAATGGCTAAATGTGTTTATCCGGACGTGAAGTAAAGGACAAAATAATGGAACATGCAGATTTTTCTGCAGGCAGGAAACGGCGGACGCTGATGCTCATAGCGTTGGCCGCTTTTGCCTGTTTAGGGTTACTGATCAGTGTTGGGAAAGGGTCTGTGGATATTCCACTGGCGGAGATAACCGGTTTTCTGCTCGGGGCAGGCAATAGCCCGCATGGGCAGATTATCTATAATATCCGTCTGCCCCGCAGTATTGTGGCAGCATTGGTGGGGATAAATCTTGCTCTTTCCGGAGTGATTTTGCAGGCGGTGATGAAAAATCCGCTGGCAGACCCGCATATTATCGGTATATCTTCCGGGGCCGGGCTGCTGGGGATTCTCGTTATGCTGGCTTTCCCAGGTTTTGGTTATCTGGTGACGCCGGCTGCCTTTGTCGGCGCTATGGGTGCGGCCCTGCTTATTTACATATTGGCCTGGAAAAATGGGATTCGCCCTATTCGAATAATTTTGGCTGGTGTGGCCGTGTCGGCGTTTTTGAGTGCGGGAATTTCAGCACTGTTAATTTTCTATAGTGACCGTGTACATAGTGCTTTGATGTGGATGGTGGGCGGCCTGTCGGCCCGCAGCTGGCCACAGGTGGAAATGCTCTGGCCTTATACGTTACTCTGTACTGTGCTGGCACTGTTTGCTGCGCGGCATTTGAATATTCTGCAGCTGGGTGATGAACTGGCCAAGGGATTAGGCTTGCGGGTGGGATTGACGAGAATCCTGCTGTCGGCACTTGCGGCCTTACTTGCTGCCAGCGCGGTGTCCGTGGTGGGGCTGCTGGGCTTTGTGGGGCTTATCGTACCGCATACGGCACGGCTTCTGGTCGGCTCGGATTATCGTGTGCTGCTGCCTGCGACGCTTTTGCTCGGGGCAGGCACCGTGACATTCTGTGATACCATTGCCCGTACCATCGTAGCGCCTGTGGAACTGCCGGTGGGGATTATCATGGCAGTGATGGGAGCGCCCTTTTTCCTGTATCTCTTAAGGAGGGAGTTATGATGGAACTGGAAGTGCGTGCGCTGAAGGTTGCTATCGATGGCAAGGAAATTCTCCATGGCATATCAGCAGCATTTTCTGCTGGTCGTCGTACAGCCATCATCGGCCCGAATGGGGCAGGTAAGTCCACCCTGCTCAAGGCTTTGGCGGCAATCAATACCGATTATGAGGGTGAAGTTTTGCTGGCTGGTCAGGAAATCCGGACAATGGGTCGCAAGGAGATCGCCAAAAAAATCGGCATTCTGCCGCAAGGCGCTGCAGCTCCGCCGGATACTACAGTGCATCAGTTGGTAGACTATGGCAGATTTCCTTATCGCGGCTTATTTTCCCGTGATGCGAAGGCAGACCGGGAAGTGGTGGAATGGGCCATGACGGCTACCCATGTGGAGCAGCTAGCTAATCGACAGGTACAGACCTTATCCGGAGGGGAGCGGCAAAGGGTATTCCTCGCTATGGTGCTTGCCCAGCAACCGGAGATACTCTTGCTCGATGAACCGACTACTTATCTGGACATTGCCCATCAATTAGAGGTGATGGAGATTGTGGAGCGGCTGAATCGCGATTACCATATGACCATCATCATGGTGTTGCACGATATCAATCATGCCCTGCAATATGCCGATGAAATCATCATTGTAAAAGATGGTGCGCTAAAAGCACAGGGCTTGCCGGCTGAAGTAATGACGGTGGACAGCCTGGCTGCAACCTTCGGGGTAAAGGCCGATATTTTTGTCAACAGTCAGGGGAAAAAGGTGCTGTCACCAATAGAATTAGTCAAATAAAACAGCAGGCGGCTGGCTGGTCATTCGACCGGTCAGCCGCCTGCTGTTTAAATCATTTTTTCTACCTGCTCCTTGGGGATAAGGCCGATGGATTCACTGACTTTTTCGCCATTTTTGAATACCAGTAATGTTGGTATGCTCATGATGCCGAATTGGGCAGAGAGTTCCTGCTGTTCGTCTACATTGATCTTGCCGACTTTGATGTTGGGATTTTCATTTGCTACTTCATCGACAATCGGGGAGAGCATCCGGCAGGGGCCGCACCAGTCTGCCCAAAAGTCGACGAGTACAGTGCCTTTATAATCCAGCACTTCGGATTTGAAATTATCTTTGGTAATGATTGTTGTTGCCATTTTTATATTCCTCCTGCGTGAACGGTTTTCTTATTGCCTTTATTATAGCAGGGGAGGGGTAGCTTTTATGTGACTCGCTCACAGTGGATTTTTGGGCAGCAAAAAAGCCAGCAACCGAAGTTACTGGCTTGACCTTTCAATGGTCGGGATGACAGGATTCGAACCTGCGGCCTCTTCGTCCCGAACGAAGCGCGCTACCAAACTGTGCCACATCCCGCAATCACAAGAAATATTATACGCATTTAACCTGTGATTGTCAACACTTTTTTTTAAGATTTTTGAAAAAGAAGCGAAAAAGTTATTGAAAGGTTATTTGCGATGGTTTTTGAGGAAGTTTTCAATGCGGTTGAGGGCTTCCGAAATCTTGTCGATGGCCGTTGCATAGGAACAGCGTACATGTCCTTCACCGCAGGCACCAAAGGCGCTGCCGGGGACGAGGGCTACATGCTCGGTGGTGAGCAGTTTTTCGGCGAACTCGTCGGAGGTGTAGCCTGTGGATTTGATGGAGGGGAAGATGTAGAAAGCGCCTTTCGGCTCAAAGCATTCTAGCCCCATCTTGGTCAGACCGTCATAAATCAGACGGCGGCGGCGGTCATATTCGGCCACCATTTTCTTCATGTACTTTTCGCCATGGCGCAGGGCTTCTACGGCTGCAACCTGAGCCGTGATGGGCGCACAGAGCATAGTGTACTGATGGATCTTGGTCATGGCGGCAATCACTGTGGGATTGCCCAGGGCATAGCCGATGCGCCAGCCGGTCATGGCATAGGCTTTGGAAAAGCCGTTTAGGAGAATAGTGCGGTCCTTCATGCGGGGCAGGGAGGAGAAGCACACATGTTCTTCATCACCATAGGTCAAATCGCCATAGATTTCATCGGAAATCACGATGAGGTCGTGTTTTTCAGCAAAATCGGCAATGGCTTCCAAATCCTTGCGGGTCATAATGGCACCGGTGGGGTTGTTGGGATAGCCAATCAGCAGGGCTTTGGTTTTGCCGGTGACATGTTCTTCAAGCTCTGCCGGGGTGATGCGGAATTCGTTCTCGATTTTTGCCGGTACTGCCACGGGCACGCCGCCTGCCAAAATCGTGCAGGCCTGATAGGATACGTAGCAGGGTTCGGGAATCAGTACTTCATCACCGGGAGCGAGAATAGCGCGCATAGCGATATCTAATGCTTCACTGACACCGACAGTGACCAGGACTTCGGTGTTTGGTTCATAATCTACAGCATAACGGCGCTGGAAGAGGTTTACGATTTCCTGACGCAGCTCCGGCATACCACGGTTGGCGGTATAGGATGTGTAGCCCTGCTCCAGTCCATATACGCAGCTTTCGCGGATGGACCAGGGAGTGACGAAGTCCGGCTCGCCGACGCCGAGGGAGATAACATCGTCCATCTGGGCGGCAATGTCGAAGAATTTGCGGATGCCGGACGGGGCAATGGCGTTGACGCCGGGGGAGAGTCGTTTATCCCAGTTCATCGTATCGGCCATCAGGGGGACACCACCAATCTGCGGTCACGTTCTTCATCGTTGATGATGACGCCGTCTTTTTTGTAAGGTTTCAGCATGAAGTGGCTGCGGGTGGCCGTAACGCCCTCGATGGTGGCTAGTCGCGTGGCAACGAAGTTGGCTACATCGTTGAGGGACTTTCCTTCAATAATAACCAGAAGGTCAAAGCTGCCGCTCATGAGGTAGACGGTGCGTACTTCATCGAAGCGGTAAATGCGCTCGGCAATGGCATCAAAGCCAACTTCCCGCTGGGGAGTCAGGTTGATTTCGATAATGGCCGTTACGGTTTCATCACCGAATTTTTCCCAGTTGATCAATGTATTATAGGAAAGAATTATCTTGTTCTTCTCTAAATCCTTGATGTTCTTTTCGACTTCATACTCACTGCGTTTGAGCATAGATGCCAGCTCGCCTACAGGACGGCGTGCATCATGTTCCAGTAGTTCCAATAGTTCTCTCATGTATAAACCCCTTTCCATTGAATCATATGCAACAATTATATCATAATTCCTTGCATAATACAGCCGTTTTAGGTAAAATGTGTATGGAAGATATTTTTCTTTACAATGTATGATAGGGAGAGGGTTGCGTAATGATTATCGGCAGTATGGATACATTAGATGAAAATCATGTAGATTATCCGGCGATTATCAAGAAAGCGCTTGACTTTTTGCGAAGCAATGATTTTACGCAGATGGAGGATGGGAAGTACCCCATTGAAGGCGATAAATGTTTTGCCAATGTGCAGCGTTATCTTACTCGTCCGGAGGAAGACTGCAAACCGGAAACCCATTGTAAATATGTAGACATTCAGTTTATGGCTGAAGGTGAGGAGTTTATGGGATGGTGCCCATTAAGCCCTGACCTTGAGGAATGTGCTCCCTATGATGCTGAGCGTGATGTGACGTTTTATAAGGCCCTGGTTCCCGATAGCAGCATTGTGCTGTCGCCGGGGTGTTTTGCCGTGCTTTATCCTGAGGACGTTCACCGTCCGCAGGCGGCAGTAAATGGTGTGTCCGGCAAGGTGACGAAGGTTGTCGTTAAGGTGGCCGTTGACAGTTTGTGATATACAGGCATAGAGACCCTGATGGTATGGGTCTCTATGCCTGTTTGTCTATATAGCTTTATGTACTTATTATTTAGTGTCTGGAGGAAAAGAGAATTCATGACTGTAAGAAGAATTTTCGTGGAAAAGCGACAGGGGTATTTTGATATTCCCGCTCAGCAGCTGTGTGATGACCTTAAGGAGACATTTCGCCTGGACGAATTGAAAGCCGTCCGCATTATCCGGCGTTATGACATTGAGGGGCTTAGCGATGAGGAATATGCTGCGGTGAAGAATGTCGTTTTCTCCGAACCGCCGGTAGATGTTGTCTATGAGGAAAAGCTGCCCAAATTCACCAATTCCCGGGTTTTTGCTGTGGAATTCTTGCCGGGGCAGTATGATCAGACAGCGGATTCAGCTGCGCAGTGCGTGCAGCTGATCACGCAGAAGGAGCGTCCGGAAATCCGCGCAGCCAAGGTCATTGTCATTGTGGGCAATATTGATATGGAGACCTTTGAGAAAATCAAGGCTTATTGCATCAATAAGGTGGAAAGCCGGGAAGCAAGTCTCGCCAAACCGGAAACACTGGTCAGTGAATATGAAGAACCTGCTGATGTTGAAGTGCTGGAAACCTTCAACAGCTTGGATGCTGAATCTTTGCAGGATTTTTGGCAGTCCCATGGTTTTGCGATGAGCCTTGCGGATATGGCTTTTTGCCAGATCTATTTCCGGGATACGGAAAAGCGTCCTCCAACCATTACGGAATTAAGAGTTATTGACACGTATTGGTCTGATCATTGCCGTCATACAACGTTCACTACAGCAGTGGATGAGGTAAGTATTGAAGATGGCTATTATAAGCCCAGCATAGCTAAGGCTTATGATAAATACCTGCAGGACCGGGAAAAACTCTATGCCGGAGAAAATCGTGATGTTACGCTGATGGATATTGCCGTTATCGGCATGAAGGCCCTGCGCAAGGAAGGCAAACTGGACGATCTGGATAAGTCTGAAGAAATCAATGCTTGCAGTATTGTGGTCGAGGCGGATATCAATGGTAAGCCTGAGGAATGGCTGGTGATGTTCAAGAATGAGACGCACAATCACCCCACGGAAATTGAGCCTTTTGGCGGGGCAGCTACCTGTCTGGGCGGCGCTATCCGTGACCCGCTGTCTGGCCGTTCCTATGTCTATCAGGCTATGCGCGTGACTGGTGCGGCTGACCCGCGCCGCCTGTTGAAGGATACCCTGCCGGGAAAACTGCCGCAGAAGAAGATTACCCTGGGGGCTGCAGCAGGTTACAGCTCTTACGGCAACCAGATTGGTCTTGCTACAGGGCAGGTACGGGAAGTATACCATGAAGGTTACATGGCAAAGCGCATGGAAATCGGTGCGGTTATCGCGGCTGCACCCAAGGAAAATGTGGTGCGTGAGGTTCCTGCCGCTGGCGATATTGTGGTATTGGTCGGCGGCCGTACGGGTCGTGATGGCTGCGGCGGTGCAACGGGCTCTTCCAAGGAACATACGGAAGAATCTTTGACTTCCTGCGGTGCTGAAGTACAGAAGGGCAATCCGCCTACGGAGCGCAAGATTCAGCGGCTGTTCCGCAATCCTGTGGTCAGCCGTATGATCAAGCGGTGCAATGACTTTGGTGCTGGCGGTGTAGCGGTAGCTATCGGGGAATTGGCTCCGGGGCTTACCATCAATCTGGATGCAGTAAAGAAGAAGTACAAGGGACTTGATGGTACGGAACTGGCTATCTCCGAATCGCAGGAACGTATGGCCGTGGTTATCCGTCCTGAGCATTTGGAAAAATTTGCCAGACTGGCTGGTGAAGAAAATCTTGAGGCAACCAAGGTGGCTGTTATTACCGCAGAACCGCGTCTTATTATGAAGTGGCGGGGCAAGGCGATTGTGCAGATGAACCGGAAATTCCTGGATACCAATGGTGTACGTCAGCATGTAAAGGCAAAGATAACCTGCCCCGATGAATACAGCCGTTATCTGCGGCAGATGCCTGCTGCTATTGGTGTAGAGAAGAAGAGCTTGGAGCAAAGCTGGCTGGCCAATCTCAAGGATTTGAATGTTTGCAGCCAAAAGGGGCTGGCGGAGCGTTTTGACTCGACTATTGGCGGCAATACGGTTTTGATGCCTTTCGGTGGCCGTCGTCAGCTGACACCGGCGGAGGGCATGGTTGCCAAACTGCCCGTGGAAGGTGCAGAAACCACGACGGCAACGGCAATGACCTTTGGCCTGAATCCGGCGCTGACGGAATGGAGCCCGTTCCATGGTGCACTCTATGCCGTGGTGGAAGCTGCGGCCAAGATGGTAGCCTTAGGCGGCCGAGCAGATAAGATTCGCCTGACCTTCCAGGAATATTTCGAGAGTCTGGGCAAGGATGAAGAAAAATGGGGCAAGCCTTTTGCCGCACTCTTGGGGGCGCTTTGGGCACAGCATGAACTGGAAATTCCAGCCATTGGCGGCAAGGATTCCATGTCAGGAACTTTTGAGGATATTCATGTGCCGCCAACGCTGGCAGCCTTTGCGGTTACGACGATGAAAGCCGCAGATGCCGTTTCCCCGGAATTCAAATATCCCGGCAACAAGGTCTATTTGGTACCGGCTGTTAAGGACGAACAGGATTTGCCTGATTTTGCCAAGCTGCGGAAAAACTGGTCTTTGGTTACGGATTTGATCGAGAAACATCGTGTATTTGCTGCACAGAGTATCGGTGTGGGCGGTATCGCGGCGGCAGTATCCAAGATGGTTCTGGGAAATGGCGTTGGCTTTAAGTTCACGCAGCCCATGAAAAAGGAACAGCTCTTTGTTCCCGACTATGGTGCTTTGCTACTGGAGGTTGCTGAGTCTGAGAAATTGGATGAACTGCTGAAGAGTGCTGGCTGCCATTTGCTTGGTGAAACCACTGCTGGCCCTAGCGTAGTCTGCGATGAAACGGTTATCATGCTGGCCGATATTGAAACGGCATATACCCAGCCTTTGGAGAAGATTTTCCCCACGCAGGTGAAACAGTACAGCAAAGACCGGGCCATTGATATGACCTATAAGCAGGGCAATGTGATCAAGAATCAGATAAAAATTGCCAGACCCAAGGTGTTTATTCCGGTATTCCCGGGAACGAACTGTGAATACGATTCTGCACGTGCCTGGCAGCGGGCTGGTGCAGAGGCGGAAACATTGGTAGTCCGAAATCTTACGCCGAGCGCCGTTGAAGAATCGGTGGAAGCCATTGTCAAGGGCATCAAGAAAGCCAATATCATCATGCTGCCGGGGGGGTTCAGCGGCGGCGATGAACCGGACGGTTCCGGCAAGTTTATTGCGGCTATGTTCCGCAACCCACGCATCAAGGAGGAAGTGCATAAACTGCTCTTTAAACGGGATGGTTTGATGCTCGGTATCTGCAACGGATTCCAGGCTTTAATCAAACTGGGACTTGTTCCATACGGAGAAATTCGTGATTTGGTAGACAGTTCGCCAACTTTGACGTATAATAACATAGGTAGGCATGTTTCCTGCATGGTCAAGACCAAAGTGGTATCCAATCAGTCGCCCTGGTTCAACAACGTAGAGGTAGGCGATATTCATACCATTGCGGTTTCCCATGGTGAGGGACGTTTCGTGGCGGACAAGGAAATCCTTGCCCGGATGCGGGTGCGTGGTCAGATTGCTACGCAGTATGTGGATGACAACGAGAACCCGTCCCTGTATATTCCCTTTAATCCCAACGGTTCGGTGAGCGCGGTTGAGGGCATTACGAGTCCGGATGGTCGTGTACTCGGCAAGATGGGCCATTCGGAGCGCATCGGCAAAAATGTTGCCTGCAACGTGCCGGGCGAAAAAGACCAGCAGTTATTTGAAGCTGGCGTAGCTTATTACAGTTGATTATTAAATAAATAACAGGTATGCGGTCGGTCTATTTATAGCTGACCGCATTTACCTATTGAATAGGAGGTATTCATTTTGGTAGGGATTGTTGTGGTATCCCATAATGCCAAATTAGCAGAGGGCATTAAAGAAATGGCTGAGATGATGGCGCATGGCGTGCAGATTGCCGTGGCAGGAGGCCTGGATGGCGGCATCATGGGTACAAGTTATGAGAAAATCAGTGAAGCCGTGGAATTCGTCTGTGGCCGTGATGGGGCTGTCGTGATTATGGACATGGGCAGCGCGATTATGACGACGGAGCTCGTGTTGGAAAATCTCAAAGATGATGCTGTGCGCATGGCGGACTGCCCGCTTTTGGAAGGTACCATGCGGGCGGCTGTAGTAGCGGCCAATGGCGGCAGTTTGGAAGAAGTGGTCGAGGCTGCGGAATCGACCTGCGGTCAGAAGAAGTTAGCGTGACTTAGTTACGGCCAAGTATTGACAGGTCATCTATAATATTTAATAGAAAGCCATTTTCAATAGGAGGCTGGTATTATTCTGTTCAAAACGTTAACCAAAGAGGACAAAAATTTATTAGATAAGTATTATCGCGGCGGTTATTATGAAAACTCTCATTTTAACTTTACGAATCTCTTCATGTGGCGCAAGCCCTATCATGTGCAGATTTGTGAAGAAGAGGGCGTACTTTACCTGACCTGTGAATGGGATGGTGTATTGCAGGCACTGCAGCCGGTCTGTCCGCAGGAGAAGTGGAATGAGGCGGTAGAGAAGCTGCGTGCATATTTTGCGCAACAGGAAAAAACGCTGCTGTTCACCGGTGTGGAGAAGAATTTTGCCGATTTTTTGGCAGAAGCGTATGCCGGACAGTTTGCAATTGAGTCTGACCGGGATAATTATGATTATGTGTATTTGGCAGATAAGCTGATAACCCTTGCCGGACGCAAGCTGCATTCCAAGAAAAATCATTTGAATGCCTTTCGCAAGTTGTATCCGGAAGCGGAATATATGCAGATAACGCCGGAAATCCTGCCTGCCTGCCGCGCTGAGCTGGAAAAATGGTATGCCTCGCATATCGAAGCCATGCCGGATTCGCAGTTTATTCCCTGGGAACGGGATGCAATCTTGGAGCTTTTTGCGGATTGGGATTATTTCCAGCTCAAGGGTGGGGCTATCTGCTTAGATGGCCGTATCATTGCCTTTACCTTCGGTGAACAGCTCAACAGCGATTCTGTGGTAGTACATGTAGAAAAAGCTGACCCCAATATCCGGGGCGCATATCCGGCCATCAATCAGGGCTTTATTGAGCATGAATGGAGCGGCATGACCTATATCAACCGCGAGGAGGATATGGGGGAGGAAGGGCTGCGGAAGGCCAAGGAATCTTACAAGCCGGAGAAGATGATTGAAAAGTATAATGCGAAACTAATCGCAGGTTAATGGACCAGAGGTGAACAGTTCTTTTGCAGCAGGCATTAGAGAAAAAAATTATTTTTCAGGACAATCATGAAGCCTTCGCTCTTTTGGGCGAAGGCGATGAGTTTTTACAGGTGTTTCGCAGTGAATTCGACTGCCAGTTTATCAGCCGGGGCACGCAGATGGAAATCTTGGGCGAAGGTGCGCAGGTAGAGATGGCAGCCAAGGTGCTGGAGGAACTTTTGTACCTGCATCGTCAGGGCACGACCATCACCATGCATGAGGTGCGCTATGGTATTGGTCTTGTAAAGGGCGGCAAAGGGGAAGCCTTGCATACCCTGTTTGGCGATACGATTCTCGTCACGGCGCGGGGACGTCATGTGCGTCCCAAGACCTTGGGGCAGCGGCGTTATTTGGACACGATTCGTCATAATTCCATTACCTTCGGCATTGGTCCTGCCGGTACCGGCAAGACGTATTTGGCTGTGGTGATGGCGGTAGCTGCACTTAGAAATCGTGAAGTGCGCAAGATTATCCTGACGCGTCCAGCGGTGGAAGCCGGAGAACGATTGGGCTTTTTGCCCGGTGATCTGCAGGATAAGGTTGACCCCTACCTGCGGCCCCTCTATGATGCCCTGCAGGATATCTTGGGTCAGGATACCTATACCAAATTCATGGCCAAGGGCTTTATCGAGATTGCGCCGCTGGCGTACATGCGTGGGCGGACGTTGGAAGATGCCTTTATTATTTTGGACGAAGCACAGAATACCACGGACAAGCAGATGAAGATGTTTTTGACCCGTCTGGGCTTTGGTTCGCGTATGGTCGTAACCGGCGATTTGGGGCAGGTGGATTTGCCCCGCGGCGTGACCTCAGGTCTTAGGGAAGCGGCCAAGGTGCTGGAAGATGTCAAAGGTGTGGGGATTGTGCGTCTGGCACCGCTGGACGTAATTCGTCATGAAGTAGTCACCCGGATTGTCGAGGCTTATGGTGCTTACGAGGAAAAGCGCAAAGCCGAAAAAGAGAAAGCGAAGCAGGAAAAGTAACATGGAAATCATCATCAGCAATGAACCTGAGGAGCTCACCGTTCCGCAGGAATATATCGAGAATATCCGCACGGCCATTGAAACGGTGGGGCGGCTTTATGGCGTAGAGGACAGCGAAGTCAGCGTGACGCTCACCGATAATGAGCACATTCATGTGATTAACCGTGAGTACCGCGGCGTTGACCGCCCTACAGATGTCATCTCCTTTGCTTTCAACGAAAGTGAGGAGCCGGAAGTCGTGGGCGGAAGTTCCGTCAATATGCTTGGGGATTTGATTATCTCCCTGGAGCGGGCGGAAGAACAGGCTGCCGATTATGGTCATAGTGTACGCCGGGAAGTGGCGTTCCTGACGGTTCATGGCATGCTGCACCTTTTGGGCTATGACCATATGGAAGACGAAGAACGGGAAGAAATGGAAGCGGAACAGCGTTTCGTCATGGATAAATTAGGCATTAGCAGAGATTGAGGAAAGAGGCATATATGGAGCAGAAGATGAAATCCGGCTTTATCGCCGTTATTGGCAGACCGAATGTGGGAAAGTCCACGCTTATAAACACCCTGATTGGGCAGAAAATCGCCATCATGAGCGATAAGCCGCAGACGACCAGAAACCGTATCCTGTGCATTCTGACTCAGCCGGATGCTCAGATTGTCTTTTTGGACACGCCGGGCATTCATAAGCCCAAGCATAAACTCGGTGAGTATATGGTCAAGGCTGCCGAAGGCACCCTGCGGGAAGTGGACGCTATCTTCTTTGTGGTCGATGCTACGGAAAAGATGGGGCCGGGGGAACATTATATTTTAGAGCGCCTGCAGGCAACGAAACGGCCGGTAATTCTCGTCGTCAATAAGCTGGATCTGATTGAACGGGAGCAGGCCCTGCCCATCATCTCGAACTATACTTCCAAGTATGAGTTCGCCGGGGTGGTGCCCATTTCGGCTAAAGAAGAAATGAATCTGGACAGCCTGCTGACCGAAGCGAAAAAATATCTGCCGGAAGGGCCGCAGTATTATCCGGAGGATATGGTCACTGACCAGCCGGAACGTTTGATTGTGGCTGAACTTATCCGCGAAAAGGCCCTGCAGCTCACGCGTGATGAGATTCCGCACGCCATTGCCGTGGATGTGGATGAAATGACCACCCGTCCCAATGATGATGTCTATATCCGCGCGACCATCTATGTGGAACGCGATTCGCAGAAGGGCATTGTCATTGGTGCCAAGGGGGCTATGCTCAAGGAAATCGGCGCACTGGCCCGCACGGATATTCAGAATCTCTTAGGCTCCAAGGTATTCCTTGACCTTTGGGTTAAGGTCAAGAAGGATTGGCGTGACCGTGACGGTATCCTGCGCAATTTCGGCTTTGGTGATGAGCGATGAAGGAAAGCTTTTCCAAGCGCTTTTCACGCCGTTTTATCAACGGCCTGATTATTCTGGTGCCGCTGGCCATTACCATTTTTGTGGTGTTGGAGACGCTGCACTTTACCGAAGGGATTCTAGGCAAGCATCTGCCTTTTTATTTTCCCGGCATGGGGATTATCACCGTGTTACTGGTGATTTATCTGACGGGCTGGGCGTCCACCTATTGGGCAGCCCGCCGTCTGATTCATATTGGGGAGACACTGCTGGGCAAGATCCCGGTAATCAAGTTTATCTATAACAGCGTCAAGCACTTGTCCACGGCGGTATTTGAATCCAACAATATGTTTGACCATGTGGTGCTCGTGCCTTTTCATCAGTCACAGGCTTTGGGATTCATCATGGCGGATGTGCCTCAGACCTTGAAGGATAAGCTCGGTGATGATTACGTCTGTGTCTTTGTGCCCTGGAGTCTCAACATGACTTCAGGGACAAATCTATTTGTCAAAAAAAGCGATGTGACCTATTTGGATATCAGCAGTGAATCGGCCCTGCAGTACATGCTGACGGCAGGTGCTGTTATGCCTAAGCGCATCAGCGATACGCCGAAAGAAGAGGAGAAGAAGTAATGGCCAGTTATCAGACTGCCGCTGTTGTGCTCGGTTCCAAAAACTGGGGCGAAGCGGATAAGATGATGACCCTCTTTACCTATGACCGCGGCCTTGTAGAGGCCGCGGCTTTTGGCTGCCGCCGTCCGCGAAGTCCCTTGGCGGCTGGCATGCAGATGTTTTCAAGCATTGAGGTGCAGCTCTCCGAGGGTAAACGGGTGGATACGGTACGCCAGTGCACACTAAAGAAGCACTATAAAAAGCTTACCGAGGATTTGGAGGTCATGGCCTATGGCAGTTTTGTGGCCGAATTTTTGCGGGAGTTTTTACCCTTAGGGCAGCCTGAGCCGCAGATGTTTGCCCGCCTGCTCTATATCCTCGATTCCTTTGAAGTGCGCAATCCCCGCGTTACGGCCCTTATGGCGGTGATTCAGTTGCTCGAATTTACCGGCATGCAGCTCCATTTCGAGCATTGTCTGCATTGTGGGGCACCTGTGGACGGGGAGGCTTATTTAAGCTTTAATGCAGGCGGGGTTCTCTGCGCTGATTGCCGTGAACCAGGTGCAGAGCTTTTGCCGGATAGCTTGCGCAGGTTCATTCTTGAATTGCGGGATTATGACTGGGAAAATCCTCCGGAACTCAGGATAACAGGTGCGCAGCTGATGCAGGCGGAAAATCTTTTTTTGACGTATTTGCAGAATTTGTTGGGGAAGCCCTTGAAATCGCTGGCTTTTATTCAACAGTTGTAGGTTTATCAGGAGGTGTGACTTTTGGCTAAAATCCGTGATGTAGCGAAGGAAGCCGGGGTATCTGTAGGAACGGTTTCCATGGTGCTGAATCATGCGGACTACGGTTCACCGGCGATTCGGGAAAAGGTGCAGGCGGCAGTGAAGAAATTGCAGTATGTGCCTAGTGAGATGGCACGTAATTTGTCGCTTAAACGCACGATGACGGTGGGGATTATTGTACCTACTGTAGCCCATCCGTTCTTTGCTGAACTGGTGGAGGCATTAGAGGAATCCCTATATCATTTGGGCTACAAGACCATGCTTTGCTGTACGCGGCAAAAGGAAAATGCGGAACATGTATTTATTGATATGCTGCAGCGGCAGAATATGGATGGCATTATCATGGGGGCGCATTCGCTGGATACGTCCATCTATGAAGGGATAAAGCAGCCCATTATTGCTTTTGACCGTTACTTAAGTCCGGATATTCCCGTGGTACACGCTGACCATGTATTGGGGGGAAAACTGGCGGCACAAGCTTTTTTGCAGCATGACTGTCATCATATCGTGGAGATTTCCGGTTCGCAGAAGGTCAAGACACCGGCAGGGGAATACCATCAGGCCTTCAATGAAGTTATGCAGGCTCATGGGGTGCGCACGGATATTGTATCTCTGCCGTGGAATGCTTTTGGTTTCAAGGAATCGCTGGAACTGGCAGAGCAAATATTTGCCGATTACAGCGATGTGGACGGCATACTGGGGTCGGATATATCGGTGTCCAGTTGTCTGGAAGTGGCTGTGCGGCGTGGAATAAAGGTGCCGGAGCAGTTGAAATTAGTCGCTTATGATGGTACGTATATTACGCAGAACGGCATTTGCCGGCTTACGGCAGTGCGCCAGCCGATTTTGGCGTTAGCAGAAGCAGCTGCTAAAAAGATTGTTGCTATGATAAATGGCCAACAGGATAATCTGCCACTGGTGTTTCCGCCGTCATTGCTGCCTGGGGAAACCTGTTAGTATAGGCAGTCCAGCTGTTGAGAAACAGCGAAGATGTAGAATTGTCAGAATTAAATTATTAAAAAATATATTACAAACCCATTGACAATCGGCGCAAATAAGTCTAAAATACTTTTTGAACCGGTTCATTGAACCGGTTCAAAAAGAGAAAGCAAGATAATCTTGATGAAACAAGGGAGCGCATGTTTATGAAAAAGCCAATACCAATTACAAATCAGAGGTACCGTTTGGGATACCACTTAATGACTCCGGGTGGATGGATGAATGACCCGAATGGTTTTTCTTTTTTCAAAGGTTGGTATCATATATTTTATCAGTATTATCCGTATGAAGCCCAATGGGGGCCGATGCATTGGGGACATGCCCGCAGCCGTGATTTAATCCACTGGGAGACATTGCCTGTAGCATTGGAACCGGATGCGAATGAGAATGGCTGCTTCTCCGGCAGTGCTGTGGTTTATGATGATAAGTTATGGCTTATCTATACAGGCCATCATACGCCGAATGCTGTTGATCCGGAAGATTTCTATCAGGACCAGAGAGTTGCCTGGAGCGAGGATGGCATAAACTTCACGAAATATGGTGCTAATCCAGTATTGAAAACGCCGGCAGGCAATACCAAACACTTCCGTGACCCGAAGGTCTGGCAGGAAGGTGACACCTTCTACATGGTATTAGGAAGTCAGGATCTGGATGGTCTTGGCCGGGCACTGATTTACAGCTCCAAGGATTTACTACACTGGGAACTCACAACGGAATTGAGCAAGGCTAAGAGCAAGGAAACGGAAGGCTATATGTGGGAATGCCCTGATTTCTTCCATTTAGATGGCAAGGACATCCTGCTAATGTCTCCGCAAGGGCTGGAAGCCGACGGCGACCGCTTCCGTAATCTGAATCAGACGGGCTATCTGATGGGCAATGTTGTGGATAAGAAGCTGCAGCACGATGGCTTTGTGGAAATCGATAATGGTCATGATTTCTATGCAACGCAAACGATGTTGACGCCAGACGGGCGGCGCGTTATGATTGCATGGATGAACGCTTGGGATTCGCCCATGCCGGAAATTGAAGATGGCTGGGCCGGAGCCTTGACGCTGCCGCGTGAACTGTCGGTAAAAGATGGCCGGGTTCTGCAGAAACCAATCCGGGAACTTACGGGTCTGCGCCAGGAAGTGCTGCTTGATGGCGCGCTGGAAGTTGAACGTGATTACAAACTGGGCCATCTGGCAGAGCTGGAACTGACGTTCACGGAAAAGGCAGAAGGTGTATTGCTCCTGTTGACCGATGGCGATAAGAGCCTGCAGCTCAGTTTGGAGGCCGGCGGACGTTTCGTAATCAACCGCAACACGAAAGATGGCGAACGGGCAGCGGTATTACGCACCGGCGAACCGCTGAAACTGCAAATCTTCATCGACAGAAGTTCGGCAGAAATATTTGTTGCTGACGGAGAACTGACGTTTACCGAGCGCATCTACTGGGAAAATGATGTAAATTGCCGCTTGCTGACCAAGGCTGCTAATCAGGTTAAGGCTTGGCGGCTGGAGAGCGAATGTAATCAGTATTGATTGAAAGAAGCCTAAAGGGGACGATAATCATGCAGAACATTTTTACGAAAGCTTTACGGAATCCGTTTTATCGGACGGGTTCACTGGAAATTCTCTTATTCTTTGCCGGTTGGGGGATTTGGTGGTCCTTCTTCCAGATTTGGCTGACGACAAAACAGGGCTTTACGGGAGCCCAGGTCGGTACGATTTACACGTTTGGTTCGGCTGTAGCGTTAGTACTGATGTTTGTTTATGGTTCGCTGCAGGATAAGCTGGGGCTGAAAAAACACCTGCTGATTGCGATGGTTGCCTGCCAGGTCATGTTGGCACCGTTCTTTACCTGGGTATATGTGCCCATGCTGGAAAGCAATTTCTATGTCGGTGCCATGGTTGGTGCGGTGTATCTGGCCGTAGCATACCTCGCGGCCTGCCCGGTCTTTGAGGCCGTGACGGAACGACTCAGCCGCCGCTACAGCTTCGAGTATGGACAGGCCCGTGCCTGGGGTTCCTTTGGTTATGCAATGTCAGCTCTGGCCGCAGGTTTCCTCTTTACGATCAATCCATATCTGGTATTCTGGACTGGTTCGGCGGTATCGGCAGTCCTCTTGGCAGTGCTGCTGCTCATGAAGCCCGAAAACAAGGAAGCAAATATCGCTGCCTATGAGAACAGCGAGGAACGCGATAAGGCGGTAAAATCTCCCTCACTTAAGGAAATCATTCAGGTCTTCGGTATCTTTGATGTTTGGAAAATCATTATCTTTGTTATCCTGAGCTGGACGTTCTATACCGTATTTGACCAGCAGATGTTCCCTGAATTCTTCACGCGTTTCTTTGCTACCCCGGAAGAAGGTCAGCAGGCTTATGGTATCCTGAACTCTGTACAGGTATTTTTGGAATTCCTGATGATGGGACTGGTGCCGGTGCTGATGAAGAAAATCGGCGTGCGCAATGCATTGCTCTTGGGCTGCCTCATTATGATCTGCCGTATCGGCGGCTGCGGCTTGGCTTCGACTCCGCTGGGGATTGGTCTGATAAAACTTCTGCATGCTCCGGAAACGGCACTCTTTGTGCTGGCAATCTTCCGCTATTTCACTTTGCATTTTGATACCCGTGTATCTGCTACCCTCTATATGGTCGGCTTCCAAATTGCAGCATCTGTGGGCGGCATTATCTTCTCCGTACCGCTGGGCAGCCTGCGTGACAGCATTGGTTATCAGAGCACGTTCCTGACGATTGCCGGAATTGTCCTGGTGGCAACCGTATATGCCTTCTGTATTTTGAAAAAGGATGACCGCGATGTAGAAGGTCAGCCGTTGGAAGCGTAAATAATTGGTGATGAAGGAAGCGTTACTGAAATATGGAAAATCAGCAGCGCTTCCTTTTTTGGAGGGAGACAGCATAATGAAGAAGAAACTACTGATGGGCGGCTTGCTGCCGGCACTGGTAATGAGCACATGCGGCGTAGCCGGAGCACAGCCGGCAGCCATGGATACGCTGACGGCTATGGAACAGAATCCGGACGCGGGAAGTCAAATTAAAACTTCAACGGAACCGGTAACACAGGAATCTCTGCAGGAGATGCGCAGGCAGCTGGAGGAGCAGCTGAAGCAGGCGCAGGAACTGCAGAACAGACTGAATGCCCAGCTAAACAGTCTGGATCAACGGGTGAACAAGGTGGAGAAAAAGACCAATGACCCGCGGCTGAACCTCTATGGTTATGCACGGCTGAGATATAATAAGCATCAATTTGCTAACTATACGAAAAAAGCCGACCAGCAGCTGTATGTCAATTTCTACACGGATTATCATATCAATGACAAGTGGTCCATCAAAAGCGAGATGGAGATAAACAATAATGTCACAGATAATACAATTAACGGGGATTCGGATAGCTTAAAAGCCTGGCAGGCTTACGCTGAGGGACACTTTGGCGATGCTTCGGTGAAACTGGGCAAATTCTGGCTCGGTTCTCCCTATCTCATGACCATGGATGAAAAGGTGAACGGTTTCCAGGTGAACTGGGGAACACCGCTTAAGTGGGGCAGGGCGCAGTTAACCTTAAGTGCAGGCAATACCTTCACTAAGCAGGGAACTTTAGCCTATAAATCCGATGGTAATCTGCTTTCCTGGAATGATCCAGCCAATAGCAAGGATTTTCGCGTGGTATCCATGATGGGCACGATACCTGTAGCTAAAAATACAAATCTTGTATTCCATTATGGTGATACGAAGGATCGTAAGAACGACTATAGGATGAAGATGCGTTCAGTAGGCTTTGACACCAAGCTGAATCGTGACTTGAAGCTTTCAGCAGCTATAGCAAAGTCAGATGCAGACTTTGCCAATAAATCACATATGATTAAGCTCCAATATAAAGAGGCAAGGCCGGATATACCAGGTTCCTACGATATATATGTCAAAAAGTATCTGCAGCGGATACACACCGGTCTTGATAAACTGTTCTATGATGATATTGCCTATCCAACGGATATTACTTACGATGACGGCATGCCGGGAGGTTATTGGGACAATCGCGTCACTGAGTTTAATGGTCTGCGCGTAGGCGTCGACCTGGTACCGGTCAAGAATTCCAAATTGATGCTGAATTACACTTTTGGCGATATGGGGGGAACAATTCGTCCTGACGGAGACAAATATTCCTGGACCGGCAAGAAATATGACTATAGCTTCTTCCGCGCCGAGTGGCAGTTCTTCTTTTAAGTATGTCAGTGAAAGGATATGGTTTGGCAATGAAAAAGAAAAAAATCCTGGCTGCGGTATTGGCCGCAACCAGTATCTATTGGGGAGCAGGCACAGAGGATGCCAGCGCCTACCAGTCGATTTTCCCGAATACGGGCTACAGCTGGGTGGGAGATCCCATGCCCTTCTATGACGGTGAAAACTTCCGCATCTTTTATCTGGAGGATTTACGGGACGGCGATATGGGCTTCCATCCTTGGAGCCTCATGACCACCAAGGATTTCACGGACTATCACAATGACAGCCGTGTCATCCCCTATGTCAATGAGGAATTTGCCCCGGACGGAGCCTTGGGTACTGGCTCTGTGGTGCAGGATAAGGAGGGGCTCTACCATGCTTTCTACACCGGTTTTAACTGGCGCACCACCCCTAGAGAGCATATCATGCATGCCATCAGCCGGGATTTGGTCAGCTGGCAGAAAATACCGGAGGATTCCTTTCAGGGCAGTAAACCCTATATCTATGATGATACTTTTCGTGACCCCAATGTGTTCTACAATGAGGACTACGGTGAGTACTGGATGCTCATCACCACCCGCAGTCAGGCAGCCCGGGGGGTGATTGCCCTTTATACATCCAAGGATCTTAAAAAGTGGGAAAATCAGGGGGTACTCTTTGACAACGATATGGGCAGTGACTGCAATATGGAATGCCCAACCCTGGTGAAATACGGCGACTATTGGTACCTGACATTTTCTGACCAGTGGCCGAGTCGTGTGGTGCATTATCGTATGGCCAAGGATTCCAAGGGCCCCTTTGTGAAGCCTGAGCGCGATTCCTTCGATGCCAGCGGCTTCTATGCCGGCAAGCTGGCTGCGGGGGAAGGCAATCTTTATCTGACAGGGTGGACACCCACCAAGTGGGATAAGGATGACAGAAAGCCAACGGATTGGGCCGGCAATATGGTAACGCATCAGCTCAAACAGCGTGAGGATGGAACCCTATATCCGGTGCCCGTGACGAAGGTTACGGAGCGTTTGAATAAGAACGAAGTGTTAAAGCCAGTCACGCAGCGCGGTGATGTGACAGCTGAAGGACAGAATTATCATTTCGGCGGCAAAGGTTACGCCGATGTGGTAATGCCCAGACTAAATGGCATCAAGAAAATCACCGGGCATTTTACACCTGCCAACCAACAGGGAAAATTCGGTTTGATGTTTAATGTCGGCCCAAATCAGACGGGTTCGCTGAATTTGGTTTTTGACCAGGAAAAACAGCAGGTAGGTTTCTATAACACCGATACCGGCAGCATCAACAAGGCAAAACCGGAACTTTCCGTACCGGTCAGCTTCCAGCCGGGCGAAAGTTATGATTTTACCCTGCTCATCGATGGCACCGTAGCTGTGCTTTACATCAACGATCAAATGGCACTCAGCACGCGCATGTATGCTCTGCCCGAGCATCAATGGGGGATTTTCTCCAGCGATAGTGAGGTTTCCCTGACCAATCTGCAAAGCAATACCCTTTAATTGAAAAACACCTGAAGTCACCGTTTGCCCATGACTTCAGGTGTTTTTATTGTTTTGCCTGCAGGGCGGCAATCTTATGCCGCAGTTCGATTTCATTTAAGGCCATCAAAAATTCGATGCCGTAGATAATGAAACTGACGATAAATTTAAACCATACAAACAGGGCGAACAGACCAAAGAGCGAGCCGTAGGCGATGCCCATGCTGGGAATCAAGGTCATACACCAGCTGTAGATTCCGGTGGCGGCAAGCCATAAAAAGGTGACCAAAAGGGCTGTGATGAAGGCTTGCCGAAAGGGCGGAGTATAAGAATGCGGGGCGAAAATATAGAAAAAGGTAAGCCAGACAACCAGTACCACAAAGGGGAGGAATACGCGCAGGAAAAACCATAATCCGAGAAAGAAATTGGGAAAATGGAGACTGTCATTTAAGTAATTGACTAAAGAATTGCCGAAGACGGGCAGTCCCAGGGAGAGGAAAATCACGAC
This sequence comes from Selenomonas ruminantium subsp. ruminantium ATCC 12561, assembly GCF_000424065.1. Taxonomy (GTDB): domain Bacteria; phylum Bacillota; class Negativicutes; order Selenomonadales; family Selenomonadaceae; genus Selenomonas_A; species Selenomonas_A ruminantium. Next base: position 104,852 of record NZ_AUJE01000006.1, read on the forward strand.
CATAAGACCGAAGGTAAAGACAATGCCTTTAGCGTATACCAGAATATTATGACGGTCGTCCCGGGCCATGGCTTCGGTATGGGCATAGTCCAGACTATCGGTGGCTCTGGTCAGAATTACGAGTCCCTGGACGAAACTGTACAGGGAGAACAGGCCGGTCACCCACATCCACAAGGTGCTGCGGCTGCCCATAATGCGCGTGATATCGCCCATCAGGGGGCCTGCCATCCGTTCCGGCAGGTAATGGGCAGCCATTCCATAAAGGGCATCTACCTGCGGAGCCATGACGAAAAGCATCAGATTTACGGTAAAGACCAGAAAAGGCAGAAAGCCCAAAAGAAAATAGTAGGTGGTGCCTGAGGCCATATCAAACCAGCTGGAAATGCGGTGATAGTCTATGAAACGCTGGTAGAAGAAATAAATGGTCTCCCAAAGGGGCGTAAGCCTTTTCAGCAGGCCCTGAATCAGTTTATCCATAAAATCTCACCTTGCTTATGATTTTTCCAATAGTATACCATAAAGCAGCTTATTTGGGACCGGACTATAGTATTTTTCTTGATTTAGTAGAACATAGCATTGATAATCATCATTAACTGCTGGTATATATGAAAAAGTATTAGAAAAAATAGAAGGAATTTCTGACTCTGCGTAGAAGACTAATTTATTAAAAATACATGAGAAAAAATGTACAATGAAAGGGGAGAGTGTTTATGTTGGAATCAAAACAAGCTGGATTTTCGTTGATTTCGGTTCTGGTGGCAGTTGCCATCATCGGTGTTATGGCAGCCATTGCTGTTCCGAAGTTTACGGGAACGATCATGACGGCTAACACGGCGAAAATTCAAAGTGATTTAACTACTTTAGATGCGGCGATTGCCGTTTATGAACTGCAAAAGGGACATGAACCGGCAAATATTGAGGATTTAAAAGAGTATGTTCAGGATTTTGGCAGTTTGAAACCGCCTAAGGGAAAGTGCAAATTGAAAGATGGTTCAGAGGTTTCTTTTGATGGCAAGGAGTACAGCCTGCGCAAAAGCGATGCGAAGACTGGTGAAGGTGCACGGGCTGTTTGTGATAACCACACGGCAGGTGAGTTCGGATATGATAAGTAAACGATATGGGGAAGTTCCCACGCATTTTGACTGGGCCATGTGGCTGGATGTGCAGGGCATTTGGTGCGCTTTGATGCTGCCGATTATTTTGTGGGCGTGGTCATTGTCTTTGGGGGAATTTTGTTCGTTGCTGGTTATGGCAAGTGTGCTCGTGCTAATTGCGATTTATGATATCCTTTATGGATTGATTTATGACCAGCTGGTTTTGTCTTTGCTGTTGCTTAGCGTGATGCCTTTGTTTTTAGGGCATCTTGAGCCGGCAGATGCCTGTATTGGCGCTCTGCTGGGCAGCGGACTGTTAGGAGGTTTGCGTTATTTATCCCATGGTGGTCTGGGGCTGGGCGATGTAAAATTGGCTGTTCCGTTAGGTGCGTGGCTGGGCTGGGAGGACTTGCTGCTATGCCTGCTGTTGGCAGCTGTGATGGGACTGATTTACGGTGGCTGGCTGTATCTACGTCATCGTCTGCAGAGGCAGACACCCTTGCCCTTTGGCCCGTTTCTGGCTTGGGGGGCGCTGGCCGCCTTTGGCTGGGGAAATCCGATAAGGGCATGTGTGGAGGCCGGTTTATGCTGGTAAGGGAACGACAGGCAGGATTCATGCTGGGAGAAGTTTTGCTGGTTCTGGCGCTGCTGATGATTATCGGTGCTCATGCCGTGCCACAGGCGGCAAAATTCTTTCGGCAGACAGCGGTAGAATATGAAGCCGAAAAGTTGCTTTCGACGATCCGCTATTGTCAGAATCTGAGCCGGACTACAGCAGATAATGCCTGGGGATATGGTGCAAAGAATCCCAATAAGCGTGATATTTATTTGCAGTTATCTGCAGAGGGAAATCAAATTTTTGCAGGTGAGGGGGATATTATCGTCAGTCATAATTATCTGCCGCAGGTGAATGTGGTAAAAGTCTATCAGGAAAATGGTAAAAACCATTATGATGACCTGGTTAATTTGGCGTTTAATGCCAATGGGCAGCCCAAATCGCTGGGAAAAAATATGATGACGATTTTGATTTATTATCAGGGATATCCTGCTGAAGGGCAAAAAATCATGATTAGCAAAGGGGGACGAATTCGCATGGAGCGTGGTAATGATGAACCGTGATAAACAGGCAGGTTTTTTTCTATGGGAAACCATTTTGCTGAGTCTTTTTGTGCTGACTATGGCAGCGGCAGCAGGGCTTTATGTGCGGGTGGCACAGTTGCAGGGAGCAGCTGCGGCAGAAGTGCGTGCGGATTATTTGGCACGGGCACAGATTTCCTATTCACAGGCTGTGCTGGATAAAGACGGATATCTTCCCACGCAGATGGCTTATTGGGGCGATGCACAGGATTTGGTGCAAAATGATACGGAATATATGGTCAGCGGGGAGGCGGCAGCTGATGATAAGGGACTTTGGCAATTGCTGGTTACGGTTACCTGGGAGGCAAATGGCCGGACGGGGCGGCAGGAGTACAGACGCTGCCTGGCAAGACACAAATGAAGCAGGATTTGTGTTGGGGGAGACACTGATTGCACTGCCGATGCTGGTTATATTGATGATGGCGATGACGGGGATTTTTATGTTCTGCATGCGTGCTTATTTTTATCATCTGGCTGATGGGGAATTGGTGCAGGAAATACAGTCAGCCTTTGTGCGTGTGGTAGAAGATGCCCTGGCGGGAAAGGCCATTGAGCGGAGCGGCCGTCAAAGTCCGGGGTTTGATATCATCAGCCGCCAGAATCCCTTGTATCGTGACAGTGTTCCGGATAATCTGGTCACACAAAGCTACTGGCTGCACAATATGGCGGGGCTGGTTAAGCTGGTTCGCAGCAGTGATGATGCACCGCTTACGGGGGATCATACTCTGGCAAGGATAACCATTGTAGAATTTTCTGCAGAAAAAGATGAAAAATATCCGGGAGTATATAAACTGCGTTTGACCGGGAAGAGTGAGATGACAAAACATGAATATACCATGTGCACAGCAGTTTATTTGCCACCATTGTGAAGTCCAGCGGCAGCAGGGCATGATTTCCTTGGTAGCACTTGTACTGCTGTTGATTATGGTCTTTATGGGGCGGGGCTTGGTTTATTTTCAGCAGCAGGGGGCAATGAACAGCTATTCATTCCGTCAGGAAATGCAGCTGCGTCTGGCAGCAGAAAGCATGGTAGAAAAACAGTGGTTATCCCTGCAAAATGATGACAGCAGGCTGCAGGATTTGCAGCCGGATACCATGCTTCTGTTAGATAAGGGAAATCATGAAGGGGTGGATTATACCGTTTTTGCCCGCGAATGGGGTGGGAAGGTTTATCTTATCGCGACAACTTTTCGACGGAATACAGCTATTGAGAAAATCATAGAACCGCATGTTATGGTCAAAGGCATGCTGGCAAAGGAGGGGGAGCATTATGCATGGCGGGGCTGGGCTCCTTAAGAAATTCGTTTATCAGACGGACAGGGACTTTATCGTGGCAGCACCAAAAGATGGTGGCTGCACCTTGCAAAAATATGTTTGTGATGACGAGGGCTGGCAGCTAAGTGCAGAAAGTGTTCTCTGCGCTTCGGGCTTGGCTGATGACGTGCCGGAAGCTTCATTTTCGCTGGATTTAAGAGAGACAGCAGAACAAACGGCAATGGAAATTGCCCGTAAAGGCTGGCAGGAGATTCCGCTTTTGTTCGTTGTGCCGGAGAATGAGCAATTGAGCTATGTCTTAAATCTGCCTCCCGGACTGACTGTATCCCAGCAGCAGGAGGCAGCCTACTGGGAGATGGATGACAAACTGCTGGCACAGGGATTAAGTGTGGAAAATTTTACCTGTGTTTACCATACAGAAGACGGAGGGGAAGGCCGCTGTACGATTACAGGGGTTCGTCAGGGATATTTGCAGGAAATAGAGGAAGCCTTTGCTCAGGAGGAACTGCAGCTGGCAGATATCATTCCTGCTTCCGGCGGTATGGTTTATCTAAACAGCAGACAGCGGGAAATGGCTGGTTTTAAGAGGCGTTCGGGAGCCGGGCTGGCCGTCAGACGCATTTTGGCCGGATGGTTTGTTTTTTGGCTGGTAATGGGGATGATTGTGCTGTGTGTGGATTTTTTTCATTACCAACTGGCCAGTGATTTAGCAGCTAAACAGCAAAGTGAGTTAGCTGGATTAGCGTCTGAGCAGCAGGAAATGCAGACGCTGGTGGCAGAAGCAGGGGCGATTGATGACCGGGAGAAAAAAATACAGGCATTGAATCGTCCGGGGATTTCCTGGTATAGCTTGCTGGTGCATTTAGGTGCGAATACAACGCAGGGGGTATCGCTTACCGGGATAAATGTCCGCAATGATGGACAGCAGCTTTATTTGGAGGGGCAGGCAGTAGATTATGATTGCCTGGCAGAGTTTATTGGTCAATGTGAAGCGGACAAGGCATTTTTCACACACGGGGTAATGCTGCAGGAATCGACTATGGTCAAGGGCCGGAATGGTGAGCCGGATACGGTGAAATTTTCGGCAGCGGTAAATTGGGAGTCGGAAGATGATGGAAAGATTGCTGAGGAAAATCAGGGCAGGCAGTAAAGACAAAGGCTATGTGATCATACTGACTTTAGCAGGAACTTTGGCTGGAGGCTTGCTGTTCTATTTTTTTCTGCATAAACCGCTGCTGGCGGCTGCTGAGGATTGCAACCGGCAGGCAGCGGAATCGGTTCGGGAAGTCACGGCGGTTACCAATTTTCAGAATGCTCATCTGAATATGAAGGAATATCGGGCCGAATTGAAAAAACGTGAACAGCGTGTTATGCAGTATCTGCCGGAAAATATGTCGCAGGGAGAGTTTATCCTGTATTTGGAGCGGCTGGCTATGCGAAGCAAAATGGAATTGCAGATGGTCAATCCGCAAAAAAGTGAGCTTCAGGGAGATGTTTTCTGCTTGCCGTTAAAATTGAAGCTTACAGGCAGTTACTTCTGTTTGCTGAAATTCCTGCAAGGCTTACAGGAGGGGGAGAGATTGGCTGTAGTAAAAAATATGTCCATCGAAGCAAAAGAGAATAGGTTGAGTGTGACGATGCTGCTTGATATTTATGCTGTGCCTGTTAAATAGACAAAAATCCGATATAGAGAACTTGCTTTATACACAATGATACATTAAACTATACATAAATGTGAAAAATTGCTACGATGAGGTGTATAGTATGAGCGAGTTGCGTTTTATGACGGCGGGCGAGTCCCATGGGCCGAGACTTACGGCGATTTTGGAGGGCCTGCCGGCCGGGCTGAAGCTGCATAAGGAGGATATTGACCGGGAACTAGCCCGCCGACAGCAGGGGTATGGCCGTGGGGGGCGCATGAAGATTGAGACGGACAAGGTGGAAGTCCTCTCCGGCATGCGCTTTAACGAGACATTGGGCGGCCCGCTGACCCTGCAGGTGATCAACAAGGATTTTGCCAACTGGAACGGCCGCATGGCCGCCTTTGGTGAGCCGGAAGGCGAAAAGGTCACGGCAGCCCGTCCCGGTCATGCGGATTTGACGGGGATTTTGAAATATGATCGTGAAGATGTGCGGGATATACTGGAGCGTTCGAGTGCCCGCGAAACCACCATGCGGGTGGCCGTAGGTGCGGTCTGCAAGGCTTTTCTGCGAGAACTCGGTATAAAAGTCGTTTCCCATGTGACCAATATCGGCGGTGTGGCCGTTGACCCGTCAAAAATTGACCGGTCAGCGATTGGCACAGAAAATGGTTCTGAACTCAACTGCTATGATAGTGAGGCCGAAGTGCAGATGAAAGCCCGCATTGACGAAGCCAAGGCCGCAGGCGATACCTTAGGTGGAATTTTTGAAGTCATTGTACAGGGCGCACCTGTTGGTTTAGGCAGTCATATTCAGTGGGATAGACGGTTAGATGCCCGCTTGTCCGGCGCCATGATGTCCATTCAGGCCATCAAGGGCGTGGAGATTGGCGCAGGGTTCGAGTGCGCCGTTCTTCCCGGCAGTCAGATTCATGATGAAATCTATCTTGAAGAGGACAGGATTCAGCGCAAAACCAACCGGGCGGGCGGACTTGAAGGCGGCATGACTAATGGCGAAGATATCATCGTGCGGGCGGCCATGAAGCCGATTCCGACCTTGATGACACCGCTGAAGTCCATTGATATTGAAAGCCGCGAAGCAGTGCTGGCTTGCAAGGAGCGCAGCGATACCTGTGCGGTATCGGCGGCGTCGGTCGTGGGCGAGGCTATGGTTGCCTTTGTTATCGCGCAGGCCGTTTGTGAGAAATTCGGCAGTGATGCGATGGTGGATTTGAAAGCCGCAATCGATGCCTATAATCAGCGCATTGGAAAGGATTGGTGCGCGCATGCGTAATGTGATTTTAATCGGCTTTATGGGAACGGGCAAATCCAGCACAGGGAAAATGCTCGCCCAGCGGCTAGGCTGTGCCTTTATCGATATGGATAATAAAATCGAAGAAGAAGCTGGACTAAGCATTCCCGAAATCTTTGTTAAGTTTGGAGAAGGCCATTTCCGTCAGCTCGAACATGAGCTGGCGGTAAGACTCTCCAAGCGGCGCAATGCGGTGATTTCCACCGGCGGCGGTACGGTAAAGAATCCGGCCAATGTGGAGGCGTTAAAATCCAGTGGGGTAATGGTCTGCTTAAAAGCCGATGTCGATACGGTGCTCGAACGCACCAAAAGCCGCGGCACCCGCCCGGTACTCGACCGCGCAGATGATGGCGACCGCCGTCAGGCTGTGGAAAAATTGTTAAAGGAGCGGGAATCGCTTTATCAGCAGGCCGATTTTTCCGTCGATACCAGTGAATTATCGCCCCTGCAGGTGGTGGAAGTCATCACCAAAACATTAAAGACAAGAGGTGTGCTGCATGCGTAAGGTACGGGTGGATTTAGGCGAAAAGAGTTACGATATCGTTATCGGTTACGATATCGGTCAGGAGATTGTCGATTTTGTCAAGGGGGCAGGTTACAGTAAAAAGGCGCTGCTTGTTACCGATACGCATGTAGGCCCGTTGTATGGAAAACAGGTACAGCAGCTGTTAGCCGAAGCTGGCCTGGAAGCGGCACTCATGCAGATACCGGCAGGCGAAAGCTCCAAGAATCTCACCGTGGCCAATGACCTCTTTACGCGGGCCATTGAACTGGGTCTTGACCGCAAATCACCGGTCTTTGCCTTAGGTGGCGGTGTAGTCGGTGATTTGGCGGGCTTTGTCGCCGCAACCTATATGCGCGGCGTGCCCTTTGTGCAGCTTCCCACCAGCCTGCTGGCACAGGTGGATTCCAGCGTCGGCGGTAAGGTGGCGGTCAATCATGAACTGGGCAAGAACCTTATCGGGGCGTTCTACCAGCCGCAGGCTGTCTTTATGGAACTCAATTATATGAAGACTCTGCCACAGCGGGAAATCTACACGGGGCTTGGCGAAATCATCAAATACGGTATTATCTATGATGCAGATTTCTTTGCTTTCTTAGAGGCAAACAGGGAACAGGTGCTGGCCTTGGAGCCGGAGGCTTTGGTACATATGATTGCCCGCTCCTGTGAGATAAAGGCCGCCGTGGTCAGCGAGGACGAAAAAGAAGCCGGATTGCGCCGGATTCTGAACTTCGGCCATACCATCGCCCATGCCATAGAAAAGGAAACCGGCTATGTGCGCTATAATCATGGCGAGGCCGTGGCAACAGGTATGGTGGGTGCAGCTAACGTCAGCTGGGAACTGGGGCTTATCGGCGAAACGGAATACAACCGCGTGCGGGAGATGATTGCGCGTTATAATCTGCCCTTGCAGGCCGCAGGCGTAACCGTAGATGCCATGTACGCCGATATCTTCCATGACAAGAAAACCGTGGGCGGCAAAGTGACCTGGGTACTTATGGAAAAAATCGGTCAGGTCATCTGCCGCAATGATGTGCCGGCAGATGTGGTCAAAAAGGCCATGGAGGCCGTGCGTGCCTAAAAAGATGGCAGAGCGTGTAAAGTTTAGCGCATTACGTGCGAAGAATGGCAATCGCCGTTGACTTTTCGCGGGGTTAATGTGATAATTAGAAGCAGTAAGATGAATGTGAATGGAACTTTTTAATTTACATGGGAGGCTTTTTCATGAAAAAAACGATTTTTCGTGGCGCAGGTGTAGCCATCATTACGCCGTATACGGAAGATGGCATTAACTTTGACGAGCTGGGACGGATTATTGATGACCAGATAAAAAATCATACGGATGCCATCATCATCACCGGTACTACGGGTGAATCCGCAACGATGAGCGATGCAGAACATCGTGCAGCCATCAAATTTGCTGTCGACCATGTAAAGGGGCGCGTGCCGGTAATCGCCGGTACCGGCTCCAATGAAACCAGCTATGCAGTGGAGCTTTCCAAATATGCGGAAAGCGTGGGCGCGGATGCCCTGCTGGTGGTAACGCCGTATTACAATAAATGCACGCAGAAAGGCCTTATCGCCCATTACACGGCGATTGCCGATGCGGTGAACATCCCCATTATCCTCTATGATGTGCCTTCCCGTACGGGCGTGGCAATTGCAACGTCCACCTATGTGGAACTGGCTAAGCATCCCAATATCGTGGCCGTAAAAGAAGCCAATGGCGACCTGTCGAAGATTCTGCGTCTGCGCGCGGCTGTCGGCGATGATTTGGTAATCTATTCCGGCAATGACGACCAGATAGTGCCGATTCTTTCCTTGGGTGGTCAGGGCGTAATCTCTGTACTTTCCAACGTGGCACCGCAGCAGACTCATGATATGTGTCAGGCCTTCTTTGATGGCGATACGAAAAAAGCCGAAAAAATGCAGGTGGAATATGCTGACCTCATCGATGCGCTGTTCTGCGAGGTCAACCCGATTCCCGTCAAGGTTGCCATGCGCAAGCTCGGCTATGCCGCAGGCCCCCTGCGCATGCCGCTGTCGGAGATGGAACCCCAGCACGAAAAACAGCTGGAAGATGCTCTGCGCAACCATGGTTTGATCAAGTAAGAAATTTTACACCGCCTTCCCCAAGGGGGAAGGCTTTTTCTCGTTTAGAAAGGGATTTATATATGCACGGAGTTTTTGATATTGTCGGGCCGGTGATGATTGGCCCGTCCAGTTCCCATACGGCAGGTGCTGTGCGCTTGGGGTTGATGGCGCGGAAAATTTTGGGCGAAGAAGCGGTGCGGGCGGAAATCAACCTGCATGGCTCCTTTGCCCGTACCTATCGCGGGCATGGTACGGATAAGGCCTTGATTGCCGGCATCTTGGGCTTTGCCCCGGAGGACGAACGCATTCGCGAGGCTTTGCAGATTGCCCGTGACCATGGTTTGGAATTCAGCTTTCAGACGGTGAATCTCGAAGAAGCACACCCCAATACGGCCGTTATTTACCTTGTGGGCCGTTCCGGACGTACAGCCAGAGTCCGTGGCGCATCGGTGGGCGGCGGCAATATCATGATTTCTAATATCGATGGCTATCAGGTAGAACTGACCGGACAATATCCTGCCCTCATCACCATACACCATGACTGCCCCGGTGTGATCACCCGCGTTACGCAGATACTGGCCCATGCGGCGGTCAATATCGCCTTTATGCGGGTGTCCCGTCAGAACCGCGGCGAAACCGCCATGATGATTATGGAACTGGACGAGGAACCGGCGGCAACGGTTATCGAAGAGTGCCAGCAGGCGGATAATGTGGAATACGCCTTTGCCATTCCCGCCATTTGATTTGAGGAGCAGTACCTATGATTAACTTTAATAATATCGAAGAATTGATTGTCCTGGCCGAGGAAGCAGGGACTTCCCTGCATGAAATCGTCATCAAACGGGAAATGCAGGACAGCCAAAAATCGCGGGCAGAAATCATGCTCTCCATGCAGACGAATTGGCAGGTCATGCAGGCATCCATTGAGCGGGGCATCAAAAACACGGAAAAATCCCTGAGCGGCCTTACCGGCGGTGATGCCAAAAAACTCTATGCCTACCGTCAGCGTGGCTATATGGGGCAGGAGGTTTTAAGTGCCGCCGCCTATGCGGTGGGCATCAGCGAAGTCAATGCGGTCATGGGCCGTATCGTCGCCTGCCCAACTGCCGGTTCCTGCGGCATCGTGCCGGCCGCGCTCTATGCAGCAAAGATGGAACGCAATGTATCCGATCAGGCTATTGTAAACGCCCTCTTTACCGCCGCAGGTATTGGTATGGTCATTGATCAGAATGCCTCCATTGCCGGAGCAGCAGGCGGCTGTCAGGCAGAATGCGGCACAGCAGCAGGTATGGCGGCAGCGGCTTTGGTAGAACTTGCCGGCGGCAGCCCACGGCAAATCGGCAATGCCGTGGCATTGTCCATCAAAAACTTGCTGGGCTTGGTCTGCGACCCCGTAGCCGGTCTCGTAGAAGTCCCCTGCGTCAAACGCAACGGCTTTGCCGTAATCGAAGCCATGCTGGCGGCCGATATGAGCATGGCGGGGATTGATTCGGTCATTCCCGTAGACGAAGTCATTGACGCCATGAACCGCATCGGCAAGGCCCTGCCCAAGAGCCTGCGGGAAACGAGTGAAGGCGGATTGGCCACAACGGCTACGGCGCAGGTAATCGAAAAACGCATTTACAAGTAAATATAAATCGTGCATGGTAACACGTGCATGATTTCAAGCGCAAGATGTATTTTTGCTATCACAGCAATACATCTTGCGCTTATTTTTATGCAAAAAAACACGGGCACAATGTAATTTGTGGATAAAAAGTAAATTTTTTTGCAGAATGTCTTGTGGGGGGGGGCATATGTGCTAATATAATGGAGTATATAAAAAACACGCGAACGAAAGGAAGAATCAATCCCATGTTTCAAGTCAAACAGACGGAAGAAATGATCAATAAAACCTTCCGTCTTCCCTCCAGTTTACTTGATGAGCTGGCAAAAGTTGCCGAGCACGAAAAAGTGTCTGTGAATAACTTGGTACGGCAGTGCTGTGAATATGCACTAAATAATATGAAGACGGAGAAATAATACATGGAAAATAATGTACAGAAAGAAGAATCCATCGACTTAGGAAAGTTAATGCAAATCATGTATAACCGCCGCAAGACTGTGGGCACCATCGTGGGTGGTTGTACAGCATTGGCACTTATCGTGTCATTTGCTTTGCCGAAAACGTATGAATCCACCACTTTGGTGCAGACACGCAGCAATGCAGGCATTGGTGGTGCATCAGCGATGGCTGCGATGCTGGGTGGCGGCTCTGGTGGAGCAGAGCTTAACTTCATTGAATTGATGAAATCCCGCACTGTTTTGGAACCGATTATCGACCAGATGGAATGGGAAGATGAAAAGAAAAAGCCAGATGCTAAGGGCTTTGCCAAGAAATTCCTCAAAATCGAAAATACCAAGCAGACAAACCTGATTACCGTTACAGCTACCGGTAAGAGTCCGGAAGAAGCACAAATGATCAGCCAGAGCGTTGTGGATAATTTCCTGGCAATGCAGACGGATAAAGCCAAGCAAACCCAGAGTACTTTTGTAAAGTTTCTTAACGAACGCATAGACGAAGCGAAACAAGAGGCCCAAGAAGCTCGCACAGAATTTGCGGAATATCAGCAAAAACACAAAATTTATAGCCCAGATGAACAGGCAAGAGCTACGGTGTCGAAAATGAATGCATTCGATAATGCGCTAGGAGATATGGCTGTTCAGCAAAAGGCCAATCAGGCCAAATTGGAAAGCGTATCGGCAAAACTCGGTGATATGCGTAGCAGCAGCCAAGCCTTTCATATTAATGATAATGCCAATGTTATGGCACTGCGCAAGCAGATTGTTGATGCTCAGGTAAGCTTGGTTGGTTTGCGGGAACGTTACACAGAAGAAAATCCTAACATTATTTCTGCTCAGGAAAAGATCACTGCATTGCAACAGAAATTGTCCGAAGAAGTTAATACCATTGTTTCGTCTCAGTACACCAGTATCAATCCTGCTCAGGCTGATTTGATTAAAGATCAGGCCAATGCAGAAGCCAGTATAGCCATCGCGCAGGCCAGCGAAGCAGCCATTAAGGAACGCAGAGCGGAAAAGGAAAAAGAACTGGAAAATTTCCCACAGGAAGTGTTGGAATACCTAAAACTTCAACAGGAAGCCAGCATCAAGGAAGAAACATATACCGGGTTGGTTAAGCAATGTGAAGACAGCAAGATTAAGGAAGCCATGGAGTCCATGGACATTCAGATTATCGACCCAGCGGATTTGCCGGATGAAGACAAACCTGCAGGACCAAAGAAAAAATTGATTACCGCTATCGGTTTTGTTATCGGCTGTTTAATCAGCTTTGGCTATGGACTAATCCAGTATAAAAAAGAAGAAGCATAAAGGAGCGTTGGATTTGCAAAACCGCAAATTTCCCCAATCACGGAAGTTAATACTGTTTTTAGGCGATATGACATGGATTGCCATATCCTACATTATTGCGACAAGCATAATTTTAGACAGAGATATTATTGTCAATAATATTTATTTGTATTCTGGCATGTTGCCGGTGACCATGGTCATTAGTAGTCTTTTACTGAATATTAACGGCTTGTATTCCATTGGCAGAAAGCGTTTTGCAGAGATCATCCTTAGTACATTTGTAGCGAATCTATGTACACTGATCCTTGTGATGGCACTGAGTTTTTTCCTCTATGAATCTTCCTATTCAAGAGGGGTAATCGCATTAAGTGCAGTGCTGTCTACAACCATGCTTATTCTATGGCGGTATTTTGGTTGGCAACTGGAGCAGAAACTGCATAGTAAGCGAACTGTCATGCTGATGGGATCTGCTGAAGAATGTGACCATGTATACAATCGGTTGCGCCTGCAGCCACAGCTGAATTTAAAGCTTAAATATATCTGTACAGAGATAGAGACAAGCGACTGGCGCAAAGCGGCAGAAGATATAGATGTCATTATCCTTTGTCCGGAAATGCGTCATCGTTATAAAGTGTCCGTTATCAATTACTGTCATGAAAATGGCAAAACAGCACTGTTGATTCCGAATACCTATGAAATTTTCTGCACTGGAGCAGAATTGGATAAAATTGATGATATTCCTGTATTACATCCGCAAAGCCTTTATCCCAGCCTGGAAGTACGTTCATTGAAGCGTTTGCTGGATATTATATTGTCAGGAATTGGGTTTATCTGTGCCTTGCCCTTTATGACCGTAACCGCTATAGCCATAAAGATATTTGACCCGGGACCGGTTCTTTACAGTCAGATTCGTACAGGAAGAGATGGAAAAGAATTCCGTGTATATAAATTCCGCACGATGAGGGTCGATGCCGAAAAATACACTGGCCCCATGCTGGCACAGGAAAATGACCCGCGAATTACCAAGTTGGGGAAATTTCTGCGTACAGTACGTTTGGATGAACTGCCACAGATATGGAATGTAGTTATTGGCGATATGAGCCTTGTTGGCCCTAGACCGGAACGCCCGTTCTTTGTGGAGCAGTTTACCAAGGAAATACCGGAATATGCCTATCGGCATAATGTTAAGCCCGGTATTACCGGCATGGCACAGGTCTATGGCAAATACAATACGACACCGTTTGACAAGCTGGTTTATGACCTGATGTATATTGAAAAATGCGGGCTTTTGATGGATTTGACCATAATTATTCAAACGGTAAAAGTACTGTTCACCAAGAGTGCTACAGAAGGTGCGGGGATTGAACAAAAACCGCTGAACATTGAAAAATACGATATTGGAAAAGATATTTATGGAGATTTTTAAGATAGCATGAGAATTTTAATTTTGGCTCATCATGCTGAAGGACTATACTTGCCCAGAAGAGAATTGATGATGCAATTGAAAGATGCAGGGCATGAGGTAATTGCAAGTATACCTACAGGAAAATGTTATGACAAGGTTGCAGAAATAGTTGACATAGTGATACCGTCTCCAGTAAAAAGACGAGGGATGAATCCTGTTGAAGATATAAGGCTTTTACATTTTTATTATAAATTGTTGAAAAAGTTAAAGCCAGATTGCATTTTATCTTATGCAATAAAACCAAATTTATATGGGGGTATGGCAGCTAAAGTATGCCATATTCCCTATATTATGAATATCACTGGTTTAGGAACAGCATTTAACAAAGATAATTTACTTTGTAAATTAGTTAGTACAATGTATAAGTGTGTAGCTGGCTATGAACAATGTATCTTTTTTCAAAATATAGGAAATTTACGGATTTTAGAATCTAACGGCATACATTGGAAAAATCCTGTTTTAATACCGGGGTCAGGAGTAAATTTGCAGCTACATAGTTATGAAAAATATCCAGCAGAAACAGAGGGGATCCGTTTTCTGTTTGTATCTCGTATCCTACGTGAAAAGGGAATTTATGAATTGGCAGAAGCAGCTCATAATATAAAAAAAGAATATCCAAATGTTGAATTTCATGTATTGGGGAAATGTGAGGCTGGATATGAAGCGGTTATGAACAAATGGCATAAAGAAGGTATATTTATTTACCATGGTCATCAGACAGATGTACATGGGTTTTTGAAGAATTCTCATGCTCTTATTCATCCGTCTTATTACCCGGAAGGTATGTCTAATGTTTGTTTGGAAGCTGCAGCTACGGGACGCCCTGTTTTAACAACAAATGATATATATGGATGCAAAGAAACATTTGATAATCATATAACCGGTATAGGTTTTCCGTCAAGAGATACTCAGGCATTAGAAAATGCGATTAGAGAATTTTTATCTCTTTCTCCTATTGAAAGAGATAAAATGGGAAAAATGGGACGAAGAAAAATGGAAAAGGAATTTGACCGTCAGATAGTAATCAATGCATATTTTAAAGAATTAGCAAAGATAAAATGAGGAGATAAAGAAAATGAAAATAGCGATTGCAGGCACAGGATATGTTGGATTGTCAAATGGGATTTTATTGGCGCAACATAATGAAGTTATTGCGTTGGACATTGTGCCGGAGAAGGTGGAAATGCTCAATAAGGGGATTTCGCCTATTGTAGATAAGGATATTTCGGATTTTCTGGCTCATAAGGATCTTAATTTCCGTGCGACTTTAGATGCGTGGGAGGCCATTGAGAATGCAGAATTTGTAATTATCTCTACGCCGACAAATTATGATCCAGACAAGAATTTTTTTGATACTTCCTCTGTTGAGGCTGTTATTGGAGAAGTTTTGGATATAAATCCGCAAGCAGTGATGATTATAAAATCTACTGTTCCAGTTGGTTACACGGATCAGATGAAAAAGAAGTTTCAAACGGATAACATTATCTTTTCGCCGGAATTCCTGCGTGAAGGAAAGGCTCTTCATGACAATCTGTATCCTTCACGGATTATTGTTGGAGAACGCTCAAAACGTGCTAAGGTTTTTGCTACTCTTTTATCAGAAGGTGCAGTGAAAAAGGATATCCCTACGCTTTTTACTGGTTCAACCGAGGCAGAGGCAATTAAGCTTTTTGCTAATACTTGTCTTGCTCTAAGGGTGGCGTATTTTAACGAGCTGGATTCCTATGCTGAATCTCGTGGACTGGACACGGGCGAAATTATCCGTGGTGTCAGCCTTGACCCGCGCATTGGTGATTTCTACAATAATCCGTCCTTCGGTTATGGTGGATATTGCCTGCCTAAAGATACGAAACAGCTTTTAGCGAATTATCGCGATGTTCCACAGAATCTTATTGGAGCAGTGGTAGAGGCCAATCGGACTCGCAAGGATTTTATTGCCGATACCATAATTGCGAAAAAGCCGAAGGTGGTAGGCGTTTACCGCTTGACGATGAAAACGGCATCTGACAATTTCCGAGCCAGTGCCATTCAGGGCATTATGAAACGTATCAAGGCGAAGGGGATTCCTTGCATTGTTTATGAGCCGACATTAAAAGAGGATAATTTCTTCCGTTCTGAGGTAGTTAATGATTTAGACATGTTCAAGGAGCGTAGTGATGTGATTGTGGCTAACCGTTGGAATGATGCGTTGGAAGATGTGCGAGAAAAGGTGTTTACGAGAGACATTTTCAGTCGTGATTAACAGGTTAAGTTGACCAGTCAACACGGACAAAGCAATTTGATAGGTATCAAATGGGGGAACGAATAAATTGGCAAATTACAATGAATTTGATAATAACAAAAAGGTGCTGGTTACTGGTGGTGCAGGTTTTATAGGTTTTCATCTATCGAAACGCTTGTTGGAGCTTGGTGCAAGAGTAGTCGGATTTGATAACTGCAATGACTATTATGATGTATCTTTGAAAGAAAGTCGGTTGCAGATTTTACGTGAATATCCGAAGTATGAGTTTATTAAAGGGGATTTGGCTGATGAGTCAGCAGTCAAATCACTGTTTGAGAGTTCAAAGCCGGATATTGTGGTGAATTTAGGGGCACAAGCTGGTGTGCGTTACAGTATCGATCATCCGCGTAGCTATATTGATTCCAATTTGATAGGTTTCTTCAATATATTAGAAGCTTGTCGTTACAATCCTGTGGAGCATCTGCTTTTTGCATCTAGTTCCTCTGTTTATGGCAATCAAGAGAAAACTCCCTTTAGCACCACAGATAATGTTGACCATCCTATTAGTCTTTATGCTGCAACAAAGAAATCTAATGAGTTGATGGCATATACCTACAGTCATCTGTATGGTATTCCGGCAACCGGACTTAGATTTTTTACGGTCTATGGGCCATATGGTCGTCCAGATATGGCGTATTTCAAATTTGCCAATCTGATTTATGAGGGCAAGGCAATCAAGATTTACAACAACGGTGATATGCTTCGAGACTTTACCTATGTGGATGATATTGTTGCAGGTATCGAACATATGCTTTGCAATCCGCCGAAAGCCAATAAGAATGGCGATAGGTACAAGGTATACAACATTGGCAATAACACCCCTGTGACGCTGATGGAATTTATCGAGACACTGGAAAAAGCCTTAGGAAAGACGGCAGTAAAAGAATATTTGCCTATGCAGCCGGGGGACGTGTACCAGACTTATGCCGATGTTAGTGAATTAAAGAAAGATTTTGACTTTAGACCTAGTACAACCATAGCTAAAGGATTGAATAAATTTTCCAAGTGGTACAAGGAATATTATCATTTTTAGTAGTAGAAACGGAGATAAAATGGCAGAGAAAATGCATATTTTACATGTAGTGGGTGGAATGGACATTGGTGGAATTGAAAGCATGTTGATGACATTAATGCCGTACATGAAAAAAAGAGATATCACATTTGATTTTGCTGTTCATGGGGAAAAAATAGGCATGCATGAACAACAAATCCTAGAAATGGGGGGGGATGTGTTTCATTTGCCTAAATTTAAAGGATGGAATATTATTTCGTATGTAATGGCATGGTGTAAATTATTAGAAAATCATCCTGATATAAAAGTTGTTCAAGGTCATATGACATCTACGGCTAGTATTTATCTATCAGTAGCTAAATATTTTGGTAAAATTGTTATTTCACATAGTCATAGCACAGGTATTAGAGGTAATAAGGCTATGTATTTTTGTAAAAGATTTTTAGAATATCCCCTACGTTACATTAGCGATTATTTGTGCGCATGTTCAATAGGGGCCGCAGAATTTAGATTTGGTAGAGACGCAGAAAAGCGCAAAAACTTTTATCGTTGGATAAATGCTGTGAAACCAGAACTGTATCAATATTCAGTAACAAAAAGAAAAAAGTATCGGCAACTTTTAAATATCGATGATGATGCAGTTCTAATCGGGCATGTCGGGCGAATGACTCAAGCGAAAAATCATAAATTTATTCTAAAGATTTTCAAAGAATATCACAGACAAAATGTTAATAGTAAATTGTTGTTAATTGGTGATGGACCTTTGCGTGAAGAATTAGAATTAATGGCAAAAGATTTGAGAATAGATGAAAAAATAATATTTTTGGGAGCAATTGGCAATACATCAGATTATCTATCAGCTATGGATGTCTTTTTGTTTCCCTCGTTATTTGAAGGCCTGCCAGTTGCATTGATAGAAGCACAAATTAACAATATAGATTGTCTTGTATCAGATGTTGTTACTAATGAAGTAGAGATTTCAAATGTCATAAGATATGTTTCGTTAAAAAAAGATGCGACATATTGGAGTGGTAAAATAAGAAAAGAACCCAGAAAAGAAAATGATTGTAAAAAAATTGAAAATAATCCGTATGATATAAATAGAGTTGCAATTGATATAGAAAAATTTTATAAAATGATTACAAGTAGATGATTGCCATTATTACATTTGGATGTACTTAAAGGAATAATATATGAATATATATATTTGCTTCGGAAAAAGAAAAAATGCAATGACTGATAATTTTTCAGGAATAGTAAATTGTCTTAATAACAAATCTAAATCCATTGTTATTGCACCTGCAGCCTGTGAATCTCTAGATTTTGATGATAACTTTTTTAACGTAATAAATGAAAAAATATATAGCAATGGTGGATGCTTTAGTAAAATAATAAATCTCATAAAACTTATTAAATTCATAAAAAAATATGAATACGATAAACTAAATATCTTTTTTATGAACCAAACAATATGGAATTTGATAATTTTATTATTCGTAAAATTCAATAGAGTGGTTGTTTGGTTGCATGATCCAAGATTGCACTCAGGATCAACTTTAAAGGATAGAGTGGTGAAATTGTTTATCGATAAGCTTTACTTAAAAAGAGTTGATAAGATAATAGTAAGCTATAAAGGTGCTTTGGATGAATTAGAAAATAATAAAGAAAAAGGAATCGTTATATATTTGCCAGAGATGATTGTGCAAGAATTTGAAGATATAAGGGATTGTGTTGCTGATATAGAATATGATTTTATATTTTTTGGCCGTATAGAACCATATAAGGGAATAGAAAATTTATTAAATGCTTTTGTTGTGTTGAATAAAAAGCTACTTATTGTTGGAAAAGGAAGTATGGAATCATATGTGAATAATGTTGCAAAAAATAATGATAATATTGTATTTGTTAATGAGTATGTTTCTAACAGAAGACTGGCTATGTATATCAAGAAATCAAAATTTGTAATTTTGCC
Organism: Selenomonas ruminantium subsp. ruminantium ATCC 12561; assembly: GCF_000424065.1. Taxonomy (GTDB): domain Bacteria; phylum Bacillota; class Negativicutes; order Selenomonadales; family Selenomonadaceae; genus Selenomonas_A; species Selenomonas_A ruminantium. The sequence goes on from NZ_AUJE01000006.1 coordinate 123,987, forward strand.
GTATAAAGATGCTACGGGAACACAGACTGTTCAATTGGCTAATTATTATGGTAAGCTAGTTTTAGCTACTAAAGTCGGTTGTTTTCCTGAATATATTATAGAAGATATTAATGGATTTTATATTAATGGTTTTAGTACTGTGGCAATCGAACAGGCAGTTAAATGTGTAGAAAAACTAGATTCGCAAGCCTATCAAGATAGAATTTATAAATCGTTGTATAGGTTTGATATAAGGAAGATAATGAATAAAGTAGAGAAAGAGATTGATATATAGGTGTTACAAGTATATGGCATATTTTATTAAGAAGGAATATGTATGATATTTTGGATTATATTTTTTTGTTTGTGTTTTTTATGTTTGTTAATAAATGAGTGCTTTAACGAATATATAGCTTCTTGGGGAGAACGTCTATTATACGTAATTGTTTTTTTTATTACAGCTTTTAGATATAATATTGGATGGGATTATCAGCCCTATGTAAAGAAATATATAGAAATGGAATGGAGTAGTATCGATGATGTACTTAATGGTGAGGTAGAATTTGTATATTATATAATAGTAAATATACTAAAAGATTGCGGATTTGATACTCAAATGTTCTTTTTTGTATACACTTTGCTGACTTTATCATTATTTTATTTTGCTAATAAGAGGTATTTTTCTTCTTATAAAGTTAGATGTATCGCATTTTTAATTTTTTTGTTTTCTCCACATTTGTATATGGAATCATTAAATATTGTTCGACAAATGTTAGCGGTTGCTTTGATATATTTTGCATATGGATATTGGGAGAAAGGGAAAAAATATACGTACTGTTTATTCACAATGTTGGCTACAATGGTTCATTTATCAGCAGCTATTGGAATAGTAATACCATTTGTTCCTCGAAAAAAATTTAATATTGTTTTATATTTGATATGCTTTGGAATGTTTATATATATATATCAAATGGATATTATTTTTTCTGTTATAGAAATATGGGCTGAACGAATAGGAGTAGATGTTTCAATTATAAAATATGCGAAGTATCTCCATTCAAATGAACAAACATTACCAGTTTTTATGATTGGATTTGATATAACGTTATTTATTTTTATTTATCTTTTTAGTGGTAAACAATGTGGAAAATTTTTAAATATGATGATTGTGGTTATGGGATTTTTTATTTGCGCTTCTTATTCACATGTATTGATGAGAGTTGCGTATTATTTCTTAATATTTTATATAATACCGTTTTGTGATGCATTGATAAATGTTCCACATAGGTCATTACGTATTTTTACTTTGGGGGTATTGATGATTTATTCATTGCTTTTGATTAATGGAAACATGGAAGCAAGATTGAAATTAACAAACGTACCTTCATCTGCATATAATTATGAATATGATTATAATTTATCATTGATAAAATAAAGAAATGGAGATTAAAAACTATGATTATAACAAAAACACCTTTCCGTATGTCATTTTTCGGAGGTGGTACAGATATGAAGGAATTTTACGAAGAATATGGCGGTGCAGTTCTTTCGACAACGTTTGATAAATACTGTTATGTAACGGCTAGACATTTGCCCCGGTTCTTCGATTACTCTAATGAGTTCGTGTACGCAAATATAGAGCGAGTGCAGGAATTAGACGAAATAGCACATCCACTGATTCGGAATTTGATGAAATTCAAGGACATGCATGAGATTCGTTTATCCTACGAAGCGGATTTACCGGCTCGTACTGGCTTAGGGACCTCTTCCTCCTTTGCTGTTGGCATGCTGAATGCTTTTTATGGTATCAAAGGCAAGATGGTAGATAAGAGACGTCTCGCGGATGAAGCCATATATGTCGAACGTGTTCTCTGTAATGAAGCAGGTGGTATTCAGGATCAGATTGCGGCAGCCTTTGGTGGTTTGAATAGGATTGATATGGATAAGGATGGCTATAAAGTATCTCCGTTGACGATATCCAACCAAAGAAAAAATGAATTTAACGATAATCTGATGCTCTTTTTTACGGGATTTTCCAGATTTTCGGCCAAGGTGCAGAAGGAAACGAAAAAGAATCTTTCCGATAAGACAAAGCAATTGCTGGAAATGAAATCATTGGTCAAAGAAGCCGAAGACATTCTGACTGACCAACATAGCAATTTGAATGAATTTGGTCGGCTTTTGGACTACACATGGAAATTGAAGAGAGGTATCTCTGCAGGTATATCTACAGGCTCTATTGATGAGCTTTATGATAAGGCAATCAATGCAGGTGCTATTGGTGGCAAGCTTTTGGGAGCTGGCGGTGGTGGTTTCCTGCTATTCTATGTGGAAAAAGATAAACAGCCGACTGTTATGAAAGCTTTAGAGCACTTGTTGTATGTGCCTTTCAAGTTCGAAACGGAAGGAACTAAGGTTATTTATTTCAAGGCTGAGGATTACGAAATTCCGGATCGGTATTTATAAAAAACAGTCTAGTGTTTAACCATACAGACTGCTGATTGAGACTAAATTAATGCGAGATAGTTATACCATAGTAGATGGAAAATGCTGAGTAAAATTTTTATAGGAAATAGATGAATAAAGGTTCCGCTGTATGGCTGTGTTATAACTTTTGATACAAATGCTTGTTTTACTCGGATGGAAGAAGACGGCATATAGTATAAAAAAGGTAATAGGGGGATTTTTACAGTGAAAGTAGTTTTGTTAGCAGGGGGGTTCGGCACTCGCATCAGCGAAGAGTCACAATTCAAGCCGAAACCAATGATTGAGATTGGTGGCAAGCCGATTCTTTGGCACATCATGAAGGAGTACCTGTATTATGGCTTTGATGATTTTATCATCTGCGCAGGTTACAAACAGGAATACATCAAGAATTATTTTGCGCACTACTTCCTGCAGTCCAGTAATATTTCTTTTGACTTCCGTGTAGATGGCGAGCGGGAGCATCGTGGGATTATTTCTACGGATTTTGAACCTTGGAAAGTGACTGTAGTAGATACGGGACTGGATTCCCTAACTGGTTGGCGTATTAAGCAAGTACGTGACTATATTGGTGATGAACCGTTCCTGATGACCTATGGTGATGGTGTTTGCAATGTGGATTTGAAAGCTTTGGTGGAGTTCCACAAATCGCATGGCAAGGCCTGCACGTTGACGGCGGTGAAACCGGAAGGTCGTTTTGGTATTTTGGATTTGAATGGGAATAATGTTCAGTCGTTCCGGGAAAAGAGCCGGGACGATGTGGGCTATATCAATGGCGGGTATATGGTACTAGAGCCAAAGATTTTCGATTATATCCAATCCAATGTGATGTTTGAACGTGATCCGATGGAACATCTTGCTGATGATGGTCAAATTATGGCCTATAAGCACAAAGGATTTTGGCAGTGCATGGATACCTTGCGGGACAAGCAGAAATTGGAAGAAATGTGGCTGGCAGGCAAGGCGCCTTGGAAAGTGTGGGATAAATGAAATTAAATCCAAATTTTTATCAAGGGAAAAAGGTACTGGTTACCGGACATACTGGTTTTAAAGGTATGTGGCTGTGCAAGATGCTGACCATGTTTGGTGCGCAGGTTACTGGTTATGCACTGGAGTCCCCTACAGCAGAAGGAGGAAAAGTATTTGTCGAATCCGGAGTGGAAGCAGGTATTCACTCCATAATCGGCGATATCCGTGATCAGGAAAAATTGTTGCAGGTATTTCAGGATGTCCAGCCGGAAATTGTTCTGCATTTAGCAGCACAGCCACTGGTCATTGAAAGCTACAAAGAGCCGGTATTGACTTATGAAACCAATGTAATGGGGACAGTTAATATCTTGGAATGTGTGCGTCAGACGCAAAGTGTTAAATCTTTCCTCAATGTTACGACAGACAAGGTCTATGAAAATAAGGAATGGTCTTGGGGTTATCGAGAAAATGAACCTCTGGATGGTTACGATCCGTATTCCAATAGTAAGAGCTGTTCGGAACTGGTGACGCACAGCTATAAAAAGAGTTTCTTTATGGATGGTCGCTGTGCAATTTCCACAGCCAGAGCAGGCAACGTAATTGGTGGTGGGGATTTTTCCGTAAATCGCATTGTGCCGGATTGTATTCGGGCAGCTTTTGCCGGGCAAGATATTGAGGTACGTAATCCTTATTCCACCCGTCCATATCAGCATGTACTGGAACCGCTTTATGCGTATCTGTTAATTGCACAGGCACAGTATGAAGATGGCAAATATGCTGACTGGTACAATGTCGGTCCAGATGAGTGCGATTGTGTAACCACTGGCGAATTGGTGGATATTTTCTGCCGTCAGTGGAGCAAGGAAATTAGTTGGGAAAACGTCAGCGTGGAAGGCCCTCATGAGGCCAATTTCCTCAAGCTGGATTGTTCTAAGATAAAGAGCCGTCTGCAGTGGCAGCCGCATTGGCATATTGAAGATGCCTTGCGGGAAACCGTTGCATGGGCAAAAGCATATCAGAAAGGCGAGAATATCGCCAAAGTGATGGAAGAACAGATTCATGAGTTTTTAAGGAGAGCCAAATGAGTAAACAGGAAATGCATGACAAGATTTTAGAAATGGTACGGGAATATTGTGATACTTATCATAAACAGAATGAGACATACAAGGAAGGAGATCGTATTCCTTATGCCTCTCGTGTTTATGACCATGAGGAAATGGAACTGCTAGTGGATAGTGCGCTGGAGTTTTGGCTCACTTCTGGCCGTTATGTGAAGGAGTTTGAAAAAGGGTTGGCTGAATACTTGGGCACAAAGTTTGTGTCTGTGGTTAATTCCGGTTCTTCGGCAAACCTTCTGGCCTTTATGACGTTGACTTCTCCACTGTTGAAAGAACGTCGTATTCGCCGTGGGGATGAGGTTATCACGGTAGCAGCTGGTTTCCCGACTACGGTTTCACCGATTATCAATTATGGCGCGGTGCCAGTGTTCGTGGATGTGACGATTCCGCAGTACAACATTGATGTGACGAAACTTGAGGCGGCGCTGTCTGAAAAGACCAAAGCCGTCATGATTGCGCATACCTTGGGCAATCCTTTTAATTTGAAAGCTGTCAAGGATTTCTGCGATAAGCATAATTTGTGGCTGGTTGAAGACAACTGCGATGCTTTAGGTTCCCTTTATACCATTGATGGCGAAGAAAAATTCACTGGCAGTATCGGTGATATTGGTACGTCCAGTTTCTATCCGCCGCATCATATGACGATGGGGCAGGGAGGTGCTGTTTATACGAAAAATCCGCTGCTTCACAAGATTATCCGTTCTATGCGTGACTGGGGCCGTGACTGCGTCTGTGCATCCGGACAGGACAACTTCTGTGGTCATCGTTTTGATGGTCAGTATGGGGAATTGCCGAAGGGTTACGACCATAAATATGTTTACAGCCATTTCGGGCTGAACCTCAATATCACGGATATGCAGGCAGCTGTTGGCGTGGCTCAGCTGAAGAAATTCCCGAAATTCGTGGAACGCCGCCGTTATAACTTTGACCGTCTGTATAAAGGCCTGCAGGAAGTCAGCGACAAACTCATCCTGCCGGAACCGGTAGCAAACAGCAAGCCGAGCTGGTTTGGCTTTATGATGACCTGCAACGGCGTAGACCGCAAAAAGGTTGTGGCTTATATCGAAAGCAAAGGTGTACAGACGAGAATGCTCTTTGCCGGCAACCTCATTAAGCATCCGTGCTTTGATGAAATGCGGGCCAGCGGTGAGGGGTATCGCGTAGTTGGCAGTCTTGAAAATACCGACCGTATTATGAATGATACGTTCTGGGTTGGCGTATATCCGGGGATGAGCGATGAAAAGCTGGATTATATGATTAAGGTCATTAAAGAAGCGGTGAATCAGTAATGGATAAATGCTTTTTAGTGACAGGGGCAACGGGCTTTTTGGGCAGTCATGTTGTAAAAAAATTACTGGCAGAAGGTCAAAAAGTAGTTATCCTGAAACGCAGTTTTTCCAATACAAAACGCTTGGAAGCTGAACTGTGCAAAGTCAAAAGCTATGATATTGATAAGCTGGATGATTTTGTCGATGTGTTTAGGGAGCAGCATATTGATGTTGTGATACACACAGCTACCTGTTACGGACGACAAGGGGAAGCTGTAGAGGAGATTTACGATGTCAATTTGAAGTTTCCTTTAAAATTGCTGGAACTTGCTTTGCACTTTAATACTGATACCTTCTTTAATACTGATACGATTTTATCGAAATACCTTAATTGGTATGCTTTGTCAAAAAAACAATTTTCTGAAATAGGGCAACAGTTTGCGCATATGGGCAAGATTAATTTCATTGATGCAAAACTGGAACATATGTATGGTGAAGATGACGCGAATACGAAATTTGTCACCTTTATGCTGGAGGCTTTGCAAAACAATCAGGATGAGCTGAAACTGACAGCCGGAGAGCAGCGTCGTGATTTCATCTATGTAGATGATGTGGTAGAAGCCTATTGGAAAATATTGACATTGCAAAGTAATGATAAAAAGTATCAGCATTATGAAGTGGGTACAGGCAAAACGATTAGCATAAAAGAATTGGTCATGCTTGCCAAATCAATAACTAAAAGTCAGACAAAACTGGTATTTGGTGCGATACCCTACAGAGAAAATGAAATTATGAATTCAGAGGCAAATGTAGAGTCATTGTTGAATATGGGCTGGCAGGCAAAAGTGGATATAGAAACTGGTATCAGAAAAATAGTGGGGGCAGAAAAATGAAAATGAAGAAACTGTTGATAAATGGTGGATGTGGGTTCTTGGGGAGCAATCTAGCGCAGCATGCCTTAAAATCAGGCATCGAATTGGTTGTGTTTGATAATCTTAGCCGTCTTGGTGCTGCAGATAATCTCAAATGGTTGCAAGCGCAGGGAGATTTCAATTTTATCAATGGTGATGTGCGCAACTCGAATGATGTGGAAAATCTGATTCGAAGTGAAAAACCGGATGCGGTTTTTCATGTAGCCGGCCAGGTGGCAATGACTACATCCATAGCCAATCCACGCAAGGATTTTGAAATTAACGCGTTGGGCACCTTCAATGTATTGGACAGCATCCGGAAATATTCACCGGATACCTGTATGCTGTTTTCTTCGACGAATAAGGTTTATGGCGATTTGGAACAGTATCACTATACAGAAACAGAAACTCGTTATACCTGTGATGAATTCCCTGATGGCTATGATGAAAGTGTGCCGTTAGAATTTCATTCCCCCTATGGATGTTCAAAAGGCACGGCTGATCAGTATATGCAGGATTTTGCCCGTATTTTTGGTCTGAAAACCTTGGTCTTCCGTCATTCATCTATGTATGGTGGCCGTCAGTTTGCTACTTATGATCAGGGCTGGATTGGTTGGTTTTGCCAAAAAGCTATTGAAACTAAACGAGGCGAATTGAAAGAACCGTTTACCATTTCCGGTGATGGCAAACAGGTTCGTGATGTGCTGCATGCAGAGGATATGGTGCGGCTCTACTATGCTGGTGTAGAGCATATGGAAGAGGCAGCTGGTAAGGTTTGCAATATCGGTGGTGGTATGGATAACAGTCTGTCCTTATTGGAACTTTTTGCCATGCTGGAAAAAGAACTGGATGTAAAACTGAACTTTCAAAAACTTCCTTGGCGGGAAAGCGACCAAAAGGTTTTTGTGGCAGATACGAGCAAAGCACAGGAACTTTTAAAATGGCAGCCTGAAGTGTCCAAAGAAGAAGGTATTAGAAAGATGTTGGAATGGGTAAAAACATTGTAAGCAAATACATGAGGAGAATCCCCAGGCATATGGTAGTAACTATGAGTGCCTGGGGTAGCAGAGTAGTTATGGCGGGATTAAATTTCGTCAGTATACCACTTATTGTTTCTTTGATTGGCTTGGATGGTTATGAGCTATATGTTTTGGCGGGCAGCCTGTCTGCTTGGTATGCATTAATCGATATCGGACTAGGCTCTGCTATACAAAATATAATATCGACTTGCAGAGTAAAGAAAAAAGATTATTTTGATTATATTGTAAATGCCGTATTTATTATCCTTGTAGCATTACTTCTGGTAACACTGATACTAATGGGGCTGTCAGATACGATAGGGGCTATATTATTACAAAAATATGAAGGAATGACTTTATCGGATAAAGGATGGCTGTTCTTTGAAATATCTGTGTTATTGCTGCTGTTGGGCAGCAGTAATCTAGTGAATAGAATATGGTATGGAGAACAACGTGGTTATTTAGCGAATATTGTACCAGCTGTGGGCTATGTTGTGGGCTTTATTATATTGGAGGTGATTGCTCATTATAAGATTGATACGGACATATATCAGGTTATTTTTTTATGGTATTTTCCTGTATGTTCTTTGCAGATATGCATGTTATTGATTAGAATTCATATATTGAAGATAAGAGATTTATTTTGCTGTGTAAAAAAAGAAATATTGCATAAGCTTTGGCAAAATTGCAAGGGGTTTTGGTGTTTTGCTTTTTTATCTGTTGTGACGCTGCAAATAAATTATATAATTATGTCGCAGTTTATTTATGCTAATGGCATGGTTGCTTATAACCTAGTGGATAAAATTATGAATTTGTCATTTTTTGTCTATACCGCAATTTTGTCAGCTTTATGGCCAGTTTTTACAGAAGCATTTTCCAAGAGAGAATGGAGCAGGGTAATTGCCTATTGTCGTAGATATATATTTATAGGCGTTTTTATTGTTCTGATTTGTATGCTTTTTAGTATTATGTTTATGCCATATCTAGCTAATGTGTTGTTGCATGGAAATCATATTGATATAAGCAACTGGTTCATACTTATGTTCGGTGTATATTACGTTTTGCGGGTTTGGACAGATACATTTGCTATTATTTTGCAGAGTCGGAATGATATGCGTCCCTTTTTGTTGATGGTTCCTTTGCAAGCAGTGTTAAGTGTGACGTTGCAGTGTTTACTAGTGAAAACATACGGGATTTATGGTGTTTTAGCCGGACTCATGCTTTCTTATGTTATAACTGTAGTATGGTATTTGCCTTATAAAGTATACAGAAGTTATGAAAAGGAGACGAAGACATTTGGCAATTAAACTTTCGTTTTGTATACCAACGTACAATCGTGGTGCGTATTTGGGAAGATTGATAGAATCTATAGCTGGCCAGTGGACTGATGAAGTAGAAATCGTTATAAGTGATAATGCTTCTACAGATAATACAGAAGAAGTAATCAAAGAATATCAAAGGAAATATCCTAGAATAATCTATGAAAAAGCAGAGACGAATATGGGGGCCGATAAAAATTATCTAAAGGCTGTTGAACTGGCTAATGGTGATTATTGTTGGCTGTTTGGCAGTGATGATTATTTAGCAGAAGGGGCGATTGAGCGGATCCTTTATGAATTTGAAGAAAAGCATAAAGATATATACTTAACCACACGATTGGAAAAAAGTGGCGAAAAAAAGTGGCTGGATATCGATAAAGATGCTGAATGGGATTTATCCGATAAAGATAATTATATAAATTATCTTAATCATGTAAAAACACTGGGAGGCTTGTTTTCTTATTTAAGTTCTATTGTTGTGCGGCGACAAGCATGGATGAATACAGAAACTGATTTTAGTTATATCGGTACGGCATATGCACATGTGCAAAAAATAGTATCCATGATAAAAGATGGAAATGGGAAAATAATGTATATCAATAAGCCTTTTCCGATAGTAGGAGATGGTGGAGACTCTTTTTCTCTTGATGGCTATCTAAAACGGATATTGATAGATCTTGATGGATATAAGAAATTAGCAGATGATTATTACGGTAACGATATTGATGTCTATAGGTCATTTCTAAATGTAATGAAATATGAACATGATTTTTCGTTTGCTAAATTCTTCAGATGGAGCGGCCATTTAAGTTTTTATGAACAAAAACAATTGTATAACGCTTTGATTGATGGTTATGGAGTTAATCGTAATTTGCTTTATGTTATTATGATGATTTCTCCTATAGCACATGTTATGCTAAATGTAAAATCATATTTTAAGTTTTAATGGGAGAAGTATGATAAAAAATGAAAACTGTCATAATGGCTGGTGGCCGTGGAACGAGAATTGCTGATTACAGCAAGAAACTCACAGGTAAAGTTTTACCGAAACCGATGATTCCCATAGATGATGTGCCTGTATTAGAGTGGGAAATAAATTCTCTGCGTGATCAAGGCTTTACGAAATTCATCCTTACTATATCGTATCTGGCTGAGGAAATCATGGATTATTTCGGTGATGGTTCAGGTGTTAGTCCTGTCACGGGCAAGCCTTTTGGTGTGCAGATTGAATATTTCCATGAGCACGAGCCGCTGGGCAATGCAGGAGCTCTTTATAAGTTGCGGGACAGGCTGGTTGATGAGGCAGATGGCAGTGAGGATTTTCTGCTTTTGAATGCGGACAGCATCTTTGATTTGGATTTCCAGCGTCTGGTGGTTTACCATCGCGCAAAGGGGGGCAAGGCAACTTTGTTCACGCACCCCAATTCACATCCTTACGACAGTGGTTTGATCATAGCTGCGGAGGATGGTGGTGTGGAAAAGTGGTTGACCAAGGAGGATGTACGTCCTGAATATTACAAGAATCGTGTGAATGCAGGCGTGCATGTGCTGAATGTAGCGGCGCTGGACGAAGTGGCAAAGGTGTCTGGCATAGAAGTGTCTCAGATAGGCAGAGTCCAGAAAGATGGCAAAATCTATAAAGTCGATCTGGATCGACAGATTCTGAAACCGCTTTGCGGCAGAAATGCAGCTGGTGGGTATAACGTATATTGCTATGATTCGCCGGAATATGTCAAGGATATGGGAACTCCTGAGCGCTTTGAAGCGGTGGCAAAGGATTTTAAAGCTGGAATTGTTCAAGCTAAGAATCTTTCGCATAAGCAAAAGGCCATATTTTTGGACAGAGATGGTACATTGAATAAATATGTAGGTTTCTTGCGTAAAACAGATGAATTGGAATTATTGTCCGGGGTAGCGGAAGCCATTCAAAAAATCAATGCATCGGGGTATTTGGCTATTGTTATCACTAATCAGCCGGTCGTAGCACGTGGCGAAGTAACTTTTGAAGGATTAGAGGAAATTCATCGTAAGTTGGAAACGGAACTGGGCAAGGAAGGTGCTTATATTGATGCCTTGTATTACTGTCCGCATCATCCGGACAAGGGCTTTGCTGGTGAGGTACCTGAACTGAAGAAGGACTGCACTTGCCGTAAGCCAAAACCAGGAATGATTCTGCAGGCGGCAAAAGATTACAATATTGATTTAGCATCATCATGGATGGTGGGCGACAGTGAGGCAGATATTGCGTGCGGGAAAAATGCAGGTGTGCATACTGTGTTGCTGAGTCGGGAAACGACGGATGATTATGGGCAGGAGGTTACTGTCGATAATCTGTTGGATTTTGTGGAAGAGCATATGGAGGCATAAATGAAAGATTATTCATTAAGCAAAATCGAAGAATTGTTTGAGTGTTATCCGGAACTTAGCGTCAATAAGTCCGAAATCGTGAAAGCTGCGGAGTGCATCATAGATGCCTACCGGAACGGAAACAAAATTTTATGCTGCGGCAATGGTGGCAGTGCCGCAGATTCACTGCATATCGTTGGCGAATTAATGAAAGCATTTGTTTGTAAGCGAAAAGTAAATGCTGAATGGCAGGAGAAATTTTCATCCTGCAAGGATAGCGATTACATCATCAAGAATCTGCAAATGGCTTTGCCGGCTATTTCGCTGGTAAGCGAAACGGGTCTTTTGACGGCTTATGCCAATGATGTGGCACCGGATATGAATTTTGCTCAGCAGGTTTTTGGGCAGGGCAAGGAAGGTGATGTCCTGATTGCAATAAGCACTTCGGGAAATTCTGCGAATGTCATTTACGCAGCCGAGGTAGCACAAGCAATGGGGATAAAGGTGATTGGCCTGACGGGCGGATCTGGCGGGGCACTAAAAGCCTTGGCAGATGTGTTAGTCAATGTGCCACAAAAGGAAACTTTTAAAATTCAGGAGTTGCATTTGCCTGTATATCATGCTATCTGTTTGGCGGTTGAGGCAGAGTTTTATCCTGATGAGATGGTGGATAAACGTATTTAATGATTAAGTCATAGTATGATTCAGGAATAAATTTTTTTAGATGGCATGCGTTATGATTGCCGGAGTTAAATGTTGATTGGGATACTTTGCTGGCTGGTATTGAGTCGGTGTTCAGCTGGAGAAATATGACTGGGTTGTTTTTTGTTAATAGTGATAATCAGTTTATATATGGGGATTGTTAAATGATTATCGTAGCAACAGGCGGTGCTGAATTTATTGGCAGCAACTTTGTTTATTATATGTTGAAAAAGCGTCTGCAATAAATAAATTCGGAGATTTTCTTGCAGACCAATGTTATAGGTACGAGTGTGTTGCCCTATGTCTGCCACAAGTATGGGATTAAACGGTATCATCAAGTGTCCACGGATGAGGTTTATGGAGATTTGCCGCTATACAGGCCTGATCTGTTCTTTATGGAAATGACCAATCTGCATACCTCCCAGCCCCTATTCGGCATCCAAGGCTTTGGCGGATTTATTGGTGATGGTTTATCATCGCACATACAAGGCGCTGGTGACCATTTCCAGCTAATTAAATAACTGCGGCCTCTTCCATTTCCCGGGGGAAATGACCCCCTAATGATTATCAATGCTTTGGCGGATAAGAAACTGCCGGTCTATGGTGATAGCCTTAACGTCCGTGACTGGGCTCTATGTGGAAGCCCACTGTGCGGGCAACAATTTTATTCTGGAGAAAGGCAAGGTCGGTGAAATCTATAATATTGACAGCCATAATGAACAGGCTAATATTGATTTGGTCAAGACGATTCTCAAACAACTGGGCAAGAGTGAAGTCCTTATTGAATATGTCTGTGACTGTAAGAGATATGACCGCCGTTACTCTATTGATCCGACTAAGATTCACAATGAGCTTAACTGGGCTGGCTACTGGAATCGAATTTTGAAGATGGCATCAAGGCTACGGTGCAGTGGTATCTAGATAACCGCCAGTGGTGGGAAGGAATCATCAATGGGATGAACTGATTGTACTTATCGTAATTTAGGAGTGATAATTATGCATATTTTGGTTACTGGTGGAGCTGGTTTTATAGGTTCACATTTGGTTCGGCAGTTATTGGATGCCAAACATACAGTTGTAGTATTAGATAATATGTCAACTGGAGCATTGGAACATTTGTCTGGTCTAGATGTAGTACTATGGAAGCAGGATGTGCGCGATAGAAATATTGTTCAGCAGATTGTTTTTGAAAACTTTGATGTCATTGTACATTTAGCAGCACAGACGATGGTGGATGTGTCTATCAAGGAGCCGGTTTTTGATGCATCTGAGAATATTATGGGAACGTTGAATGTATTAGAAGCTGCCAGACAGTGCGGGGCACGGGTTATCTTCGCATCTACAGCAGCAGCTTATGGTGATGTAGCAGAAACGGATTTGCCAGTCAAGGAATCGCAAGCGTTGCATCCCCAGTCATTCTACGGATTGACCAAAGTTGGAGCTGAGAAATACCTGCAGCTTTATCACGATATTTATGGCCTTGATTATGTTGTATGTCGATTTGCCAATGTATATGGTGAGCGCCAAGGGGATAAAGGCGAAGGCGGCGTGATAAGTATCTTTGCTAAACGTATTGCGGCTGGTAAGGATATCACGATTTTTGGTGATGGAGAGCAGACTAGGGACTTTATTTATGCTGGCGATATAGCACGAGGAATCTGTAAGGCGATTACGACGGAGCATGTTAATACGGTATATAACCTTAGCACGCAGACAGAAATTAGTCTTCTGCATTTGGTAAAAGTGATGAGCGATATTATGGGAAAAAAGATTGAACCTCATTTTGATGTGCCGCGAGAAGGGGATATCTATCGTTCTGTTCTTAGCAATGAGAAGGCTGCGCTATATTTAGATTGGAAACCGGAATGTTCCTTAGAAGAGGGGCTGGAAAAAACATTGAAATACTTTACAGAGTCCGTAGAATAAACGAGCGCTTTGTAACAGAATAACCTTTCACCAAAGGTGCATGGAAAATGGGGCTGCTAAAACAGCCCTATTTGTGATAGTGCGCCCGCAAAAGGGATGGATTGGTGTCTGTGAGGAAATATGATTTATGATTGAGGTCAATAATAAATTGCTCGAATGGCGCGAGTTTTATGGGTATAAACAAAGACAGGTTGCGGAAGCTATAGGCGTCAATCGTGCTACATATGCGAATTATGAATGTGGCAGGCGTACTCCGGACATAGATGGGCTGGTCAAGCTGGCCAGGTTCTATAGGATTTCTCTTAACGAGTTGGTTGGTTGTAACACAAGTGGAGCGGATAACCTGGTTTTGCTGCCTCGTGACAGGCAACTGTTAGAGCATTTTCATCAGTTATCCGACACAAAGCAAAAGGCCTGCTTAGCCCATATGAAGCTTGATGTAGAGTTGGAATTGGAATTTCGTGACAAAAAATGAGGGAGTCTGCTATATGCGTATTTTTGCAGATGAAGGAGAATTGATAGAAAAATACAGACGATTGTCAGACGAAGGCCGGGCGCGTATCAGCAGCCAGATTGAATGTGAACTGCGCATCGATGCAGAGGTTGCTGCCAAGCGGCAGGAAAGTCAGCGCAAAGGGATTGAAGCCGCGAAGAAGGCTGGCATACATTACGGCCGTCCACAGACGACAATTCCAGCGAATTGGGATGTGGTCTATGCACAGTGGAAGGCACAGGATATAACGGCAGACGAAGCGGCGGTGAAATTGGGGATTTCCAAGGCTACATTATATCGGATGGAAAAAAGACGCATAAAAGAAAGTCAGACTGCAAGTGATTAGGCTTGCAGTCTGATGAGTTTTTAGCACAATGTGCCGTATTCATATATTATATCACTGGCCAAATCAATTTCATCATTCCAAAATACGCAAGTTCTGCTTTCGTCAAGTTGGAAGTTTTGAAATAAACCCAGTTCGGTTTGTAAAGAACGATAGGTTGGTAATGTACGAATGTCATCTTTTACATCATAAAGAACTTTTCTTCCATCATCAAATATGACATAGAGAGTATAATCGCTGCGTGGTTCTATTTTTTTGATACGAGGAATCATTGCAAGCACCTCCCTATTTTAACGGTGGCAATTTGCGTATTAATTGGGTTTCCCACATTTCTTGCAGCTCATTGTGATATTTTTGCAACCATTCGGCTACAAGCTCTTGCGCTTTAGGGGGTAAATCACCTTCTATCATTTCGAAGGTGCGTATATTGAATTCACCAACGTATTCTCCGTATAGTGCGTGAATATGGCTAGGTTCATGCTCTTTAGGCTTAAAGAACATTTTGATAATGATACCGTAAAAAACGTGTTATTTCTGGCATAATGCATCACGCTCCTTACCTAAATTATATCATACTTTGCAGGTTACTCCAAGACTGTATGATATATAGTAAAATAATACATTAAAAACATTAAAATAAAGTATATATTTTGTGTAACACATGGTATAATATATCCAAGGAAGGAGGATTTTACCATGTTATCCAAAGATGTGCTCCGTGTTCTCGGAATAACACGGCCAACGCTTACCAAATATGTAAAGACTGGTATTATCCGAGTCA
>NZ_AUJE01000007.1 GCF_000424065.1 Selenomonas ruminantium subsp. ruminantium ATCC 12561
AGATAATGAGAAAAGTATTCCCGAATGTTTCGGCAGACGGGATAGAGGGCGTAGTGCTGCGTCCGGTTGTGGTAGTTGCTGCGTAGACCGCTTGCTTGGTGCGGACTTATCCGCTACTCGGCATGTCGAGAGTAGTTAATGAACAATAAAATTTGTAAAAATCTTTAACAATATTTGTTAAGATTGCTTATAAATACAGCATAGGATGGAAAAAAGGATTAAGGTGGCGAAAAACAGATAAATTTAAAATTTTTTTGAAAAAACGAATATTTTGTGGTAAAATGGTATTGGTGTAGTATGGTCTTCCTATTATTTATTATTACTTAGGGGGTGGGTGCTTGTTACAAATCGGTGATAAGGTGGTCTATCCAATGCATGGTGCCGGGATTATTTCCGGCATAGAGAAATGCGATGTACTAGGTGAGGGAAAGTCTTACTATGTGCTGCAAATGCCATTAGGGGATATGAAGGTGATGATTCCCGCAGATAAGGCAGAACATATTGGTCTGCGTGATGTGATTCCGGAGGCTCGGGTGGATGAAGTGCGTGATGTGCTTGAGGACGAGCCGGAACGCCTGCTGGGCACCTGGAATCGGCGGTATCAAATCAGTCTGGAACGCTTAAAGTCCGGCGATATCTGCGATGCGGCAGCGGTTACCCGCAATCTTGTGGTGCAGGAGCGGGAACGGCGCATATCGGCAGGTGAGCGCAGGCTTTTGGATTTGGCCAGACAGATTGTGGTCAGTGAACTGGTCTATGCCTGTGACAAAAGTCCTGACGAAGTAGCAGGCTGGCTGGATGATATCCTGGCTGCAAACAATGCGTAAAGTGAATATTTCGGATAGCTGATGCTTGGCTGTCCGTATTTTTTTGCTGTTTGCGGGGGCTTTTTCGTTGACATAGGCAGGGAAAATTTACTATACTTAAAGTTATGCAAGTTATTTATTATAGAAGGGAGGTGCGAAGATGTTAGACCGAGTTTTACGTTTTTTCATTATTCTGCTTGGGGCTATTGCCGGGGGAGCTCTCCTCAACCTGGCTACGCCGTTTTTGACGTTTTTTATCAGTACGGAGATACTCGAAACGGAAATGGGTTTTTTTAAGCTCTCCATTGCCGGTTTCCTGAGCATTCTCTTTGGGGCAGTTGCAGGTGCTGCTGTTGGTTTTCTGCTTTCCCCGTTCTTTATCCGCAAAATCAAGGGGTTTGCTGTTTTTGTGGAGGCACAGCTGAACAAAATGCCTACGCATGATGTTATTGCTGGTGCCATTGGTTTACTTATCGGACTCATTATTGCAAATTTGCTGGGTTATGCTTTTTCCAAGATTCCCGTAGTGGGTGAGTATATCCCGGTCGTGTTCAGCATTGTGCTGGGCTATCTTGGTATTCATATCATGATAAAAAAGCGTCAGGAACTGGTGAGTATCTTTGACTTTATTCCTAAGTTTATGAAGGAATTGGTCAAAATGCGGGAATCCAAGCAGGCGCAACCTAAGGCCGTGCCTGCTGCAGCAGAGGATAAGCCTTGCTACAAATTGCTGGATACCAGCGTCATCATTGACGGCCGCATTGCGGATATCTGTGAGACGGGCTTTTTGGAAGGCACGCTCTTGATTCCGGTTTTTGTCCTGGAGGAATTGCAGCATATTGCCGATTCAGCTGATGCGCTGAAACGTGTACGTGGACGGCGCGGATTGGACATTTTGCAGAAAATCCGTCAGGAAAGCCGCATGAAGGTCAAAATCACCGAGGAGGATTTCGAGGATATTCCTGAAGTCGATTCCAAGCTGGTTCAGCTGGCACAGCAGGTGGGGGGCAAAATCATCACCAATGATTTTAACCTCAACAAGGTGGCGCAGCTGCGGGGGGTAGAGGTGCTCAATATCAATGCCCTGTCCAATGCAGTTAAACCTGTGGTTATTCCCGGTGAATCCATGCAGGTTGCCATTGTCAAATCCGGCAAGGAAGCAGGTCAGGGGGTTGCTTATCTCGAAGATGGCACCATGATTGTCGTGGAAAACGGCAATCGCTATATGGGGGAAACCATCGAAGTGGAAGTGACTTCTGCGCTGCAGACGGCGGCAGGACGCATGATTTTTGCCAAGCCGAAAAATTAAATAAAAGCAGCCCCCTGGGGAGGGGGCTGGCTTTTCTAGGAGTGATTTCATGGTCAGTGTTATTTTTCCTGCCGCTGGGCAGGGAAAACGAATGCAGGCTGGTATAAATAAAGTGCTCCTGACTTTGGGGGGCGAGCCGATACTTACGCGTACCCTGAAGACTTTTTCCGCAGTGGAAGAAGTAGGAGAATTGATTGTCGTCGTGGCTGCCGATGAAGTGGCCGCCGTGGAACGGCAGCTGCAAAAGGTGGCTGGCTTAAAGCCGTTTCAGGTGGTAGCTGGCGGCAGTGAGCGGCAGTATTCCATTTACAATGGCCTTCAGCGGGTCGCCGATACCGCCGATGTGGTACTGGTGCATGATGCGGCAAGGCCGTTGGTCACGACAAAGACCATTCAGGCGGTAATTGATGGTGCCCGTGCAAAAGGCGGTTCCATTGCGGCAGTGCCGGCGAAAAATACCATTAAGGTTGTGGATAAGGATGGCTTAGTGGAATCGACGCCGCCTCGCAGTACCTTATGGGAAGTGCAGACGCCGCAGGGATTCCGCAAGGAGATTTTGCTAAAGGCCAATGAACAGGCTTTGCAGGATAATTTCCTGGGCACAGACGATGCGAGTCTGGTAGAGCGCATTGGTGTGCCTGTGGCGGTAGTGAATAGTGACTACCGCAATATCAAGGTGACTACGCCGGAGGATTTGCTGATTGCTGAG
Organism: Selenomonas ruminantium subsp. ruminantium ATCC 12561; assembly: GCF_000424065.1. GTDB lineage: Bacteria > Bacillota > Negativicutes > Selenomonadales > Selenomonadaceae > Selenomonas_A > Selenomonas_A ruminantium. Next base: position 2,825 of record NZ_AUJE01000007.1, read on the forward strand.
GCCTTTTTGCAGTGTACGGCAGCTGAGGAAGCAAGCAATCTGCAGGCTGCTGCCAGCAAGGCGCGGCAGGCGTGGTTAGAGGAGGATGACAAATGACGAGATTTGGCATGGGCTATGATGTTCATCGTTTGGTGGCAGGCCGCAAGCTGATTATCGGGGGCGTGGAAATCCCGCATTCTTTGGGACTTTTGGGCCATTCGGATGCCGATGTGCTGCTGCATGCGGTGGCTGATGCCCTTTTGGGGGCCGCAGCCTTGGGCGATATTGGCCGTCATTTTCCGGATACGGATCCGCAGTTCAAGGGCGCTGACAGTATGAAGCTCTTGGCGCATGTGGCAGAGCTTATCCGGGAAAAGGGTTATGTGACCGGTAATGTGGATGCGACGATTGTGGCACAGAAACCGAAGATGAAGGATTTTATCCCGCAGATGAATGAGAATATCGCGCGTGTGCTGGGAATTGAACTAGATCAGGTCAATGTCAAGGCCACGACCGAGGAAAAGCTTGGTTTTACCGGCAATGAAGAAGGTATCTCCGCCTACGCGGTGGCAGGTATCGAAAAGGCTTGATCACGTCAAGCAGGAGGTTTCTATAGATGTTAAAAGTTTACAACACGATGACGCGCAGCAAGGAGGAGTTCAAGCCCTTAAAAGAGGGTGAGGCCAGTATCTACTGCTGTGGCGTTACGCCTTACAACCATCCGCATATCGGCAATGCCCGTCCGTTTGTGACCTGGGATGTGATTCGCCGGTATCTGGCACATAAGGGTTATAAGGTGCGTTATATCCAGAATTTCACGGATGTGGACGACAAGATTATCCGCACGGCCAATGAGGAAGGCGTAAAGTGGAGCGACATTTCCGGCCGTTATATTGATGCCTATTTCAAGGCCATGGATGCGCTCAATGTCAAACGCGCCGATATTTATCCGCGTGTCAGCGAAACCATTCCCGATATTATTGCCATGGTGCAGAAGCTCGTAGACAAGGGCTATGCCTATGCCGTGGATAATGGGGATGTGTTCTACCGCGTGGAAAAATTTGCCGGTTATGGCAAGCTGAGTGGCCGCAAGCTTGAGGACATGCAGGCTGGTGCCCGCATTGATGTGGACGAGCGCAAGGAACATCCCATGGACTTTGCTCTTTGGAAGGCTGCCAAGCCGGGTGAACCGAGTTGGGACAGCCCTTGGGGTAAAGGTCGTCCGGGCTGGCATATCGAGTGCTCCACGATGTCGCTGAAATACCTCGGCGAGAAGTTCGACTTCCACGGCGGCGGCAGTGACCTCATCTTCCCGCATCATGAAAACGAGATTGCCCAGAGTCAGGCCTGCATTGGCGATGAACACAGCTTTGCCCAGTATTGGCTGCATAACGGCTTTATCACGATTCATAACGAGAAGATGTCCAAGTCCAAGAACAATTTCTTCACGGTCAAGGATATCCTCGCTGAATATCCGGGCGAAGTGGTGCGCTTTTTCATCCTGCAGACGCATTACAGAAGCCCGCTCGATTTCAGTGATGAACGGTTGAAGGAAGCACAGACCAGCCTCAATCGTCTGGCACAGTCCAAGGGCTTTATGGATGAACTGCTGGCTAAGACCGGTTCGAGCGATACGGCTAAGGATTTGGCCGAAAAGGCTGCAGGCTATGTCCAGGAATTCCATGAAGCGATGGATGACGATTTCAATACGGCACTAGCCATCAGTCAGATTTTTGCCCTGTCCAAGGACATCAACATCTATTATCAGGATGTGATGAACAAGGGTGCAGCCTTTGACAGCGAAAACTTTGCCAAGGTCGCTGCTGCCTACAAGCTGATGACGGGCATTATCGGCATTTTCGAGCAGGAAGATGCTGCCGATGATGAACTGGCCGGCAAGCTCATGGACTTGATTATCAATATCCGTCAGGATGCCCGCAAGGAAAAGAATTGGGCACTGGCTGATAAAATCCGTGACGAACTCAAGGAAGCGGGGGTTATCCTTGAGGATACGCCTAACGGGGTACGGTGGAAAAAGGCATGAAGTTTGACCATTTTAAGATGCTCGTCGAAATGATGTTCCAGCCTGACGGTGATGGCGGGATACTGCAGCGTTACAAGGATGTGGACGTCAAGCAGCTCAATCCGTTGGTGCTTGCCTATGTCGGGGATGCGTATTTTCATCTCTATATGCGCACCCGCCTGCTCTCCTATGAGCAGGCCAAGGTACAGGCTTTGCACTCCTTCAGTGCCCAGATGGTTTCGGCTGTCTGGCAGGCGAAAGCCTATCAGGGCATTGAGGATAAGCTGACCGAGGAGGAAAAGGCGATTTACCGCCGGGGGCGCAATGCCAAGAGTCATGCGCCGCGCAGTGCCAGCGTGGCGGAATATCATGCCAGTACCGGCTTTGAAGCCCTGCTCGGCAGTCTCTACCTCTCCGAGCAGAACGAGCGGCTCTACGAGATTGCGGAAATGTCCTTCCAGATTATCTCGCAGGCCATGATGAAGGAAATCAGGGAGAAACAGTAACGAATGATTAAGGTAAAACTCTTAAACTATACGCCAGAGCCGGAGCGGGCAGTGGCTATGGCAGCCCGTCTCTGTTACTCAGCCAGTGGTGCTGAGGAACTGGCGGAAAAGTTAAGTGATGAAAAGGTCAAGGAAATGGTGCGCCGCATGGTGGCTCTGGGCCATGGTTCCACATTGGAACACGCCAGCTTCACCTTCGGCATTGAAGGTGTGAGCCGGGTGCTTACGCATCAGCTTGTGCGTCACCGCATTGCGTCCTATGACCAGCAGTCCCAGCGCTATGTGGCTGCGCATGGCTTCCAGTACATCACGCCGCCATCCATTGCGGAAAAACCGGAAGCCTTGGCAAAATATGAGGCATTGCTTGAAGAAATCCGCAAGACCTATGACGAGCTTACGGAAATGGGCGTGCCCAAGGAAGATGCGCGTTATGTGCTGGCCAATGCCACGGAAACGAAGATTCTCGTGACCATGAATGCCCGCAGCCTGATGCACTTCTTCAACCTGCGCTGCTGTAACCGCGCGCAGTGGGAAATCCGGGAAATGGCCTATAAGATGCTGGCTGAAGCCAAAAAGGTGGCGCCGACGTTGTTCTTTAATGCTGGTGCCAGCTGTGTCAACACGGGCCGCTGCCCGGAAGGTGCCATGACTTGTGGCAAGCTTAGTGAAATGCTGAAACTGCGGGAGAAAGAATAATCATGAAAAATGACAACGCAAAAACAGCCAACCGCAATAAAAATCGTGAGCACAAGAAGGCAGCACCGAACGGGACAAGAAAAGGCTTTTCACCAGAACGGCAGAGCCGGGAGAAGATAAGCCGTCAAAAGCTGACCAGTCAAGTATTGGCACAGAAGGTGCAGGATGCCCGTGAACAAAATGTCCGGGATTTGCCGGAAGATGTGCTGATTGGCCGCAATGCGGTGACGGAGGCCCTGCGTGCCGGCCGTGGCATCAACAAAATCCTGCTGGCTGATGGTGACCGTGAAGGTCAGGTCAGCGAGATTGTGGCATTGGCCAAGGAACGCGGTATTGTCCTGCAGTTTGTCGACCGGGGCAAGATTGAGTCCGTAGCTTCCGGACTGCGCCATCAAGGCGTACTTGCCTATGTGGCACCTGTGGCCTATGCGGAACTGGAAGATATCTTAGCAAAAGCCGAGGCGGCTGGGGATCCGCCCTTCCTGCTCTTGCTGGATGAACTGGAAGACCCGCATAATCTGGGAGCACTTTTGCGCACTGCTGACGCTACCGGTGTGCATGGTGTGCTGATTCCCAAGCGCCGCAGCGTGCCGCTTACGGCAACGGTGGCCAAGACCTCGGCAGGTGCCGTGGAATATGTGCCGGTAGCCCGTATTGGCAATATCGCCCAAACTTTGAAGACCTTGAAGGAAAAGGGCTTCTGGGTAGCGGGCGCTGATATGGACGGCAAGCAGAATTATTATGAAGCAGATTTGACCGGCCCATTGGTGCTGGTGGTAGGCAGTGAAGGTAAAGGCATGGGGCGCCTGACGAAGGAGCAGTGTGACTTTATTGTGAAAATGCCTATGGTAGGTAAGATTAACTCTCTTAACGCGTCGGTGGCGGGGTCCATCCTGATGTATGAGTCCATGCGTCAACGGCTGGCTGCCCGGAAATGAATATTTATTGGGGAGTAAATGTTTGTAGGACTAAAGTCCTAAACCTATTCTTGACGGTAACAACCGTTTAGAGGTATAATCAAGACGTGTTAAGGGGATAGTAAGAATGAAAACTGGGGAAGTTTTCGGTAAAGGGGAACAAGCGATGGAAGCAGAACAGACTACAGAAGATTTATTTGTAGAGGAGATTTACAGTGAATTTGCCAATCTCACGGATGAGGAGATACTGCTGGCCATCAAGGATAGCAACGATAAGGCAGCACTGGATTACTTGATTAATAAGTATCGTAATTTTGTGCGTGCAAAAGCTCGTTCGTATTTTTTGATTGGCGCAGACCGTGAGGATATTATTCAGGAAGGTATGATTGGCTTTTACAAGGCGATACGGGATTTTCGCAATGATAAGCTTTCTTCCTTCCGGGCGTTTGCGGAGCTGTGTGTAACACGGCAGATCATTACGGCCATAAAGACAGCTACCCGGCAAAAACATATACCACTGAATTCCTATATCTCGCTCAACAAGCCCATCTACGATGAGGATTCGGACAGAACCCTTTTAGATGTGCTTTCGGGAGCTAAGGTGACTGATCCGGAGGAACTGGTCATCAGTCAGGAAGAATTCGTGGACATCGAAAAAAAGATGGAGGAAATCCTCTCTGATTTGGAGTGGAAAGTCCTTATGAGCTATCTGGATGGCAAGAGCTATCAGGAGATTGCAGAAGACCTCAATCGCCATGTGAAATCCATCGATAACGCTTTGCAGCGTGTAAAGCGGAAGTTGGAGAAGTACATGGAAAAGCGTGGGGACGAATTGGATGTTACAACCATTTATCGTGGTTTGAGTTCTATCAACCGTCGCTTGCGGGGCGTAGATGAAGTGGACTATTTGCGCTGAAATCCTTATAAAAAGACAAGAAGATGAATTGACAGGTCATTTTTGACCTGTCAATTTTTGTATGCTATAATGACATAAGTTTCCGAGCAAAAATATCTAAGGCATCAGGCTATGATATTGCGCCAGAACGCAAAGCGTTCTCAGGGTATGGTGAGAAATGACCATGCCTTCCCTATTTGAAAAGGAGCTGAAGACAAATGAAAAAATTTTGGGTGCTGTTGGTGGCTGGACTTTCGTTGTTGATGGCCGGCTGTGGCATTGAACAGGCTATGCCGGAGAAAAAAACAGAGCCGGTGGAATTGCATGTGGCAGCAGCGGCCAGCTTGACGGATGTTATGCAGGAATTGGCGTCTGCTTATGAACAGGCGCACCCGGAGGTAAAGGTAATCTTTAACTTTGGCAGTTCCGGAGCTTTACAGCAGGCAATTCAAAACGGCGGGCAGACGGATTTGTTTTTTTCTGCCGCACAGAAGCAAATGAATGTTTTAGAAAAAGAGGGCCTGCTGGCAGAAAATACACGCAAGGATTTATTGTGCAATGAACTGGTGCTGATTGTGCCTGCTGATGGTGGCAGTGTATCTTTGAATGATTTCAGGCAGCTGCCGGATGGTGCGATAAAACATATTGCTTTAGGAGAGCCCAAGGGCGTGCCTGTGGGACAGTATGCAGAAGAGGTGTTTACGAAGTTGGGCATACTGGAAGAGGTAAAGGCAAAGGCGGTTTATGGTTCGGATGTGCGTCAGGTTCTCGCCTGGGTGGAGTCCGGTGATGCAGATTGTGGCGTGGTTTACGCTACGGATGCAGCTGTGTCCAAGAAAGTCAAAATTGTGGCAAAAGCACCGGCAGACAGTCATAAGCCGATTGTTTATCCGGTAGCTGTCCTGAAGGATTCAACGCATCAGGACGTGGCAAGGGATTTTTTAGCTTTTACAGCCAATGAGGATAGTAAAATGCTATTTGCAAAATATGGTTTTGAGGTAAAATAAATGGAATGGTCACCACTGATTATTTCTCTGCAGACAGCGGCTGTGGCAACGGTGGTAACGTTTCTGACCGGCATTGGACTGGCTCTGTTGGTGGTGCGCATGCACCGCTTTCAGGGTCTGGCTGATGCCGTTATTACGTTGCCCATGGTTTTGCCGCCTACGGTTGCAGGGTTCTTTTTATTGCTGTTATTTGGGCGGCGAGGTATTATTGGTAAGTTTTTATTGCAGTGGGATATCCAGCTGGTATTTACTTGGAAAGCGGCGGTTATTGCTGCAGTGGTCGTTTCCTTGCCCTTGATGTATCGTACAGCCCGAGGGGCTTTTGAACAGCTTGACCCTGATATTGTAAATGCTGCACGGACGCTGGGGGTATCGGAGTGGCGGATTTTTTGGCGTATTCTTTTGCCTAATGCGCGGGCTGGAATTCTTGCAGGATTAGTGCTTTCGTTTACACGGGCTTTGGGCGAATTTGGGGCAACCATTATGGTGGCAGGAAACATTCCTGGCGTTACGCAGACCATGAGTACGGCCATTTATGCGGCGGTGCAGGCAAATGATTATGACCTGGCGGGGCAATGGGCGATGATTATTGCCGCTATTTCGTTGCTATTTGTCGTGCTGCTTAATTGGTGGACATCGTGGCAGACAAAGGGGGTGCGCCAATGGAGCTGATGGTCCGTATCACGAAGAAATTGCGCAGTTTTACACTGCAGGCTGATTTTGCCGTTAAAGACGAGCTGCTGGCTTTGCTGGGGGCTTCTGGCTGCGGCAAGAGCATGACCCTTAAATGCATTGCCGGTCTTGAGACACCGGACAGAGGACGTATTGTCCTGAATGGGAGAGTGCTCTACGATAGTGATAAAGGGATAAATCTTAGCCCGCAAGAGAGGAAAGTAGGCTATCTTTTTCAAAATTATGCGCTCTTCCCGAACATGACGGTTGCAGGAAATATTGCCTTTGTGGTCAGCGGGAACAAGGCAGAAAAAGAACGGAAAGTTCAGGAAAATCTAAGCCGATTCAAGCTGCAGGAACTGGCAGAGGCTTACCCGCAGGAACTTTCAGGCGGGCAGCAACAGCGTTTGGCATTAGCGCGGATAATGGCTGCCGACAATGAACTGCTGCTGCTGGATGAACCTTTTTCAGCCTTGGATAGTTACTTGAAGTGGCAAATGGAAATGGAGCTGAAATGTTTTCTGCAGGATTACAATGGCGCGGCTGTTTTGGTGTCTCACGACAGGGGGGAAGTTTACCGCCTGGCGAATCGTATTGCGGTTATCAACAAGGGACGAATGGAGACCGTACATACAAAACAGGGGCTTTTTAAGCAGCCGGATACTTTAGCTGCTGCCCTGCTGACCGGCTGTAAGAATGTATCTGCAGTCCAAAAAATGGGTAATCGGAGGATTTATGCTGTGGATTGGCAGCTGGAATTGGATACCGATATGCCTGTTTTTAATAAGGCAGCGTTTGCGGGGATTCGTGCGCATTTTTTGGTATTGCGGGAAAAAGTCGGGGATAACACCTTTGTCATGGATGTGGTGGACGTGGTGGAAGATGTGTTCTCATATCTGATTATGCTGCGGCGCAAGGACAGTGAGGCACGGCCGGTCAGGCTGGAAATTCCTAAGGCCGAATGGCTGCAGCTCGGAAATCCAACGGAAGTCAATCTATACTTTCCACCGAATAAAATCATGTTGCTCGAAAGATAAAAGAAGGCAAAGTTCGTGGTTTGGTGGTGACATGGCGGGCGCGTTGTGGTACAATGGGAAGGTATAAATTTAAGGAGGCAGCTCATGGATAAACATTCTAATGCGAGCCGTCAAAGGCGTTCTGCTAAGTCTGGCGGGGCGTTTAAGCGTGTCATTTTAGGCTTTGGCCTGGTGATAATGGTAATGGTCACAGGAATTGGCTGTGGCTTTTTGACCGCCAGCATGAATACCAAACCGGATTTAGCCAATGACATTTTGCCACCGGCATCTTCACAGATTTATGATATTAACGGCAATGAAATTGCCAATGTGCATGCGGCGGAGAACCGTCGTCCGGTAAAAATTGCCCAGGTTCCCAAGCAGCTGCAGGATGCTTTTGTAGCGGTGGAGGATAACCGCTTCTACGAGCATTCCGGTGTTGACCCCCGGGGCATTGCTCGTGCACTCTATACTAACATCCGCGGGCATGGCGTGTCGGAAGGCGGCTCGACCATCACGCAGCAGCTGGCCAAAAATGCTTACCTTACGCAGGAACGTACGCTGACCCGTAAGGTGCAGGAAGTTTTCCTGGCTTTGCAGCTGGAACGTCAGTACACGAAAAAAGAGATTTTGGAAATGTATCTGAATCAGATTTATTTTGGTCAGGGTGCCTATGGTGTACAGGCAGCTGCGCAGACCTATTTTGGCAAAGATGTTGAAGATTTGGACTTGAATGAATGTGCTATGCTTGCCGGCATTCCCAAAAGCCCTAATTACTATTCGCCGCTGAACAATCTGCAGGCGGCGCAGGAGCGCAAGGCCGTTGTTTTGGACCAGATGGAAAAGTATGGTTACATCAACCGGTCTACTGCGGAAAAGACAAAAAAAGAAGACATGAAGCTGGTTAAGCCGGCACAGAAAAGCGACAGCAATACGGCTTCGTACTTCATCGATTACGTAACGCAGAAGCTCATTGATAAATATGGTGCGGATGCCGTTTATAAGGAAGGCCTGAAAATCTATACCACCTTGGATATGGATATGCAGAAAGCCGCTGAGGCGACCATCAGCAAGCTGCCCACCTATAAGACGGATGGCAATGGTCTGGCTCAGCCACAGATGGCACTCGTGGCTATTGACCCACATAACGGCTATGTAAAGGCCATGGTGGGCGGCCGCGGCAACGACCAGTTTAACCGGGCGACCATGGCTGTGCGTCAGCCTGGCTCGGCATTCAAGCCTTTTGTCTTTATTGCGGCGTTGGAAAATAAGTTCACGCCGAACACCGTGATTAACGACAGCCCTATTGATATCAATGGCTGGCGTCCGCAGAATGCCAGCGGCAATTTCAGCGGCAGGGTAACTTTGCGGGAAGTGGCCCGCCATTCCATGAATGTGCCGACGGTTAAGATTGCACAGAAATTGGGTATTGATAAGCCGATTTATTATGCACAGGAAATGGGCATTACTACCTTCGTGCTTGAAGGTCCGGCAAACGACCGGCAGCTGGCTACTTCATTGGGCGGTATGACCAAAGGTGTGACGCCGCTGGAAATCACCAGCGCTTATGGTACTTTTGCCAATAAGGGGGTTCATGTTGAACCGGTGGTGATTGTAAAGGTCCTTGACCGCAACGGCAAGGTACTGGAGCAGAACGAGCCGAAACAGCGCAGTGTCGTCAGTGAAAGCAGCGCTGCAGAACTGACGGATATGCTGGAAGACGTCATCAAGAAGGGCACGGGCACAAGAGCCAATATTGGCCGCCCGGCAGCCGGTAAGACGGGGACGACCAGCAATTATAACGATGCGTGGTTTGTCGGCTATACGCCCGACCTTGTGGCAGGTGTATGGGTTGGCAATGATGATAACACACCGACCCGCGGTATCATGGGCGGCATGCTGCCAGCAGAAATCTGGCAGGCCTTTATGAAGAAGGCTGTCGCACAGACACCAGCCAAGAATTTTGATGGTTCCCGCTCCAGCAATAGTGGCAGCGTTGGGGAACTGGAAGATGACCACAAGCATGAAGTGAGAAAAGACGAAAAGAAAAAGGATACCAAGAAGGATTCGGCTAAAAAGGATGACAAACAGGTGGATGGACAGAAACCGGCGCCTGATAACAATAATGTCCCCACGCCGAATAATCCGAATGGCAGTCCTGCTCCGGCTGCACCCCCAACTGCTGTACCGGAACCGGGTGGCGTAGGTAAGGGCCGGAATTAAAGATATAAAGGAGAGAGTTTGTTGGCAAACGTATATGACACATTGCAGGAACGTGGTTTTATCGCGCAGTGCACGAATGAAGCTGAACTGCGGGAACTTTTTGATAAGGAGCGCGTGACTTTTTATATTGGCTTTGACCCCACGGCGGACAGCCTCCATGCAGGGCATTTCATCGCCCTGATGGCTATGGCACATATGCAGCGGGCAGGCCATCGTCCCATCTGCCTTGTAGGCGGTGGCACGGGCACGGTGGGTGACCCTTCGGGCCGTACCGACATGCGCAGAATGCTTACCGATGAAGATATCGAGCACAACTGTGAATGCTTCAAGAAGCAGATTGCCCGTTTCATTGACTTCAGTGATGACAAGGCCATCATGGTCAACAATGGCGACTGGCTGCGCAAGCTCAATTACATTGATTTGCTGCGCGAAGTTGGTGCCTGCTTTACGGTAAACCGTATGCTCGCTGCTGACTGCTACAAGCAGCGTTGGGAAAAGGGCCTGACCTTCCTCGAATTCAACTACATGGTTATGCAGGGCTATGACTTCTTGGAACTCAACCGCCGTTATGGCTGTAAGCTCGAAATGGGCGGCGATGACCAGTGGTCCAATATCATTGCGGGTGTGGAACTCAATCGCCGCAAGAACAACACGGCAGTCTATGGTCTGACCAATAAGCTCCTGACCAAGAGCGATGGCAAGAAGATGGGCAAGACCGCTGGCGGCGCGCTTTGGCTCGATGCCGAAAAGACCAGCCCGTATGAGTTCTATCAGTACTGGCGCAATGTCGATGATGCTGATGTAGAAAACTGCCTGGCACTGTTGACCTTCCTGCCGATGGATGAAGTGCGCCGCTTGGGTGCGCTCAAGGATGCGGCCATCAACGAAGCCAAGAAGGTATTGGCTTACGAAGTGACGAAAATCGTGCATGGCGAAGAAGAAGCCAACAAGGCACAGGCATCTGCCGAAGCAATGTTCGGTGGCAGCGGTGCCGGTGCCGATATCCCCGAAGTCAAGGCAGAAATCGGCCAGAAACTTCTCGATGCACTCGTGGCTGGCAAAGTATTCGCCTCCAAAGGTGAAGGCCGCCGCCTGATTCAGCAGAACGGCCTGTCCCTCAATGACGAAAAAGTCAGCGATGTGGATTACGTGCTGGCAGAATCTGACTTCAAGGATGGCGAAGCCATTGTGAAGAAGGGCAAGAAAAAATACTATAAACTGACGAAGTAATATGCAGGCTGGCTTGTTTATTTTTGACAAGTCAGCTTTTTTATTTGCAGGATTTTTGACAATGGGGGGGAATATGAAAGATAAATAGATGTCAGGGGAGGGATACCGGTGAACAGGTCAAAAATTATCATCGGAGCGGTGATTTTTTATATCATCATCATGGCCGCTGGGGCAGCCGCATATTTTTATGTTGATCAGCAGCAAAAAGAGCAGCAGGCACAGGCTGAAACGGCAATGCAGCAGGAAAAGACCCCGGAGGAGCTGCAGCGGGAGGCAGAGAAGGTAAAAGAAGAGGAAATAAAGCGGCAGATTGAAGAACAGGAACGGGTGAAACGGGAGAATAAAAAGAAGAGAGAACGTGAAATCAAGGACTCTATGCAGGAAGAAACCATTAATGGCATAACCTATTATAAGTACCAATGGCCCAAGAAACCGGAGCCGGGAGTCTATCTGCGTCCTTTTGTATTGTCAGGCAGCACGCGTGCGTCATTGGCTTATGAAGTCTATTATTATTACCATATCAATGACCCCTTGCAGACCGCCTGGATCAATGGTGATCATTTGGATATTATCGCAGCAGGTGAAACGACAACCGTTGTCTTTGATTTTTCCAAAATCAATAAGCATATGGCCTCGGATGCAGAATGGCTGGTGGAAAGTTATTCGCTTACAGCGGATAATCGGGTTGTAGCCGCCTTTAAGCGGATATTGTCTGTAGGTGGCGGCTCTATTGTCTACTATCATGCGGGCGGCAAATCGCGGCAGCATGATTTAAGTGCTGTGGAGGTGAGACGTATACGGGAAATGATGGAACTTTATGAAATGCTGGCGGAGGAGTAGATTTTATGCTATAATTATCGTCAATGCTGTTTTTAGAAGGAGGTGTTGCACCAAATGAAGACAACGATTATCGGTATTGCTGGCGGTTCCGGCTCGGGCAAGTCCACCTTTACCAATCGCTTGAAAAACTTTTTTGGTGAAAACATAACGGTTATTTATCATGACAATTACTATCGGGCTAATGATGCGCTCTCCATGGAGGAACGCCGGAAGATCAATTATGACCATCCGCAGGCCTTAGAGACGGATTTACTCGTGGAGCATTTGGAAAAGCTCAAAGCAGGCGAAAGCATCAAGTGCCCGGTCTATGATTTTACCCAGCATAACCGTTCGGATAAAACCATAACCATTCATCCCAGCCGGGTTATTGTCGTAGAGGGAATCCTGATTTTCCAGGATGAACGGCTGCGGGATGCCTTTGATATAAAGATTTTCGTTGAAGCCGATGCTGATGAACGCATCCTGCGCCGTGTAGTGCGGGATATGGACGAGCGTGGCCGTGAGCTGCAGGATATCATCGAACATTATCTGGCTACGGTAAAGCCCATGCACTATCTCTATGTTGAGCCGACTCGCAATGTGGCGGATATCGTTCTCAACAGCGGCCTCAATGATGTGGCTTTTGATGTGATGAAAACCAAGATTGAACGGATTTTGGAAAATCCTGATGAAGACTGACAACAAACAAATGTCCACTATGACAAAAATATAAAACAAGCAACAGAAGCCGCAATCCTTGTCCAATAGGCGTGGATTGCGGCTTGCTTTTATGGAATTGCTAAATACAATGTCAATTTCAGAAAAACAAAAGTGCATATTTATAATAAAATACTTTACAAATAGCTGTAAAGGTGTATAATATTCTTATCAAGAATTAGAGGTGATGTATATGAACGAGAAAAAAAGCAAGGACAGCAGCTTTTCCGGCCAGCTCGGGTTTGTGCTGGCTGCCGCCGCCTCCGCTGTAGGCGTGGGCAATCTCTGGCGGTTTCCGTATTTTGCTGCGAAGGATGGCGGCGGAATTTTTCTGCTGACGTATTTGATTTTACTTTTGACGTTTGGCTATGCGCTGTTATCTTCGGATTTGGCCATTGGCCGCCGTACTCAGCTCAGTTCCATCAAAGCTTATGGCGCGATGAAGCCGGGCTGGAAATTCCTGGGTATTCTGACCTTCTTTGTACCGGCAATCATTATGACTTATTATGCGGTTATCGGCGGTTGGATTACCAAGTATGCGGTGACCTTCCTGACGGGCGGCGGGGCAGCCGCGGCGCAGGATGATTACTTCGTGGGCTTTATCACCAATCCTGTGGAATCGGGCATTTATGCAGCAATTTTCATGCTGGCAACGGCCTTTGTCGTCTACCGCGGCGTTGAACGGGGCATTGAGGCATCTTCCCGCATCATCATGCCGGTTCTGCTCGTTACGGTCATCCTGATTTCGCTTTATGTGCTGACGCTTGAAGTGCATGATGCAGATGGTACGGTTCGTACGGGGCTGCAGGGGCTGGCGATTTACTTCCTGCCCAATTTTGAAGGGCTGACGCTTGGCAAGTACATTCAGATTGTACTGGATGCCATGAGTCAGATGTTCTATTCGCTTTCCGTGGCTATGGGCATCATGATTACCTATGGTTCCTATGTCAAGAAAGATGTAAACCTCAATCAGTCGGTATCGCAGATTGCCATTGTGGATACGGCCGTGGCCGTGCTTGCCGGCATGATGATTATTCCCGCCATCTTTGCTTTCTCCGGTATGGAAGGCATGGCGGCAGGTCCGAAACTGATGTTTGTCTCCCTGCCAAAGGTGTTTAATTCCCTGGGGATTGTCGGCATCATCATCGGTGCGGCATTCTTCCTGATGGCGATATTTGCGGCACTTACCAGCTGTATCTCCGTGTTGGAAGCTATTGTGGCAAACTTGATGGAAATTTTCCATGCCGGCCGCAAGAAGGTTACGCTGCTTGCTAGCGCCTTCTATACCGTGGTAACGGTTGTGATTTCTTTGGGCTACAGCCTGTTCTATGTGGAAGTTGGCCTGCCGAATGGTTCTACCGGACAGCTTTTGGATATCATGGACTACATCAGTACCGCCTGCATGATGCCCATTATCGCGTTCCTGTCGGCAATCCTGATTGGCTGGCTCGTGAAGCCGGAATGGATTATCGGCGAAATGGAAGCCGATGGCAGTGCTATGCCACGCAAGGGCCTCTATCGGGTTGTTATCCGCTATGTGGCTCCGGTCATCATGGTCATTCTTGCTCTGCAGGCCTTTGGTGTCATTAATTAATATTAATAGCAGGAAATTAAATTCCCCTTGGCGAAATCATAGATTATAAAAATATGATTTAATGACGAGGGGAATTTTTATGTGGAATTGGCTTAGTGACTACAATTACGATTTCGCGTTGGCTACAATCCCTGTTCAACTAATTCTGATGATGGTTTATCTGGAGCGGCAGCAGCTGCCTACGCGGCAGAGCCGGAGTTTTTGGTTGGTCATGATTATGAATCTGGTCATGACGATTACCGATATTGCAGCCTGCGAACTCAACGAAGTATGGAAGGAATATCCGCTTTCGATATCCTATGGGTTGAATATTGCCTATTTCATTGCCTTCATCGCGCGTGGTTGGAGTCTGTTTGATTATGCATCCGAAGTCGTAGATGCCCCGAAAAAATGGGGACGCCGTTATATCTGGGGGATGGCACTGCCGGCAATTGCCGTATCCCTGTTGACAATCGTGACTCCTTGGGCAGGCACGATTTTTACCATGGACCCGGTGGCGGGGTATCATAATCTCGGCTGGTATAATGCCATATACTTCAGTACCTGGTTTTATATCCTTGCTTCTCTGGTCGTGCTCTTTTGTTTTCGCAAGGAGGTTTCCCTCAGGCTGCAGATAGGGCTTTTTTCCTGCAATCTGATTTTGGCCGTGGGAATTATTATGCGTCATTCCTTTATGAATACGCTCGTGACCAGTTTTTTCAGCCTGCTGGCGATTCTCATTATTTATCTGACTGCTCAGAATCCGGATTCCTTGCGGGACCGGATGGTGGATGTGTTCAATAAAGCGGCCTTTGCGGAAATGGTGTCGGAGCTGATTCTTTACGACAAGCCGTTTTCCTGCTTTGGGGTGGGGATTCGCAATTATGCGTCCTTTAAGACCTTTTACGGTGCCAGTACGATGTACAAAAGCCTGTTGGATGCAGGTAAATGGCTGAATGCTCATTTTACAGATTTTCATGTGTTTTATTTGGGCAATGGGCAGTTTGTGCTGCTCAATCATACGCTGGATTATAGTGATGTGCAGGGCATGGCCCAAAAAATCACCGAGCGGTTCCGTTATCCCTGGGTGGACAGCGGCGGGGTTCAAGTGCCTTTGGGAATAAATATGGTCTTTCTCTCCAGAAGCGTGCCGAAAAAGAATGAACGCTATGTGGAGGTCTGCCTGGAGGAAGCCTTTAACGAGGCACGCCGGCGCGATATGTCCACGGTGTACGCGGTGGATGAAGCGTTAGAGGCGCAGATCAAGCGTCAGGAAAAAATCCGCGCTGCCTTGGGGCGGGCTCTGCGGGACAATAGTCTGGAAATTCACATGCAGCCGCTATACTGTGTCTGGGAAGACCGCATAAGTGCCTTGGAAGTGCTGGCCCGTCTGCAGGATGGGGAACTTGGCTATATACCGCCGCAGGAGTTTATTCCTTTGGCGGAAAATGATGGCGATATCATGGAACTTGGACGGCAGATTTTTGCCAAGACCTGTCAGTTTATCAGCAATCATGACCTTGAAGCGTTGGGCATAGATTTTTTGACGGTCAATATTTCACCCGCTCAGTGTCTTAACTATAATCTCGGGGAGGAATTGGAGCGCATGGCTTCCCGTTACCATATTTCCATGAGTAAAATCCGCCTGGAGGTTACGGAATCGGCGACTGGGGATATGGAATCTCTGCTGGAGCAGATGGAGCGTTTGAAAAATTGCGGCGTAAGTTTTCTGCTCGACGATTTTGGTGCAGGCACGTCCAATATTACGCGGGTGATTCAGCTGCCCTTTGCGATGGTGAAAATTGATATGCAGCTGGTTTGGGCATATTTCCGCAGCAACAGCAATATGCTGCTGCACGTTATTCGCATGTTTCAGGAGGAACACATGGCCATCATCATCGAAGGCGTGGAGGATAAGCATATGGCGCAGCACTTGGCACAGATGGGCTGTGAATATGAACAGGGCTACTATTTTTCCCGGCCCTTGCCGGCGGATGAGTTGGTGGCCTATCTGGAAAAACACCGCGGATATGCCTGGCTTGAGTAAAAAAATTCCGCAAAGTCTTTACAGCGGGCAGAAGGCGTGCTATACTTTAATAGTTAATTTAAGTATTCTTATGTTAAAGAGTGGGTGCAAGCCCACTCTTTACTCTTATGTTTGAATGCAAAATCGGATAGGGAGGTGGATGTATGGCAGCGAAGAATATTGAAGAATCCGTGGAACTCATGGTGCAGGAGCTGTTGACCGGTCAGGATGTCATTGAACTGGTGGATGTGGAGTACGTTAAGGAATATACGGATTATTATCTGCGTGTCTACATCGATAAAGAAGGCGGCATTGATATTGAGGATTGCCAGGAGCTTAGCGAAAAGCTGGAGGTAATGCTGGATGAAAAGGATATAATTCCAGATGCCTATATTTTGGAAGTATCGTCGCCGGGCATTGACCGCGTACTCAGAAAGCCCCGGGATTTGGTACGGGAGCAGGGCAAGGCTGTGGATGTCACTCTCTATGCGCCAATGGATGGCAAAAAGAATCTTACGGGTGTATTGACCGGCTTTGATGGTGAGAAATTCACCTTGGATGATGAATTGACCATCGAACTCAGCAAGGCAGCGCAGATTCGTCTGCATATTGATTTTTAAGGCTGTTGCCTTTATATATTTGGGAGGAAAATAGTTTTGGCAAGAAAAACAACGCGTGCAAAGGATAATGGGCAGGAGTTTCTGGAAACCCTGCGGGAACTCAGCAGAGAGCGCAGCATTGACGAGGAAATCTTATTTGAGGCCATTGAGCAGGCCCTGATTACTGCTTACAAGCGGAACTTTGGTTCCGCCCAGAATGTTCGTGTTACCCTGTCCCGTGATACGGGGCATTACCATGTGTACGCCCTCAAGACGGTTGTCGAGGATACCGATGATGAAATCACGGAAATTTCCCTGGCTCAGGCGCGTACTATTCGTCCGGAATACGAAGTTG
Source organism: Selenomonas ruminantium subsp. ruminantium ATCC 12561 (assembly GCF_000424065.1). Classification (GTDB taxonomy): domain Bacteria; phylum Bacillota; class Negativicutes; order Selenomonadales; family Selenomonadaceae; genus Selenomonas_A; species Selenomonas_A ruminantium. Next base: position 20,078 of record NZ_AUJE01000007.1, read on the forward strand.
GCGATGTCATCGAAATCGAAGTGACGCCGGCTAACTTTGGTCGTGTGGCAGCCCAGACGGCTAAGCAGGTGGTTGTACAGCGCATTCGCGAAGCTGAACGCGGCATGATTTACGAAGAATTCCAGAGCCGTGAAAGCGATATCCTCACAGGCCTCGTACAGCGTGTGGAAAACCGCAATGTGTTCATCGACCTCGGCAAGACGGAAGCCGTGCTGACGCCGGCTGAACAGATTCCGACGGAAACTTACAGCCATGGCGACCGCATCAAGGCGTTCATTGTTGAAGTCAAGAAGACCAACAAGGGACCGCAGGTCGTGGTATCCCGTACTCATCCAGGCCTTTTGAAGCGCCTCTTTGAACTGGAAGTTCCGGAAATTCAGGAAGGCATCGTAGAAATCAAATCTGTAGCCCGTGAACCGGGCAACCGTTCCAAGATTGCCGTTTGGTCCAAGGACGAATCCGTGGACCCCGTTGGTTCCTGCGTTGGCTACCGCGGCATGCGCGTGCAGGCCATCGTTGACGAACTGGGCAGCGAAAAAATCGATATCGTGAAGTGGAGCGAAGACCCAGCGAAGTTCATCGCTAACGCCCTGAGCCCGTCCAAGGTTGTCTCCGTAGCCGTCAACGAAGCCGAAAAGGTTTCCCGCGTAGTCGTTCCCGACTATCAGCTGTCGCTGGCTATCGGCAAGGAAGGTCAGAATGCCCGTCTCGCCGCTAAGCTCACGGGTTGGAAAATCGACATCAAGAGCGAGAGCCAGGCTGCCGATGAGGAACTGGACGAAAACATGAACGTAGTCGAAGTGGAAAGCGATGAAGCTTTCACCGCAGAGGGTGAATAAGGTGAAAACCAAGAAGATACCCCAGCGCATGTGCCTGGGCTGTCAGGAAAGCCGCCCTAAACGGGAGCTTATCCGCATTGTGCGCAGTCCCGAAGGGGAGTTCTCCGTGGATACCACGGGGAAAAAGCCTGGCCGGGGCGCCTATATATGTCCGAAGCTGGAATGCTTTGCCGCTGCGCGCAAGAGCAAGGGCTTAGAGCGTTCCTTCAAGAGTCAGATTGATAAGTCTGTATATGAGCTTTTGGAGCAGCAGTTAAATGAGCTGCCCAAGGCTGAGGGCTGAATATGGCTAAACCTAAAGAGCAGCGCATCACAAACCTTTTGAGCATGGCACAGAAGGCTGGCCGCATTGTTTCCGGGGCATTTGCTGTGGAACAGGCCGTGAAGAAAAAGCAGGCTGTGCTTGTCCTGCTGGCTGGTGATGCCGCTGAAGAAAGCAAGAAAAATTTTATTACATTAGCAGATAAATTCGCGATTCCCTATGCCGATTGTCTCGACCGTGAGACATTGGGCGGATGTTTGGGCAAGGATTTCCGCGCTGTCGCCGCATTACTGGACGATGGCTTTGCGAAAAAACTTCGCCAGCTGATGGAGGAATCACTATGAAATAATTCGGGGGTGGATTAATGTCCAATATAAGAGTTTATGAATTGGCCAAAGAATTCAACAAGGAAACTAAAGAAGTTCTGGAAGTCCTGCAGAAAGGCGGTTTCCAGGTTAAAAATAATTTCAGCAGTGTCGGTGACGCTGAGCGTGAAGCACTGAAAAAGCATTACAACAAGGGCGCAGCTCCGGCTGCCAAGGCTGCTCCGGCGAAGGACAGCAAGCCCAAAGCTCAGCCGAAAGAAGTGAAAGAGGTTAAGGAAGTCAAAGAAGTGAAAGAAGCTCCCAAGGCAAAAACGGCAGATAAGAACGCAAGTCGCAGCCACGAAAAGCATGACAACGGCCAGCACAAGAATGGCAGCAATAATCACGGCAACGGTCAGAACCGCAATCATGAAGGCGGCAATCGCGGCGGTCATAATGAGCGCGCCAACAATGAACGGAATAACAACGAGCGCAACGACAGCCGTGGTGAACGCGGCAGCCGCAACGACAAGAACAATCGCGACCGCAACGACAAGAATGACCGCAACGACCGCCGTGGCGGCAAAAACAATGGCCGTAACGACCGGAATGACCGCAATGACCGGAATGGCCGTAATAATGACCGCCGTGGCGGCAAGGGCCGTAACAACAAGCGTGGCGGTCAGCAGCCGGCACCGAAAATGGAAATCGCCCGTCCGAAGCACATCAAGCTGCCGGAAATGATTGCCGTTAAGGACCTGGCTTCCAAGATGAGCTACACGGCTGCTGAAGTGGTGAAGAAGCTCTTTATGATGGGCGTAATGGCAACCATCAACCAGGAAATCGACTTCGATACGGCAGCTCTCGTGGCATCTGAATTCGGCGTAACCTGCGAAGAACTGCCGCCTGATGCAGACCCGACGGAAATCCCCGAAATCGAGGATGACCCGAAGAGCCTCAAGCTGCGCCCGCCTGTTGTTACCGTTATGGGCCACGTTGACCATGGTAAGACTTCGCTTTTGGACTGCATCCGCAATACCCATGTATCCGCTCACGAAGCCGGCGGTATTACCCAGCACATCGGTGCTTATCAGGTAAACTGCAAAGGCAAGAAGATTGTCTTCCTCGATACGCCGGGTCATGAAGCCTTCACGGCTATGCGTGCCCGCGGTGCTCAGATTACGGATATCGCGATCCTCGTGGTTGCTGCCGATGACGGCGTTATGCCTCAGACCGTCGAAGCCATCAACCATGCCAAGTCTGCTAACGTGCCCATCATCGTGGCGGTCAACAAGATTGATAAGCCGGGCGCAAATCCGGACCGCGTGAAGCAGGAACTCATGGAACACAACCTCGTTCCGGAAGAATACGGCGGCGACACCATCATGGTTCCCGTATCGGCTAAACAGCAGATTGGTATTGATGACCTTCTGGAAAACGTACTGCTCGTTGCCGAAGTCGAAGAACTCAAGGCTAACCCGAACCGTGATGCCCGCGGTGTAATCATCGAAGCCAAGCTCGACAAGGGCCGTGGTACGGTGGCAACGGTACTCGTACAGAACGGTACCCTGCGCATCGGTGATTCCGTGGTCTGCGGTACGACCTATGGTAAGGTTCGTGCTATGGTCGATGACCGTGGCAACAACGTCAAGAAGGCTGGCCCGTCCGTGCCGGTTGAGATTCTCGGTCTTAACGATGTACCGGCAGCCGGTGATATTCTGGCTGTGCTTGAAGAAAAACAGGCCCGTTCCATTGCGGAAGCCCGCGTAGAACGTCAGCGCACCAACCTCATCAAGAGCAAGAAGGTATCGCTCGATGACCTGTTCCATCAGATTCAGGAAGGCGAAATCAAAGACCTCAATATCGTGGTCAAGGCTGACGTACAGGGTTCTGTCGAAGCACTCTGCGGCTCGCTCCTCAAACTCAACAAGAACGATGAAGTTCGCGTCAGCGTGGTTCATTCCGGCGTAGGTGCCGTAAACGAATCCGATGTTATGCTGGCTTCGGCATCGAATGCCATCATCATCGCGTTCAACGTACGCCCGGATGCCAATGCGCGCCGCGTAGCCGATACGGAAGATGTGGATATCCGCACTTACCGCGTCATCTACGATGCCCTCAATGATGTCAAGGACGCAATGAGCGGCATGCTCAAGCCCAAGTACAAGGAAGTTGTACAGGGCCGCGTAGAAATCCGCCAGGTCATGAAGTTCTCCAAGGCGCTTGTTGCTGGTTCTTATGTCCTCGAAGGCAAGATTCACAACAACTCCAAGATTCGTATTATCCGTGACAACATCGAAGTGTTCGACGGGGAAATCGACTCCCTGCGCCGCTTCAAGGATGAGGTGAAGGAAGTAGCTGCCGGTTACGAATGCGGTATTTCCATCATCGATTATCGTGACTTCAAGGAAGGCGATATCATCGAAGCTTACACGATGGAAGAAATTGCCACGGATATCAACGAAGCCAACAAAGAGGCCGCCAGAAAGCGTCAGGCAGAAGCGGAAGCACGGGCTGCCAAAGAAAATGAGGAATAATGACTGAGATAGAAGTAGAAGGAGGTGCGTGACTGTGGGACAGCTGCGCGTGGAAAAAGTTCAGGAACTGATGAAACAGGAAATCAGCCAGATTATCCTGCGGGAATTAAAAGACCCCCGCATTGGCTTTGTGACCGTAACGTCTGTGGAATGCACGGGCGATTTGCGGGAGGCCAAGGTCTATGTGAGCCTGATGGGAAACGAAGCCCAGGTGAAGGCTTGCTGGTCGGGGCTTAACAGTAGCTTGGGCTTTATCCGCCGGGAAATCGGCAAGCGAATTCGCCTGCGGGTAACCCCGGAACTGAGCTTTGCGCTGGATAAGTCGCTGGATTACAGTGCGCATATCCAGGAACTGCTCTTAAAAATCAAGGCCGAAGATGAAGCGAAAGCAAAGGATTCGGCACCTGAGGAGTAAAACAAATGCAAATTTCATTGACGGAAACGGCAGCGGAACTCAACGCCCATGAACGCATTGTGCTTACTGCCCATGTGAACCCCGATGGCGATGCCATCGGCAGTTCCCTTGGCCTTATGCATGCACTCAAGGCTTTGGGCAAAGAGGTGCAGGTTTTCATCGATGATGATATCCCGGCAGCATTTTCTGTGCTGCCGGGATATGAGCTTATAGGGAAAGTGGAAGAAGGGCAAAACATCCCCGCAGACCTTCTGGTAGCGGTGGATGTGAGCCTTGACCGCATTGGCCGGGTAAAAGAGGCGGTTAGCGCTCCGACCCTCAATATCGACCACCATATCACAAATGATGGTCAGGCCGATAAGCTCTATCTCGATGGAACGGCGGCTGCTACTGCCGAAATCATTTACCAATTAATTGAAGAACTAGGCGTGAAATGCACGCAGGATATGGCGATGTGCCTGTATACGGGCCTGGCGATGGATACGGGATGGTTCCGTTTCTCGAATACCACGCCGAGAACCATGCAGACAGCAGCTTCTTTGCTGGCCTGTGGTGCGCAGCCTAATGTTATTTCCGAAGCGCTCGAACAGCGTCCTTTTTCGGAGGTACAGAGCCTGGCCTTTGCCCTGCAGAAGATTGAGCTTTTTGCTGGCGGCAAGGTGGCCGGCATTTGTCTGGACAATGCCGCCCTGCAGGAACATGAAGCCCCCGAAGGCCTTATTGGCATGGTGCGGGTCATTGAAGGCGTGGATATCGCTTTTACCCTGAAAGAAAAAGAACCGGGGCTTTGCCGCGTGAGCCTGCGTTCTAAGGGTATTGATGTGACGAAAATCGCCCTGCAGTTTGGCGGCGGCGGTCATGTGCGGGCGGCAGGCTGTTCGATTGAAAAGAACTGTGCTGAAGCCAGAAATGACCTTATCAAGGCCATTACGCAGGTATTGGAGGCTGAATCGTGACGGAGGTAAAGCCCGTAAGCGGCTTTCTCAATATCCTAAAACCGCCCGGCATGAGCTCCCATGATGTGGTGGGCTATGTGCGGCGGGTGCTCCATACGAAAAAAGTAGGGCATGCCGGCACGTTAGACCCTGCAGCGGCAGGTGTACTGCCTGTGGCTGTGGGCACAGCTACCCGACTTATCGAATATCTAGAACTGACGGATAAAACTTATCGGGCGGAAATCAAGCTCGGTATTGCCACTGACAGCGGTGACGATACGGGCAAGGTATTGACGAGTCAAACGGACTGGTCAGATTTTGACATGTCAACGCTTGAAAAGGTGCTGCAAAAGTTCACCGGTAAAATCCAGCAGACGCCGCCAGCCCATTCGGCAATAAAAATCAACGGCCAAAAGGCCTGCGATTTATTGCGGGCAGGTAAAGAGGTGAACGTTCCGTCCCGCGAAGTCACCATCTATCGGCTGGATTTACTGGCACACAGCCACGATATGCTGCTGATTGATTGCGATTGCAGCAAGGGAACGTATATCCGCAGCCTCTGTCAGGATATTGGCGCGGCTTTGGGTGTGCCTGCGACGATGGCCTTTTTGCTCAGACGGCGGGTGGGCGACTTTACGGTCGAAAATGCGCTGACCATGGAAGAACTGGCCGTAGCAGGCGCCAATGCCTTGCTGCCTGCGGATAAATACCTAAGCTCCATGCAGCGTTTTGATTTGAATCCCAAGCGGGAAAAGGCCTTCTGTAATGGCCTTTCCAGCACAGTGCGTAACTTTACGGCGCAGACGGAAAGCCTGCGGGTTTATGCGGACGGTTATTTCATCGGCGTAGGCCGTTACGATAAAGAAAGAGAAGAACTTTTGCCGGTGAAGGTAATAGGGCGGTGATAAAATCATGGAAGTATACAACAAACTGATTGATTTGACAAAAAAATATCCCCGCCTGACGGTAGCGCTCGGCATGTTTGATGGCGTGCATATCGGTCATCAGAGCATTATCCGCCGGGCTGTGGAACTGGCCAAAAAGATTGACGGCAAGTCCGTGGTCTTTACCTTCAGCAATCATCCCTTATCGGTGTTGGCTCCGCAGGCCATGCCGCTGCAGATTGGCAACAACATCCTGCGGGAAAAGCGGCTGGAGGAACTCGGCGTGGATATTTTGATTGCCATGCCTTTTACCAAAGAATTTGCCAGCCGCCGTCCTGAGGAATTTTTGGAAATCCTGCGCATGAATCTGGCGCCTTACTATGTGGTGACCGGCCCTAATTATACCTTTGGCTGCAAGGGCAAGGGAACGCAGCGCATGCTCCTGCGGGAAGGCAATGCGTATGGTTTTACGGCAGAAATCTGCCCGGCTGTCCTGCGTGACGGCCGGCCGGTAAGCTCTACCCGTGTCCGCAGTTTGCTCGCGGCGGGGGATTTGCATACGGCCAGCGACTTTCTGGGCTGTCCCTTTACCGTGATGGAACGGGTGATTCATGGGGACGAGCGCGGCAGGCTCCTGGGCTTTCCTACGGCTAACTTAGCCATCAGCGAGCAGCGGGTAATGCTGCCTAATGGCGTCTATGCGGTCGGGGTGAAGTTTCAGGGCCATAGTTATAATGGTGTAGCCAATATCGGCAATAATCCCACCTTCAAGGGTTGTAACCGCCGGATTGAAGTCAATATCGCAGAGTTCAAGGGTGACCTCTACGATAAACTCATTGCCGTAGAATTTATCGAAAAACTGCGGGATGAAGTGAAGTTTGACGGTGTTGAACAGCTCGTGAAGCAGATAAAAAAGGATAAGGAAAAAGCCAAACAGTTTTGGCGCTACTAAATTTATGACCTGTCAAATTTTTGACGGGTCATTTTTCATAGAAAAAAGGAATATTTTATGGAATAGGCGAATAAATGAAAGTGGGATACTTAAGTTCGATTTCTAAGATGGATAGGGGGATACTGCTCATGGCTGAGGAAAGACGAACATTTGCCGAACTGGATGACAGTACAAAGATTTTTTTAGAGCATATTTATGGTGCGCAGAAAGGTATGAACCGCCTGACTGCCAATACCATTCAGTATATACGGGAATTAAATAACCGTGAGGAAAGTTTCTTAGGGGCCAGGGCCAGTGTAAATATGTCAGGGGCCGTGCTGCAGACCCTGTATAAAATAAAGGGCAAAATTCTTCCCTTGAAATTTAATATGGCAGTCAATAAAATGATGGCTGCCGAGGAGGCTTTCCGGCTTAATTACTGTCCCCTGAAGAATCGTACGGTAGCTGTAGTCTTTACTGAGCGAAGGGAATTGCCATCGATTGTATTTCGCAATCTGGAAGATGTGCCGGAGGATGAATTGGATGGAACGCTGCGGAAGATTATGGAAACAGAAATGCGTCAGGAATTTGACCTGAAGCATGACCTGCTGATTCGTTTTGTGATACTCCGTACGGGGACGGATGAGTATGCCGTTATTGTAACTGCCGTACAGGCCGTATTGAATGACTTGAATATCCACAATCTTTTCCGCTTGGCGCAAGGGGAGAATGTACAGCCGGCTGCTCATAAAGACAATGGTTTTGTTCTGACGGAAAAGATGGCTGAACCGGTGATGAATTACTGGTCAAAAGTTTTGAACAATCTTCCGCCGCTGCCTAAAGTTCCCTATATGCGGAAAGGTGGGGAAAAAACGGATTCCCGTCAAAAGAGTTATGTCGTCAGGATTCCCTTGGACATTCAGTCCGATTTGCGTAAGCAGGCTAAGGATAATAAGATGATGTTGATGTCCATTTTGCATTCGGCATGGAGTTTTTTGCTGCAGCAGGAAAATGAGTGTCAGGATGTGGCGTATTGCCTGTTGGTGCCGCGTAACCAGGGAGATGGTGCTGAACCTAGTCTGGTGCCGATGCGTATGCAGATGGAAGGCAGTTCTACGGTTCAGGGGATTATCACGAAGGCATTTCAGCAATTTGTCATCTCCAAGTCTTATGCGGCTTTGGCCCGCAGGGATATTGCCGCTTTGGTTGGCAGCTGGGAAGATAACTTCGATCATTTCTTGAACTTTGTTGATTTTTTCCAGTCCGGGAAAAAATATGTAGAAGTCAGAGGGCAACTAGAAGGCAGCATAGTACTGCAAAATACAATGGATGTGCGCAATGTCCGTCTGGCTTTGCGCTTTAGCACGGATGAGGGACAGGTTTGGCTGAAGATTGTTTATAATGATAAACTCTTCACGGATAGTAATATCCGTATGCTGGCAAATCATTACCTGTTGGTATTGCAGCAGCTGCTGACCGATTGGAATCTGCCTTATGTGGAATTCCTGCCCCGTTTACAAAATCGTTGGGAAAAAGAGATTCATCAGATTCCGCCGGAGGATTCCCGCAAGGTATTGCAGCATTATATTTCCCGGCTGTCCCTCTTGCAGGAATGTGACAGAGGTCTTATTCAACTCTTCATGCGGGATGCAAAGCTGAGTACGCGTTTTGAAGGTGATCGTATTGCAGAAAAAGAAATTGAGGAAAATGCAGTCTTTTTGGTTAAAGGTAAGGTGGCACGCTGTTTGGAAACTGGTGATGGATGGTATAATGCGTTGGATATCCGGGTTGAAACCAGTTGGATCAATGAACTTGCCCTGCTGCCAGACCGAAAGTGCCACTTGTCGGCGGAAGTGCTTACCGAACAGGTTGTGCTGCTGACGGTTCCGCTGTCTGCGTTGCAGCGTTTAATCGAAAGCTCACCGCGGCTGGCGCAGAATATCATTCAGCATACGGTAAGGCAGCTGGAAAGCTATCAGAAACTTTGGATGCAGTCATAAATAAAAAAATTGCAGGAAAATGCGAAAAAAAAGCGAATAAATATTTTATGATGATAAATGAAAGGGGTTACCTGTTATGGAGATTAAAAAAGAACAAAATGGTTCGGTGTTGAAGCTTGCGTTGGTTGGCCGTCTGGATGCGGTTACGGCTCCCGAACTGGATAAAGTTGTGCAGAATGAACTGACCGGTGTTACGGATTTGACTTTTGATTTCAGTGAACTGGTCTATGTGGCATCTGCCGGCCTGCGTGTGCTGCTGCTGGCCCAGAAACGGATGAAGAAACAAGGTTCGATGAAGCTTACCCATGTCAACAGCGATGTAAAAGATGTATTGGAAATGACAGGCTTTATTGATTTCCTCACCATTGAAGAATAACAGGGATTGGGGGGCTTACATGAGAACCGCAAAAATCAAGGTAAACAGTCTCGGCTATGGCATGGAGAAGGCTTTGGACGAGGTGGAATCCTTCAGCTGCGGAATGGGCTTTGGCGAGCGCAGTGCCCGTCGTGCCCGTCTGTTGGCCGAAGAAACCATGAGCATGGTACGGGCTATTGTGGAGGATTTCTCCGCAGATTTTTGGATGGAAGGCTCGCCGGATGGCAACTGCGAATTGCACCTTTTGGCTGATGCCATGATGAATTATGAAAAAAAGCAGGAGCTTATTGATACTTCTTCCCAAAAGAGAAATGAAGCTTCTGTAGGTATCATGGGCAAGATAAAGGATTTCATTGAAGACAGCCTTTATAACATGAAAGATGGCGCAATGGTATCGACCGGTGATATGCATTGCATGAGCATGGGCGGTGTCGGGATGGCAGCGGATGCTTATATGTGGTCATTGCAGCAATATCGGTATGATGTGGAAAAGAAAGCCGATGAAGATACCGAAATGGAAGAGGCCTTAGATGAATTGGAAAAATCCATCGTGGCGAACATTGCCGATGATATACAGGTCTCGGTAGAGGGAAATCACATTGAAATGATTATCCGCAAGAAATTTAACACAACTGAATAATCGAATTAAAAAATGAATCATATTCAGTTTTATTCTTGACATTTTGGGAAAAATAGGATAAAATCGATTTATCGATAAAGCTGAATATGAACTCATCCAGAGCAGTGGAGGGATAGGCCCAATGAAGCTGCGGCAACCATCGCAATTGCGAAACGGTGCCAATTCCTTTAGGCGAAGCCTATAAGATGAGAGTGAAGATAAAAGGCTCTCATTTATGAGAGTCTTTTCCTTTTGCCCAATGGAAGACGAGACATTTCAGCAGCTTAATGCATAAGGAGGCAAAATTATGAGCAAGAAACGTATGCTGTTTACGTCGGAATCGGTTACGGAAGGTCATCCGGATAAAATGGCTGACCAGATTTCCGACAGCATCTTAGATGCCATCATCGCCCAGGACCCGCAGGGCCGTGTGGCTTGTGAAACGTTGGTAACGACCGGTCAGGTACATGTGGTTGGTGAAATCTCCACGACCTGCTATGTGGATATTCCGAAAATCATTCGCAGCACGGTAGAAGAAATCGGCTACACCGATGCCGCTTACGGTTTTGACTGTAAGACCTGCGGTATTTTGGTATCATTGGATGAACAGTCCCCGGATATCGCTCAGGGGGTAAATCAGGCACTTGAAGCCCGCGAAGGCAAGCTTGATGAAGCAGATGCAGTGGGTGCTGGTGACCAGGGCATGATGTTTGGTTATGCCACCAACGAGACGCCGGAATTCATGCCGCTGCCGATTGCGCTGGCGCAGAGACTGGCACGCCGTCTGACGGAAGTCCGCAAGAATGGCACGCTCGGATACCTTCGTCCGGACGGCAAGACGCAGGTTACCATTGTCTATGAGGATGGCAAACCGGTGGCTGTGGATACCATTGTTATCTCTACCCAGCATGATGAAGATGTAACGCTGGAACAGATTCGCAAGGACCTCATTGAGCATGTGATCAAGCCGGTTGTACCTGCTGACCTGCTCAAGGAAGAAACCCGTATCTTCGTCAATCCGACGGGCAAGTTCGTCATCGGCGGCCCGCAGGGTGACTCCGGTCTTACGGGCCGTAAAATCATCGTTGACACCTATGGCGGCTGGGCTCGTCATGGCGGCGGTGCTTTCTCCGGCAAAGACCCCACGAAGGTTGACCGTAGTGCCGCTTATGCTGCCCGCTATGTGGCCAAGAATATCGTAGCGGCAGGTTTGGCCGACAAGTGCGAAATCCAGCTGGCGTATGCTATCGGTGTAGCGTACCCGGTTTCCGTCATGGTGGATACGTTTGGCACCAACAAAGTGGCCGAAGAAAAAATCGAAGAACTGGTTGAAAAGCATTTCGACCTGCGCCCGGCTGGCATCATCAAGATGCTTGACTTGCGCCGTCCGATTTATAAGCAGACGGCTGCTTATGGCCATTTTGGCCGTACCGATGTGGACCTGCCCTGGGAACACACGGACAAGGCAGATGTGCTCAAAAAAGAAGCCGGTCTGTAATTTTATAACCTTTGCAAGTAAGCCTTTCCTGCGGGAGGGGCTTACTTTTTTCGTCCGTAAAGGAAGGATTAAGGCAAAAAATGTCTAATCATAATACATTGAGATAAGTTTTATCTCCTAATTGTGAGAGGAGTTGATTGCTATGCTGGTTTGGATTGAGCGTTTGGGCCGTGTGGGGACAGATGAGTTGTTTGGCTTTGGTTTGTCGCCGGATGCTGTAACTGGGGAAATTTTGCTCGACCCGTTGGGGAATACCAGAATACGCAAAAAAAATAAGGCGATGTCGGAGAGTCAGACATTGGTAGTGGAAAGCAGGCTGGACGAGTGGATTCGCAGCCTGGGCTACTGCCAGCTGTCCTGCATATCTGCTCCCCAATATCTGACCGGGGAAGAAGATGAAGGTATACATAGATGGCGGCCGCGTGAACTGGATTTGCGTCCGTTGAACCTGCCGGTGCATGGGGAGGGAATTTTGCCTGAAGTCGATTGGGACGCTGCGCTGGAGTGGGGATAAACACAAAAACTTGTAAACTTTAATTAATTATTGTAAAATAGGTAGTGTTGAGTGTAAATATTGTATGAGGATATGTTATATGAGTACATCTACCTATACGAAGCGCATTATTCCCTGTCTGGACGTCAAAGATGGCAGGGTGGTGAAAGGCACGAATTTTGTGGGGCTGCGGGATGCCGGTGACCCGGTGGAACTGGCTGCTCGTTACGACAAGGAGCGGGCCGATGAGCTGGTGTTTTTGGATATCACCGCATCGAGCGACAAGCGCGATACCATCGTGCAGGTGGCACGCGATTGTGCCAGCCAGGTTTTTATTCCCTTTACGGTGGGCGGCGGTATCCGTACCGTGGAGGATATGAGCCGGATGCTGAAGGCAGGAGCCGACAAGGTTTCGGTCAATACGGCTGCGATAAAAAATCCGGAACTTATCCGTGAGGGTGCGGAGAAATTTGGCCGGCAGTGCATTGTGCTGGCGGTGGATGCCCGCCGTAGCGGCGAGGACAAATGGGAAGTCTATGTCAATGGCGGCCGAACCCCGACAGGGCTTAATTGCCTGGAATGGATAACCAAGGCTGTTTCCTTGGGCGCCGGCGAGATTTTGCTCACCAGTATGGATGCTGACGGCACCAAAGACGGCTATGATATCGCCCTGACAAGGGCGGTTTCGGAGGCGGTAAATGTCCCGGTTATCGCTTCCGGCGGCGCGGGAAAACTCGAACATTTTTATGATGTGCTGACCGAGGGCAAGGCGGATGCCGTGTTGGCGGCGTCTGTATTCCATTACGGTGAGTTTACCGTGCGGCAGGTTAAGGAATATCTAAAATCACGGGGCGTGGAGGTAAGATTCTGATGAGTGCAGTAGACATTTCGATGATTAAATTTGACGACAAGGGCCTTGTACCGGCTGTGGTGCAGGAGGAAAACGGACAGGTACTGATGCTGGCCTATATGAATAAGGAGTCTTTGGAAAAGACCATTGAGACGGGCTATACCTGGTACTACAGCCGCAGCCGTCAGCGCCTTTGGAACAAGGGCGAAGAATCCGGCAACAAGCAGAAGGTCAAGGAGATTTCCTATGACTGCGACGGGGATACCCTGCTCATTAAGGTACATCAGACCGGTGTAGCCTGCCATACAGGCACATATACCTGCTTCAGCGGCCGCAAGCTGGTGGAGGAGAAGGAAAAAGGTCTGGTGGTTGTCGAGCCGGAGCAGGAGACTTCGCTGGCCACGGTGCTCAATGACCTCTATAATGTCATTCAAGAACGTCAGCTGAATCCGGTAGAGGGTTCTTATACCAATTATCTCTTTGAGAAGGGGCAGGATAAAATCCTCAAGAAAGTCGGCGAGGAAGCCGTGGAAACGGTCATTGCCTCCAAGAACAACAAGAGCGAAGAAGTGCTCTACGAAATGGGCGACCTCTGGTATCACTGCCTGGTGCTTTTGGCTTATCACAAGCTGACGCCGGACCAGCTGCTCGATGAACTCATGAGCCGCCGCAAGGGTGGGAACTATCATAAGTTCACCGGCAAGACCGGGGTAAGACCGGATATGTAAGAAAAAATTTCGGTAAAATAGTGTATACGAGGGACATTTTTCTGCTTTATCGCAGGGAAATGTCCTTTTTTTCGTTGCATTATGGCAACTGGAATGATAAAATAGTAAAGAATGAATTGTTCGGACTTTGATTGCGCAGACGCAATGAAATATAAGAATTATAAATAAGCAAGAAGACAACTGAATTATGGAGGTGTAATTTTTGGCAAAAGCACAAAAACTACAGATTATTCCCTTGGGCGGACTGGGGGAAATCGGCAAGAACATGACGGTCGTCCGTGTTGGCGATGAAATTCTCGTGATTGATTCCGGGCTCATGTTCCCCGAAGAAGATATGCTGGGCGTGGACCTCGTTATTCCGGATATCAGCTATCTTTTGGAGAATCGCGATATGATCAAGGCGATTGTCCTGACCCATGGGCACGAAGACCATATCGGTGCCCTGCCCTATGTCCTCAAACAGCTCAATGTGCCGGTTTATGGTACGCGTTTGACGTTGGGCATTTTGGAAGGCCGTCTCAAGGAAAATGGTGTGGATTCGAGCAATCTGCATTCGGTAATGCAAGGGGACATTATCAATGTGGGCTGTTTCAGCGTGGGCTTTATCCGTGTGAACCATTCCATTCCCGATGCAGTGGGGCTTTCCATCAAGACGCCGGTGGGCATGATTGTCCATACGGGTGACTTCAAGCTCGACTACACGCCGATTGACGGCAAGATGACGGATTTCCGCCGTTTCTCGGAGCTTGGGAACAAAGGGGTTCTCCTGATGATGGCCGATTCCACTAATGCGGAACGGGCTGGCCATACGCCGAGCGAAAGCACGGTTGGAGCGTCCTTTGACAAGGCTTTCCACGGTGCCCGCAGCCGCATTATCGTGGCAACCTTCTCTTCGAATGTACATCGTATTCAGCAGGTTATTGACACTGCTGTGCGCTATAAGCGCAAGGTGGCCATCTTAGGCCGCAGCATGGTAAATGTGGTGACCATTTCCTTGGAGCTTGGTTATATCACCGCTCCGGAAGGAACTATAATTGATATTGATGAAATCAATAACTATCGCGCCGAACAAATCGTTATTGTCACCACGGGCAGCCAGGGTGAGCCGATGTCGGCCCTGACCCGCATGGCAATGTCTGACCATCGCAAGGTAACCATTGTCCCCGATGATACCGTTATCATCTCGGCTACGCCGATTCCGGGCAATGAAAAACTCGTTTCCAAGACCATTGACAACCTCATGCGCTTAGGTGCAAATGTGGTTTATGGCCGGGATAAGGAAGTTCATGTATCCGGTCATGCCAGCCGTGAAGAACTGAAACTCATGCACAACCTCGTGCGTCCGAAGTTCTTTATCCCTGTACATGGTGAGTATCATCATTTGGTACAGCATGCCAAACTGGCGCAGGAACTGGGCATGCCCAAGGACCATATCTTCCTCGGTGAAAATGGCTATGTATTTGAATTCACCCGCGATAAAGGTCAGGTAGCCGGTAAGGTTACGGCCGGCATGGTCATGGTTGATGGCCTGGGCGTCGGTGATGTCGGCAACATCGTTCTGCGTGACCGCCGTCAGCTGTCGCAGGATGGCATTCTGATTATCGTCGTGGCCATGGACAGAGCATCCAACACCGTAGTGGGCGGCCCGGATATCGTTTCCCGCGGTTTCGTCTATGTTCGCGAATCGGAAGCACTGATGGACGAGGCACGTGCCAGAGTCGAACAGGCTTTGGACCGCTGCCAGGATGAAGGCGTCAAGGAATGGGCAGCTATCAAGGCCAACGTTCGCGACGCTTTAGGGCGGTACCTCTTTGAAAAGACCCGCCGCCGTCCGATGATTCTTCCAATCATTCAAGAAGTATAAGTTTGTAAAGCGCAGTCCGCAGATGGCTGCGCTTTTTGCGTATAAAACAATAAATTTAGGACGAAACAAGAGAAATTTCTGTTTTTTGTTGACGCGCCTTTATTTATCGGCTATAATACGACTTGTTAGTATATTGAAAGGGGATTACTACTATGGCAAAAGAAGTAATTAGCAAGACTATTCTCGTTGATAAAGTTGCAGAAGCTGCTGGCGTATCCAAGAAGGACACGAAAGCTGTTGTTGATGCACTGCTCGAAACGGTAAAGGAAAGCGTTAAGGCTGATGCAGAAATCCGCCTGATTGGTTTCGGTACCTTCAAGAAGGCACATCGCAATGCACGTTCCGGCCGCAACCCGCAGACGGGTGAAACCATCAAAATTGCTGCCAGCGACAGCCTCGCATTCAAATCCAGCGTTAAATACTAATTTGACGGCAGACTGCCCTCACTTTTGTGAGGGCAGTTTTTTTATATAAAATTATTATCCTTTGCAGGAATTAAAATGAAATTCAGAGAATATAGAAAACAGTATATGAAATGGAGGGACTGTCAATGAAGAACTACAAGAGTACCAATATCCGCAATATTGCAGTAACCGGACATGGCAAAACGGGCAAGACCAGTCTTTTGGATGCATGTTTGTTCAATACGGGTGTTGTAAAGCGGCTGGGCAGTGTGGAAGACGGCACCAGCGCGCTGGATTATGACCCGGAAGAAAGCAAGCGCAAGATGACGATTGGCGCAAAATTAGTAGCGTGTGAGTGGCGTGATTTCAAACTGAACTTCATTGACACCCCCGGCTATCCTGATTTCGTTGGTGATGTAAAAGGAGCTATGGTGGCTGCTGACAGCGCACTGATTGTCATATCCGCATCCTCAGGCATCAAATCCGGAACCGAAAGCGCATTTGCCTTTGCCGAGGAAAATGAACTGCCCAGAGCATTCCTGATTAACAAGATGGACAGGGAACATGCTGATTTTGACGGTGTAGTAGAGGAACTGCGGGTTCGCTTTGGCGATGGCGTTGTGCCGGTGCAGATTCCTATCGGCAAGGAAGCAGCTTTCCAGGGCGTAGTTGACCTGTTGGCTTTGCATATGAAGATTGTGACCCATGACAATGAAGTGGTGAAGGACGAAGTACCGGAATACATCAAAGGCGATGTGGAAGCCGCCCGCCAGAAACTCATTGAAGCAGTGGCAGAATATAACAATGAACTGCTGGAAAAATACATCGAAGGTGAGGAAATCACCGAAGTAGAAGTGGCAGCGGCCATGATTGAAGGTATTCAGGCTGGTAAGATTTTCCCCGTGTTCTGTGCTTCGGCAAAACAGAATATCGGTATCCGTCAGCTGATGAATGGGCTGGTGGAATATATGCCCACGCCGTATTTCAAGGTGTCCATCGGTACAGACCCCGTCAGCGGGGAAATCAAGGAACGCCGTACGGAAGATGCGTTCTCCGCGCAGGTCTTTAAGACCACCGTTGACCCCTTTGTAGGCAGGCAGAGCTTTATCCGTGTCCTGTCCGGCGAAATGAAGGGTGATGCCAACTACTTCCATGTCAATAAAAATGGCGAGGAACGCATCGGCACACTCTTTACCATGCAGGGCAAGCGCCAGGAAAATCTCAGTCAGGTGGCTGCCGGCGATATCGTGGTCACGACGAAGTTACAGCAGGTGCGTACCGGCGATACCCTTTGCGATAAGAGCAATCCCATTCAGTATGAAGGCATCAGCTATCCTGAGCCCATGCTGGAAATGGCGGTAACATCCAAGAAGAAGGGCGAGGAAGACAAGGTCTTCGGCGCCTTGGCCAAACAGCAGGACGAAGATCCGACGCTGGTGGTGCAGAAGAAGCAGGAAACCAGAGAAACGCTGGTCAAAGGCATTGGCGAAGTCCATCTGGAAATTCTGGCCGAACAGCTGCAGCGGAAATTCGGTGCAGAAATGGTGCTCTCCCAGCCGAAAGTGGCTTATCGGGAAACTATCCGCAAGAGCGTGCAAGTGCAGGGCCGTCATAAGAAACAGAGCGGCGGTCATGGCCAGTTTGGCGATGTATGGCTCGAAATCAGCCCGCAGCCGGCAGGCGAAGGCAATGTCTTCACGGAAACCATCTTTGGCGGCAGTGTACCGCGTCAGTATATCCCCGCTGTTGAGAAAGGGACGGAAGAAGCTCTGGCCGCAGGCGTAATGGCAGGCTACCCGGTGGTGGATGTCAAGGTCAACCTCTATGATGGTTCCTATCACTCTGTTGACTCGTCAGAAGCGGCCTTTAAGACGGCTGCAGGCATTGCCATTCGCAAGGGCGTTATGGATGCTTCGCCGATTCTGCTTGAACCCATTGACACTATCCGCGTGACTACGCCGGAATACTATATGGGCGACGTTATGGGCAAGCTCAACAGCAAACGCGCACATATTTTGGGCGTGGACAGCAAGGGCAAGGATATGAGCGAAATTTCCGCCCTTATCCCCGAAGCAGAACTCTATCGTTTCGCCACCGATTTGCGCAGCCTTACCCAGGGCCGTGGCTCCTATAGTCTCGAATTTACCCGCTACGAGCCGGTGCCGGAACGCGAAGCAGTAAAGATTATTGAGGCGCAAGGGAAGAAGAAAGATTAAGATTATAGCATAATCGTACCCCTGATACCTATTGGGATAAGGTGAATAGGTGTCAGGGGTGATTTTTAGAGAGGGGGCGTTATTGTGCTCGGAAAATTCAAGTTTAATTCATTGCTGTGTGTGGGTCTGATTGCCGTTACGTTTGTCGGAAGTGTGGCCGAAGCAGCGCCGCGGGCGATTGGCGGCTTTTTCAAGCAAATCCGGCAGCAGAATTTTATGGACAGGGATGAGCAGGGCGAACATGAAGTTTTGTACCAAAAATTTGCGGGGCTGGCTGTGGATAAGGAACTGCGTGAACGCTTTCCCAAGCTTAGTGCAGCTATTGAACAGCGAACCGCTGCCGATTGGGCACGTTTGCAGAAGGAAAGTGCCGGCATGAAGGCCGAGGCTGTGCAATTCCGGCAGGAAAGTCCGAATTATTATCATCCCTTTGCACAGGAGGTGGATGTTATCATGCGCCGGGCGGATGATGCTGTGGTCAGCTATCTGGAAATGGAATACACGAATGGCGCCGGTGCCCATGGCATGTATGGCTGGCAGGGGGTAAACTTCAATACCATGACGGGCGAGGAAATTGCCCTGTCGGATGTGGTGAAGGATATGGGCAGGTTTACGGATATCATCATTGCCCAGCTCAAAAAAGAACACCCGGATGCGGTTTTCTTTGACCTGGAAAAGCATGTGCGCAAGTATGCCTTGATGGATAAGCTGAACTGGACACTTGACCCGCGTGGTGTGACGGTTTATTTCAACCCATACGCCATTGCTCCTTACGCCGAAGGGCTGTTGCAGACGACGGTGCTGTTTCAGGAACAGCCGCAGCTGTTTAACGAAGCGTATCTGGAAACCGCAGAGGCGTATGCCCAGCCGTTCAGCGGTTATTATCCCTTGGCGGCTTCACTCAATGACAATGGCCGGCGTGATGTTCTGTCTGTTGATGAAGGGGAGAACAAAGTGACCGTTACGGTAAATGGCCGAAAGAGCGTTTTCGATACGCCCCTTACGAAATTGCAGCCGGTTTTGGTGCATATGGCGAACAAGGACAACTATCTTTATATTGACGGCCAGACCGCAGAAGGGAACAGGCAGACGTTGGTGCTGAAGGTGGAAAAGGGAAAGGCGCATCATGTGGCAACCCTTCCTTATACCTTCCTGCATACGATTGCGGTATCGCCTGCTGAGCAGCAATATTGGCGCTTTATGACCAATCCGAATGGCTTTTATATTGACCGGGCAGCTGCACCGGGACACTCGACCAAAACGGATATCTGTGCGGTGGGCGCTGATGGGCAATTGACTTTTGGTTAACTTGATTTTTGGCCCTATTTATGCTAATATAATGGGCAGAGATTTGTCTTTGAGGCGGGGGGCAGTTCCCCACCGGCGGTATAGCCCGCAAGCCTGAGCGTTCAGGCACGATTCGGTGAAATTCCGAAGCCGACCGTATAGTCGGGATGAGAAAAGGCATGTTTGTTTGCATGCAATTTTAGCCACCGCGAAGATAATTCCCGGTGGCTTTTTCGTCTCATTCACAAACCTGAATTCCCGAGAATTTGAGGTGATGAATTTGCAAGATGAAGATTTTATGCGGGCAGCGCTAGACTTAGCCCGCAACGCCATTGGCCGCACGTCGCCTAATCCCTTGGTGGGTGCGGTGATTGTGCGGGAAGGACGCATTGTCGGCGCTGGCTGGCACCGCAAGGCGGGCACGCCGCACGCGGAGATTCATGCGCTCAATATGGCCGGGGACTTGGCAAAAGGCGCCACGCTCTATGTGACGCTGGAACCTTGTTCCCATTATGGCCGCACCGGCCCTTGTGCCGAAGCCGTGGTCAAGGCCGGAATTAAGCGTGTGGTCATCGGCATGGGCGATCCCAATCCCAAGGTAGCCGGCAAAGGCATAGCTATCCTGGAACGGGCCGGCATTGAAGTGCGCTGTGGCGTCTTGGAAGATGAGGCTCGCGCACTCAATGAAGTGTTCCTGAAATGGATAGCCACGCAAAAGCCCTTTGTGGTGCTCAAAACAGCCATGAGTCTTGACGGCAAGATTGCCACGCATACCGGAAAATCCCAGTGGATTACCGGTGAGGCGGCAAGGCAGCGTGTCCATGAGTACCGGGATACCTATGACGGTATCATGGTGGGCATTGGCACGGTGCTGGCGGATAATCCGAGCCTTACGGCGCGGCTGCCGGACGGACAGGGGAAAAATCCTGTGCGTATCGTCGTGGACAGCAAGGCCCGCACGCCGCTTGATGCCAAACTGGTAACTGATGGTGCGGCACTGAGCATTATTGCCGTGACAGCCAAGGCACCGCAGGAGCGCGTGCAGGCGCTCAAAGATAAGGGCGTAGCCATCATGGTTGCTGGTGACGGCGAACAGGTGGATATGGATCTGCTTATGCGCAAGCTTGGCGAAATGGAGATTTGTTCGGTGTTTGTCGAAGGCGGCGGGCAGGTGAATTTCTCCCTGCTTAAGGCCGGACTCGTGGATAAGGTTCATGCCTTTATCGCGCCCAAGCTGATTGGCGGGCGTGAGGCGCTGACGCCGGTGGAAGGTGAAGGTTTTGCTGAACTTACCGATGCGGTGGAACTGGAGCGTACCACGGTAGAAAATATTGGCCAGGATATTTTACTGACCGGTTATGTAAAAGGGCGGTGAGGGATTGTTTACAGGCATAATTGAAGAAGTAGGGCAGGTCGCCCGTATCGGCGGTGGCAGTCTCGTCATTACCTGCGCCAAGGTAATCGAAGATGTGCATTTGGGCGACAGCATTGCGGTCAACGGCATATGTCTGACGGTCACGCATTTTGACAAGTCAGGTTTCACGGCCGATGTAATGCCGGAAACGGTGCGCCGCACGTCGCTGGCTGAACTCAAAAAGGGCAGTCCTGTGAATCTGGAACGGGCGCTGACACTGGCCAGCCGTTTGGGCGGTCATATCGTCAGCGGCCATATTGACGGTACCGGCGAAATTGTCAAATTTGCCGATGAAGGCAATGCCATTTTGATGACGGTGAGCGCTAACAGCAGTCTTTTGCGCTATATCGTCGAGAAAGGCTCTGTGGCACTGGACGGCATCAGCCTGACGGTGGCCAAGGTGACGGACAGTGATTTTACCGTCAGCCTGATTCCGCATACGCGGGAGGTCACGAATCTGGGCAGTAAAAAGACGGGCAGCCCCATCAATATTGAAACGGATGTGCTGGGCAAGTATGTGGAAAAGATGCTCAAAGGCAGCAGCTCCGCGCCAGCCAAGGCACAAAGCAATATGACCCTTGATTTTTTGAGGGAAAACGGATTTTAAGCAAGGAGATAGAATATGTCAGATTTTGCAACGGTTGAACAGGCAATCGAAGATATAAAAAATGGTAAGATGGTCGTCGTGGTTGATGATGAAGACCGCGAAAACGAAGGCGATTTGATTGTCGCTGCGGCTACAGTTACGCCGGAAGATATCAATTTCATGGCTACTTATGCCAAGGGGCTTATCTGCACGCCGATTGACGGCAAGCGCCTCGATGAGCTCAATATTGGTCAGATGGTGGTCAACAATACGGATAACCATGAGACGGCTTTTACGGTGTCGATTGACGCTTACGATACGGAGACGGGCATTTCCGCTTACGAGCGCTGCCAGACCATCCGTCTGCTCTTGGACCCCAAGGCCAAGGCATCGAGCTTCCGCCGTCCGGGTCATGTATTCCCGCTGCGTTCCGTAGAGGGCGGTGTACTGCGCCGTGCCGGTCATACGGAAACGACCACGGATTTGGCACGCCTTGCCGGTTTCTATCCCGCAGGCCTTTGCTGCGAAATCATGGACGATGACGGCCACATGATGCGTACGCCGAAGCTCATTGAGTTCGCTAAGGAACACAATCTCCATATGATTACGGTAAAATCCCTGATTGAATACCGCAAGCGTACGGAATCCTTTGTGCAGAAGGTTGCGGATGTGGATTTCCCGAGCAAATTCGGCCATTTCCGCATTAAGTCCTACGAAAGCAAGCTCGACGGCAAGTGCCATTTGGCTATCGTCAAGGGCGATGTGGAAGGCAAGAAGGATGTGCTCGTGCGTGTGCATTCCGAATGCCTGACGGGCGATGCTTTGGGCTCCCTGCGCTGTGACTGCGGCGACCAGCTGCAGGCGGCTCTGCAGAAGATTGAAGCAGCCGGCGAAGGTGTAGTGCTCTATATGCGTCAGGAAGGTCGCGGTATTGGCCTGGCCAACAAGATGCGCGCCTATGCCCTGCAGGATAAAGGCCGCGATACGGTAGAGGCCAATGTGGAACTGGGCTTTGCCCCGGATTTGCGCGACTACGGTATCGGCGCACAGATTCTTGCGGATTTGGGCCTGACGAGCATTCGCCTGATGACCAACAATCCGGCTAAGCGTGCAGGCCTTGAAGGTTATGGCCTGACCATCACGGAACGCGTGCCGCTGATGATTCATGCCAACAAGTTCGACAAAAAGTATCTGACCATCAAAAAGACGAAGATGGGCCATCTCTTAAATGATGACACCTTAAAATAATTTATGGTTTTGGGAGGAAATGACAATGGCTAATGTTATTGAAGGTTTTATTACCGCAAAAGATATGAAAGTGGGTATCGTAGTAGCCCGCTTTAACGAATTCATCACGAGCAAGCTCTTAGGCGGCGCGTTGGATGCCCTGCATCGCCATGAAGCTAAGGACGAGGATATTGATGTAGCCTGGGTTCCGGGTGCATTTGAGATTCCCGTGGTGGCCAAGAAGATGGCTGAATCCGGCAAGTATGATGCTGTTATCGCGTTAGGTGCTGTTATCCGTGGTTCGACGACGCATTATGACTATGTCTGCAACGAGGTTTCCAAAGGGGTTGCCCAGGTTGGCATGCAGACGGGCGTACCGACTATCTTCGGTGTGGTGACCACGGAAAACATCGAACAGGCTGTGGAACGTGCAGGCACGAAGGCTGGCAACAAGGGGACGGATGCTGCTATGGCTGCTATGGAAATGGCAAACCTGCTGAAGAAAATCGGCTAAGTATTTAGGAGGCTGAAAGCAAATGAAAATTGGCATTATCAGCGATACGCACGGCCATGAAGGCGCATGGCAGACGGCTTTTGACAAGCAGTTCCATGATGCGGATATGATTCTTCATGCCGGGGATGTCCTCTATCATGGGCCGCGCAATCCCATGAAGGCAGATTATAATCCGGCCGGCCTTGTGGAAAAAATCAACAACTGCCCGGTGCCGGTCATCATTGCCAAGGGCAACTGCGATTCTTCCGTAGATGCCAGCTGCCTGGAACTGCCCATTGAAGCGCCTTATGCCTATGTGGTGGCCGAGGGGCTGCGCATTATCGTGACCCACGGTGATGCCGTGATGACGGATGCTGAGAAGGATAAACTGGCGGCACACTTAAAGGCCGACCTCTTTATCAGCGGTCATATCCATACCACGGTGCTCGAAAAGCGGGGCAATACCGTCTTTTTGAATCCGGGTTCAGCGGCTCTTTCCAAGCGGGAGGACAAGCGCAATACCTTTGCGGTGCTGGACAAAAAGACGATTTCGATTTATGATATTGATACGGACGAAGTTCTGGCAACTTATACGTTTGATTGACAAGCAGGCCTTCCCGCAGGGGAGGGCCTTTATTATTGAGAGGAAAGATGTAATGAAAGACCATTTAGTAAAAGCCACCGCCGATGGTGTACGCATTTATGCGGCAGTGACTACGGATTTAGTAAATGAGGCGATTCGCCGCCATGACTGCTATCCGGTGGCGGCAGCAGCCCTGGGGCGCACGATGACCGGGGCACTTTTGCTCGCGGCCAACCTCAAGAACAAGGAAGCGCTGACGGTGAAGTTTAACGGTGGCGGCCCTCTGGGGATTGTTACTGCCGATGCTACGCCGGAAGGTTATGTGCGCGGCTATGTGGGCAATCCCCATGTGAACCTGCCGCTCAATGACAAAGGCAAGATTGATGTGGGTGGCGGTGTTGGCACGAATGGTACCGTGTCCGTGACCCGCTTTACGGGCCTTAGAAATCCCATTACGGGCAGCTGCGAAATCACCGATGGCGAAATTGCCGACGATTTGACGAAGTACCTCTATGTTTCCGAGCAGACGCCGTCCAGTATCGGTCTGGGCGTTCTGGTGAATCCGGACTTCAAGTGCATTGGGGCGGGCGGTTTCTTTATCCAGCCGCTGCCGGATGCGACAGAGGAATGTATCTCGAAGCTTGAAGCCAACCTGCAGAAGGTGAATTCCGTTTCGCATATGGTGGAGAAGGGCTACTCGGCTAAGGATATCATTGCGGAAATGCTGCAGGGCTTTGACATCAACTATATGTCGGAAACGGATTTGGCCTTCAAGTGCCACTGTTCCAAGGAAATGCTCTTTAATGTGCTCATCAGCCTGGGCAAAGAGGATTTGGACAGTCTGGTTGCCGATGGCAAGGCGGAAGTTTCCTGTCATTTCTGCAATGAGAAGTATGAATTTACCGGCGAAGAACTGCAGGAACTGGCGGCAGCTGCCGATAAAGTGCGCTGATATACCACTTTAGAGAAGAGCGGGTCTTGCAAGACCCGCTCTTTTAGCGTATAATGAATCTGTTGTGTTATGTGTGTGATGTGTTAATTTCATATTTCCCCAAGAAAGGCAGGAATGTATGCTGCAACTGAATGAACAGGAATGCTGGCAGATGTCTACTGGACTTACGCGGATTATGTCCGCCTCCGTGGATGAATTCCGGCATACAGTGTTCGAAGTGCTGAGTGAGGTTGCTCCTTTTGACTGCGGTATTTCTTATGTGGTAAAGAACGAACCAGACAAAAAACATTGTCTGGAACCGATGGCATATCCCCATGCCAAATTCGTTCCCACCGTCGCAGAAATTTTTAAGGCGGCTGACCTGGCACATAAATCCAGCGTTTACACCACGTTGGAGTGGCAAAAAAAATCATTGGTGTTCCGCGATTCGGATATGTTCAGCAATGAATTTTTATCCCATACGGAAATTGGTCAACTGATTAGCAATGAATGGGGCATGAGTTATGCCTGCAAATTGTTTTTGGTACATCATGGTCTGCTCTTAGGCAAATTCTGGCTGTTGCGTCGTAAAGAAAGTGGCAACTTTGATGAGAAGGAACTGTTCCGGATGCGCCTGCTCGAACCCCTGATTACCCGTCGTATTTATGAATTCCATCCCCAAAATGCCAAGGGACAGCTGGCTAAAAAGATTTTGATTGAGCGTTTTGGCCTCACGGACAGAGAGCGGCAGATTACCGGTCTTATCTGTCGTGGTATGACTAATCATCAGATTGCGGATAAATTGTTCTGTGCTGAAGCCACGGTGAAGAAGCACATATCTTCGATTGCGAAGAAGATGAATGTATCCAACCGCACAGAAATCTTCCATTGCTGTGTGATGGAAAAAGCGGTGCAAAGTTTTATTTGATTTTTTTTGAAAAAGCCCTTGACGAGTGTAAAGCTAAGTGTTATTATATTACATGTCCTTGAGAACAGGGCTAACGACTCACTAGCTCAACTGGCAGAGCAACTGACTCTTAATCAGTAGGTTCACGGTTCGATTCCGTGGTGGGTCACCATTTGAAAATTGCAAGCTCTTAGGCATAGCCTGAGAGCTTTTCTTGTATTATCGGCAATGAGGGACAAAGATGAAGGATGAAACCATCGCCAAAATCAAAGAGGAAACAGAAGGCTGGGCCTATATGGCCGCCTTGCCGGAAGAGTGGCATGGCTTTACCTTAAAGCGGGAGCCGGTCATCGGCAAGGATAAATATGATTTGTATGCCTATGTCAATGAGGAATGGCATAAGAGTGCCATCGTTTATTTCCATGAGGAAACTCATGAGTACAAGGTGCGGCTGAAAATCGGGCTGATTGAATTTGCCCGCATTGAGTTTATCACGGCGAAACTTTCTGTGTTTGAGGAGCTTTTGGTTGCACAGTTTGAACAGGTGCTCAAGGATATGGCGCAGTTTAATCCGGCCACCCTCAGCAGCATTGTCAGGGGACTCAACCTGCCGGAATGGCAGTATGGCCTTGATTTGCCTGCGGAAAATGAAGGCTTTGAACTCTTTATCCGCCCGGCGGAACCCGTCAAAATCAACAATGGTTCCTATATCGTCATTGATTACGTGGATTTTACGCTGGTGAGCAGTTTTACGGTTTATTATAATATCTACCGGGATGAATTCTTCTCCGAGGCGCGGATTTGGAACATTCCCGATGTAAATTACGACTTTGACTCCAGTGACCTGCGGGAACTGGAAGAAAAACTGAGCAGCCGCATGCCCGCCCGCCTGCAGCAGGTCAGAAAATGGGCAGAGGAACAGAAGGAGCAGATACATTATGGTAATAATTGATAAGGCAATTTTACATATCCTGGACTTTAACTCCGGCATGACGGTGTATTCGGATGAAGAACTCACGGTGCAGGACAGCATTGAAACCTTCCTGCTCAAACACATCGAAAAATCCTGGGGCAGCCAGGATGCCAAGCCGGGAACGTTTTATGACGACAGCCATTGTGCCCAGCTGGTCAAGGAATATCTGGGCGGCGAAATGAGCTTCGTGCCGTTTTCCAAGGAGCTTGCCAAGAAACTCGAAGATGCTTTCGTCCATGCTGAGGAAATGGCTTCGAGTGATGTGATTGTGGCCGATGTGCGCATTGATGACCGGCGGCAGATTGTGATTTTCAAGTCAAACAGCCATATCGGCTACACCCATCAGGTCAATCAGACGGAAGCGGGCATCAAGAACGAAATCATCAATCATTATTCGATTATGCCGAATCTCTCGCAAAAGATGGAGGAATTTGCCTTTATCGACACGGAGAGCAAGGAAATCTCGGTCACGGCGAAAAAATACACCATTGACGGCAACAGCATTCTGGTATTCCCCGAAATCCTCTTGGAATGCAGCCTGACCCCATCGCCGAAGGAGGCCATCAAGAACCTCAGCAAGACGGCAGCGAAAGTCGCTGAGGCTTATGGGCAGGACAAGGTGGCCACGGAAGCGGCGGTCAAGAGCTATGTAACGGAGAACATGCAGAATACTGACGAGTTGGATTTGGTGGAAGCCGGCAAGGAAATCTTCAAGGAAAATCCTTCCATGCAGGCAGATTTTGACAATGCCATCAAGGAGGCAGGCTTTACGGAGCCGGTGAAGATGGACCAGGAAGCTACCATCAAGAAGATGTGCAAGCATAAGCTCAAGACCGATACGGGCATTGAACTGACGATTCCCTCGGAGTATTTTGACAATACGGAGTTCATGGAGTTCCATAACAATGAAGATGGGACGCTGTCGATTATGCTCAAGCATATCGGCAATATCGTAAATCGTGGCTGATAGGAGATTGCTATGCAAGTAAATGGCGATTTAGCCAATATCAAAACGTATATTCTGAAAAAACTCAAGGCCCTCTATGATATGCGGGTGCCCATCGGGCAGATTTCCACGCGGGAACTCAACGAGGAAATGCTGGCCATCACCGAGGATACAGACAGGGAAGTGGCGGTATACCTGAACCGTCAGGGCAAGGTCGTGCAGGTATCCTTGGGCGATACCGCGACGGTGGACTTGCCGGAGTTCAAGCAAAAGACCCGCTCGGATTTGCGTCTGTCGGGGATTCGCTGCATTCATACCCATCCGAGCGGGGATGTGCGCCTGAGTGCGCCGGATTTATCCTCCCTGCGCCGTCTGCGCTTTGACTGCATGGCGGCCATTGGACGCAAGGACAAAAAGATTATCGGCTGCCTGGCGTTCTTTGCGGGCGAAATGAGCGAGGACGGCACGCAGCTGTTGACCCAGTATGGCCCTGCAGAGGATAAGATACTCGCGCAAATCAATTTGAATCTGTTGGTCACGGTGGTCAATAAAAAATTGGCGGCCCAGAGCACCAAGAGCACCGATGATGAAGTAGAGCGGGCCATCCTTGCCGGTGTGGAACGTCCTGGAAGCAGCTGGCCTATTGAAGAATCCATGGCGGAACTTGAACGCCTTGCCGATACGGCCGGCGCCAAGGTTGTAGCTACCTTTACCCAGCGCAAGGAAAAGCCGGATGCGGCGTTTTTCTTAGGCCGCGGGAAGGTCAATGAGCTGGCGATGGAGATTCAGAATTTAGAAGCGACTCTCCTGATTCTCGATGATGAACTGACGCCTTCCCAACAGCGCAATCTGGAACGGATGTTAGGCGTCAAGGTCATTGACCGCACGGCGTTGATTCTCGATATCTTTGCCCAGCGGGCGCGCTCCCGTGAGGGTAAGCTGCAGGTAGAACTGGCGCAACTCCGCTATAATCTGCCCCGGCTTAGCGGACAGGGCCTGGCACTATCCCGCCTCGGCGGCGGTATTGGTACCCGCGGCCCCGGTGAAACCAAACTCGAAGTGGACAGACGGCGGATTTACAGCAAGATTCACGATATCGAAGAACAGATTGACGGCATGAAGAAAAGCCGCAGCCTGCACCGCAAGCGCCGCAAGGAGTCGCAGATTCCCCTCGTGGCCCTGGTGGGCTATACCAATGCGGGCAAGTCCACACTCTTAAACAAGCTTACAGGTTCCGAGGTTTTTGCCGAAGATAAGCTCTTTGCGACCCTTGACCCGACAACCCGCCATCTGCAGCTGCCGGAAAAGCAGGAGATACTGCTGACCGATACCGTAGGCTTTATCCAAAAACTGCCCCATACCCTGGTCAAGGCTTTCCGGGCAACCTTGGAGGAAGTGCAGGAAGCCGATTTGCTCCTGCATGTGGTCGATTGCAGCAATGAAAATCTCGAAGCCCAGATTGAAGCCGTGGTGGCGGTGCTCAAAGAACTGGAAGCAGACGGCAAGCCCGTGCTCTATGTCTTTAACAAGGCGGACCAGCTTGCGAATCCCCATATAAGAGAACAGCTCTTACATGGGCGCGATGGCGTCTTTATCTCGGCTATGACGGGAGAAAATCTCGATGCCCTGCAGCGGCGTATCGAAGGCTTTTTCCAGGAAAGTCAGGTGCGCATGACGCTCTTGATTCCCTATGATGAAGGGGCGGCAGTCACGAAACTGCATAAATTAAACGCCGTGGTGGAAACGGCGTATGAGGAGACAGGCACGAAGGTGGAAGTGCGCCTGCCCTTATCGGAAAAAGATAATTTCACAAAGTATGAATTAAAGGAGTAAGTTTACATTGGCTTTTTCACAGAAAATCGTTGACCTCAAAAAAGAAGTATTGGCAGAGTCGCAGGAGCTCTTTGCACATGTGGACGCGATTGCCGAGGAAAACACGCTGAAGGTGCTCGATGCCATGCGTGAATGCAAGGTTTCGGACGCGCATTTCAACACGACTTCCGGCTATGCCTATGACGATATCGGCCGCAGCAAGCTCGAAGAACTCTATGCGAAAATCTTTGGTGCGGAACGCGCTTTGGTGCGCACGCAGTTTGTGTCAGGCACCCATGCACTCGCTACGGTGCTGTTCGGCATCCTGCGTCCCGGCGACGAGCTCGTATCGCTGACGGGCAAGCCCTATGATACCATGCAGACGGTTATCGGCTATGACAATCCCAGCCCCGGTTCCCTCAAGGAATTCGGCGTGCTCTATAACGAACTGTCCATGATTGATGGCAAAGTCGATATGGACGGCATCAAAAACGTCATCACCGACAAGACCAAGATGGTGGAGATTCAGCGCTCCCGCGGCTACAGCATGAGAAATCCTCTGTCCATCGAGGATATCAAGGCCATCTGCGCCGAAGTGCACCGCCTTAAGCCGGACTGCATCTGCTTTGTGGATAACTGCTATGGCGAGTTTGTGGATACGTTGGAGCCGACGCAGGTGGGTGCAGATATTATGGCCGGTTCCCTGATTAAAAACCCCGGTGGCGGCATTGCGCCGACGGGCGGCTATATCGTCGGCAAGGATAAATTGGTGGAACTGGCTTCCTATCGTCTGACGGCACCGGGCATGGGTGATGAACTGGGCGCAAGCCTCGCCAACAACCGCCTGCTGTTCCAGGGCTTGTTCCTAGCTCCCCATGTGGTGGCGCAGTCCATCAAGGGCGCCATCTTTGCCGCCGGCATGTTTGCCCGCTTAGGCTATAAGACGCTGCCGCTGCCCACGGATGTGCGCGGCGATATCATTCAGGCCATCGAGCTCGGCACGGCCGAAAAGATGGTAGCCTTCTGCGGCGGCATTCAGAAGTATTCCCCGGTGGATTCCTATGCAGCACCGGAGCCTTGGGATATGCCGGGCTATGCCGACCAGATTATCATGGCGGCAGGTACTTTCGTGCAGGGCGCATCCATTGAATTCAGTGCCGACGGCCCGATGCGCGCACCTTACAACGTCTATTTGCAGGGCGGCCTGACTTTTGAACATGCCGTTATCGGCATTATGGGCGCCGCGCAGGCCATTGAGGATTTGGACAAGTAAAACTAAATGTAGCAACTCTTTACAAAAAGCATAAAAATAAGGTATGATAAAGGAGCAGGGATGGCGCAGGCCGCCCTGCTTTTCTGCGATAATAGTGGTTTAGAATAGAGGTTGTTATGTTAATCGAATTTAAGAATAAACGGCGGCTGCCCGCCGTAGACATCTTCCGGGGATTGGCTATTGCCATAATGCTGCTGGTCAATTCCCTGCCGAACTTTGAACAGGCTTATCCGCTGCTTCTGCATGCACCTTGGGCGGGGCTCACGCTGGCGGATTTGGCTTTCCCAGGGTTTGTCTTCATTATGGGGGCAGCAGGGGCTTTGTGGTTTCCTAAGCATAAAGGGGACAATCCATGGGATAAGTTCAATATCATCTTCCGGCGCTCGGCGCTGTTGATTTTGTTGGGCATCGTATTGAACCAGCTGCCGCTCTTATTGCAGCATATTTTTTATCCGCCTGCCGGTGTTTCCCTATGGACGGATATTGCTGAACATGGCCGGGTGCTGGGCGTTCTTCAGCGACTTGGTTTGGTGTATTTTTTTGGTATGATTATCACCTGGTGGCTGCGCAGTGAAAAACTGATTGCCATTATGGCGTTATTGCTTTTGTTCTTGTCCTCTACCTGTTTTCATCTTTACGATACCACCAATCCGTTCAGTCCGGACAACAACATCAGCATGCTGATTGATGGCTTGTTCCCCGGTGCGGCCCATTGTTATCAGGGAAAGGCGTTTGACCCGGAGGGGCTTTATGGGACAATTGCGGCTACGGCGTCCTTTTTGTGGGGAATGCTGGCAGGGCGGCAGTTGACCTTGGAAAGCGCGCCTGTGTTTGAGCGTGTGCTGTTGCTCTTGGTTAGCGGTACGGTATTGTTGATTGTGGGTGGTGCCTGGAGCTATTTGGACATTATCAGTAAACAGCTGTGGACGGCGCCTTATGTGCTGCTGACCAGTGGCGGCTTCATGTTGCTGTTGGGACTTTTGCAGATGTCGTGCAGTCTGTTTCCTGATTTTACGGAGTGGCTTTTTACGCCGTTCCGCTTATTGGGGCATAATCCGCTGTTTATGTTTGTCGTTCCGGATAGAATATTGTTGTTCCTTTGGTATCTGCCGGTTCAGGGTGTGCCGGTTTATGTCTGGCTTTGGCAAAATACATTGCTGGGAGTATTGGGCGCACCGCTCAGTATACTATTTTATGCCGCGCTTTGGGTAGCGCTTTGGCTGCCGGTGGCCAATTTCCTGTATAAGCGGCAAATTATTTTCAAGCTGTAAGAGGAGGTTCTGATGATGAAATTCTTGACGGGTAAATGGAAATGCCTGCTAGGGCTGGTTGCCATGCTGGCTGTGGCGGTATATGGCAGTATGCCGGCGTTCAGTGCTCCGGCAATTCCATTGCGGGGCGTGGTGGAAGGTTTTTATGGTACGCCCTGGTCGCAGGCCGACCGGCTTTCTATGCTGCAATTCTGCCATGAACATAAGCTGAATGCTTATATCTATGCGCCTAAAGACGATGCCTATCACCGCGCAAAATGGCGGGAAATGTATCCGGCTGATAAGATGGCTGATTTGCAAGCCTTGATTGACGAGTCAAAAAAACAGCAGGTAAAATTTATCTTTGCAATTTCTCCGGGGCTGGATATTCACTTTAGCGGGCAGGAAGCCGAGCAGGATAAGCAGGCTATGCTCAAAAAACTTACCGCCATGTATGATATGGGGGTAAGGGACTTTGCCATTTTCTTTGATGATATCCAAAACAAGGACGGCAAGGGTCAGGCGAAATTTTTGAACTGGGTAAACGCTAACTTTATTGCGCAGCATAAGGACATCAATCCCTTAATCGCTGTACCGACGGAATATTTCCGGCAGGATATGGAAAGCGAAGGGCAGATAAAGGAATACACAAAGGATTTTTCCGCGACCTTGGACAAGGATATCCTCGTACTTTACACGGGGGAAAAAGTTGTGCCGGACGGACTCCGTGATGTGGACTATGCTCGTGCCAATAAACTTTATGGACGTCAGCTGGGCATTTGGTGGAACTATCCCGTCAGCGACTATCTGGAAGCCAAACTGGCGTTGGGCCCTGTGGAAAAATTGCCGATGGCGGCAGAAATTCCGGCGATTTTCTTTAACCCCATGAAACATGCGGAGCTTTCGAAGATTTCGTTGGCTACGGGGGCAGAGTACGCCTTAAATCCTGGCAAATACGATGCGCAGAAAGCATGGCATAAAGCCATTAAGGCACAGTATGGCAGCCTGGCTGAGGATATGGAAGCCTTTGCCGACCAAAGTCAGCATATGGTGGTGAGCTGGGCAGTTATCGGCCCGGAAGACGGCGCAGCGCTGCGTCAGCAGATGAATGCTTACTGGCAGGATAGCGCCAATGGGAAAAAACTTATGGCTGACTTGTCAAAACTTGACCAGTCAATTGAGAAATTGCAGGCAGAACTGCCTAAGAATGTCCTGAAGGAGTGTCAGCCACAGTTAGAGCAGCTCCAGCGCATTGTGCAGGCCGATATGCTGGGGGTGCAGGTACTGGCAGGGGAGAAAACAAAGGCTGATTTTATTAAAGTCTTAGAAGAAGTAAAGGCGCATGACAAAGACGCACGGATTTCCGAAACAGCGGCAAGAGCCTTTGCGGATGAATTATATACACATATGAATGATTGATAATATTACTCAATTAACTTGACAACTCCGTTGTTGCCCGTTAAAATGGGTTTTGTTCTCATTTAGAATATCCCCAAGAGAGGAGTTGTTAAGCTTGAAAAAGTTAATGAGTATACTGTTAGCTGCACTATTCTGCATAGCAGCAGTTGGCTGTGGCGGGGAAAATGCCGCCAATAAGGACAAGAAGGAATTTACCATCGTCACGTCCTTTTATCCTATGTACATTGATGTGCTGAACATCACCAAAGGTGTGGAAGGCGTCAAGGTGGTCAATATGACCAAGCCACAGACCGGCTGCCTGCATGATTATCAGCTGACCACTGAGGATATGAAGACCTTGGAAAGTGCAGATGTATTTGTCGTAAATGGTGCTGGCATGGAAAGCTTTTTGGAAAAAGCAGCCAAGCAGAATCCAAAGATGAAGACCGTTGAGGCGTCCAATTACAAGGACATCAATCTGCTCAAAGACGGCGACGAGGAAAACCCGCATGTATGGCTGTCGGTGACTTATGCCATTGCCCAGGTCAAGGCGATTACCGCCGAGCTTTGTGAAGCTGACCCTGAGCACAAAGATGCCTATCGCAAGAATGCGCTGGACTATTGCATGAAACTCGAAAAGCTCAAAGAGGAAATGCACAACGAGCTGGATAACCTGCCGCATAAGGATATCGTGACCTTCCATGAGGCGTTCCCTTACTTAGCCAAGGAGTTCAAGCTCAATATCGTCAGCGTGATTGAGCGCGAGCCGGGCACGGAACCGACGCCGCAGGAGCTTGAGGATACGATTAAGCAGGTGAAGGGCCTTGATACCAAGGTACTCTTTACGGAACCGCAGTATTCACCGGCGGCAGCCGAAACCATTGCGCGGGAGACGGGCGCAAAGATTTACCAGCTTGACCCGGTGGTAACGGGCGAAGCCAACGAAGCGGCTATTGATGCCTATATCGATACCATGAAAAAGAATATGGCAGTGCTCAAAGAAGCCTTGCAGTGATTTTAGCGCCGCTGTGGACTGACCAGTCAAATTGACTGGTCAGTTTTTTTCTTGCCAAAAGTCAAAAAAACAAATATAATAGAATAAAAGTCAAATGGTCAATTGTGATTAATATAGAGGGTGATGAAATGAGCAATATTGCCGATTTGATTGAAGCCTATATCCTGCGGCAGCTGGCGACACAGCAGGACGGCAAGGTGGAGCTTAGACGTACGGATATCGCCGATGAGATTTCCTGTGCGCCCTCCCAGATTAGTTATGTGCTGTCCACCCGCTTTACCCAGGATAAAGGGTTTGTGGTGGAGTCGCGGCGCGGCTTGGGCGGTTTTATCCGCATTGTGCAGGTGCCGGTAAAGAACATGGTCTATGAGGACATGCTTGCGGCGATTAAGGTGGATACGGAACTGCCGGTTGTACAGTCTATGATTAAATATCTCCTGCAGCATGAGATGATAACGGGACGGGAAGCGTCCCTGATGATGCAGTTTGTCGTGTCCATCTTCCAGTCGGAGAGCATTACGGACAAAGAACGAGTGCGGATGCTTAAGACCATGCTGCTGACCTTGGAAAACTTCTCGTAAGGAAAGAGGGACTAAGTATGTTATGTGATGATTGCGGCCGCCATGAAGCGGTAGTCCATATTACCCAGATTGGCCCTGACGGCCGGGTGGAAAAGAATTTATGTGAGTCCTGTGCGGCAGGTTACAGTGAATTTGCCGGTGTACCGCAGCAGGATAAGCGTCATGTATCAGTAGATGATTTTTTACGGGGCATTTTTAACAGTGCCAACAATGTTCCGGCAGAAGAAAATCGAGGTACGAATGCGGCAGGCGAATTGGTCTGCCCGCGTTGTGGTATGAGCTATCAGGATTTCAGCCAGACGGGTAAAATCGGCTGTGCGGCTTGCTATGCGACGTTCCGTCAGCAGTTGGAGCCGATTTTGCGCAGAATTCATGGTTCGAGCGTACATCGGGGCAAAATTCCGCATCGCAGCGGCGGCACTTTGGAACTGAAACAGAACATCAGCCTGCTTCAGCAGCAGTTAAAGGCCTGTGTGGAACAGGAAGAATACGAAAAGGCTGCTGAACTGCGGGACAAGATACGGGCCATGAAACAGGAACTGGCCGCCAAGGAAGGGGGCAGAGAAAATGCGTGAGGCAATATTGCAGGATAACCGCCTGAGCTGGCTGCAGCCGGAGGGTGCGGATAATGATGTAGTTTTGGCCAGCAGGATTTTGCTGTCGCGCAATCTGCGCGATATTCCCTTTCCGAACCGGGCTGACCTCCATGAACTGGGCAAGGTGGAAGAACGGCTCGCAGGGGCAATTCCAGCCCTGCAGGCTGTAACTGAAGAACCAATGCTCGTCATGGAGATGGAAAAACTTTCGCCACTGCAGCGGGAGGTTTTACGCGAAAAACAGTTGATCAGTGAACGGTTGATGCGCAGCCCGCAGCATCGGGCAGTATATCTCACGAAAAAACAGGATATCAGCTTGATGGTCAATGAGGACGACCATATCCGCATTCAGTGCATAACGGCAGGGCTGGATTTGGCCAAACCGCTGAAGAAAACTTTTGCCATTGACGATATCTTGGAAGGACAGCTGGACATTGCCTTTGATGAAAAGATGGGCTATCTGACGTCGAGTCCGACGAATTTGGGAACAGGGCTTAGGGCGGCCGTGCTATTGCACTTGCCGGGGCTGGTCTTTACCCGCAATGTCAGCAACATCATCAATATTTCCCCGCAGCTGGGACTCGCGGTGCGTCCGTTGTTCGGTGATGAGAAGGAGCAGCCCGGCTGTTTGTTCCAGATTGCCAATCAGCTGACGCTCGGCTATTCGGAGCAGGAGCTTATCGATAATCTGCGGGGCGCAGTGACGGAAATTGTGGCCCATGAACGCCGGGCACGGAAGGCTTTGGCGCTTTACATGAAGGAACGGCTCGAAGATGAAGTTTGGCGCGCTTTTGGCACGCTCTCCTATGCCCGTCTGCTGTCGGAAAAGGAAGTTTTGGAACTGCTGTCCCGCCTGCGTCTGGGCATGGATTTGAAACTTATCCGGGGCGTGGCGCCGGAATGTTATGGGCAGATGCTCCTGGCCAGCCGCACGAGCTTTTTGCAGAACCTGGCTGCAAATGAAAATCTCTCGAAAGCGGAAGTCGACAGATTGCGGGCCCAGCATATGCGGCGCATTATTGAGGAACATCAGGTGAGCCTGGAGGAATGACCATGGATTATCGAAATCACTTTACGCGCCGTGCAATCAAGGCCATTGAATTTGCGCAGTATATGGCAAGGGATTTGGCTCAGGATTACATCGGCACGGAACATATATTGCTGGGCCTTCTCCACGAGCGGGAAGGGCTGGCAGCCAGGGCAATGGGCGCACTGGGCATGAGCTTTGAACAGGCAGCGGCCCAGGTGAAGCGCATTGCCTCGCAGGAGGCAGAATATCCTTCGGATAATCCCTATTACACCCCGCGCGCCAAGCGGGTGATGGAGGGCGCCTTTGAAGAAGCCCAAAGTTTGGGGCATAACTATATCGGCACGGAGCATATCCTGCTGAGCCTGCTGGAGGAAACCGAGGGGGCGGCTGTTGAGGTATTGGAACTTATGGGCGTTAATCCCGATGCCCTGCAGGACGAGGTCATGGACCGGATTGATGCCCAACATCCCGATGGCGAAATGCCGGAGGAAGGGGCAAAGCGGGGGCGTCATGGGCGTGAAAATACGCCGCTTCTCAAAAAATACGGCCGTGACCTCAATAAAATGGCGCGTGAATCCCAGATGGACCCCGTGGTGGGCAGGGAAACGGAAATTCAGCGGGTCATTCAGATTCTTTCCCGCCGCACGAAAAATAATCCGGTGCTCTTAGGTGAGCCGGGCGTGGGCAAGACGGCTATTGCCGAAGGACTGGCCCAGCGTATTGTCGAGGGCACTGTTCCCTATATGCTGCAGGATAAAGTGGTCATGTCCCTGTCGATGGCCTCTTTGGTAGCCGGGGCTAAGTACCGCGGTGAATTTGAGGAACGCCTTAAAGGCGTGATTGAAGAAATTCAGCGGGCCGGCAATATCATTCTCTTTATTGATGAAATGCATACTTTAGTCGGCGCGGGTGCCGGTGAAGGCTCTTTGGATGCCGCTAATATCTTGAAGCCTGCGCTCTCACGGGGCGAGATACAGATTATCGGTGCCACCACTTTGGACGAATACAAGAAGTATCTCGAAAAAGATGCGGCGCTGTCCCGCAGGTTCCAGCCGATTATGGTGGAAGAACCCACGGAGGAAGATGCGGAGAAAATTTTGTTTGGCCTGCGGAGTAAATACGAGGAATTTCATCGGGCAACCATCGAAGACGAGGCCATTCGGGCGGCAGTGCGTTTGTCTCACCGTTATATTACTGACCGCTTTTTGCCGGATAAGGCGATCGATTTGATGGATGAAGCGGCCTCCAAGGTGCGTATGGGGCAGGTTGCACCTACGGAAGCCATTCAGAATCTGCGTGAGGAACTTAAACAAACCCTGATTGAAAAGGACGCGGCCATCACTGCCCAGGAGTATGAGCGGGCGGCGAGCTTGCGGGATAAATCTCAGCAGTTGCAGGAAGAATTGGCGGATAAACAGCAGGCCTGGGAGAAGAAGGGCAAAAATCACATTACGGTGACGGCTGAGGATATTGCGGCGGTAACTGCCCAGTGGACGGGAATTCCCGTAAGTCAGCTGGCTGCATCTGAATCAGCTAAGCTGTTAAAGTTGGAAAAGATATTAAGTGCGCGGGTTATCGGCCAGAGCGAAGCGGTCAAAGCTATTGCCAAGGCCATCCGCCGGGCGCGTTCGGGCTTAAAAGACCCCAAACGTCCGATTGGCTCTTTTCTGTTCTTGGGGCCGACCGGAGTAGGCAAGACCGAGCTTGCCCGGACACTGGCGAGTGCGCTCTTTGGTTCCGAAGACGCGATTATCCGCTTTGATATGTCCGAGTATATGGAAAAGCATACGGTTTCCCGTATGGTGGGGGCGCCTCCGGGCTATGTCGGCTATCAGGAGGGCGGCCAGCTCACCGATGCGGTGCGCCGCAAGCCCTATTCCATTATCCTGCTCGATGAAATCGAAAAGGCTCATCCCGATGTGTTCAATATTCTGCTGCAGGTGCTCGATGACGGCCGCTTGACCGATGGGCAGGGCCGTACCGTTGATTTCCGCAACAGCGTGATTATCATGACGTCCAATGCCGGAGCCAATCTCTTGAAGCAAAGCACTGGCGTTATGGGCTTTGCCGTGAATGAGAAGGACGAACAGCAGGCGGCAGAAAAGGCAGCAGAAAAGCGGGTATTGGATGAGGTAAAACATGTATTTAAGCCGGAGTTTTTGAACCGTGTAGACGAACAGCTGGTATTCCATCCGTTAGGCCGTCCGGAACTGACGAAAATCGTGGATATCCTGCTGCAGGATGTTAAAAAGCGCCTGCAGGAAAAGGATATCCAGCTGGAAATCAGTCCGTCTGCCCGTGGAAAACTCGTGGACGAAGGTACGGATTTCAAATTTGGTGCCCGTCCTTTAAAACGTGCCATTCAAAAACTTGTGGAAGATGAAATCGCAGAAATGCTGCTGGCCGGTAAGTTCAAGGCAGGAGATACCATTGCCATCCGCAAGAATGGCAAGGAGTTGGAATTTACCAAGAAGCTGCCGCGCAAAACAGTGCGCCCCAAAGCGGTAAAGGAGAAGGTCAATGCCTAAAAATCAGCTGCAGCCTTCAGGCTTGGGGAGCCGGCTGTTGAACTTCGGCACGAATTTTTTCTGGGCTATTGTCTGGCTGGGCCGTCATATCATCAGATTTTGTAAAAAAATCCTCGGCAGAGGATAGGATTCGGAGGAATTATTTTGGCCAAAAAGAAAAAGACGGTCTTTGTTTGTCAGGATTGCGGCTATGAAGTGCCTAAGTGGCTGGGCAAATGTCCGGGCTGCGGGGCCTGGAATACGATGGTGGAAGAAGTGGTTACTCCGGAAGCGGGCGGCACATCTTCTGGCGGCGGTTTGCGCTTAGGCCTTTCCGATGCGCAAAAGCCGCAGCCCATTGGCGAGGTGGCCATTGAGGACTTGCCGCGCTTTGCCACCGGTTCGGAGGAACTCGACAGAGTCTTGGGCGGTGGCGTTATCCCCGGTTCGATGGTACTGATTGTCGGTGACCCCGGCGTGGGTAAGTCGAGCCTGACCCTGCGTGTCTGTGCGGATGTGGCTCGTGCCGGCCGCAGTGTACTCTATGTTACCGGTGAGGAAAGCACGCGGCAAGTGCGCATGCGTGGGGATCGGTTAAATGCCATTGCCGATAAGCTCTATGTGGTCAGTGAGACCAATATGGAAACGATTGAAGCGCATATCGAAAATACCAAGCCGGAACTTTTGGTCATTGACTCCATTCAGACTGTATTCAAGCCGGAAGTGCAGAGCGCGCCGGGCAGTGTATCGCAGGTGAGGGAATGTGCCGTGGATATTCTGCGCATTGCCAAAGGCAAGGGCATAGCAGCTTTTGTTATCGGCCATGTGACGAAGGAAGGCAATCTGGCCGGGCCGCGAGTACTTGAACATATCGTGGATACGGTGCTGTACTTTGAGGGTGAGCGCAATGCTGAGTACCGGGTACTGCGGGCGGTCAAGAATCGTTTCGGTAGTACCAATGAATTGGGGCTGTTTGAAATGCGCGATATCGGTCTGGTGGATGTGCCGGATGCGTCCAAATTGTTCCTGTCGGACCGGGAGGGGGATAGCGGTACGGTGATTATTCCCACCGTAGAAGGCACAAGGCCGCTACTGGTAGAATTGCAGGCGCTCGTGGCGCCGACTCCCTATGTGCCGCCGCGCCGCACGGCCGATTCCGTGGATATCAAGCGGATTCAGCTGCTGTTGGCGGTGCTCGAAAAGCGCGTCCATCTGCAGGTAGGCGCCTGCGATGTGTATGTGAAGGTAGCGGGGGGCATTAAGATTGATGAACCTGCCGCTGATTTAGGCATTTGCGTGGCTATGGCATCGAGCTTTGCGAACCGGCAAATCCGTCCCAAGACGATTGTTTTCGGCGAAGTGGGGTTGTCCGGTGAGGTTCGGGCGGTAGGTCAGGCCGATGTGCGCATCAACGAAGCCAAACGCTTAGGTTTTGAGCACGTTGTCCTGCCAATGAAAAATTACCGCCAGCTGGCTAAGGAAGTTAAAGGAATAAGGCTTTATGGAGCAGAAACCATCGGTGATGCGTTGAAATTGGCTATGCCAAGGGGTTAAAATAAAGAAAATATCCTGTTCTGAAAGAATTGCTTAAAAAATTTCTTGCCAAACAATGGCTTGCTATGCTATTATGTATGTTAGATTGTGAAAACGGGCTGAAAGTATAACTGTTTTTGCATAATAAAATAGTGGTGGTTGATGTATGGAAGTCATTTTAGCAGATTATCTTGGCTTTTGTTACGGCGTAAAACGGGCTGTAACCATTGCACAGGAGAATGCTTCCGCTGATGGCACTTCTTCAACATTAGGACCGATTATCCATAATCCCCAAGTGGTGGAACGCTTGAAAACTCAGGGCGTTGGCACGGTAGATGCGTTAGCAGAGATGGATAAGGGTACTGTGATTATCCGCTCCCATGGTGTGGGGCCGGAAATTTATGAAGAAGCAGAGCGCCGTGGCTTGAACTTGGTGGATGCGACTTGTCCCCATGTGAAAAAAGCACAGCTTTCGGCTAAAAAATTGGCAGATAGTAGTTGCAAGGTGGTCATCGTCGGTGAAAAGAAGCATCCTGAAGTGCACAGTATTTTTGAATGGTCGGGAGGAAAGGCCGTAGTAGTTGAAACAGAGGAAGAGGCAGAAGCCTTGGATTCTTGTGCAAAGTTAGGTGTTGTTTGCCAGACAACATTTTCCGGAGACAAATTCAAAAGTATTGTAACGCGTTTGTTGGATAAATCCAGAGATGTTCACATACAGCGAACCATTTGTACAGCTACAGATCAGCGCCAAAAAGCAGCTTTAGAGCTTGCAGCCAAGGTTGATATGATGTTGGTTATTGGTGGCAAGAACAGTGCAAATACGACAAGGCTTGCTCAGATTTGTGCAGAAAAATGCTTAACTTACCATATCGAAACAGCAGAAGAACTGCAGGACGAGTGGTTTGATAAAATTGAAAAAATTGGTATTACAGCGGGTGCTTCAACACCTGACTGGATTATCAAGGAGGTATATAAAAAGTGTCAGAACAGATGAATATGGAAGAACTCTTAGCAAGCGAGGAGGCAATGCCGAATATCGAGGAACGTACCGTGGTTACGGGCGAAGTTAT
Organism: Selenomonas ruminantium subsp. ruminantium ATCC 12561; assembly: GCF_000424065.1. Taxonomy (GTDB): domain Bacteria; phylum Bacillota; class Negativicutes; order Selenomonadales; family Selenomonadaceae; genus Selenomonas_A; species Selenomonas_A ruminantium. The sequence goes on from NZ_AUJE01000007.1 coordinate 61,646, forward strand.
TCAGGTTTCCCGCGATGAAGCTTATGTTGATATCGGATACAAGCAGGAAATTGCTATTCCGAAGCGCGAGCTGGCTTATCCGGCTCCGGAGTCCGCTGAGGACGTAGTAAAAGTTGGCGACAAAATCGATGTTTACATCGTTTCCCTGGGCGGCGACAACGGTGGCATTCTTTCCAAGGTTAAGGCTGACCGCATGGTTGCCTGGAAGGAAATGGAAGCCATCATGGAACGTGGCGAAACGGTACAGGCTACCATCAATCAGGTAGTTAAGGGCGGTCTCGTAGCTTCCGTAAATGGTCTCCGTGGCTTTATCCCGGCTTCCCAGATGGAACTGCATTTCGTAAAAGATCTGTCCGTATATGCTGGTCAGACGGTTGAATGCGAAATCATCGAAATCGATGTACACAAGCAGCGTCTGGTTCTTTCCCGCCGTAAGCTCCTCGAAGCTGCTCGCGCTGAGAAAGAAGATGAAGTATTCTCCACGCTGCAGGCTGATACCGTTGTTCGCGGTACGGTTAAGCGTATCGTTGATTACGGTGCATTCATTGACATCGGCGGCGTAGATGGTCTGGCTCATATCTCTGATTTGGCTTGGAACCGCGTGAAGCATCCGTCTGATGTTCTCGAAGTTGGTCAGGAACTGGATGTATACGTTAAGAGCATCGACCAGGATGCAAAGCGCATTTCCCTGTCCGTAAAAGACACCATGCGTGATCCCTGGCTCGACAATGCTGAAAAGTATGCTGAAGGCGACATCATCGAAGGCAAAATCATCAAGCTGACGGACTTCGGTGCTTTCATGGAAATCGAGCCGGGCTTCGATGGCCTGATTCCGATGGGTGAACTTGCTGAAAAGCGCATTGAACGTGCTGATGAAGCTGTTCATGTTGGCGATGAAGTTAAGGTTAAGGTTCTGCGCATCGACACGAAGCGTAAACGCATTTCGCTGTCCATCACGAAAGCTAACTAATAGCTTCGCTAAATAAACAGAATAAACTCAGGGGAGTGATGTTTTCCATCACTCCTTTGTTTAATTAGAACTAGAATGAAAGAGAAAATATATGAGTAAGGAATACGCTGGGATTATATCCAGAGTAAATGAGGGAAGTCTGGCTGAGGAACTGGAGCTGGTTCCCGGTGATAAAATCATCGCCATCAACGAGCAGCCCCTGCGGGATATCATTGATGTAAGCTTTGCCATGGCTGATGAAGAAATCGACCTGACGGTTGAACATGCCGATGGTGAGCGGGAAATCATTTCCTTTGACAAGGATTTTGATGAAGAACTGGGCGTGGAATTTGAGTCGGCAGTATTTGACGGCATCCGCAAATGTGCCAACAACTGCTATTTCTGCTTTGTCAATATGATTGCCCCGGATATGCGGGACAGTCTGTCGATAAAAGATGATGATTATCGCCTGTCCTTCCTCTATGGCAACTTTGTGACCATGACCAATATGGGACCGGCGGACTTCAAGCGTATCGAGCAGTTTCACCTGTCGCCGCTCTATGTGTCGGTGCAGTGCATGAATCCGGAACTAAGGGCGCAGATGTTGCGCTGCAAGGGGGCGGCGCGGATTACTGAACAGCTTGAAAATCTCGAAAAAGCTGGTGCTGAATACCATACGCAGATTGTGCTCTGTGCGGGTCTCAACGACGGCGAGGAATTAGAGCGCTCCATCCGTGAAATCGCCGCCCGCCGTCCCCATGCATTGTCCATGGCTATTGTGCCTGTGGGCATCACGAAGTATCGTACAGACCCCTATCCCTTGCAGCAGTTTGACCGCGAAGGTGCCGCGAGAGTCATTGATATGGTGGAGAAGTGGCAGAAGAAGTTCCAGCAGGAGGAAGGGCGCACGTTCCTTTACTTAGGGGATGAATTCTACTTTCTGGCTGGCCGCGAAGTGCCGCCAACTGAATTCTATGACGGCTTCCCGCAGCTCGATAACGGCATTGGCCTGACCCGCAGCTTTATCAATGACTGGAATCTGACAAATCAAAATTCTGACCGGTCAAATGGCTATGACGAGCCCTTTGTGATTGATGTGGTGACGGGAACCGCCGTAGCACCGGTAATGGAACAACTGGCGAAATCCTTGCAGGTCAAAAATCTGCAGGTGCGGATTGTGCCGGTAGAGAACAAACATTTTGGTTCAACGGTCAATGTATCGGGGCTGTTGACCGCAAAGGATATTATTGATACGCTGCGGTCTATGCCAGAGGCGGATAAGCGGCAGGCATTGATTATTCCCGAACCGGCGCTTAGAGCTGGGGAAGATATCTTTCTTGACGATATGACCCTGCAGGAATTTGCCGCGCATTTCCCGAATATCCGCGTAGAGCCGGTGCAGGGCGGGGCCGATTACTACCATGCGCTTACCGACTGGGCAACTTATCATAAGAACCGCAGCGGCGAAACTGCCTATACCTGGCAGAGCAATGCAGGCTATACGAAACCTGCGGAATAACTATAAGAAAGAAGGCTGACAATGAGCAAACCTATTGTTGCCATCGTAGGACGCCCGAATGTGGGCAAGTCCACGCTGTTCAATCAGATTGGCAAGAAACGCGTTTCCATCGTTGATGATATGCCCGGCGTTACCCGGGACAGAATTTATTTGGATGCAGAATGGCTGAACCATGAGTTCACCATGATTGATACCGGTGGTATCGAATTCGACGAAAGCAACCATATCTTAAAATCCATGCGCAGCCAGGCGGAAATCGCCATGGAAGAAGCCGACGTAATCCTCTTTTTGGTGGATGGCCGGGCTGGCCTTACGACTTCTGATGAAGAAGTGGCCAAGATTCTGCGCAATACCAAGAAGCCGGTTATCTTAGGCGTCAATAAAATTGACAGTCCCCAGCTCGAAATGAACATCTATGAGTTCTATAATCTGGGTTTAGGTGACCCGATTCCTCTTTCGGCGACCAATGTTATGAACCTGGGCGACTTGTTGGATGCCATTGTAGCGGCATTCCCTGAAGAAGTGCCGGAAGAAAAGGACGAGGACGAAATCAGCATTGCCGTTATCGGCCGTCCGAATGTGGGCAAATCTTCCCTCGTCAATCAGCTGCTCGGCGAAGAACGCGTTATCGTCAGCGATGTAGCCGGTACGACCCGTGATGCTATAGATACGCATTTCGTTAAGGACGATATGAAATTTATGCTGATTGATACGGCTGGCATGCGTCGCCGCGGCAAGATTGATGAGCCGGTGGAGCGTTACAGCGTGATGCGTTCCCTGCGTGCCATTGACCGTGCCGATGTTGTCCTGATGGTTATCAATGCCTTTGAAGGCATCACCGAGCAGGACAAGAAGATTGCCGGTTATGCCCATGAGTCCGGCAAGGGTGTGGTGATTGTCGTCAACAAATGGGATATCTATCCCGAAAAGGATGACAAGTCAACCCTGCGCTTTACCGAAGACTTGCGTGAGGAAATCGGCTTCCTGCAGTATGCGCCGGTGCTCTATGCTTCGGCTCTGACCGGCCAGCGTGTGGGCCGCGTGACGGAACTCGTGAAGTATGTGGCCGAACAGCAGTCCATGCGCATCAAGACGAGCGTGCTCAACGAGCTTATCCGCGATGCGGTTTCCATTAACCCGCCGCCGATGCACCGTGGCCGCCGTCTCAAGATTCTCTTTATGACGCAGGCGGATATCAAGCCGCCGAAGTTCATCATCTTTGTCAACGACCCGGAACTCATGCACTTCTCTTACTTGCGGTTTATCGAAAACCGTCTGCGCGAAATGTATGGCTTTGAGGGTACGCCTCTGCGCCTGATTGTCCGTGCGCGCGATGAGGAGGAGGATTATTGATGGAGAACATGCTGCTAGCAGGGATTCTCTCCTATCTTCTGGGCTCGATTCCAAACGGTCTGTGGCTGGGCAAGGCTGTCTGGCATACAGACCTCAGGGAACACGGCAGTCATAACATTGGCGCCACTAATGCCTGGCGTACGCTGGGCAAGCCGGCAGGAATTTCCATTTTCCTGCTGGACTTTGCCAAAGGCGCGGTGAGCGTTTATCTTGCTTCTCTGCTCGTGGGCACGCCGGTCTTTATGATTGTCTGCGGTATCTTAGCCATTGTTGGTCATTCCTGTTCCCTGTTCCTGAAATTCAAAGGTGGCAAGGGCGTGGCTACGGGCTTGGGGGTTATGGTCATGCTGATGCCCCTGCCGGCTCTGATTGTATTTTTACTGTGGCTGGCCATCGTAAAGGTCACAGGCTATGTGTCCTTAGGTTCCATTGTGGCAGCAGCCTGTGTACCGCTATTGGCCTGGCTGATGGATTATTCTTTGGAATTTATTCTCTTTGGTGTGCTGGCGGCAGTATTCATCATTGTCCGTCACCACAGTAACATTGGCCGTCTGCTGAAGGGCACAGAAAGCAAAATTCAGGCGGCAAAACGCTGAATTTGTTGATAGTTGTAAAATTTTGGGATGACAAATGTATACATAATGTGGTATACTATCTTTTGTCAGTAGAAAATTATCCATTGGAGGCGTAATATATGAACGAACAGAAAAGCGGATTTTTCCTCGTCCGTGAAGAAATTCTTCCGGAAGCAATCAAGAAAACCATCAAAGTAAAAGAAATGCTCAAACGTGGCGATGCCCGTACCATCAACGAAGCCGTGGAGAAAATGGAGCTGTCCCGCAGTGCTTATTACAAGTACAAGGATTATGTGTTCCCCTTCTACGAAGCCAGCCAGAATAAGATTGTCACCCTGACGTTCCTGCTTGAACACAAGAAGGGTGTACTTTCCAGTGTCCTGAACACGATTTCGCAGGATTCCGGCAGTGTTATGACCATCAATCAGGGGATTCCCCTGCAGGGCGTGGCTAATGCTACCGTATCCATTGAAACCATGAACCTCAGCGTAGACCTCGAAGCTTTGCTCGATAAGCTGCGCATGGTTGATGGCGTGAAGCGTCTGGAAGTTCTTGGTCAGGCTTAATTGAATAGTTGAAAAGGGGTGTACCGTATGCAGAAGGTTATTAAGATAGGCTTATTAGGAGCCGGAACTGTTGGCTCCGGCGTGATTAAAGTGCTGGAGATGAATCGGCAGCAAATTACCGAGCGCGTGAGAGCAGAACTGATGATTAAAAAGGTTCTGGTGCGCGATTGCAGTAAGGTACGCCCTTTTTTGGCGGGCTATCAGGTCACGGACAAGATTGAAGACATCTTGAATGATGACGAAATCGAAATCGTTGTCGAGCTGATGGGCGGACTCAATCCGGCCAAGGATTATATGCTGCGGGCTATGGAAGCCGGCAAGAATGTCGTTACGGCCAATAAGGATGTCGTGGCACAGTTCGGCAAGGAAATGTTTGCCAAAGCCGAAGAAAAGGATGTGGACTTCCTCTTTGAAGCCAGTGTCGGCGGCGGTATTCCCATCATTACGCCGCTCAAGCAGTGCCTGACGGCCAATCAGATTACGGAAATCATGGGCATTGTGAATGGTACGACCAACTATATGCTCACGAAAATGACGGAATGCGGCAGCGATTATGCCAGTGTCTTGAAAGAGGCACAGGAAAAAGGCTATGCGGAAGCCAATCCTTCTGCCGATGTGGATGGGCTCGATGCAGCGCGCAAGGCGGCAATACTAGCCTCGCTGGCCTTTAATACCCGTGTGGAACTCAAAGATGTGTCCGTAGAAGGTATCACGAAGATTACTCCCGATGATATCGAATATGCCCGGAATTTAGGTTATGTAATCAAACTGCTGGCTGTGGGCAAGGAAACGCAGGAGCATGGTGTAGATGTGCGGGTACATCCGGTATTCCTGCCCAAGGATCATCCGTTGGCTGCAGTCAATGGCGTGTTTAATGCCATTTTTGTCAAGGGCAATGCCATCGGTGATGCCATGTTCTACGGCCAGGGCGCAGGTTCCCTGCCTACGGCATCGGCAGTGGTCGCGGATGTGATTGACGTTTCCCGTGATATCATGCGCGATAATTTTGGCCGGGTACGCTGCACCTGCTATGAAGAAAAGCCCATCTGCCCCATTGAGAAGACGGAGTCTTCCTATTATGTGCGCCTGCTCGTAGACGACAAGCCCGGTGTATTGGGTTATGTGGCTACAGCTTTCGGCAATGCCGGTGTAAGTTTGGAATCCGTTATTCAGACGCATCGGAACATCGTTGACCATGCCGAAATCGTGGCGATTTCCCACCGCGTGGAGCATGCGCAGATTGAGGCAGCTTTAGCGTCGCTCAAGGCGCTGTCCGTGGTAGATGAAATTCGCAGTGTCATTCGTGTTGAGCAGGAACGGGGGTAAGTCAGTGGATAGTCGCAGCATCTGGGTTAGAGTCCCGGGAACAAGTGCCAACTGCGGGCCGGGATTTGATTCCATTGGGCTGGCTTGTACGGTCTACAATGACTTGCAGTTAAGATTGACGGAGGATCCCGGCTGTCGTATAACGATTGACGGTGCCGGCGCCGAAAATATCCCTCGTGACGAGCGCAATATCGTCTGGCAGTCAGTCCAGTATCTGCTCAAAAAAGCAGGTATGTCTGATACCTATAAAGGAGCGGTCATCCATATGGATAATCATGTGCCCTTGTCCCGTGGCTTAGGCAGCAGTGCTACAGCCATTGTAGCGGGGCTGAAGGGCGCGAACGCGCTGATCAACAACCGCTTTACCCGTCGGGAACTGTTGCAGTTCGCGACCGAGATTGAGGGGCATCCGGATAATGTAGCACCGGCCATCTATGGCGGCTTTACCGTCAGCACCGTAACCCGCGGGGATGTGGAGTGCTTTACGCTGATTCCCAAAATGCGGTTAAAACTTGTGGTGGCGGTGCCTGATTTCCCTCTGTCCACGAAAAAGGCACGGGAAGTCCTGCCCAAGGAAGTATCCATGAAGGACGCCATCAACAATATTGGCCGTGCCGGTATGCTCGTAGCAGCGCTTTGCAAGGGCAATGAAAAATTCCTGCGCAATGTGTTTGAAGATGCACTGCATCAGCCGTATCGGGCAAAACTGATTCCCGGCATGTATGATGTGTTCAATGCCGCAAAAAAGGTAGGTGCCTTGGGCGCCAGTCTGAGTGGTGCTGGTCCGTGTCTTATTGCCTATTGTCTGCAGCGCCGCCATGTGGAAGAAGCTGTGGGGCAGGCGATGAAGGAGACATTTGCCCGCCATGGGGTGACGGCAGATATTTTGCTGTTGGATTTGGATACCCGTGGGGCACATATTGTGAATGACAGATGAAGTAAATGATGACTGAAAACGAATTTGTAAATAGAGTCCGCACTGCAGGCGCCCGCGTGTTTATCGTGGGCGGCTGGGTGCGGGATTTTTTGCGTCAGATGCCCGCCCACGACAAGGATTATATGGTGGCCGGCATTGACGAGGAAAAATTTCAACAGGTATTTCCAAAAGCATCAAGAGTCGGCAAGGCTTTTCCCGTGTATCTCGTGGAGATTGACGGTCACCATGCCGAGGTGGCTTTTGCCCGCAAGGAAGAAAAACAGGGGGCAGGCTATCGTGGTTTTGTGGTGGAGTATGGCCGTGAGGTAACACTCGAAGAAGATTTATATCGCCGGGATACCACCATCAACAGCATGGCGATGGAACTGCCCTCAGGAGAGATTTTTGACTTCTATGGGGGAAGGCATGATGTGGAGCAGGGCATAATCCGCCCGGTGTCCCATCACTTTGCGGAAGACCCGGTGCGGGCGCTTAGAGCTGCCCGGCAGGCTGCAGAGTTTAACTTCACCCTGGCTGAGGAAACCAAAACGGCAATGAAGGCCTGCCAGGAGGAACTGGCAGGGGAACCGGCTGAACGGCTTCTGCAGGAACTCAAGCGGGCCTTGATGACAGAAAGGCCTTCCCGTTTTTTCCGTGCCCTGCAGGCAACAGGCCTTCTTGATGTGACTTTTCCGGAACTAGCCAAGTTAATCGGCAAGACTCAGCCGGAAGCTTTTCATCCGGAAGGGGATGCATTTGAACATACCATGCTGGTTGTGGATACGGTGGCGGCAGAGACGGATTCCCTGCTGGCTCGTTTTTGCGGCCTTGTTCATGATTTGGGCAAGGGGGAAACGCCGGCAGAAATGCTCCCACATCATTATGGCCATGAGGTTCGTGGGCAGGATGTACTGCGGAAGTGGAATCAGCGCATGACCCTGCCGAAAAAATGGCTGCAGGGAGGTTTGCTCGTTATTGAGCAGCATATGCGGGCACCCAGACTCACCAAGGCGGGCAAGATTACAGAATTGCTGCTGAAAGTAAATTCCTCACCGCTGACAATGGCGGAATTTCAAGCCGTTATCCGGGCTGACCATCACAGCTTGCCCTTTTATTTGGAACAGGCTCCGGCAATTCTTGCCCGAATGCAACAGGTAAATGGCAGTCAGGCACCGAATGCTTTAACTGGAGCAGCAATTGGTGATTGGGTGCGGAGTCAGCAAGTAAAGGTATATCAAGCGTTAAAACATCGTAATCAAGGAGACAAAAAATTATGACCTGGTGGCGTCAACGACGCACTTATATTGTGATTATTGCTCTTACCACTTGTATTATTGGCGGTACAATGGGAGGAATTCTTTTTTATCAGGCTCAGTTAAAAGCCAACGCCATACCGGCAGGGGATAAAATGCTGAAAACCAGCCAGCATGCTCCTGTATCCTATTCCCCGGTATTGGAATGGGAAAAGGATGTCAATGCGGTTTTTTATGAAGTGGAATTTTTTACCTCGCTGCCGTTCTTTTTAGATGCAGAAAGCGAGTCGACAGCAGCTGTTTACCGCACCAGACGGGTATATCAGAATCGTTATAACCCGCCTTTGCAGGAGTTTGCCAAAGATGTATTGGGAAAACGCCCCATTTACTGGCGTGTACGGTCGATGGATTTCGATGGGAATCCCATGACGCCCTTTACGGCACCCGCAGAATTATGGACGAGCCCGGATATTGCGCCCATGAATGCTCCGCTGCTGGTAACGGAGTATTCGGGTAAAAATGGTACGGTGCTGTTGTATCCGGTTTATCATTGGGTGCAGCAGGCAGGTGCCAAGAGCTATGAAGTAGCCCTTTACCATGAAAATCCGCAGGTAAATGAAAATGCACAGCCGTTTGCGACCTTGTTTGCGGATATGGCTGAGCTCTATGACCCATCTCCCCGGCCATTGGTAAACGGTTTTTATTGGCGTGTGCTGTCCTTTGATCAGAATGGAAATGTTTTGGGAACCTGGTCAGAGCCGCAGTATTACAAGGTTTCGCCGCTCGATAAGTGGGAAGTCGGAGTGCTCGGCGACAGCATCAGCCATGGCGGCGGGCACTTCTCCTTTGGACCGGCAGACTTTGAATTCAGCTATCTGACCTACTTGAATTTTCCGGCAGTAAATCTTTCGCAGAGCGGGGATACCGCGCAGATGACGCGTGACCGCTTTGATAAGGACGTGCTTCCCTTTAAGCCCCATTATCTGTTGATTATGACGGGCAGCAACAGCTTGCGGGCAGGGGAAGACCCGCAAGTGGTCATAGACTGCCTGAAGGAAATTCAGCGCAAGTGTCTCGAAAACAATATCGCACCGATACTCATGACCTTGCCGATGGTTAATCCCGAAAGTATTCAGCATATCTTCAAGGAGGAAACAGCTCCTGACTATGCCCAGCGGTTTGATGCAGTGAATCGTTTTATCCGTACACAGGTGTATATTGATACAGCTGCGGTATTTACTTATCAAAATAATAAGCTGCCGGTGAAATATGCTTTAGATGGCCTGCATCCGGATGCCAATGGCAAAAAACTGATGGCGGAAAAAATCAATGCTGTCTGGCCGCAGGTAAAGGCAATGGCAGATAAGATGCTGGTGGATTATCAGAATGAATATTAAATTTTTCCTTTTAGGCGTACAGTCTTGTAGATGAGGTTTAACAATATGTCTATGCTATTTTGGATACGCAGTCATTGGAAAAAAACATTGCTTATAACAGCAGCAGTAATTTCTGTTGCTGTTATTCTGGTGTTGGAAGTATTTAGCCGGGGAGCAGCGGCCATCTTTAATCAGGCTATGGCTGAGCAGGATATGCTCAAAGGGAATATCACGGCGGAAAAAATTGTCGCCCATATTACCGGTGATGTGAATTTTACCGGTTTGGAATGGCGGGATGAAGAAGGCCGGCTTATCCTGCGTGTGCCGGAAGGGTATTTTCGCGCACGGATTTGGGATGTGGTGACGGGACACATAAAATCCACGACCATTCAGGAATTGACCCTGAAAAATGCTGAAGTCTCCGTGCATTTGGCAGATGATATGTCTGTGGATTTTATTCGCAATTCGCGAGCGATGAAACAGGTGAAGGAAGAAGATCAAGACTGGCGGATGAAGGTCAGCCTGGCGGGGAAAAGTGAGGAAGAACGCAAGAAAATTGGTGAATTCCGCCGCCGCAAACGGGCGGAGAAGATGGCGAATCAGTGGAGCAACTTTGACCGGGAAGGGAAAAAAATCCGCATGAAGTTAAACTTTGTGGACTGCCGTATGGAGGTTTTCTTCAAGGAACGGCATTATCTCCTGTCCCGGGCGAATCTTACTGCAGATATCAACACCGATAAGGCAATGGAAATTGAGCTCAATACCGGCGGCTTCGGTGGTACGATGATTGGCAGCGGGGTGAAGCTCAAGGGAAAAGTCGATTTTCATGGTTCAGATATGCCGACTGGTGATTTGCGTATCAGCTTCTATGATGTTGATCCGTCATCGCTGGATTTAGGGGTTAATATTCACGATAAGATGACGCTGGATAGTCACTTGACCGGGCCGTTGAACGATATAAATGGCAATGGGCAGGTAATCATGCAGGAATTGCATATTCCCGGGCTGACGTTTCAAAACGTGATGGGCAATGTTCATTATGATGGTGTTCACCTGGAGTTCAGTGATGTGCTCGCCAATGTCTATGGTGGAGAACTGCGGGCGGAGGGCGTTTATGATTTGGACACCCGCTATTATCGTATTCATGGAAAAGGAACCGGCTTGCAGACAGAGCAGGCTTTGCGCGGCAGCCATTTTTACTGCAGTGTGGATTTGGATATGTATTTGGAGTCCAAAGGCAGTGGCCGGGAAACCTCATCTTATGGCCAATTTACTTCGGGAGAAGGCCGCTATAAGATAATGCCTTTCAAGCGTATTTCCGGCAAGTTCCATCAGGGCTATCGGGATTTGAAATTTGATGATGTGGTCATTGAATTTGCCGGATTTTCCATGCATACGGATGCCTTGCAGGTGAAGGAGGGCAAGCTGACGCTGAGCCCTGTAAGATTACAGGACAATATGGGGAATCTGTTGGGAACATATGAGCATAATAAGTAAATACGCGCTTGCTTTTTTATCGTAAATGATGGACAATAGATATACATTGCAAGCGGGAGGTAAGGTTTTATCCATGAAAGTTAATTTACAGGAATTAGCCAAGGCGCTGTCCCAGTCGGACATGCATCAGGGCTACATCGATATTGCCAGTGGCAAGGTCATCATCATGCGGGATGATTTTAGTGAGGAAGAAACCCTGAATCATGTCTTTGAGATAGAGGATGATTGGGAGCATTATATCCCACTGCCCAATATGGTAGACAGTGAAGGGCATAATCTGATGGAAAGTTTTGCTGCTACGCAGCGGGACGATGTTAAGACGCGTTTGCAGGAAATTCTGCGCAATCCTGGTGCTCAGCTGAAATTCCGACAGCAGATTAAGCACTTATTGCTAAAATCTGCCTGGGAAAAGTTTCAGCGGGAGTATTTCCTGAATGTTGCCCGTGATTACTGTGATGAAAACGATTTGGAGTATGAAGAACAATGACGGTAATGGTACAGTGTTATGCGATTTTTTGGCTGCTTACCTCGATTGCATCTTTGAAGATGGTAATGGAGCGCTTGGGTGCTGATGAAGATGACGAACGGCAAAAAGAGCAGCGGGATGAACTGGATGCTATGGGGAAGATGTTTTCCGGCGAGTTCATCAGTCGTATGTTTATCCTGATTGGGGCACTTCTGCTCATCTTTGACTGTGTGGGCATGTTTTTGGCTTACCAGTATGTGGACTTTCGTCCCTGGCAGCTCGCTGTATTCTATATTTCCATTGCGGCATTGACTGGTGATTTGGCACATAATATTTACCGTTATCGGGGGCTGCGGGCGGAAGGTGCCGATATTTCGGCAATTTTGACGGAGAGCATTGACGATATCAAATCCGGTTGGAATCTGTTGTCGCTGGCAGCTATTGGCGGCAAATTGATTTTGGGCGTCCTTTTGGTACTTTGGACAGTCTTCCCGTCCTAAATTAGTAGGAATTATCGCTGAAATGTGGTATGATATATCATAGTAAACAGTTCAGGGGGGATTCTCATGGTTAGTGAAGAAACTATGATGTTTAAAATGGGCGGCGAGGAAAGCAAAGCCGAGACGATTATTCGTCAGGCCAGTGCCGCTATGGAAGAAAAGGGCTATAACCCCGTCAATCAGCTGGTAGGTTACCTGCTGTCCGGGGACCCGGCCTATGTGACCAGCTACAAGGAAGCGCGGAGTCTTATCCGCAAGCTGGAACGAGATGAATTATTGGAGGAACTGGTGCGTTCCTATTTGGAGAAACTGAAGAAATGAAAAGATACATGTCGTTAGACATTGGTGACCGCACGGTCGGTATTGCCGTAAGTGACTTATTGGGGCTCACGGCTCAGGGCGTGGAAACCATCCGCCGTGGTGAGCTCGACGCTGACCTCAACCGGCTTGACGAACTGATTGCGCAGTATGAAGTGGACGAGCTGGTTTCCGGCTATCCGAAAAATATGAATGGCACGGAAGGGGAACGCTGCCAGATTGTCAAAGACTTTATGGCAGAGGTGTCCAAGCGCCATCCGGATTTGCCCGTGCATTTCTGGGATGAACGCCTTTCCACCGTTGCGGCCACGCGTTCGCTGATTGAAGCGGATGTATCTCGCAAGAAGCGGCGCAAGGTCATTGATAAGATGGCGGCAGTATTTATCCTGCAAGGCTGGCTTGACAGTCTTCATTGAGATAGGATAAAATAAATTGTCAATTAATCTACAGAGGTGAAAAACATGGCAAATAAAGAAGATATGCAGGAAGATGGCGTTGTTGTCGTAATGACCGATCAGGACGGCAACGAATACTATTACGAGGAAGAAATGATTATCCCCGTAGGCGACGAAAAATATGCACTGCTGATTGGCATTCATAACGACGAAGATGGTCATGAGCATTGCGGTTGCGGCTGTGGCTGTGAAGATGAGGACGAAGATGTCATCATCGCCAAAATCGTCAAGGGTGCTGACGGCGAAGACGAGTACGTCGAGCCCACCGATGAGGAATTCGAGGCGGTACAGAAAGCCTACGACGCTCTGGTTGAAGAATCGGAACAGGAGTAAAATAGGTAATAAGCTGCCATTCTTTGCAGAATGGCAGTTTTTCGTTTTGCCGAAAAAATAGGACAGGAGATGTTGGTGTGGGGGATTTGCTATCCAAAATTGGGGAGTTTAAGGATAAGCTGGGAAAATGGATGAATGGCGAAGATGTGGAGCTCGGAAATATCCACGATGGGATGAAGAAGGGGACGGATTTTTTCCATTCGCTGACCTGGAAACATTGGACAGCTATTGGTGTTTCCTTTGTTGTGGTCATTGCGCTGGCGGTGGTACTCGCATTTAATACCGCCGATGAAGCAGCACCGAAGAATCTTGACCCCAATCAGACCATCTTCTTTTCGGTCAAAAAGGGCATGAGTGCCAGTGATATCAGTGACGAACTCGTCAAGCATGGGATTATCACCAACAAAAAGGCTTTTTGGCTGCAGGTGAAAAAAAGCGCTGCGGCGGATAAGTTCAAGTCCGGCACCTATGCGTTCAAGCCCAATACGCCGCCGGAAGAAATCATCAATAAGCTGGTGAACGGGGAAACTACTCAGGTTAAGTTCACCATTCCCGAAGGTTTTGGTATCAAGGAAATCGCCAAACGCCTAAGTGATGAAGGATTGGTGGACGAGGATGAGTTTTTGTGCAAGGCCAAGGATTTTGCCCCTTACAGCTATATCAAGCGGGACAAAGATATTCGCTATGCCTGCGAGGGGTTTTTATTCCCCGATACCTATGTGCTACATGATGACCCGACGGTTGAAGGTATACTGGAGATGATGGCTGAGGATATGGATAACCGGCTGACGCCCAAAATGCGGAAGCGGGCAGAGGAGATGAACCTCTCCATTCATGAGCTGATTACATTGGCCTCCCTGGTGGAGAAAGAAGCCATGTATGAAGAAGACCGGCCGATTATCGCGCAGGTTTTCTTCAAGCGGCTGAAAATCGGCATGCCCCTGCAGACGGATACCACGATTCAGTATCTCTTGGATGCGCCCAAGGAAGATGTGAGCATCAAGGATACGAAGATTGAGTCTCCTTATAATACGTATCAGATTAAGGGCCTGCCCCCGGGGCCGATTGCCAGCCCGGGCATGGCGGCCATTGAGGCAGTACTCTATCCTGCGGATACGGATTATCTGTACTTCGTGGCTGACCGCAAGGGCCATAATCACTACTCAAAATCCTACGCTGAACATCAGCAGATTGTAGAACAGGTGCGATAAATTTGGAAGAATTATTACGGGAGATGGAGGACTTTGCTGCTCTCCATCATGTTCCCATCATCAACGAACGCGGGCGGCAGGCCTTCCTGCAGGTTGTGCAGGAGGCAAAGCCCCATCGCGTACTCGAAATCGGCACAGCCATCGGCTATTCGAGCCTGCTCATGGCGCAAAATGGTGCCTCAGATATTGACATCATGACATTAGAGCTCAGTGACGAACGGATAAAGACGGCACAGGGCTATATTGACCGGTCAGCATACGCTGACCGGATTCATATTATGGGCGGCGACGCGGCAGAAAATCTGCTGAAACTGCAATTGACCGGTCAAAAATTTGACTTTGTGTTTATTGACGCGGCTAAGGGGCAGTATGTGGACTATTTCCACAAGATACAGCCAATGCTGGCCGATAAGGCCGTGATTCTGGCGGATAACGTGCTGTTTCGCGGCTATGTCAAGGGCGATGTGCCTACGCCGCGGCGGTTTAAGACAATTGTCAAACGCCTGCGGGAGTATATCGCGTTGGTCAGCCAGCCGCCCTATGTAACGGAAATACTGGAAAACGGCGATGGACTCGCCGTCACGAGGAGATTGGATACATGATAAAGAAACCTGAACTCCTGGCACCTGCCGGGAATTTGGAAAAGATGAAAATGGCGGTTCTCTATGGTGCTGATGCGGTCTACTTAGGTGGCAAGGCTTTTGGCCTGCGTGCCTTTGGCGGCAACTTCACCTATGAGGAACTGAAAGAAGCTGTGGATTTTGCCCATGCGCGCGGGAAAAAGGTCTATGTGACGGTCAATATCTTCCCGCATAACAGCGATATGGAAAAACTGCCGGATTATCTGCGCTACTTGCAGGAAATTAACGTAGATGCCCTGCTCGTGGCTGATTTGGGCGTATTTATGCTCTGCCGCAAGCTGATTCCCGCTATGGAACTCCACATCAGCACGCAGGCGAACAATACCAACTGGGCGACGGTCAATGCCTGGAAAGAGTTGGGGGCTAAACGCGTCGTGCTGGCCCGTGAAATGAGCCTCAAGGAAATCCGCGAAATTCGTGAGAAATGTGATGTGGATTTGGAAATGTTTATGCATGGGGCCATGTGTATTTCGTACTCTGGCCGCTGCTTGCTGTCCAATTACTTTACGGGACGCGATTCCAACCGTGGCAGCTGTGCGCAGTCCTGCCGCTGGAAGTATGCATTAGTCGAGGAAACACGTCCGGGTAAATACTTCCCCATTGAGGAAGACGACCGGGGCACGTATATCATGAACTCCAAGGATATGTGCCTGATGCCGCATATCAAAGACGTTATCGAAAGTGGCGTGGACAGCCTCAAAATCGAAGGCCGCATGAAAAGCGTCCACTATGCCGCAAGTGTTACGAAAGCTTATCGGCTGGCTATTGACAGCTATTTTGCTGACCCGAAGAATTTTACGGTCAAAAAGGAATGGATGGACGAGCTCGAAAAGGTTTCTCACCGGGCTTATACCACGGGCTTCTATTATCATCAGCCCGATGCGGATGACCAGATTTACGGCAAGACATCCTATGACCAGACCTCGGATTTCGTGGGGCTTGTGCGCTCCTATGACTCGGCAACTGGTTATGCTGTTGTAGAACAGCGTAACAATATGAAAGTGGGACAGGAGATTGAAGTCTTCCAGCCGACAGGGCCGCTTTACCGGCAGAAGATTACCTCGATGATTGACAACGAAAATAATGAGGAAATCTCCGTGGCACCGCATCCGCAGCAGATTATCCGCATGAAGATGGAACAGCCGGTGGAGGAATATACAATCTTGCGGCGCGATATTATTGCTAAATAGTACCGTTGAAGGCGCGCGGCGGGGCAGAGTAGTTGCTGTCCGCTATTGACTAGAAGCTAAAACTATTTTTTGCCCTTAATCAAGTATCTGAAAAAGCAAAAACTCGCTACGCTCAAACAGTATGCTTTTTCAGATAAAATAATGGTATGGCAAAAAATAGTTTCTTAACGCTTCCAGTCACACGCTCCCAACAACTACTCTGCCCCGCCGCGCTTACTGCCACCATATTTGTAAAAGTAAACGAAAAGCCTTCCCCTTAAGTGGGCGCGCAAGAGCGGAAGTCCAGTGGACTCCCGGAGAGGGACCGCAATGTGGTGGATGAGGTGTTACCCCTATTATAATCTAACGGTTTACATTAGTCTGCGAAAATAGTACAATATAGCTTGAGATTTGTAATGTTGCACCTTGGAGGAGGTAATTATGATGGCAGATTTAGTTCGTTATTTTGGCACGGCAACAGGCAGAGTGCAGGGCGTGGGCTTTCGGATGTTTGTGCAGCAGAACGCAATGGAACTGGGCATCACCGGTTGGGTGAAGAATATGTCGGATGGCACCGTGACGATGGAACTGCAAGGTTCGCAAGCGGCTATTGACCGTTTGGAGGCTATTATCCGCGAGGGAAATTACTTTATCAAGGTGCAGAGTTTTGGCTTGGAAGTTCGTGATGTTGTGGCTATGGAACAGCGTTTTGAAATTCACTATTAAGGGGGCGGACAGATGCACAAAGTATTGGTATTAAACGGGCCGAATCTTAATCTTTTGGGAACGCGCGAGCCGGAGATTTACGGCAGCACCACCTTGCGGGACATTGAAGAAATGCTGCAGAAGCGGGGGCAGGAAGCAGGTATCGAAGTTGACTGTTTCCAGTCCAATCACGAGGGCGTGCTGGTGGATAAGATTCAGGCGGCACGCGGTGTGTATGATTATATCATCTTCAATGCGGCGGCGTTTACCCATTACAGCATTGCCCTGCGGGATGCGATTGCGGCGGTGGAAGTGCCGCTTATCGAGGTGCATATCTCGAATATCCACAAGCGGGAGGAGTTCCGGCATAATTCGGTGTTGGCGCCGGTGGCTATGGGGCAGATATGCGGACTGGGAGTTGAGAGTTACTTAGCCGCCCTTGAAGCCATTATCTACAAATTAAGTTGATGCGTATCTATGTCCTTTTCTTTGGTGCAAAGAAAAGGACCAAAAGAAACAGCGACTATAAATCCCTTCCAGGGATTTAAAAGTCGCGGGCGCCCTTCCTTGGGCGCCGGAATTTGCAGTATTTTATAGGAGTTGACCCATTCATGAAAGAAAGTCGGTTACAGGCTTTACGAGCTGTATTGACAGAGAAAAACTTGGACGCAGTAATCATTACGAAGTATGTGAATCTTCACTATTTCAGTGGTTTCCGTGGTGATGATACCACGTTGGTTATCGGTATGAACGATGCCATGCTGATTACGGACAGCCGTTATACGGAGCAGGCTGGTCAGCAGGCGCCGCTTTTTGAGATTGTAGAACAGAAAGATGGTTTGCTGGCTAAGACTGCCGAGTGTGTGAAGAAGATTGGTGCTAAGAAGGTTGGCTTTGAAGGCAATGCCATTATCTATGATTACTATGCCAAACTCGGCGAACTGCTAGATGGCTGTGAATTCAATACGCCGTTGAAGCTGGATACCCTGCGTCAGATTAAGGACGCGGAGGAAATCGCCAATATCCGCAAGGCTTGCGAGATTGTGGACATTGCTTTTGCCGATATGCTGACCTATATACGTCCGGGTATGACAGAAGTGCAGGCGGCGGCGCATCTGGAAAACTGCATGCGTGAAAACGGCTCCGAAGGCCCGTCCTTCACGACCATTATGGCCTCCGGTGTGCGTGGCAGTCTGCCGCATGGTATCGCCACGGACAAGGTCATTAATGAAGGCGAGTTTGTCACCATGGACTTTGGTGCGTTCTTTGGCGGTTATGCTTCGGATATCACCCGTACCATCTGCATGGGCAAGGCTGATGAAAAACAGCGCAAGATTTATAAGGCTGTTTTGGAATCGCAGCTCCTGGGCTTGAACAAAATTAAACCGGGCGTATCGGGAAAATCCGTCCATGAAGCTGTGCAGGCAAATCTAGCGAAATACGATTTAGCACAGTATTTTGGTCATGGTTTAGGGCACAGCCTTGGTCTGGAAATCCATGAAGAACCGCGCCTGTCCCTCAAGAGCACTTGTGAAGCTCTGCAGCCGGGGATGTTGGTAACGGATGAACCAGGTGTATATCTGCCGGGCTGGGGCGGTTTGCGTATCGAAGATACGGTACTCGTGACGGAAACGGGCTGTGAACCGCTGACCAAGGCGCCGAAAGAACTTATTGAACTTGGTGCGCGGTAAGTAAAGTAATGGGGAGGTAATTTCCATGAGATTTGCTAAACTGTTTATGACGCTTTTAGCTGTAATGCTCGTGTGTTCCTCTGCGGCTTTTGCTGCCGAAGAACCGGTTTTAGCTGTTGATGGCCGGGGCAGTGCGTCGATTGCGCCGGACCAGGCAGTAGTAACGGTTGGTGTGGTATCCCGTGCCCGCAGTGCCTCGCAGGCGCAGGCGGAAAACGCGCAGAAAAGCATCGCGATTACGCAGGCTTTGAAACAGCTGGGGGTAGCTGGCAGTGATATCAAGAGTCAGAATTTTTCCTTCCAGCCGGATTATCGTACGGATGACCGCAATCATGTGATAAGCGGTTATACGGCCAGCCATTATCTGCAGATTAATGTCCGCGATATTGCCAAGGCGGGAAAAATCGTCGATACGGCCTTGCAGTCTGGTGCCAACGAAGTCCATTCCCTGCGTTTTTCCGTCAGCAATCAAAGTGCTGTCCGCAAGGAAGCTTTGGGCAAGGCGATAAATGATGCCCGCAACAAGGCCGATATTATCGCCCAAGGGCTGGGCAGCCGGATTATCGGCATTAAGAGCGTGTCGGAAAGCACGGGCTCTATTGAATCCCGCTCCTATAACATGAATATGCTGGCTGCAGCCAAGGCGGTTGATACGAGCTTTGAACCGGGCATGTTGACATTAGACGCCAATGTACATATTGAATATCTGCTGAGCAGATGACCTGTTGACTCCATATCCAATTGAGGGTATGGAGTTTTTCTTTGTTGACGAGTCAATATTGTGGTGCTATAATTTCTATAGAACAAATGAACAGTTATTCATATGTTATAATTGACAGGTCAATTTGACTGGTCAGCGGGGAGGCGCATTATGAACAAAAAACAGAAGAACAATCTCCTGCGTATTATTGTGGCAGCAGTGCTGCTGATTATCTTATCTTATGTACAACTTACAGGTGGAGGGCGCTTTATTGCCTATCTGATTCCCTATCTGATTGTTGGCTATGATATTTTGCTGAAGGCCGGCAAGGGGATAAAAAATCGTCGGGCTTTTGATGAATGTTTGCTGATGGCGATTGCGACTATAGGAGCGATGGCTTTGGCTGTTTATGAGGACGGGGATTATACGGAAGCGATTGCCGTAATGCTGTTCTATCAGATAGGCGAATGGTTCCAGTCCTATGCCGTGGGACGCAGCCGGCGGGATATCAGTGCGCTTATGGACATTCGTCCGGACTATGCCAATCGGGAAGGGGAAGACGGCCAGCTCGAAAAGGTTGACCCCGATGAAGTGGAGATTGGTTCCGTAATCGTGGTGAAACCGGGGGAGAAAATTCCCCTCGATGGCGTGGTGGTCGAAGGCGCATCCACGCTGAACACCGTAGCCCTCACGGGCGAAGCAATGCCACGGGATATCAAAACTGGTGACGAAGTTCTTTCCGGCTGTATTAATATCAATGGACTGCTCAAAATCAGAACTACCAAGGAGTTTGATGAGTCAACGGCATCGAAGATTCTGGAAATGGTGGAAGATGCCAGCTCCCGCAAGTCCAAATCGGAAAATTTTATCGCCAAATTTGCCCGTGTTTATACGCCGATAGTTGTATATGCAGCGATTGCGTTGGCTGTTTTGCCGCCGCTTGCCCGTATGCTGTTTATGGGGATGTCTGCCGATTGGGGCACATGGATATACAGGGCGTTGATTTTTCTCGTAATCAGTTGTCCTTGTGCACTGGTGGTCAGTATCCCGTTGAGTTTCTTTGCCGGTATCGGCGGTGCCAGCCGTCAGGGAGTACTGGTAAAAGGCGCCAATTATCTGGAAACCTTAGCGGAAGTAGATACCGTTGTCTTTGATAAGACCGGCACGCTGACCAAAGGTGTTTTTCAGGTCAGCGCAATTCATACAGATGTTCTGGATGAAAAACAGCTGCTGCATTTGGCGGCGCATGTGGAGAGATTTTCTACCCATCCTATTGCTGAGTCTCTGCGGACGGCTTTTGGCCATGAGGCTGATGGCTGTAATGTGGAACAGGTGGAAGAAATTTCTGGTCAGGGCATTCGGGCTTTGGTCAATGGACAAATCATTCATGTGGGCAACGACAGGCTGATGGATTCTATCGGTGCCAAGTGGCATGAATGTGAGCACGATACACCAGGGACGATGATTCATGTAGCCGTGGCAGGTGAATATGCCGGTCATATCATCATTGCGGATGTGGTCAAGGAACACGCTAAGGATGCTATTGTGGCGCTGAAAGAAAATGGCATCAGGCAGACGGTGATGCTCACTGGCGATTCCATGAAGGTCGCAGATAAAGTGGCGGCAGATTTGCAGCTGGATACCGTTTATAGTCAGTTGCTGCCTCAGGATAAAGTGTGTAAGGTGGAAGACCTGTTGGCTGGCAAAAACAGTGGGAAACTAGCGTTCGTGGGTGATGGCATAAATGACGCGCCGGTGCTTTCTCGCGCTGATGTGGGAATTGCCATGGGGGCCATGGGCTCCGATGCGGCTATTGAAGCAGCAGATATTGTACTCATGGATGATGACCCATTAAAAATTTCCGTAGCTCAGCGTGTTGCCCGCAAGACCTTGCGAATTGTGAAACAGAATATCTATTTTTCCATCGGGGTCAAAGTGCTGGTGATGATTCTGGGCGCTTTGGGCTTTGCCAATATGTGGGCGGCAATTTTTGCTGATGTGGGTGTTATGGTGCTGGCAGTACTCAATGCTGTACGAGCCATGTTTATAAATTCAGTCAAATGAGAGGAAGATTCGTTATGAAAAAGACTTACAAAATTGAAGTAGACTGTGCAAACTGTGCTAATCTGATGGAAGATGCAGCAAAAAATACGCCGGGCGTTGCTGATGCAACGGTAAATTTTATGGCGTTGAAGATGAAGGTAACCTTTGTTGAAGGTGCTGATGTTCAGACGGTCATGGAAAATGTTTTGGCAAACTGCAAAAAAGTAGAAGATGACTGTGAAATCTTCTTCTGATTGATTTATTGATTCTACAAACAAAATTTTACAATTAAGTGTATAATGCTTGACATAAGGCCTCTGAAATGCTAACTTTTTTTATGGGAATGTTAACAAAGGAGGCTTTTTGTATGGAATTTTTTCCGCGTTATGATGATATCGAAAAATTGCAGTTGACCGCCGAATATGATATTGTGCCGGTCAGTTGTGAACTATTGGCGGATTTTATTACCCCCATTGAGGCTTTGCGCATCTTGAAGAATACGAGCGAGCATTGTTATCTGCTTGAATCAGCTCAGGCCAGTGAAAAATGGGGACGCTATACATTTTTGGGCTTTGAGCCGCGGTTGGAAATCACCTGTCTTGATGGGGAGTTCAAGGCAGGTGAAAAATCGCTGCCGGGAGCTGACCCAGCAAAGGAAATCCGCAAAATCCTGGCAGAATACCGCAGCCCGCGCTTTTCCCAATTGCCTCCGTTTACTGGCGGTCTGGTCGGTTACTTTGCCTATGATTTTATCGGTTACAGCGAGCCTAAGGCGAAAGTGCATGTAGACGACACGGAAAAATTCCGCGATGTTGACCTGATGCTCTTTGATAAGGTCATTGCCTTTGACCATGTACGGCAGAAGATTGTGCTGATGGTCAATATGTTCTTAAAAGATGGTGAGCAGGGTTATCAGCAGGCTGTCACTGAATTGCGCCGCATGGCAAAATTGCTGCGCAGCGGACAAAAGGCGAAGAATTTGACTGGTCAGTTATTGGGCGAAGTCAGGCCGCTTTTCTCCAAGGAGCAATTTTGTGCTATGGTCGAGAAGGCCAAACATCATATTCATGAGGGCGATATTTTCCAGATTGTGCTTTCCAATCGGCTCGCGGCACCGTTTAAGGGGAGTTTGCTCAATACTTATCGGGTGCTGCGGACGGTTAATCCGTCACCTTATATGTTCTATTTTTCTGGCTTGGATGTGGAGGTAGCCGGTGCATCGCCGGAAACCCTGGTCAAACTAGAGGACGGCATTCTGCATACCTTCCCTTTGGCTGGTACCCGCCCGCGAGGAAAAAATGCTGCTGAAGACAAGGCTTTGGAGCAGGAACTTTTAGCGGATGAAAAGGAACTGGCCGAGCATAATATGTTGGTGGACTTGGGGCGCAACGATTTGGGCAAAATCAGCGAATTTGGGTCGGTGGAAGTAGAAAAACTGCATTCCATTGAGCGCTATTCCCATGTCATGCATATTGGCTCCACTGTGCGGGGCAAAATCCGTCCGGATAAAGATGCTCTCGATGCCATTGCCGCAGTTTTGCCTGCAGGCACTTTGTCCGGGGCACCTAAAATCCGTGCCTGCCAGCTGATTGGTGAACTGGAGAACAATAAGCGGGGCATTTATGGCGGGGCTATCGGTTATATTGACTTTACCGGCAATATGGATACTTGCATTGCTATCCGCATTGCTTACAAGAAAAACGGGCAGGTCTTTGTCCGGAGCGGTGCGGGAATTGTCGCTGATTCCAACCCGGAGAAGGAGTATCAGGAATGCATCAACAAGGCCAAGGCGGTTGTGCGTTCCCTGGAATATGCGGAGGATGACGAGCTATGATTTTACTGGTGGATAATTACGATAGTTTTTCCTATAACCTTTATCAGCTTATCGGCAGCATCGAGCCGGATATTCGCGTTATCCGCAATGATGAATTGACCGTGGCCGAAATTGAGGCTTTGCAGCCTGAGCGCATTATTCTGTCTCCAGGGCCGGGCAGGCCGGAAGATGCTGGCAATATTATGGAAATCGCCACGGTATTGGGACCGAAAATTCCTGTTTTAGGTGTATGTTTGGGCCATCAGGCGATTTGTGCAGTTTTTGGCGGTGTCGTAACTTATGCCAAAGAACTTATGCATGGCAAGCAGTCTGCTGTTCATTTTACAGAAGATTGTCCTCTATTTAAGGATTGCCCGCAGGATATGCTGGTAGCACGCTATCATTCGCTGGCGGCAGAGGCGGATACATTGCCGGATTGCCTGCATGTTACCGCAAGAACCGCAGATGGGGAAGTGATGGCGGTACAGCATAAGGATTATCCTATTTATGGTGTACAGTTTCACCCGGAGTCCATCATGACACCAAATGGCAAGACCATATTAACAAATTTCATTAAAGCCTAACGTGTTGCAGGATTTAAGATAGATGTCGAGAAGTAGACATATATCTTAAAAAAGGCGGCGAGACTTATGGCAAATGAAGAAAATTTTTGGCGGATACTCGTGAATCAGTGCCGTCAGGAACAAAGACAAAACAGCAGTACGCAGGAAGGTGCGGCGATTGTACGGCTCGCCGATTTTCTTTTACAGGAAACGATAGTGCGTAATGCCAGTGATTTGCATATAGAACCATTAGGCGGGGAATTGCGCTTTCGCCTGCGTATTGATGGTTTGCTGGTGGCCATGCCGTATCGTCTGCCGGGGGACCTTGCTTCTTCGCTTATTTCGCGGATCAAGGTTTTGGCGAATATGGACATTGCCAAACATCAGCAGCCGCAGGACGGTGCCTTTGTCTTTTCTGCAGGAGAGCGGAAGATTGATGTGCGGGCGGCCTCTATGCCAGTCTATGGAGGCGAAATGCTGGTTCTGCGTCTGATGAATCTGCAGGAAGAATTGCTCACCTTAGATGAATTGGGCTTTTTGCCCGATGTTAAGCAAAAATTTCGGGAGCTTATTCACCGTCCCGCAGGCTTGGTCATTGTTTCGGGCGCTATGGGTTGCGGCAAGAGTACGACGCTGTATGCGGCTCTGCAGGAATTGAATACCGAGGATAAAAACTGGCTGACATTGGAGGATCCCATTGAACGTCACATAAAGGGCGTTAATCAGGTGCAGCTTAATTCCAAAGCCGGTCTTGACTATGCACAGGGATTAAGGGCTGCTTTACGGCAGGACGCACAGGGAATTTTACTTGGCGAAATCCGGGATGAAGAAACGGCTATGATGGCTGTCCGTATGGCCTTGACTGGTCATTTACTGCTTACGACCCTGCATACGGAAAATGCGGTGTCAGCGGTGTTTCGGTTAATTGATATGGGCATACCACCCTATTTATTGGCGGCAACGTTGTCTGGCGTACTGGCGCAACGGCTGGTTCGCCGCTGTACAGCTGATGGAACTTATAAGGGAAGGCTGGCCCTGCATGAACTGTTGGTAGTCGACCAGTCAATCCGGGAAGCGATTCTGGCTGGAAAAAGCCGGGAGCAATTAGACTCTTTGGCAAGGAAAGCGGGGATGAAATCCTTGTTTGATGATGGGCAGGAAAAAGCAGTGGCAGGACTTACTTCATTACAAGAAGTGCAGAGAGTAATTTATGGAACCTGAGTGATGCTAAAGAAAAATCACTTGAAAGAGACCTCGATTTTTAGTAACATGGGGAGTAGAAGTTTTCTCATTAGTTATTAAAGATTGGGGTTTTTTTGTGACCAAAGCGATATTTTTTGACATTGATGGCACACTGATTAACATTCATCATAAAAAAACAACAATGTCCCTGTCGGTAAAAAAGGCTATCCGTGAATTGCGGGCGGCAGGGCACCATACGTTTATTGCTTCCGGGCGTCCGTTTGCTTACCTTAGCGATGAGCTGACGCAGGAAGGACTTTTTGATGGTTTCGTACTGATGAATGGTGCGGTTGTCATGCTAAATGGTGAAGTAATCTTTCGCCAGGATATGCCAGCGAAGACGGTTCGTGATATGGTAGCACTGGCCGAGGAACATGGGCTGGAATATATTTTGGAAAGCCAGCCTCATGTGTATCTGCGGCCTGAGTTCAAGGGACTCGAAAATGTCTATCGCAATATTGATATAGACGTCAATAAATTTGTGCGGGATTTTGATTTGTCCGAGGTTCAGGTCGCTAAATTGGAGTTTCTCTGCGACACACCGGGGGCAAACGGTGTATTTGAGAAACTGCTCTCTTGGCATGGAGTGACGGGACTTATTGACCCGACTCTGCGCAAGTATATGGAACTCTATTCGTCGGATATCTCCAAGGCTACGGGCATTGAACGGGCTTTGGAATACATGGGCATTCCCTTGGAAGAAAGCTATGCTTTTGGGGATGGGCTGAATGATTTGGAAATGATGGGCACTGTGGGGCATGCTCTGGTTATGGGCAATGCCGGGCCGGAGCTCAAGGCTTTGGCAGAACACGTTTTGCCCACGGTGGATGAAGATGGGGTAGCGGATGGCATTTACCGCTATATCCTGAAACGCATTTGAGGTGAGTGATTTGAAAAAGCGATTAACGATAGCCATGACGGCTTTATTATCCCTGTGCCTGCTCTTTGCGGGCTGTGGCGGCGGTAAGACGGCGGACAACAGCAGTGCGGCGCAAAGTGCCCCTGTCGCAGCGGAAACAGGCAAAGAACTGACGGTAAAGATGCTCAATGTTGGTCAGGGGGATGCGATTCTCATTCAGACCCCGGAACAGACCGTGCTCATTGATACCAGCGATTTGGACGAGCAGGAAAAATTGCGCAATGAATTGAAAAAAGCCGGAGTTAAGCGTATTGATAAGCTGATTCTCACCCATCCTCATGCAGATCATATCGGTGGTGTCAAAGATGTGGTGCTCAAGGATTATGAAGTGGGCGAGGTTTACGATAATGGCATGCCCTCCAAGTCCAAGATTTATACCAGCTATATGAAGGTGTTGAAACAGAAGAATATCAAACGTCATGCGCTGGTTGCAGGTGATGAGCTGGATTTGGGCGGCGGTGTAAAATTCAAGGTATATGCACCGGAAAAAGCTGTGGTGGAAAAGGGCAGCAAGACCACGGATAACCATGACCCGAACAATGAGTCTGTGGTGGGCAAGCTGGTTTTTGGTGAATTTGCCATGATGTTTACGGGCGACGCTGAAAAGACAGAAGAAATGCCGATGGTGAATACCTATGGCAAGGAATTAAAGAGCACTATCTTAAAGGCTGGTCATCATGGCAGCAAGACCTCTTCCTCGAAGGAATTTTTGCGGGAGGTTGCGCCGGAGGCGGCAGTTATTTCCTGTGGTGCAGGCAATGACTATGGACACCCGCATGATCAGACCATGAAGAAATACAAGGCGATGAAACTCAAGATTTACGAAACCGATAAAAATGGCACCATCACGATAAAAACGGATGGCAAGAGTTATACGATTACACCGGAAATGGGGAATGCACAATGATTTCGGCATATATTGACCGTTATGAAGGCAATCTTGCGGTGCTGCTCTTGGGCGATGACATGAAAAAAGTCAATTTTCCAAAAGAGTTTTTACCCGCTGATGTAGGTGAGGGCGATTATATTACCATAGATATCGCCTTGGATAAAGAAGCCAATGAGCAGGCTGAAGCTGAGGCTTTGGAACTGCTGAAAGATTAATTGGGAGGCAATTTGATGAATAACGTATTCCGCTGGGCAAGTTGGGTGGGCGTTCTTATGGCTTTTGTTTTTGGCCTGTGGCTGCCCCAGATGGCAGAGGCTTCTGGCCAGAGCCATGAATTAAATTATTTTCAAACAAGTAAGGTAAAAATAGCAGGGGCAAATGCCCTGCGTATCGAAATAGGTATGACGGGGGATGAACCCAAGTATACGGTGAAGGAACTTTCTTACCTGCGCAAGCAGTTGATTATTACTTTGCCAAAGACGGAAAGAGGCAAAGTAAAGAGTTTTATTCATTTGAAAAATGAATTTGCTACTCAGGTAAGATTTAGTGAGGTAGGCGAAGATCTTCAGATTGCTATTGATTTTGTAAATCCGCCCGCTAAAGATAATTACCGCATTTCCACTGCCCCTGCTGAACGGCGGAAGAAAAAGCCGGCACGCATCATTTTGGAACTGTTTAAGGAAAATGCCGGCAATAGTGGAGCTTCTGTACCGGGCATCAAAGGCAAGACCATTGTGCTTGATGCCGGACATGGTGGCAGTGACAGCGGTGCCGTTGGCCCTACGGGCGTAAAGGAAAAGGATGTTACCTTTGCTGTAGCCAAAAAGGTGCAGAATTTGCTGACCAATTCTGGTGCCCGAGTGATTATGACTCGCACCCGTGATGTGGATGTATATGCGCCCAACGCTACTGACCGTCAGGAGTTGCAGGCACGTTGCGATGTAGCCAATCGTGACAGCCGTGTGTCGTTGTTTTTATCCATTCATTGCAATGCTTTTTCCAGCCCGGCAGCGCATGGCATGGAAACCTATTATTGCGCGGGTTCGGCAAAGGGACAGGAATTTGCCAGCCTGCTGAATGAGGAGCTTGCCAAAGCCGGCGGACTCTTTAACCGCGGGGTCAAGACCGCTAATTATTATGTGCTGCGGCATACGAATATGCCGGCATCCTTGATTGAATTGGCGTTTGTGACCAATTATAACGAAGAAAAACTCCTAAGCAGTGATGTTTACCAGAATAAACTGGCCAATGCTATTGTCAAGGGGATTGCCCGCTATTTTAAGGGATAAGATTGGAATTTTTGAGATGAGGTGAGAGAATGAAAAGGTTACGCTATCTGCTCTTGCTGGTACTAGCGATGACACTTTTGTGTGCTGCAGGCTGCAGCGATGATAAAAACAATTCGGCAGGGGTAGGGGATAAGACCACGATTACGGCAGATAAAGGCAGTGCTCCCGAGGCTTTGCCGGATAAAGAAAAGAACAAAACGGGAAATGACAAGCTGACCATCAAGGTATATTATCCGGATGAACAGGGCTTGAAACTGTGCGCTGTGCAGAAGACCGTGAAACTGAGCAGTGAGGATAAATATACGGCAGCACTCAAGGCGCTTCTTGATGGCACCAAGGAAAAAGGCCTGACCACCATCGTACCGAAACAGGCGAAAATCAAGAGCGTCAAGGTGCAGGGCGATACGGCCTTTGTCGACTTTGACCAGAATCTGACCAAAAAGTTTATCGGTGGTTCCACCGGCGAGGAAATGCTGGTTGGTTCTATTGTCAACACGCTGACGGAGTTTAGTGAAATCAAAAAAGTTCAGCTGCTGGTCGAAGGCAAGAAGATTGAGTCCATTTCCGGACATTTGGATTTGACCAAACCAGTGGAACGAATGGAGAACTTAGTCAAATAAGCCATTGATTTTTTGACTTTTTTATAAGAATTAGCCGATAGAACGCGCAGAAACGCTTGTGTTTCTGCGCGTTCTATGGTATTATAGCAAGAGTATGGCATATTTTACGGAAAAGTACGCAAAAACGTGCCATACCTTGATTCAGATAATAACAGGAGGTCGTTTCAGACAATGAAAGTTACGGTTGAAAATGGTGAAAACCAGCAGGTTACTCTGACGGTGGAGGTTGAAGCTGCGGAAGTTTCCAAGGCAGTGGAAAAGGCTGTAAAGCGTCTCAGCAACCGTGTAAATATTCCGGGTTTCCGCAAGGGCAAGGCTCCGCGCAAGATCATCGAGCGCAACGTGGGTATGGATGCTATCATGCAGGAAGCTTTCGATATCGTAGGTCCCAAGGCTTTCGCTGATGCTCTTGAAGAACAGAAGATTGAGCCGGTCAGCCGTCCGCAGATTGACATCGAAACCCTTGAAGATGGCAAGGATCTCGTATTCAAGGCAACGGTTACGCCGCGTCCGGAAGTTAAACTGGGCGAATACAAAGGCCTGAAGGTTGAAAAGAACGTAGAAGCTGTAACGGATGAAGACGTTGAAAAGCAGCTCAAGACGTTCCAGGATCGTCAGGGCAAGATGGTTGACGCTCCGGAAGGCTCCGAAGTTAAAGATGGCGACTTCACGACGCTGGATTTTGAAGGTTTCGTAGATGGCGAAGCATTTGAAGGCGGTAAGGGCCAGGATTACCCGCTGCAGATTGGTTCCGGCAGCTTCATCCCGGGCTTCGAAGATCAGCTGATTGGCGCTAAGATTGGCGAAGAAAAAGAAGTCAACGTAACGTTCCCGGAAGAATACCATGCTAAGGAACTGGCTGGCAAGGCTGCTACGTTCAAATGCACCATCCGCAGCATCAAGCAGAAGGAACTGCCGGCTATGGATGATGAACTGGCTAAGAAAGTAAGCAAGTTCGAAACTCTTGAAGAACTCAAGGCTGATGTACGCAAGAACCTCGAAGAAAATGCTGCTCGCAAGGCTGAAAATGACCAGAAGAGCGCTGCTATCGAGATGGCTACGAACAACATCACCGTTGACATTCCGGCTGTTATGATTGACAACCGCGTAGAAGGCATGATTCGCGAAATGGCTATGCGCCTCGAACAGCAGGGCATGAGCTTTGATGCTTACCTCCAGTACGCTGGTACGGACATCAACAAGATTCGCGAAGACTACCGTGAAACGGCTGAAAAGAATGTTCGCACGGATCTCATGCTGGAAGAAGTTGCTAAGGTTGAAGACATCAAGGTTGAAGCAAAAGACCTCGATGCTGAAGTTGCTGGCATGGCTGCTGCTTACGGTGCTACGCCGCAGCAGGTTCAGAAGATTATTAAGGAGCAGGGACGCATTGGCGATTTGGCTGCTACGGTACTTCGCAAGAAGACGGCACAGTTCATCATCGACAGCATTGCCTAATTTTTCCCTGTATATGGGGGTATACCAATGAGTTATGTACCAATGGTCGTAGAGCAGTCTAACCGTGGCGAGCGGGCATATGATATTTATTCCCGCCTGCTCAAGGACAGAATTATTTTCCTTGGCGGTCAGATTGACGATAATGTAGCCAATGTTGTAGTGGCGCAAATGCTCTTTTTGGAGTCGGAAGACCCGGATAAGGACATCTATCTCTACATCAACAGCCCCGGCGGTGTTGTTACCGCAGGCTTGGCTATCTATGATACCATGCAGTATATTAAACCGGACGTTTCCACGATTTGCATTGGTCAGGCGGCCAGCATGGGAGCTGTGCTCCTGACGGCTGGTGCCAAGGGCAAGCGCTTTGCTCTGCCCAACGCCCGGGTTATGATTCATCAGCCGCTGGGTGGTGCTCAGGGTCAGTCTACGGATATTCAGATTCAGGCCCGTGAGATTCAGCGCATCCGTGAGACGATTAACGATATCTTCGTTTCGACGACGGGCAAAACCGCTGAGGAAATCAATAACGACACGGAACGCGATAATTTCATGACCGCTGCCGAAGCCAAGGCTTACGGCATTGTGGATGAAGTGATTACCCGTCCCAAAAAGACCAAAAAAACCGACGCTAAAGATTGAGGGGTGGTGTCATGTTGAAGTTTGGGGATGAAAAAGGTCAGCTCAAGTGCTCTTTTTGTGGCAAGACCCAGGAGCAGGTAAGAAAGCTGGTTGCTGGTCCAGGCGTCTATATCTGCGACGAATGCATTGAACTGTGCAATGAAATCATTGAGGAGGAGTTCAGTGAAGAAGCAGAAGTAGAACTCAAGGACGTCCCAAAACCGAAGGACATCCGCGCAATCCTCGACCAGTATGTAATCGGTCAGGACGAGGCCAAAAAGAGCCTCGCCGTGGCTGTTTACAATCACTATAAGCGCATTAATATGGGCGCAGCTAAGACAGATGATGTGGAACTGCAGAAGTCCAATATTCTGATGCTTGGCCCCACAGGCAGCGGTAAGACGCTCTTGGCGCAGACGCTGGCACGGATTCTCAATGTTCCTTTTGCCATCGCTGATGCTACAGCCCTTACGGAAGCTGGTTATGTGGGTGAGGATGTGGAGAACATTCTCTTGAAGCTCATTCAGGCAGCGGATTATGATGTGGAGAAAGCGGAACGAGGCATTGTCTATATCGACGAAATCGACAAGATTGCCCGCAAGTCGGAGAATCCATCCATCACCCGTGATGTATCTGGTGAAGGCGTGCAGCAGGCTTTGCTGAAGATTTTGGAAGGTACGGTTGCTTCTGTGCCGCCGCAGGGCGGGCGCAAGCATCCGCACCAGGAGCTTATCCAGATTGATACGACGAATATTCTCTTTATCTGCGGTGGTGCCTTTGATGGCATTGAGAAGGTTATCGAGAGTCGTATTGGTCAGAAGCAGATGGGCTTTGGCGCCAATATCAAATCCAAAAAGCAGCAGCGCAATGTTGGGGAAACGCTCAAGAAACTCCTGCCGGAGGATTTGCTGAAGCATGGCCTGATTCCGGAATTTATCGGTCGTGTACCGGTAGTGGTAACGCTGGAATCCTTGGATGAGGAAGCGCTGGTCAGCATTCTGACTAAGCCGAAGAATGCCTTGATTAAGCAGTATGCCAAGCTTTTGGAAATGGATGGCGTAAAGCTCTCCTTTGAAGATGATGCACTGCGTTTAATTGCCAAGGAAGCCTTGAAGCGCAAGACCGGTGCGCGTGGTCTGCGGTCCATCATTGAAGCAATCATGCGCAATGTCATGTTTGACATTCCTTCGATTGAAGGGGTAACGGCTTGCCATGTGACCAAAGATACGGTTAACAACAAAAAAGACCCTGTTTTGACCATCGATAAGAAGGTTCAAAATGGTGAAGCATCTGCCTAAGTTATTTGGATGGTAGACGCATAACAAGGCGTTGCGCAGGCAGCGCCTTGTTTATTTCATAGTTTAGGATATAGAAAAAGGAGGGATTAAGATGGCTGAACTCAGAACTTTGCCATTACTGCCGCTTCGAGGTATGGTAGTATTCCCTTATATGATGATACATATTGATGTGGGCCGGGACCGTTCCATGGCGGCGATTGAAGAAGCCATGGTGGAAAACCGGGAGGTTATGCTGACTACGCAGACCGATGCAGAAGCGGAAGAGTTTACTTTTAAGGAACTCTATCCGGTCGGTGTGGTAGCCGAAATCCGCCAGGTTATCAAGTTGCCGGGCGATACCGTGCGGGTATTGGTGGAAGGCAAACACCGTGCCGTCATTCATGAGTATCATGAGCAGGAAAATTTTGATACCGCAGAGGTAGAAGAATTTACCGATAAAATCGATACGTCCATGAATATGGAGGCCCTGAACCGGGCTGTAGTGCATCAGTTCGAGGAATGGGTGCGCCTGTCCAAGAAGATTCCACCGGAGACGTTGGTTTCCGTAGCTATTATTGATGATGCAGGCAGGCTCGCCGATTTGATTGCCAGCCATCTGAACCTCAAGGTGGAAACTCGTCAGGAACTTCTGGCCGCTATTGATGTCAAGGAGCGCCTGGAAAAACTCTATGCTGTTCTGACCCGTGAAATGGAAATCCTGCAGATGGAACACAAGATTGGCAAGCAGGTGCGCAAGCAGATGGATAAAATCCAAAAGGATTACTATCTGCGCGAGCAGATTAAGGCCATCCGTCAGGAACTCGGCGACAGTAATAAGAGCGAGATTGACGAAGCTCGCAAGAAGCTCAGTGAGGGCAATTACCCCGATGAGGTCAAAAAAGCGGTGGAAAAAGAATTAAACCGCCTTGATACCCTCAGCAATATGCATGCGGAAACCGGCGTTATCCGCAATTATGTGGACTGCCTGCTGGAACTTCCCTGGAATGAGGAATCGGAAGACACGGTGGATATCGCCGCTGCCAAAAAGATTCTCGATGAAGACCACTATGGTCTGACCAAGGTCAAGGATAGAATCTTAGATTATCTGGCTGTACATAAGCTGGCCAAGGATAAGAGTGCGCCGATTCTCTGTCTGGTAGGGCCTCCGGGGGTGGGCAAGACATCACTTGCTACTTCAGTGGCCAGAGCTACGGGACGTGAATTCGTGCGGGCATCCTTAGGCGGCGTCCGTGATGAAGCCGAAATCCGCGGCCATCGGCGTACCTATGTAGGTGCTATGCCCGGCCGCATCATTGAAGGCATCCGCAAGGTCGGCAAGAAGAATCCTGTGTTCCTGCTCGATGAAGTGGACAAACTTTCAGGTGATTATCATGGCGACCCGTCAGCAGCACTCCTCGAGGTGCTCGACCCGGCGCAGAATTCCACCTTCAGTGACCATTTTGTGGATTTGCCTTTTGACCTCTCCAAAGTATTTTGGATTGTGACGGCTAATAATCTCGGCAATATTCCCCGCCCGCTGCGGGACAGAATGGAAATCATTCAGCTCTCCAGCTATACGGAAGTGGAGAAATTAGAGATCGCCAAGCGCTACCTCGTAGCCCGTCAGCGCACGCAGAATGGACTTAAAGCCAAGGATATCAGCTTTGGTGCAGGCGTATTGCAGAAAATCATCAGCGATTACACGCGTGAATCCGGCGTCCGTGAACTCGAACGGGAAATCGGCAGCGTCTGCCGCAAGGCCGCCCGCAAGATTGTAGAGGGCGAAGAAGCACCGATTAAAGTGACTAAGAAGAACCTTACGGACTTCTTGGGCAAGGTCAAATTCCAGGACACCAAGGCGAATAAAAAGCCGCAGGTCGGCGTAGTTACCGGCATGGCCTGGACGGAAGTCGGCGGCACTATCCTGCCCACGGAAGTCACCGTACTCAAGGGCAAGGGCAAGCTGATTCTGACCGGTCAGATTGGCGACGTCATGCAGGAATCGGCGCAGGCAGGGCTTACTTATGTCCGCAGCCGTTCGGAGAAGCTCAAGCTGGCGGATGATTTCTATGAGAAGGAAGATATCCATATCCATCTGCCGGAAGGAGCAATCCCGAAAGACGGCCCTTCAGCTGGCATTACGATGGCTACGGGTATGATTTCGGCTCTGACCGGCAGAAAGGTCAGAAGTGATGTAGCCATGACCGGCGAAATCACCCTGCGGGGCCATGTGCTCCCCATCGGCGGCCTCAAGGAAAAAGTTTTGGCTGCTTACCGCGAAGGTATGAAAACCATTGTTCTGCCCAAGGACAACGAAAAGGATATCGAAGATATCCCCGAAACCGTGCGGGAGAAACTCGAATTCAAGCCTGTGGAATCCATGGATGAAGTGCTGAAAATAGCATTGTTAAAATAGTATTTCCGAATAAGGAAAAAGGGGATGTGAAAATTCCCTTAGCTTAAAAAGTCCGCTGACCGAAAGTGTCAACGGGCTTTTAAGTAAGTTGCAGTATGTTGGTTAGTTCTTGTTGAAATATTTTTGTTACAGCTCAGTTTTGGCGGAGGTGGTAATACTTTTCGCCGTTGCACTAAATGCCCCACAAGCAAGGGAGGCGCTTTTTAGTTACCTGCGCCGGGCAAGACCGGCGGCGCGTATGTTCAGCTCAACTTCTAGGAACTTTTTGTTTGTGGGCCAGTCCTCACTGCGTTCGGACAATCGTTCCACGGCGAAAAGCATCACCACCTCCGCCCTAAGTGATGTCCGTACAAACCGTCATTTTCGCAGTGATAAGCAGCAAGTACATCGATGTTCTTGTGACAGAAGCAACGAGTTTGTGGCAATAGGCTAATCCGTAACTTGGGGCGAACGGGGAGTGCTTTTTCTGTTAGGAGCGACTGCCTGAACGTAGTGAAGGCCGGCCCCATGTAGAACGATGCTAGGATAATACGCTGAAAGAAGCGCCGTTGGCCTGCCCGGCGCAGGTAACTGGACAGCTATTTTTTCCGAGGGGGTCGTTTAGCGGGAAACAGAAAAAGTACTCCCCGTTTGCCCCTGACTACGTATGAACTGGATACCTTTATCACGAACTTGCCGACAAACTGCAATTTATTATGTAAGGAGATGAATATATGAAGGATAGAGTAATTATCACGCAGGGGCAGTATGTGGCTTCTGCGGTCAAAAAAGACCAATACCCCGAAGCCGACCTGCCAGAAATCGTCTTTATCGGTCGTTCCAACGTAGGCAAGTCCTCGCTGATTAATTCTTTGACCCGTGTCAATAATCTTGCCCGCGTGTCCTCCCAGCCTGGCAAGACGCAGACCATCAATTTCTTTGAAGTGGGCGTTAAGATTGCCGAGGTTGAAGAACGTAAGGCGTTTTATCTTGTGGACTTGCCCGGTTATGGCTATGCCAAGACCGGGAAGGAAAAGCGGAAAATCTGGTCGAAGTTTATTGAAGAGTACCTGCTGAACTCTCCGCGGCTCACCTTTGTCTGCCAGCTTATCGATAGCCGTCATGAGCCGATGGCTTCCGATGTAGATATGTTTAACTGGCTGGTAGATAATGGTATTCCCGTGTTGATTATCGCCACCAAGGTGGACAAGATTGGCAAGAATGAGCGGGCGAAAAACATCGCCGCCATCAAACGCAAGCTGGGCATCAAGGAGATTTCTGTGCTGCCCTATTCCTCGTTAAAAAATGAAGGCCGTTCAGATTTACTTGACGTTATCGGTGATTCTTTGTTAGAATAAGAACAGAGAAATGTGAATCGGATTCATATTGCGCTAAAACAATGGCTATTGCGAAAGAATCTCGATAACGACAAGGGAGAGGGACATTATGATGGAGCTGACGGATTTTGACAAATCCCTGCTAAACCTTTTGCAGGGCAGTCTGCCTGTATGCAGCCGGCCGTTTGCCAAATTGGCTAAGGAATTGGATACGGACGAACAGACGGTTTTGACGCGGGTGCAGGAATTAAAAAAAGAGGGCTATCTGCGCCGGATTGGTACGTTTTTTGATTCCAACAATCTGGGTTACAAGGGAACACTGGTGGCATTAAAAGTTGACCCGTCAAAAATGCAGACCGTGGCAGAAGCCATCAATCTCTATCCTGGTGCTACGCACAACTATGAACGGGAGGGACGCTATAATTTGTGGTTTACGCTCCTGACCCCGGATTTAGAAACAGAAGCACGGATTTTGGACGAAGTACAGTCCTTAAACGGCGTGGAAGATATGTTGAATCTCAAAGCCAACAAGAAGTACAAAATCAATGTGCAGTTCAAGCTGCATTGAGGAGGACAGGGACATGAACGCAGAAAGCATTACGGAATTAAGCGAATTAGATAAACGCATTGTCCGTGTCCTGCAAGGAGAATTCCCGCTGGTAGCTGAACCCTATAAGACACTCGCAGAGCAGGTAGGCGTCAGCGAAGAAACATTTTTGGAACGGGTCAAGGCCATGCAGGAAACAAAGAAAATCCGCAAGATGGGCGCTGTCCTGTGTCATCGGGAAGTGGGCTTTAAGGCCAATGTATTGGTGGCTTGGGAGGTGCCGGCGGACAGGTTGGATGAAATTGCGCAGCATATGGCGGCCAGCCCTTCCGTAACCCATTGCTATGACCGCAACACCGCGCATGATTGGCCCTACAACCTATATACCATGGTTCACGGCCACAGCCGCGAAGAATGTGAGCAGGTGGTCAAAAAACTTGGTGAGGAATGTCAGGTCAGCAAACACGTTATGCTCTACTCCAAGCATGAGTGGAAAAAAACAGCGATGAAATATTTTTGTGAATAAAGGATAAGGGCCTGAGGCGGCATTACCGCTTCGGGTTCTTTTTTTTGGCTGCAAAAGATGTAAAAAGGATTTTTTTTGAATATGTCGAAAAAGAGTAAAGACAAGAAGTGTTTTAGAGGAGGAAGAGAAATGTACAATTCCAAAAAGTTGTGCGCAAGTATTTTTTCGGGACTGTTGGCGGCATCGCTTATTTGTGGTGGTGTCAGTCAGGCGGCAACGCGTGCTGAAGTGGCCGCGATAAAAGTGGAAAAGCCGGCGGATTTTAAGTATTGGCAGGGTAATTCGCCAACCAAACAGAAAGTGGTGCAGTTTGTCGAAAATGCGACAAATCCGCTAAGTAAGAACTTTATCCCGCAGGCTGACCGTGTAGCTGTTTTTGACATGGACGGTACGTTCTATTGTGAAACAGCACCGCTCTATTTTCAGGAAATGATGTTTTTGCATCGTGCTCTGGTTGAAGACGCTAACTATCAGCCAGATAAGAAAATGGTCGCTTTCGCCAAGAAAATTCAGCCTAAAATCATGAATAAGACAGGGCTTACGCCAGAAGAAAACAAAACGCTGTTTAATTATTTGACGAAGGCATATGCGGGAATGACGCCGGAAGAATATCGCGCATACGTACGCAAATTTATGGAAACAAATGAGGATGGGTTAAGCAACCTGAAACGTGGCGAGGCCTTCTACCTGCCCATGGTGGAAATCATTTCCTACTTGAAGAATAGTGGCTTTGTCGTATATGTTAATTCGGCATGTGGTATCGATACGACACGAGAACTTCTAAAAGATGTTATTCCCATCAGTTTTGACCGCATCGCGGCAAGTGATTTTCGCTACACGTCCACCAAGATGGGGACGGATAAGGCGGCAGACCATTTCTATGATAGGTACCAGGAAAAAATCGTTATTTCCGGTGAGCCAATCAATGAAAATGGTAAGACGGCAAAGATTTTTGCTATCTTGAACCAGATTGGCAAGAAGCCGGTACTGGCGTTTGGCAACTCGATGGGGGACAGCGGCATGCTGGAATATACCCTTCAAGATAACCAATATCCAAGTGAATCCTTCTTTGTTCTCTGCGATGATACCCAGCGTGAACTGGGCAATAAGGAAAAGGCTGACAAGCTGAAGGCCTTTGCGGATAAGCGTGGTTGGAATACCATTTCCATGCGTGATGAATTCAAGACGATTTATGGTGATAATGTTGTGAGAACAAAGTAAGCAAATCATTATCGGTGAAAATATCGCAGGGCGAGTGCTCTGCGATATTTTACTGTGTAAAAAATCAGCTATTAGCTTTATTTTGGGGCAGGAATGTGTTAATATGTAAACAGTGTTTCGTCTAAATGAACATATTTCGTTTCATAAGTGAGGTAAGCCATATGGTTAATAACAAAATGTATGAATTGGGCACCAAGAAATCGACTATCCGCACGATTTTTGAATTTGGCAGAAAACGGGCTGCGGAAGTAGGTGAAGAAAATGTCTATGATTTCAGTCTGGGCAATCCCAATGTCCCCACGCCGGATTTTATTAAGGATGCGGCGGTGGATATCCTGAATAATATGGAGCCTGCAGCCATTCACGGCTATACAGTAGCGCCGGGCAATCCGCAGGTGCGCAAGGCGCTGGCTGACAGTATCAACAACCGTTTTGGCATGAACATCACGGAGAAAAATCTGTTTATGACGGCTGGCGCAGCCGCATCCATTACCATTTGTTTCAAGGCGCTGTCCCAGCCGGAAGACGAATACATCACTTTTGCACCATTCTTCCCGGAATACCGGGCTTTTGTGGAATCCGTAGGCGGCAAGCTGGTAGTCGTACCTGCGCAGCCGGAGGACTGGCAGATTGACTTTGCAGCCTTTGAAAAACTTGTGACCAATCATACCAAAGCTGTTATCGTCAACAGCCCCAATAATCCCAGCGGTGCGGTGTATTCGGAAACAACGATCAAGAAGCTGGCGGAAATCCTGCAGGCCAAGGAAAAAGAATACAATCATCCCATCTTTATCATTGCCGATGAACCCTATCGGGAAATCGCTTTTGAAGGGTATACGGTACCCTATATTCCGAAATACTATGCCAATACATTGGTCTGCTATTCCTACAGTAAATCCTTCTCCCTGCCCGGCGAACGTATCGGTTATATCGTCGTGCCGGACAGCGTGGCGAATTTTGAAAAAGTCTATGGTGCTGTTGCCGGTGCCGCCCGCGTGCTGACCCATGTGAATGCGCCTTCCCTTTGGCAGCTGGTAGTAGGGCGCTGCGCCGATAAGCCTTCCGATATCAGTACCTATGTCAAAAATGGCCAGCTCCTTTATCAGGGACTTATCGATGCCGGCTTTGACTGTGTAAAGCCACAGGGAGCGTTCTATCTGTTCCCCAAGTGTCTCGAAGAAGATGATTATGCGTTCTGCAAAAGGGCACAGAAATATGACCTGTTGCTGGTGCCGGGCACAGATTTTGGCTGCCCGGGATATTTCCGCGCTGCCTATTGCATAAAAACGGAAACCATTGAAAAATCCCTGCCCTTGTTCAAAAAATTAGCGGCAGAGTATAAATAATTGCGGAAAACGTCATCCCTGTGGTGGCGTTTTTTTTAAGTATACAGTGATTAACTATTGCGAAAATTAACATATTAGTGTAGAATGAAATTAGAGAATTAAGAGGGAGATGAAACCGTCAGACAACAGCGGTTTCAGGTGGAGCTGGAATCGATAAGATAAGAAGTCAGGTAGTCGCTGAGAAAGTGAGGGATTACTTTGGAGAATTTTTATCGATGGCTGTTGTCAACTTCCTGGGCAGAGCGATTGAGGGCCTATGCGTATATCGAGAAAGATTTGCGCCATCAGAAACGCTGGGTAATGAATGAGGACAAGTGGGAGGATATGAAGATGCTCGTCGGGCAGATTTTGTCCATTCACTTCAAGAAATACCCAGCTAAAGATGTCAAGGATTTTTCTAATCGGATATCCAGGCTGTATCAGTTGTTGTTGTCGCCCATGTCCGAGGAAAAAAGCCGCAACCATGCGATCAGCAAGAGCTTGTTGATGGACATTTATGATGAAGACGATATCGCTGCTCGTCAGGCGATACAGGCATTCTTTCATCAGAAACGTTGTCAGGAAAATCATTCGGTATTGGATAACCTTTTCCGGTGCTATGAATATATGATGGAACAGGCAATGACGCGTTATTTGGCTATAATGGCATAAGGATAGCACCTCACAGGGGAAGCTTGTGAGGTGCTATTTTTTGATTTTTTTTTGCTTTTTAGCAGGAAAAATTTTTCTGCTTAGAACGATACGGGAGAGAAAAATGCGGGGAAAAGTCAAGACTGGTGCTAAAAAATTTACCATGCTATACTGTCGTAAGTGTGTTATTTCCTGAGGGGATGCAGGAAATTGATAGGAGGTTTTGCTTATGACAATGGATACACAGGGGAAAGAACTGGCATGTATCGAACGGTTAGGAACGCTGTGCGCCATGAGTGAATGGACGGAAGACCAGTTGGAGGACATATTGAATCTTCTGCGGGATTATGGTGCCAGCTGTGAGTATGACGGCTATCAGACGGGCTATAACGAAGGGTATAGTACAGCGCTTTCAGATGCAGTGGAAGCCGCACAGCGTACCAGTGTTGGTTAACGTTCCCAAGGTGGAGCTTTTATTTCCTTGGGCTGAGCTGCAGCCTTTATTTCGGACATAGGCTGTGAGCAGGATTTCAGCTGGGACCAATTCATAGGGACGAAGGATTGCGGAGTAACGGTGGCTGCGGCCTTTTTTTCAGCCTCTATGCGGCGTTGTGCCTCTATTTCCTCACGGGTGGGGACGGGGATAGCTTTTGCATGTCCTTGGGTATAATTCGTCTGCCCTTGGCGTATGACAGAGGAGGCAGGTTTTTCCTGCTGTACACCACCGCCTAATAAATAGTTGAGCAAAGCCTGTTTATCTGTTTTCATTACATTTACCTCGCAGATTTATTTTGTATGATTTGGACAAAATCCTATGTAAAAAATTCGCCAAACAGGCTATAAAACCCTTTTCAGATAGGTACAGGCACAGGAATTTTATCGATAATCCAGATATTGACAGCTCAAAAGATACTCGTTATAATTAGTAGCAGGTAATAAGAACAGGTACAGGACTGGCGGATTAGTGGATTACCACAAGGTACTGTACCTTTGCTTGGATAGCTGACCGCCTGGGCAGAGTGCGGATGCATTGCTCAGGCGTTTTTGTATTTCCAGGCAGAAAACAGGAGGATTGACGTAATGAAAGAAATGTGGCAGGGATTCCGTCCCGGTAAGTGGCAGACGAAGATTGATGTGCGTGATTTTATCCAAAAGAATTACACGCCTTATGAAGGCGCAGCA
Source organism: Selenomonas ruminantium subsp. ruminantium ATCC 12561 (assembly GCF_000424065.1). Lineage (GTDB taxonomy): Bacteria > Bacillota > Negativicutes > Selenomonadales > Selenomonadaceae > Selenomonas_A > Selenomonas_A ruminantium. Next base: position 103,080 of record NZ_AUJE01000007.1, read on the forward strand.
GATTTTTTGGCTTCCGCTACGGAAAACACCACCGCAGTTTGGGACGAGTGCAAGCGCCTGTTGGCTGAAGAACGTCAGAAGGGCGGCGTATTGGATGTGGATACGGAAAAGGTTTCCACGACGATTTCGCATGCTCCCGGCTATATCGACAGAGAACATGAATCCATTGTGGGCCTGCAGCTCGACGCGCCCTTGAAGCGCGGTCTGATTGTCAATGGTGGCCTGCGCATGGCGCAGCAGGCGGCTGCAGAATACGGCTACAAGGTCAGCGATAAGATAACGGAAATCTATTCCAAACATGTAAAGACCCATAATGAAGCGGTCTTTGAACTTTACACGCCGGAAATGCGCAAGGCGCGTCACTTAGGGCTTTTGACCGGCCTGCCGGATGCCTATGGCCGTGGCCGCATCATTGGCGATTATCGCCGTGTGGCGCTGTATGGTGTGGACTTTCTGATTGAACAGAAAAAACAGGATAAGGAAGAAATGTACAGCGGAGATATGGACGCCGAGAAAATGCGTGCCCGCAGTGAGATTGCGCAGCAGATTAAGGCGTTAAATGACCTCAAGACCATGGCACAGAGCTATGGCTTTGATATCAGTGCTCCGGCAAAGGATGCCCGTGAAGCTGTGCAGTGGGTGTACTTCGGTTATCTGGCTTCCGTTAAGGAACAGAATGGTGCAGCCATGTCCATCGGCCGCGTGAGCACTTTCCTGGATATCTATATCGAACGTGATTTGGCAGCAGGCAAGATTACGGAAGCTGAAGTACAGGAACTTATGGACCAGCTGGTAATCAAGCTGCGCATGGTGCGTATGCTCCGTACGCCGGAATACAATGAGCTGTTTGCCGGCGACCCGATTTGGGTAACGGAGTCCGTGGGCGGCATGGGCGAAGACGGCCGTACGCTGGTCACGAAAAACTCCTTCCGTGTACTGCACACCCTCGAAAATCTGGGCCCATCTCCGGAACCGAACCTCACGGTGCTTTGGAGCAAACGACTGCCGGAAGGATTCAAGAAGTATGCGGCAGAAATTTCCATCAAGACCAGCGCCATTCAGTATGAAAATGACGAGGTTATGCGTCCGGCTTATGGCGATGATTACGGCATTACCTGCTGTGTATCGGCTATGAAGCTGGGCAAGATGATGCAGTTCTTCGGTGCCAGAGCCAATCTGGCGAAATCCTTGCTGCTCTCCATCAATGGTGGTAAGGACGAAAAGACGAATGAACAGTTGGCACCGGAAATGCCCCTGCCAGCAGATGGCGTTCTCGACTATGCCGATGTGCGCAAGAAATATTCCAAGGTACTGGCATGGCTGGCAAACCTCTATGTGAATACCATGAACGTGATTCACTATTCCCATGATTTGCATGCTTATGAAGCCGGTCAGATGGCACTTCATGACAGCAAGATTGAACGTTTGATGGCTTTTGGTGTGGCAGGACTCTCCTGTGCCGTGGATTCGCTGTCGGCGATTAAATATGCCAAGGTTACGCCTGTGCGCAATGAATTTGGCGTAGCTACGGATTTCAAGGTGGAAGGCGACTTCCCGAAATTTGGCAACAATGACCCGCGCGTTGATGAACTGGCGCATGAACTGACGCATGAATTTATCACGGAACTCAGAAAGCATAAGGCTTATCGCGGTGCAGAGCATACGCTGTCCATTCTGACCATTACGTCCAATGTCATGTACGGCAAAAAGACGGGTACTACGCCGGATGGCCGCAAGATTGGCGAACCATTGGCACCGGGTGCGAACCCCATGCATGGCCGCGACAAGAACGGCGCATTAGCAGCCATGAAGTCCATTGCCCATCTGGACTATGCCGATTGCCGTGATGGTATTTCCTATACCTTCTCCATGATTCCTTCGGCCCTGGGCAAGACCGAGGAAATCCGGGTACAGAATCTCACGGCGATGCTGGATGGTTACAGCAGCTATGAGGCACATCACATCAACATCAATATCCTCGATAGAGCTGTGCTTGAAGATGCGATGGAACATCCGGAGAATTATCCACAGCTCACCATCCGTGTGTCCGGTTATGCGGTGAACTTCATCAAGCTGGACAGACCGCATCAGTTGGAGGTCATTTCCCGTACCTTCTATGAAGCGATGTAATTTACGATGATAAAGGGTTATTATCATTCCAAGCTGAGTTTTGGCACGGTGGACGGCCCCGGCATCCGCTATGTACTCTTTTTAGCAGGGTGTCGCATGGGCTGTGCCTTTTGCCATAATCCCGATACCTGGGCAAAAGGTGAACAGACCATAACCGCAGCAGAAGTTCTGCAGGAGATGGAGGAATATCGCAATTTCTACGAATCCTCTGGCGGCGGACTGACGGTTTCCGGCGGAGAGCCGCTAATGCAGCCAGAGTTTTTGGCTGACCTTTTGACAGCTGCTAAGCAAAGGGGCTTTCATACCGCTATTGATACTTGTGGGTTGGCGTCGAAAGAGGCTATTATGCAGGTCCTGCCTTATGTGGACCGGGTGCTGTTTTCACTAAAAGGCAGTACCGATGCCTGTTATCAGCTTTTAACCAAGGCAAAGTTCAGCCTGATCAAGGAAAATCTCGCGCTTGTTGTCCGGCGTAAGCCCGTGACCCTGCGTTATGTGCTGATTCCCGGCTATACGGCAGGGAAGGAAAGTTTAGCAGAGCTTATCCGTTTAGTGCATAGCTTGTCGGGAGATATTGAAGTTGAGGTACTGCCTTACCATACCATGGGCATTGCCAAATGGGAGGCACTAGGCTGGGATTACCCGCTGAAAGATGTGCCGGAACCCACCAAAGAAGAATTAACAGATTTTCGCAATTCCCTGCGTCAGGCAGGCATTAAATTAGCGGCAACGGAAAATTAACCGTTGCCGCTGATTTATTTTTTCGGATAAATACCTATGGTGAGTTTATTTATCATAGGGAGGTATTCGCCCAGTTTACGACAGATAATGGCGGCCAGGATGGAGAGAATCAAGGTGGCCCAGTAAAAACCGATGATTACAGGGGCTGTCATAATACGTCCGTTATTTTGCAGCCAAAGGGCAATATAGGTAATGATGAGCGGATGAGCAAGATAGGCAAAATAGGAATGCTTGCCCAAAATATGGAGCAGTGCATTCAATCTTTGCGGATAGATTTGCTCGGTAAAGATGGCAAAGAAGAACAGACTGGCAGCGATGGTATAGAAGATGCCCCAGGGGCACAGCTGATGTGCTGTGTTAATGGCTTCCAAAGCAGTATAACCGTCAAAGTAAATCTTTTCGTAGTAATAGGTCATCAGACCACCGAGCGTAAAGAAGAAAAAGCAGGTCAGTCCATGAAGGTGTTTTTTCATGAACGCCATGAACTTTTCACTATGTACGGAGAGATAGCCGCCCAGCAGGAAGATAAAGAAGTAATGCAGCACCCAGTAGTTAAGACGATACATCAGGAAAGGTTTCAGCATACTGTCATCCGGCAGGCCGTAGACATAAATGTTGAAGCTAGTGCTGAAGCTCGACCAGTAGTCAAAGGCAATCTGCAAGGCAAGAAGTATGCCCAGCCAGGGAATCGTCAACCTGCGAACAATCGCAATCCACAGCGGCATCAACAGGTAAAACCACAGGAGAATGACCATAAAGTAAAGCTGGTATTTGGCATTGCCGAAGAACAAAATGGATAACAGATGAAGCGGGTCAGGAAAACCAACGCCATAGAGCAGGCCGTCATGGATGAGATAGAACAGCGACCAGGCGAGATAGGGAATCAGTACGGTCTTCAGGCGCCTTTTGCTGAACGACCAAAAGTCAAAGGGAGCATGGATGTTCAGGTTGTAAAACAGTCCAAAAGCAGAGATAAAGAAGAAAATGGGCACGCTGAACCGGGTGAAGGTTTCAAAAAGTGCCACCAGATGAATATTGGCGGACGGATTCATAATGTACTGTGAGCCGATATGAATGCCGATGACGCCCATCATGGAAATGCCGCGAATGTATTCAATGGCGGCAAGTCTTGGCTTGCGTGGCTGATTTGCTGTTTGCATAGAGAAAAAACACCTCGATAAAAATAATTACCTACCTATCATAGCAAAAAACTGGCTGTAATGCCATAACCTTGGGGGAGTAAAAGGAAAATCATCATTTATCGCGAATAATTATAACATGGTATAGAAAAAGGTGAGGCTATGCAGCGCAACGGTATTTTGGTTACACAAAAGTATATGGAATACTTAGGCTCTACTATGGGCTTTATTGTATCTCTCTATTTGGCCTCCATTGTGGATGGCATATTGGTCAGTCAGCTTATCGGGCCTGCAGCCTTTGCAGGAATCAATCTGACCATGCCGGTTTATTATGCCCGCAATATTGTATTTTTTCTCTTGGTGGATGGCGGCTCGGTTCTGGCTGCGCAGTATATCGGTGCCCGTGATAAAGCTGCCTGCAATCAGGTGTTTACCCTGACTATTGGTGGCGGGGCAGTAATCATGACTGTTTTAGGCGTGGCTGGAGGTCTGCTGGTTGAACCACTGGCAGCAATGCTGGCAGGAGAAAGTTCTTTGACAGAACTCGTGAAAGCCTATTTGCTTCCGTTATGGCTGACCAGTCCATTGCTGTTATTGGCCAATGGTATGGCTGCTTACCTGCGATTGTCAGGAGAACACAAGCTGTCCATTGCCGTACCAGTGGCAGCCAATATCTGCAACCTCGGATTTGATTATCTCTTTATTGCTGTTTTTGGCTGGGGCATCGGCGGGGCAGGCTGGGCAACGGGAGTGGGTTATGCCTGTTCGCTGTTTTTGTTATGGCCGTATTTTCAGCGTGAGAAGCGGGATTGGCATTTTATCTCCTTAAGAGAAATCAATTCTGTACTTTTGCGGCGGATTATGCAAATTGGTTTGCCCATGGCCATGATTCCCTTGGGATTGGTGGTACGTCATTTTGCCATAAACAGTATTGTAATCGAGCAAATCGGTTATATCGGGGCAATATTGATTTCGCTTTGCAATGCGGGTCAGCTCTATGCATTGATGTTTGTAGATGGTGCCAGCACAGCGTTGGCAAATGTTTGTGGTGCCCTGTACGGAGGCGGGGATATGACCGGCGTACGCTATGTTTTACAGCGTGCCTTGCGGCTTACCTTTGTCATTTGTCTGCTGGTTTTTGCCGGATTATTTTTCTTTCCTTTGGCATTTATGCACTTATATGGGGTAAATACAGGACTGATTAACGCAGATTTTATCTTATATTTTAGGATCAGTCTGCTCTATGTTTTGTTTTTACCCTCGGTATTCATCTTGCGGGCGTTTTTTCAGTCTACGCATCAGGAATGGGCAGCAACGTTATTTTCCGCGTTGGAGGGGGTTATCCTGGTCGTGCCGTTATATTATCTGCTGTCCTATAAAAGTCTTTTGCTGATGTGGGCGGCACCAGCTGCCGCCGCTGCATTGTCTTTGGTATGGCTGTATGTTTACCTGCGGAAAAAAGCCCAAGAGCAAGGCTGGGATAGTTTCCTCATGTTAAAGTGGGAAGCCGTGAATAGGTTCTGGGAGGTAAGTATTTCGGCTGACATACAGGAAGTCACGCAAGTTGTCTTGGCCGTAAAGGATTTTTGCCGACGAAATAAACGCTTCGGTTCGCGTGAGGCCTATGCTGCACAGTTGACGGTGGAGGAATTAGGCGTGGTTATTGCTGAACATAGTGGCTTGGGAAAACGTGCTCAGATTGATATCCTGATTCGTTTGCTGAAGGAACGGATTATAATAACGGTCAGGGATAATGGCCGCGCCTTTAATCCGGTAAAATATTTGGCCGAGCATGGCAAGGATTTTTCGGGGATATCGATGGTGCGCAAGCTGGCGGTTAAGATGGAATACACATCTATACTCGGTTTTAATACAACGATAGTTACGATTGGAAAGCGATGAGACAAATGGATTACTGTTATCAACTGTTTAACCCCAGCGGCAATGTTACGGCATTGATTTTAGGGTTGGAAAAAAATGGGCAGCTGCGCAGACGTGCAGCGCAAAAAATTATGGAGAAACATCCGGAAGTAGAGCAGGTAGGCTTTGTATCCTTGGATAAAAAAGACCCACGTCTGATGATGGCTGGCGGCGAGTTCTGTGGCAATGCTCTGCGGGCGGCAGCGTGTTACTATTTGGCAGGCCAGGCTGGTGAATTGTCGATGAAGGTTTCCGGCGCTCAGCCGCACTTAAAGGCAGGCAGCAGTAAAAAAGGAGAGTTTTACGCGCAGATTCCGCTGGTTGAACGACCAGAGGATATTGTACATAAGGGCAAGGGATTTTATCAGGTCAATATGCCGGGCATTGTGCAAATCGTAATACCGCTGCATAAAGAGCAGGAAAAAACGCTTTCTGAGGAGAATGTAAAAAAGAGAACTTTGGAGATTTTGCGGCAACAACATTTGTTAGGCACACCTGCTGCCGGCGTGATGTTTTTGGTGAAAACAGCGAAAGGAAGGCGTATTTATCCTTGTGTCCGCGTAGCGGCGCTGGGAACGCTGATTTGTGAGCAGGCATGTGGCAGCGGTACGATGGCTGTGGGGCTGGTTGAAGCAGTAAAGACCGGCATGGATGTGGATATTTCCTTGTTGCAGCCGTCCGGGCAAGCGATTCATGCGCAGGTTTTACATACAGGAAAAAAACTGCCGGAATGCCGAATCTTGGGTTCTGTGAATGGTGATAATCGTAAGCGCTGGCTGCGTGATATTGGACTTGGGGGAAGGTGAGCATATGAAAAAAAATGGGAGTATTCGTCAGCAAGTGCAACGGTTGTTGTTTCTTTGCAGCGTGGTATCCCTGCTCCTGCTAGGGGGGATTGCTTTGCTGGGCATGATGGGGGCCAGGGAAAATTCCCGGCAGAGTGGTTATGAAATGGGCGAAGAAGCAGCCTTGACGGTCAGCACTACACTTAGAACAGAAGCAGAAGAACGCATGCAGCTGCTGGCCTCGGAACGAGCTGCGCAAATTGGTTTGGAACTGCAGCGTATTGCTGACCGTACGGATCTTATCCGCAGTGAAATCAGCTGGATTTTTGAACATACAGGGGATTATCAGCTGCGCAGTATTTCGGAACCACGCCGGGAAAATGCCGGCAAACTGGTGCCGCAGCTTGAATTTGCCGCAGGACTGGATCGTGGGGCACTAGCGCAGGAAATTGGGCTGATGGCCAATGCGCAGGATATTATGTTACAGGTAGCCAGGCAAAATGGTGAAGGTACAGTGATTAGTGCCGCATCAAAAAATGGTTTTACCATTTCCGTGGATAGAGACTCTGCTGTACGTTTTACCACGCCGGATGCGGTGTCTCCTGCGCCTTTTGATGGCACCAGCCGTCCTTGGTACAAATTGGCAGAGCAGACGGGAAAAGCTGTATTTACCGATGTTTACGCAGATAGCTTTACGGGTGGGCTGCGAATTGCTCGTACGATGCCCTATCAAGTTAACGGAGATTTTGCTGGTGTTGTGGTCATATCCTCTTATTTGGAAGGTATCAGTCAGCTGGTGCTGAATGCCCAGGCTGAAACCTGCTTTGTGGTGGATAAGAATGGGCAGCTGCTCTTTTTCAAAGACGAGGCAGGGATGCTCAAGAGCCATGTACAGCCGCAGATGGATTTGCGTACCATATCCAATGAGAGCATGGTAAAAGCAGTTTCCAATATGACTGAAGGAAAAATTGGTGCCTGTACCATAAGTATTGACGGCAAGGATTTTTATTTGGCGTATGCCCCCATCACACAGACCGGCTGGAGCTTTGCCGCTGCCTTGAATGCGGAAGATGTGCTTGCTACCGAAGCGAAAGCTCGTACGGATGTGCTGGCCATAGCCAAAGAAAATATTGAGGATATGGATGCCCATATGACCAAAGTAATTTTGGCTATGGCTGTGGTCATTGTGCTGATTATCCTCTTTGTCAGCTGGCAGGGCAGACGCATGGGCGACCGCTTTGTTCATCCCATTTTGGACCTTTCCGATGGCGTGCGCGAGATAGCCAGCGGAAATCTGGACAAAAAGCTGGATATCCGTACCGGGGATGAAATCGAACACCTTTCGGTCTGCTTCAACGCCATGACGGATGAACTGCAGAGTTACATGAAAAATCTTACCCGGATAACGGCTGAGAAAGAGCGAATTGCTACGGAGCTCAATGTCGCCACAAACATTCAGGAAAGCATGCTGCCCAGTATTTTCCCGCCTTTCCCCGATTGTCCAGATATTGATATCCGAGCTACAATGCATGCGGCCAAAGAGGTCGGTGGTGATTTTTACGATTTTTATATGCTTGATGAAAAGCATATCGTTGTGACCATTGCCGATGTTTCCGGCAAGGGCGTACCAGCTGCCCTCTTTATGGTTATTTCCAAGACTATCTTGAAAAATTTTGCTTTGACGATGACCGGAGAAGATGATTTGGCGGCCGTAGTCGCCTGCACCAATGACCAATTGTGCCAGAACAATGATGCGATGATGTTTGTCACCGCCTTTGTGGGCATGCTGGATATTACTACCGGGAAATTTACTTATGTAAATGCCGGTCACAATCCGCCGCTGGTTTACCATCGCCGGGAAGGCAAGTTCTCCTATATGGATGTCAAGCGCAATTTTGTGTTAGGCGGCATGGATGAACTGACCTTCCAGCAGCAGGAAATCATGTTGGAACGAGGCGATAAACTGTTCTTGTATACAGATGGTGTTACCGAAGCGCTTAGCGAAGATGAAGAGCTTTATGGTGAAGAACGTCTGGAAAAATGCTTGAATGGTATGGATGTAGAACATACGGATCTAAGCGGTATTTTGAACACGGTGCAAAAATCCTTGGCTGCCCATGTACAAGAGGCCGAACAATCCGATGATATTACCATGCTGGCTTTAGAATACAAGGATGCATGCGAAATGGAGGGATAATATGCAGGGGAGGTGATGGTTGATGAAGCGGACAAGTATTCGCAAGCAGTTACAAAGGCTATTGTTTCTTTGTAGTATAGTTTCCCTGTTTTTACTGGGCGGGATTGCCCTGCTGGGGATGATGGGAGCGAGGATAAATTCCACCGAAAATGGCTATGAAATGGGTGCCAAGGCAGCTGAAACGGTTAGTGATACACTGAAACAGGAGGCTGAGGACCGTTTGCAGCTCCTGGCAGCAGAAAGAGCCAGCTATATCGGCCTGGAAATGCAGCGCATTGCTGACCGTACTGAACTGATCCGCAAGGAAATGAACTGGATTTTAAGCCATGAGAGCGAGTATCCACAGCGCAGCATAGCGGAACCAAACAGAGAAAATGCAGGGAAATTTGTTCCGCAACTGGAGTTTGCTGCAGGTCTGAACCGAGAGGCTTTAGCACACGAAATCGGACTGACGGCCAATATTCAGGATATGATGATGCAAGTGGCTATGATGAATGGTGAAGATACGATTATTAGTGCAGCATCAAAGAATGGTTTTACGATAACGGTTGATACGAACTCTGCGGAACGTTTTACAGCACCGGAAAATGCAAGGCCCCGCCACTTTGACGGTACCAGCCGGCCCTGGTACAAATTGGCCAAAGAACAGGGCAAACTCACTTTTAGCAATGTTTATATGGCCAAATTTGCGCATAAACTAAGCATTGCTTGTGCAGTACCGTATCAGGCACAGAATGAATTTGCCGGCGTTGTGGCTATGTCGACCTCTTTGGATAAAATAAGCCAGCTGGTGTTGAATACGCAGGCAGAAACCTGTTTTGTCCTGGACAATAAGGGGCAGATGCTTTTCTACAAAGATGATACGGGCATCATAAAAGAGCTGCTGCAAAAGGATATAGGGGATAGTACATTGTCTGATGCAGGCATAGAAACGGCTGTCCATAAAATGACGGCAGGAGAAAGTGGTGTCTGCAACATAGCGATTGATGGGAAGAACTTTTATCTGGCTTATGCGCCCATCAAACAAACCGGCTGGAGCTTTGCCGCAGCACTGGATGCAGAAGATGTATTGGCTACAGAGAGTAAGACCCGTACGGATGTGTTGGCTTTGGCCAAGAAAAATGTTGCGGCTATGGATGCCCATATGACCATGGTAATTTTGGTGATGGCAGTGGCTATTGCGTTGATAATCTTTGCAGTCCGTTGGCAGGGGCAGCGTATGGGGGAGCGTTTTGTTAGGCCCATTTTGAATCTTGCTGACGGCGTGCGGGAAATCGCCGGTGGCAATTTGGATAAAAAGCTCTCTATTCATACCGGTGATGAGATCGAGTATTTGGCGGATAGCTTCAATGTGATGACCGCTGAACTGCAAACTTATATGCGCAATCTTACACAGGAAACAGCAGAAAAGGAGCATATTGCCACAGAACTGAACGTGGCAACCCAAATTCAGGAAAGTATGCTGCCCAATATCTTTCCGCCATTTCCTGAACGCAGTGACTTTGATATTTATGCCACTATGCACGCTGCTAAGGAAGTGGGCGGAGATTTCTACGATTTTTACCTGCTGGATGACAATCATTTGATGATTACCATAGCGGATGTTTCCGGCAAAGGCATACCAGCGGCCCTCTTTATGGTCATAGCGAAAACGATTCTGAAAAATTTTGCCATGACGATGACTGGAAAAGATGATTTGGCGGCAGTGGTATCCTGTACGAATGACCAGCTGTGTCAGAACAATGATGTCATGATGTTTGTTACCGCATTTGTGGGGCTGCTCGATATTCAGACGGGGAAATTTATCTATGTTAATGCCGGGCATAATCCGCCATTGATTTATCGTCATAAGACGCAGCAATTTTGCTATATGGAAGTCAAACGCAATTTTGTCTTAGGCGGTATGGATGAATTGGATTATCAGGCGCAGGAAATGATGCTGGAGCCTGATGATAAACTGTTTTTCTATACCGATGGGGTTACGGAGGCCTTGAATGAAGCAGAAGAACTTTATGGTGAAGAACGCTTGCTGACATGTTTGAATGAGGCGGGTGCAGAGCAGCTTGACTTGAAAGGATTGCTGACTGCTGTGCAAAAATCATTGGCGGTTCATGTGGGGGAGGCTGAGCAATCGGATGACATCACCATGATGGTTTTGGATTATCAAGGCAAACAGACTGGGGAGGTGTAAGGCGTGACAAACGCTGAAATAAAAAAATTAGTCTTGGAGGCTAAAGTAGAAAATCTTGTTGCAGTGAATGAATTTGTGGACGAAATTTTACAGCCGTTAAATTGTTCCATGAAAATCCAAATGCAGCTGGAACTGGCTGTAGAGGAGATCTTTGTCAATATTGCCAACTATGCTTATGGGGAAAGCACGGGCAAGGCATTTATAACAGGCAGGATCTTAGAAAATCCCTTACGATTGGAATTGGTGTTTATGGATGAGGGGACTCCTTACAATCCACTGGCGCGCAAGGACCCGGATTTGGAACAGAAAATGGAAGACCGTGCCATTGGTGGGCTGGGGATATATCTGGTCAAAAAAAATGTAGAAGAAATAACGTATTCCTACCAAGAGGGGAAAAATGTTCTTACCTTATGCAAACATATCCATTGAGATAAGACCTTGCCCCTGGCAAGGCCTTTCCTGTATAATGGTAGACGTAACCATTCACGCGGAGGTGTATCATGCAGAAGCGCAGAATTATTATAGTCGGGATTCTCGGCCTGGTTTTTGCTGGGGGAGGTGTGTTTTGGCTTAACACATCTTCAAATGTGCCTGCTCAGCAGCAGATAACAGAAACCACGGTGGCTACCCGAGCGGAAAATGTCCCTAATCCCGATAAGCTGTCACCGCCACAAGCGGCTCAGCGGCAGGAAAAACCGGCGGTAAAGCCTATAAAAGATGTTTTTGTCTACAGTCTTGAAGGTGAGCAGGTCTTTATTGTGGCTGGCTCAGTGACGGCAGACAAGAAAAATCACCAATGGCAGGCACAGATAAAAAACGTCGACCGCAAAGGACAGGCACAACCAGTACAGTCCGTGATATTTAAGCAGGAGGGCAATCAGATTCTCACATGTAATGCAGATGGCAAATGGCGTAATATTGATGAAATGGACAAGACAATTTTTAATAAAGTTGTTGATATTTCGGGGACGTATTGATGAATTGACTAAAGTTTTTTTAAAAAAGTGCATTTTAGGTGTTGACAAGCGGATACCTTATCCGTATAATAATATATGTCGCTGAACGACAGCGGCAAAAAAGTAAAGACGGCCCGGTAGTTTAGTTGGTTAGAATGCCGCCCTGTCACGGCGGAGGTCAGGGGTTCAAGTCCCCTTCGGGTCGCCACTGCGGAAATAGCTCAGTTGGTAGAGCATCACCTTGCCAAGGTGGGGGTCGCGAGTTCGAGTCTCGTTTTCCGCTCCATATTATGGCGACATAGCCAAGTGGTAAGGCCGAGGACTGCAAATCCTTTATCCTCAGTTCGATTCTGAGTGTCGCCTCCAATTTCATAATGCGGAAATAGCTCAGTTGGTAGAGCATCACCTTGCCAAGGTGGGGGTCGCGAGTTCGAGTCTCGTTTTCCGCTCCATTTTTATGGCGACATAGCCAAGTGGTAAGGCCGAGGACTGCAAATCCTTTATCCTCAGTTCGATTCTGAGTGTCGCCTCCAAAATGAAAATAAGCCTTCTCCTGCTGATGGGAGAAGGCTTTTCTGTATTGAAAGTGGTTGGGGTTTATAGTAAAATATAAAATATGTGATTTAACGGGGAGGCTGTAATAATGGAATTGCAGGACAAAGACTTAATTGAAGAAAAAATCGGCAGCGAAGATATTTTTGACGGAACCCTGTTGCATGTAAAACGGGATACGGTCAAGCTGCCCAATGGCGGGACAGCTACGCGGGAATGGATCAAACATCCCGGGGCGTCAGCTGTTATTCCTCTGCTCGACGATGGGCAGGTTATTCTCGTGAAGCAGTATCGTTATCCGATTGGCCGCATTACGCTGGAGATTCCGGCAGGTAAATTAGACGCTCCGGATGAAGACCCGCTGCTTTGTGCAACCCGGGAACTTTCGGAGGAAACGGGCTATCAGGCAGAAAATATAACGAAACTTACGACAGTGGCTACTACCGTAGGTTTTTCCAATGAATATATTCATATCTATGCAGCAACAGGCCTTACGGCAGGCAAGCAGCATACCGATGAAGATGAATTCATCAATGTGGTGAAGATGCCTCTGTCTCAGGCCGTGGAGCTGGTGCTTAAAGGTGAAATCTATGATGCCAAATCGGTGGCAGCGATTCTGCTGTTAGAACGCAGCCAAAAGGAGAATGCAAATGTTTGATTTTAATCTGATGCATATTGTCGCCGGGCTTCCTGGTCTTTTGATTGCCATGGTCATTCATGAATATGCCCATGCACAGGTGGCCGTGTGGCTTGGGGATTTTACCCCGCGATTGATGGGCAGGCTTACGCTCAATCCCAAGGCCCATGTTGATCCCATCGGCATGCTGATGCTGTTTTTGGTGCATTTTGGCTGGGCAAAGCCTGTTATGATCAACCCGCGGAATTTCAAGAATCCCAAGCGGGATGATATCCTGGTGTCTTTGGCAGGCCCTGCGGCAAACTTTATCACGGCTTTTCTTGCCCTGCTGGCGCTGCTTTTATACAGCCGCATGGGCGGTGATATGACGGCGGGTGTGTATCTGGTCTTTCAGATGATTATTGAGTACAATATCGGTTTTGGTATCTTCAACCTGATTCCGCTGCCGCCGCTTGATGGTTCGCATGTACTTATGCAGCTTTTGCCGCGCGATATGGCCTACAAACTGGCAGGACTTGAGCGTTACAGCTTTTTGATTCTGATTGTGCTGCTCATGACACCGGTGCTCAGCATGATTCTGATTCCCTGCCGTGCGCTGATTTGGCATATCTTCAGCCTGCTGTTAAGCCCATTTTTCTAAATGGAAGATTACAAGATTAAGCTGGATGCGTTTGAAGGTCCGATGGATCTTCTGATGCATCTGATTGAAAAGAACAAGCTGGATATTTATGATATTCCCATTGCGGAACTGACCCGTCAATATCTGGACTATCTGGATAAATTCCGGGAGTTCAATATAGAGATAGCCAGTTCCTTTTTGGTGATGGCGGCAACGCTTTTGCAGATCAAATCCCGCATGATGCTGCCCAAGGCACCGCAGGAGGAAGGCGAGCCCGAGGAAGACCCGCGCTTTGAACTCGTGCAGCGGATTTTGGAATACCGCAAGTTCAAACAGGTTAGTCAGGTCTTAGGCGATATGGCGGGCATTCAGGAGCGTTTCGTGGCGCGTGAACCCATGGAACTGCCGGTTCACCATCTGCCGCCGGGCAATCTTTCCCTGCAGCAGTTAGTGGAAGCCTTTCATACCGTGCTGTCGGTGAAAGAGGAACTCTCAATTCCCAAGGCTTTAGTGGAGCCGGAGGAATACAGCATCAAGGACAAGATGGAAAACATCATTCTGCTGTTAGGGCGCAGCCGGGGAAAATTGCTCTTTTCCGAGGCATTTCGGTCGGGAACCCGCAGTGAGCTGATTGTCACCTTTTTGGCTTTGCTGGAACTGATGAAACTGCGGACGGTAACGGTAAAACAGCAGCGTCCGTTTGCGGAAATCTATATCTGTGTCCGGGAGGAGGGTGTTCATGCATGAAAAAAAGCGGGCAGAAATAGCCGATACAGGCTTGGTGGAGGCGGTGCTCTTTGCCGCAGGCAATCCCATGACCGTAAAGGAAATTGCGCATATTATTGAGCTGGATGTATCGGGCACGCAAAATATCATCAACCGCTTGCAGCAGGAACTGGATGAGCGCAAAAGCGGCCTGACTTTGCGGCAGGTGGCAGGCGGCTATCAGCTGGCTACCCGGCCGGAGGCCTTCGCGACTATTGAACGCTTAAGCCAGGTCGTAGACAGGAAGATTTCTGCACCGACGATGGAAACCCTGTCCATCATCGCCTTTAAGCAGCCCATTACCAAAGCGGAAATTGAACATATTCGCGGTGTACGCATCGAGCGTGCCCTGCAAAAATTGTTGGAGCTGGAACTCATTGCGGAAGTGGGCCGTAAGCCTGTTTTAGGACGGCCTATTCTGTATGGTACTACGGATACGTTCCTGCGCTGTTTTGGCATCAATACGCTGGCGGATTTGCCGGCGCTGCCGTCTACCGAGGAAGCGGCTGCGACTTTGGATGGTGAACAGTTGGAACTGTTCCAGGAAGTACAGCATCTGCAGGAGGCCGGAGAACTATCGGCTGATGAAGAACCTGCAGATAAACCACAGGAAGAATAAGCCTTTTTGTAAAGGTTTGATGACAATAGATGGAGGAAATGGAAATTGGTAGAATTATTAGCCCCGGCTGGCAGCCGTGAGGCCTTGATTGCCGCCGTAGAAAGCGGTGCTAATGCCGTATATATGGCAGGGAACCAATTTGGTGCCCGTGCCTATGCAAATAATTTTGACGAGGATGGCTTGAAAGAGGCCATCCGTTTTGCGCATTTGCGTGATGTGCTCATTAACATCACGGTCAATACCATCGTAGATGATGAAGAAATCCCTGCGCTCAAGGAATATCTCTTATTCCTGCGGGAGGCAGGGGCAGATGCGATTTTGGTGCAGGATTTAGGCGTGGCGCGTATTGCGCGGGAAATCGTTCCCGATATGCCGCTGCACGCCAGCACGCAGATGACAGTACACAGCCTTGAAGGTGTTTTGGCCCTGCAGGAGTTAGGCTTTACCCGTGTGGTGTTGTCCCGTGAATTGTCCCTGAAGGAAATCGCCCATATCTGCGCCAATTGTGATGTGGAAATCGAAGTCTTTATGCATGGTGCGCTCTGTGTCTGCTATTCCGGGCAGTGCCTCATGAGCAGCATGATTGGCGGCCGTAGCGGCAATCGGGGACGCTGCGCCCAGCCCTGCCGCCTGCCCTATACCTTGGTGGATGAAAACGGACAGGATGTGCTGGGGGATAAGGCCGGCAGTTACCTGCTTTCACCCCGCGACCTCAATACCATTGATGTGATTCCCGACTTAATCAAGGCAGGCGTGGCTTCCTTGAAAATCGAAGGCCGTATGAAGCGTCCGGAATATGTGGCTACAGTAGTGGGGACATATCGTGCAGCGATTGACCTGTATCTGTCCGGTCAAGATTATACGGTTGACCAGTCTGCCCGCGATAATCTGGCACAGATTTTTAACCGCGATTTTACTACAGCATATTTGCTTAACCGCCCCGGCAAAAATATGATGAGTGACCGGCGCCCCAATAACCGTGGCTTACTTATCGGCCGCGTAACGGCTTATGATTGGGATAAACGGCTCGTGACGGTAAAACTCTCCGGCAGGTTAGCCTTGGGCGACCAGGTTGACTTTTGGGTCAAAGTCGGCGGCCGGGTGACGGCAACCATCAACGAAATGACCGATGGCAAGGGCAGAAGCCTTACGGAAGCTGTTAGTGGCGACACCGTGCGTTTTGCTATCCCTGCCGCTGTGCGTGACCATGACCGCGTGTTTAAGGTCTACGATGCCCAGTTGATGGAAAGTGCCAAGGAAAAGTACGCCAGCGGTGCGCCAGTACGGCGTATTCCCATAACCGCCGAAGTCAAAGCCACAATTGGCGAGCCGTTGACGGTGACTCTGCGTGATGATAAGGGGCATATGGGCACAGGGCGCACGGAATTTATCGGCGAAGCCGCCAAGAAACGTCCCCTGTCGGAAGAAGTCATCCGCAAGCAGGTGGACAGGCTCGGCACTTCCGTCTATGAACTGATCGATTTGCAGACGGAAATCAACGGTGAAGTCATGGTACCCATGAGCGAAATCAATGAGGCCCGCCGTCAGGCGGTGGAAGAACTCGATGCCCAGCGTTTGGCGCATTATCCGCTGCGCGTGGCAGAGCCTGTGCCGTTCAAGGCAGAACCTTTTGCCGGTAAACTCTCCCAGCCCAAACTTATGGTGGCGGTGGACAATCTGGAAAAGATGCGCGCTGCCATTGAAGGCGGCGCTGACGGCATCATCTTCGGCGGTGAATCCTATGAGCATGAAGCGCTCACCGTGATGGATTACGAAAAGGCTTGGCATTTGGCGAAGAAAGCCAATGTGCGGCTGGACTTCAATTTGCCGCGCATTATGCGGGATGATTTCCAGCCGTTCTTCGAGAAAATCCTGACAGCGGCGAAAAACTTCCCGCCTGCGGCAGTGCATGTGCATAATATCGCGCAGATTGCACTCGTGAAGCGGCTGACGGAGTTTGCGATTCATGCCGATTACAGTCTGATTGCCTATAACAAAAGCACGCTGGCTTTTCTGAAGGATTATGGCATAGCTTCGGCTACTCTGTCGCCAGAGCTTAAATGGCAGCAGATGGAGCAGCTGGCCAAAAACAGCATGATGCCTTTGTCGGCCATTGTTCATGGCAGGCTGGAACTCATGGTATCGGAATACTGCGTAACCGGCAGTTTCTTAGGCGGAGTGGATAAAGGAGCCTGCAGTCATCCCTGCACACAGGGACGTTATGCCCTGAAAGACCGCAAGGAGGCACTTTTCCCGTTGCGTATGGACCAGTTCTGCCATATGCATGTACTCAACAGCAAGACGCTCTCCATGCTGCCTCATGCCATGAAGTTTAAGGAAGCAGGCATCAGGACTTTGCAGATTGAAGCCAAGGCTATGGAACCGGCGGAAATTTCCCGGATTACAGAGGTTTACAAGAAGGCCATGCATATGCCCGCTGACTTGGACGAAGCCCAGGAAGTGGAATTGAAGCGTTGGGAAGGATTAGACATTACCCGGGGACATTTCTTCCGTGGCGTACAATAATCATATCCTATATAGTACAAGCAGGGAGCACGGTCTTAGGCAGAAGCCCCCTGCTTGTTGCGCTATATAGGATAAAGATTCTTTTTTGATAATGGCAGGAATATATAAGTTTGATGTCGAAAGAAACATAATATTTTATGCAGGCGGTGGAGTTTTATCGATTTGACAATAAGGGGATAGAAAGATATGGATGATAAGATTTTGGATTTAGAGAAAATAAAAACTGAACGTGAAGCAGCTGCATTGAAGCACAAATTTGAGCAAGGGATGGATATCGGAAATGGAGCCATATGTCATTTGACAACTGATCAATATGAGTTGTTGTCAAAAGCTGCACATGAAATATGTGTTTCAGCATGCAAGGGAGATAAAAATTACGGTTATCAATATGTAGATATATTAGCGGACTTTACTTCAATGATCACCGGTATATATCCGGAACAGGATTTGCTTAAATATGTATGGTATAAGGCAACTGAACTAAAAAGTAAAGGAATGGAAACAGATATTAATAAATTGCTTGAAATCTTAATTGGTAAGTTTACTTACGATAAGCATCCGGATATAAAAGAGGTGAATAGTGAGGAGTTGAAGGAATTTACGAAAGAACAAATAATTTTTTTGAAGACCGTTATGGGAGCAAGTGATCCTCATGTATGTGAAAAATTGCTTGAACCATTGCAAGAAACGATGCGTAACCTCGTTTATGTGGGGCCATCAAAGTTGTGACCAGTCATGAGAAAGGTGGATAAAAGTTGGTGGAGAATGTACATTTTTTGACAGAAGATCAATATGATACGATGTTTCTTCAGGCACATAACCTCTGTACTTCATGTCGTGGAAAATATGAAATCTGTGGTTATACATATCTGGATAAGCTGCTAAACTATACCACTATGGTTACAGGAAAGTATCCGGCGCCAAGGACGATTCTAAAAGTCTGGGATAAAGCACGGGAAACTGATGGCAAAGGTGGAAAGAAAGATACTGAAATGATAATGGAAGCACTGATAGGTCCATTTACATATGATAAAAATCGTGTTACTAAGCCTCTCTATGAATTGTTGGTAGAAGACCTAAAGGCGGTCTTGAGAGAAAACGATGAGCTAAGGGAGAAAATGAATATAAAACTCGAGGATATAAGCCCTGAATAAAAGAAACTAAGGCGATTCAAATTTGCATGTTTTTTGTGGACTACATGGTCTAAAATGTACTATAATAAACAATGTTGTACAAAATCAGGATTAGAGGCTTTTAACAGTCAAGTATAACTTATAAAAAGTTGGTAAAAAGTTGATAAAAACCGATAAAAAGTCTAACCAACCTAAGCAAACGTACTTTCCGATACAGAAATAGTACAATGTCCATCAAGGCATGGTATAATTATTCGTATAGGGGAGGTGAATGCGATGATAAGGTCAGTCAGGATACGACTGCTGCCAAACAACAAGCAGAGAACTAAACTTTTTCAGTTCGCAGGTGCTTCAAGATTTGCCTATAACTGGGCTTTAGATAAGCAAATGGATAATTTCAGAGAAGGCAGAAAACTGCAAAGTGATTATGACCTTCGCAAAGAGTTCACCGTTCTGCGTAATTCTGAAGAATACTCGTGGCTTCTAGGTATATCCAACAATGTCACCAAGCAGGCTATCAAGGATTTGTGCATAGCGTACAAGAACTTCTTCC
>NZ_KE384126.1:0-14397 GCF_000424065.1 Selenomonas ruminantium subsp. ruminantium ATCC 12561
GGTCTGAAGCTGGCATCTGGAACGAATTTTGTACTTCCGACAAATATCCAGCTGACCAGCCTTACCGTTTAAGTATTCTAGAACGGCCATTGTCTTGGTTTCTGGTGAATAAACTCTGTTACCGTTGTCCGTATAAAATCCGTCAACACCTTCTGCCTCGTAACGCTTAATCCACATTTGTACTGAGGATAATCTTACTCCTGTAGCTTTGCTAATATCACCTTGAGTAATTTCTCCGCGCAGATAAGCTCTTACATATTCTATTTTTTCTTCTATTGCTATTTTCTGGTGTTTGGGCATAGAAAACTCCCCCTATGATGACAGTTATATTTTTTACTGTCTCTCATAAGGGGAGCATATCACGATTGCGGCTGCCGCCTTTTCCGTGCTTATTAAATCAGATTGGCCGTTTCCTGTTCCAAGTGGATGGGAACTGCGGATTGTTTGGCCAAAGCTAAGGTGAGACTGATGATGATTTCTGTGCCCTGCCCTGGTTCGGTGATGATGTTCACCGTCCCATGGAACAGCTTGATCAGATGTTTGGTGATGGCCAGACTGCGTTCAGGACCAATTTTTTTGAATAATTTCTCCCAGTCAGAACTATTGACGAAATCGTTGCTCATTTCGGCTGGTATCCCCGTACCGGAGTCCTTGATGCGTAATTCATAGTCCGCATATAACTGGAAATGGCGCTGGCTGTCTGTCCGTTCTATATGGTAGGCAAACCCTTTTTGTGCCAGTGTGACGGCAATGCTGCCGCCTGCAGGGGTGAATTCATAGGCCAGGCTGATGAGATTCAGCAGTATGCGCTGGAGCCGGTTTTTGTCGCAGTATACATAGGGATTTTCCAGTTCTGCGGTATAGACCATGAAGTCGATGTTTTTATCCTGCATTTGTGTGGTGAAGATATCTTTGACTTGTTTCAGATTGTAGCGTATATCCGTAGGAACAGAATATAGCTCCAAGGTATTGCTCTGAATGCGGTCAACCTTTTCCATTTCTTTGACCAAATGCAGGAAGTAGTGACTGATGGAGTCAGTATGGATAAGCCCCTGCTGGAGTCCGTCCAGAGCATTATGTGGACAGCCTTCTGTGTTATCCTGGTAATCTTCACCGCTTTTCCGGGCAAGTTTCACATAACTCATGATGGCGTTCATGGTGAGTCCGATATCGTGAGTCATGTTGGACAGATAGGCTCTGCGGGTACGGCTGGCCTGCTGTTCAGCAATGACCAGCTTGCTCATCGCATGTTCCCGCCGCCGCATGGTCGTGAAGATATCCGCCATAAAGAGCAGAATCAGCATGATGAGTACAAGCTGAATCGAACTGTTTTGATTCAGCACCTCATGGACTGGTGCATAGCCGCCCATTTGCGCGAGCGGGATTTTGGTAATGGTAGCCTGCCGCAGCCATAGGGCGGTGGAGAAAAAGTTTAGAAAGAGCAGTACGGTACAGAGCGAGAAGGACTTGCCAAAGCGTTCCTGTTCGTCGTGTTTGAAGATGTACCAGTAGTAAATAAGCCCCAGTATGCTCCATACGGCCAATAGCAGATAGGATTCGGTTTCCAGAGTGCTGCCCAAAAGCAAATCCGGAATGATGGGACAGAAGAAGAAAAACAGGGAAATAATGAAACCTGCTGCCCCTAAAGCCTTGCCGGATGGACTGTTTTCCGCCTTGGCTTCCCGGTAGCGGCACAGGGATACATAGGCATAGGCAATTGAGCCGCTGATGGTGATGGCATCGACCAGCCAGACGATAGCTGTGCGGCCTAGGAAGGGAATGGGCAGAGAAACCAGCAGAATGAGGAAAACAGCTTTACGGGGGGTACCATCGGCAGCTTGCTGGGCAAAAATATCGGGCAGCAGCTTGTTTTTGGCCATCGATTGCAGCAGGAAAGAACAGCCGCGATAGAGGCCGTTGACGCCGGTAAAGATACCGGCCAGCACAGTTGCGGCAAGCAGGGCAAGTCCTCCCGGACCGAGCAGGCTTTCCACACCGTGGAATACGGGCAGGGAATCGAAGCCCTGCAGATGGGAGAGGGCGAGCAGGTAATCATGCCAGGTGGCAAATTCTGGCGGCCTGCCGATAACGGCAATGGCGATGGGCAGGCTGTAAGCCAGGAAGGCAGCAATTACCGCACCAATAATAATGGGGAAGGTGCGCTGGATGGGAAAGCGGAATTCTTCCCCGCCATGTGTAATGGATTCATAGCCAAAAAACATCCAGGGCGTCACCATCAGCATACTGAAAATCTGCAGGGTAGGCGTGCCGCCGATATCCGGGTCAAAAGCGGGATAGAAGCTGGCATGGTTGGTACTCATGGCCAGTACGCCGCAAAAGAGCAGGACAACGCCGAAGAAGAGGAGCAGGGCCATCATGGTGTGGATGGGGCGCTTGGCCTTGCCTCCATACGCGGAGAAAAACGCAAACGCGATAAGTACGGCCCAGGTCGTAATCATTTCACCAGCATAAACATCAAAGCCGGCCACCTGATAGTGGAAGCCTTTTTGGAGAATATCACCAAAAAAGAAGCGTACCAGGACAACTACAGCGGTCGCATTGGCCCAGATAATGGACAGGTAGGTGACAATGAGTGCCCAGGCAGCCAGAAAGGCATGGTCATGACCCATTACCTGCTGCACATAGGCATAGAAGCCGCCGTTGTCACGGTACTTTTGTGCCAGCTTGCAGAAGTTGGCGCCGATAATCAGCATGGTTATGCTGCCCAGGGCAATGGCGAGAATGCTGCCCACAGGGCCGGCATGGGGCAAAAAGAGATTGCCCGGCATCATAAAGGCACCCCAGCCCACGGCACAGCCGAAGGACAGTGCCCAAACGTTTAACGGATAGAGCAGGCGCACATTGTTATTGGAGGAAGTTCCTGCATCATTAGGCGTGTTCATAAGCATGACTCCTTTATCATTCTGCCAGCGGCAGGTTTAAGGTAACAACGATGTCTTTGCCGATGCTCTGGCCTGGGGCGGTGCTGATGGCTAAAGTGCCGCCTAAGAGGGATACGAGCATTTTGGCAATGCAGATTCCGCCAAGGTTCGTGCCTTCCACTTCAAAGGGTTCGGCTATATGGGCAGCGACATCCGGGGGGATAGCCGCTCCGGAATCGTTGACATGAATTTCGTAAACAGCACCCCGTACGGTCTGTCCCTGATGGTTAAGGATGGTGGCGGCCTCTTTTTCCATGAGCGTTACCATCACGCCGCCGCCTGCGGGGGTGAATTCACAGGCATTGCTCACGAGATTGATGAGGATGCGTTCGAGCCGCTGCTCGTCGCAAAGCACGTTGGGGTGAGCCAGCTCAATGGGATAGACTTCAAAGAAGATGTTTTTATCCTGCAGCTGCAGGGCAAAGATATCCTTGATATGCTGCAAGGTGCGCCGCCAGTCCATAGGCGCAGTATCGAGCTCGAAGGTGCCGGCTTCCGCATCGCCCATATCCTTGCTGCCTTTGGCCAGCATATCGTTGATGAGCTGCATGAGATACTGTGTATGGTTGTCTAACTGGCCAAGGCAATTGCTGAGCCGGTCAGGAATGCGCCGGGGACAGTTTTCCTCTGGACAGGCGGAACAGATGGTGCAGTTTTCCAGTGAATGATGGACGGAGGTTTGAGCAGCTTCCATAGGAATGCGGATATCGTGCGCTAAGTTGCGCAGATAGGTATTTTGTGCGTGATTGACGGCATGCTGCTGGCGCAGGGTTTCCGTCATGCTCCGCTCCCGCCGTTTCAGCGTGATGAAGATATTGGCCATCAGGAGCAGGACAATCAAAATCATCGCCATCTGCACAAAACTGTCTGTGGCCAGCACGCTGTAATCTGCATGGAAATTACCCGCAGCAGCTTCCTGCAGGCGCTGTTCCATAACCTGCCGCAGCCAGATGCTGTTGGAGAAGAAGTTCAGGAACAGAATCATAATGCACATGGAGGTGCTGTGTCCAAAGCGATTGTGGGTATCGTGCTTGAATACATACCAATAATAGGCAAAACCAATGAGGCTCCATATGGACAGCATAAGATAGGATTCCGTGTCGAGTGAGCCGCCCAGCAAAAGTCCGGGGAGCAGGGGACAGAAGAAGAACAGGCAGGAGATAAAGAGACCGATAAGACCTAAGGTCTGACCGCGTTTATCGTCTTCCTTTTTGGCCAAAAGGTAGGCGCAGTAGGAGGCATAGCCGTAAGCAATCGAGCCGACAACCGTGATAACATCGCAGAGCCAGACGATGGATACCCGTCCCAGCAGCGGAATCAGCAAGGAAATCAGCATAATGAAGAGAATGGCATTGCAGGGCGTTTCATCGCTAGTCTTGTGGGTGAACCAGGCAGGCAGGACTTCACTGCGGCCCATAAAATGCAAGAGACGTCCGCAGGTGCGGTAAAGCCCCATCAGGCTGGTCATAATGGCGGTGGCAATAGATACGCAGAGCAGTCCCAGCCCGTTGTAGCCAAAGACGGCGTAAACGCTGTGGAAGACCGGCAGCCCTGCCAGTCCCTCAAGGTTGGGACGCTGCGCAATATAACTCGTCCAGGAAGAAAATTCGGGAGGAATGGCCATAACCGCCATATCGGCCAGAAGAATATAGATAAGCCCACCGGCGAGTACCGCTGCTGTTACGATGGGAAAAAGTTTTTGGTGGGAAAAGTTAAAGTCATCGCAGGCGTGTGTGACCGCTTCAAACCCAAAGAACATCCAGGGCGCCAGCATCACCATACTGAATACCTGCATAGCGGGATTGGTGTAATACTGGAATGCTGGGTAGTAGGTATACATGCCGGTTTCTTTTACTAAAGCGATATACAGGACGACAACAGACAGGAAGAACACAATAGCGCAGAACGTATTGAAGTATTTCAGCAGCCTGCCGCCATAGCCTGCCAACAGGCCGAAGAAGATGATGAACAGCCAGGTAGCGGCAACCTCGCCGAAATAAATATCAAAATCGGCAATGGTGTAGAGATATCCCCAGGAAAGAAAATCGCCCAGTAAAAATCTGGCCAGCAACACATTCGCTGTGGCATTGGCCCAAAGAATAGAAAGATAGGCGATGAGGAGAATCCAGGCTGCTAAGAAGGCATGGTCATGGCCGATGAGGTTGCGGACATAAGCTACAATGCCTCCATCATCATGATACTTTTCTGCCAGCCGGCAGAAATTGGCTCCAATGACCAGCAGCAGTGCCGTACTGATGGCCATGGCAATTGTGGTGCCAAGCGGGCCTGCTGTGGGAATAAAGAGATTGGCCGGAACCATAAAAGCACCCCAGCCCACGGCACAGCCCAGGGACAAAGCCCAGACATGCAGAGGGGATAGCAGGCTAGTCCTCGTGTGATTATCCATATATAACAACACCCCTTCCAATTTTTTGAGCATAATGACAAAATAATATTTTTAGATAATTTCGCGTTTGGGGGCAGGAATTCCTTCCCTAACGAAAAAAAGCCTTCCCGCGAGGAAGGCTTTTTCAGCGTACAATCTTATAGATGGCCTGTGGAATACTGAGAAGCGGCAGCTGCTGCTGTACGGCACCAATCTCAAAAGCCGACTTGGGCATACCGTAAACAGTGGAAGTAGCAGCATCCTGACCAATGGTGGGTGAGCCTTTCTGGCGCATCTTCAGGAGTCCTGCGGCGCCGTCCCGGCCGATGCCGGTGAGGATTATTCCCAGAGCATGACTGCCGGCCACATCGGCTACAGTGTCAAAGAGTACATCTACTGAAGGGCAGACGCTGTGCACTGGCGGCCCAGGCTTGCATTCCAGCATATAACGGGTGCCCATGCGGGAGATGGTCATGTGCTTGGCACCGGGGGCAATGTAGACATGGTTGGGCATGACCACATCACCACTGACCGCTTCTTTGACCGTCAATTTGCATTCCGAGTTCAGACGTTCAGAAAAGAGCCGGGAGAACATGGGCGGAATATGCTGAACGATGACGATGCCCGGCAATGGCGGTTCCAAGCGGGTGATAATGGCCGATAGTGCCTCTGTTCCGCCTGTGGAAGCCCCCATGGCAATGAGGTCAATCTGCGCGGCATTGGCGGGCGGTGTGATTCTGGATTCGATAGGCGATGGAGCAGGTTTGGGCGGCGGTGGTGGCTGCATTGGCTGGGAAGCACGCCAAATCTCCCGGGTAACGACTGCGCCGCCACCGATACCGGTGGTGCGTGAAAGACCGGGAGATTGTTTGCTTTGGGTTACCAGCAGTGTGCGAACCAGATTATCATAGAAAGCATCGGCAGGCTGGCCGATAGATGGTTTTTTTAGATAATGGGACGCGCCGAGAATTTTGGCCGCTTTTTCTCCACTTTCCAGAATTCCATACGTGATGATAGGGATTTGGGGAAAAGTCTTTACCAAAAGCGGCAGGAATTTTTCCTGTTTCACGAGCAGTGAACCTAGTGCAAAATTCAATACGATGGTGGTGGGCTTAAAAATAGATAACTTATCCAAGGCCTCAGCGGGCTGAGCCGCGTGTTCCACCAGACTGCCGCTGGGGAGCTTTTTGGTCAGTTCCTGTACCAAGGAATTTTGGAATATTATGGAGTTGTCGATGACGAAAACTCTCAAGTCCTGCATAAGCTCCTCCAATTTGGCGAATAATCAATGTATAATTATTATTATTACACCATTGTATCACAAAATCCTGCTTGTGGGCAGTAGAATAATTTTTCATTGGTGTTTTATTGTTAATTTTCTAATAAATTGACATATGTCCTAATCTCTGTTATGCTCATGTTATTCAATTCTTGTATAAGTTCGCAGATAGGGTGCGGGCGTTTCTACAGGCAGCCGTAAATTGTCATAGTCTACAAGAAAGATGGAGCATGACTCGTATATTATTAAGATATGGAAAAGGCTTCTTTTTTCTTGGTGACGACAGATGATTTTCTGCCAAGAAAGAGGAGGCTATTATTTTTTATGCAAGCACAAGCAAGTCAGTCTTTCCTGGAGCGTTTTTTTAAGCTCTCGGAAAAGGGAACCACGGTACGTACGGAAGTTATCGCTGGTTTCACTACCTTTATCGCTCTGGCCTACATTATGTTCGTCAATCCGAATATACTGGCAGATGCCGGAGTACCTAAGGAAGCAGCCGTTGCTTCCACCATCTGGATTGCGGCTTTGTCCACGCTGATGATGGGTGTGTTTGCCAACTATCCTGTGGCTTTGGCACCGGGCATGGGCTTAAATGCGTTCTTTGCCTATTATGTCTGCGGCGTATTGGGGTTGCATTGGACAGTGGCGCTGGGCGCGGTATTTTTTTCTGGTTTGCTGTTTTTGATACTGACCATCAGTCATGTGCGTCAGGCAATCATCAATGCTGTTCCGCAGAATCTGCGCGTGGCTATTGGCGTAGGTATCGGCTTGTTTATCGCCTTTGTCGGCCTTAAGGGCACGGGCCTTATTGTCAGTGACCCGGCAACCTTCATTACGCTGGGCAGTGTGCTCAAGCCGGAAACGGCCATGTCCCTGTTCGGCCTGGTGCTTACGGGGGCGCTTATGGCCCGCGAGGTGCAGGGGGCCATTCTTATCGGCATCGTTGCGACGACGATTCTGTCCATGGTACTGGGGTATACTCCGGTGCCGCATGCATTCGCAGACGTTATCAGCACCAGCCTGCCGCATATGGGCGAAACCTTCGGCAAGCTGGACATCATGGGCGCCTGGAACTATGGTATTCTCTCCATTATCTTTACCTTTACGGTAGTGGAACTTTTCGATAATATGGGTACTCTCATTGGTCTTACGGCGAAAGCCAAGCTGGTGAAGAAGGACGGCGAGATTGAAAATCTCGACAAGGCCCTCAATACCGATGCTGTGGGTACAATTTTCTCTGCTATCTTCGGTACCTCTACGGTTACTTCCTATATTGAAAGTGCTGCCGGTATCGCTGCAGGCGGCAAGACGGGCCTGACCGCTGTTACGGTAGCCGTGTTATTCCTCGTATCCCTGCTCTTTGCCCCCTTGATTGGTCTTGTGCCGGGTTACGCAACGGCTCCTCCCCTTATTTTGGTCGGTGCCCTGATGATGAGTGAAGTGGGCAAGGTAAACTTCGCCGACTTCACGGACGGCCTGCCTGCGTTTTTGACCATCATCATGATGCCCCTGACGTCTTCCATTGCCAACGGTTTTGCCTTCGGCTTCATCAGCTTTGCCTTTATGAAGACCCTCGCCGGTAAACCGAAAGAAGTCAGCCCTATCATGTGGCTCGTGAGTATTGCGTTTATGATCAATCTGTTTATGCGTGCGTAAAATTTAAGTTTTTGTCCAGATTCACCGATATATATATTGCACAAGGATGTGCAGCTTCAGTTGACTGAGGAGGTGTGGCTATGGATATGAGTATCGCCGCTATGTCGGTGAACATGCATCAGGGGAAGGCTATGCAGGATATGGGCATGGCTGTCCTGAAGATGGCTATGGATACCACGGAAGTTGCTACAGAGGAAATGCTGGAGGAACTGTCTGTTGACCCGAATCTGGGCACGATGGTGGATATTCAGGCCTAAAAGAAAACTGCTGTATGCGATGTAAGTCGCGATACGGCAGTTTTTTTTACTATGAAATCTTAGCCAGTCAAGCCATTGGGCGCAGAATGGGTTAGATTTCGTGTAAGGGCTGATGATAAATCGTGAGATTTTTCATCTTGCTTTGTGTTTCTGCTGGATTTGTGGTATCATTTATGGTTGGTAGCGGTCTATCATAAGGCCGCATGGACAGCTGAAATTTAGGAGGTTTTTGTTTGGCTGCGATAACTTATGAATTAGTGAAAAAGGACGAGGCAACAGGTGCTCGTGCCGGTATTATCCATACACCCCATGGTAGTTTTCCTACGCCGATTTTCATGCCCGTGGGCACGCAGGCGTCGGTCAAGGGCGTTTCGCCGGACGAACTGAAGGATTTGGGGGCAGGGATAATTCTCTCTAACACCTATCATCTGTTCCTGCGTCCGGGCATGGAGCTCGTGAAGGAAGCCGGCGGGCTGCATAAATTCATGCATTGGGACGGGGCAATTCTCACCGACAGCGGCGGATTCCAGGTTTTCTCGCTGGGGGATTTGCGCAAAATCACGGAGGAAGGCGTGACCTTCCGTTCGCATATTGACGGTTCCAAGAAGTTCCTGTCGCCGGAAGTTTCCATGCAGGTGCAGATGTGCTTGGGCTCGGATATCGTCATGGCCTTTGACGAGTGCGTGCCTTATCCGGCTGACCATGACTATGCCAAGCAGTCCACGGAACGCACGCTCCGTTGGGCGCAGCGTTGCAAAGATGTGATGACGGCACCGAACCAGGGGCTCTTTGGCATCGTGCAGGGCGGCATGTACAAGGATTTGCGCCGCTGGCATGCGGAAAAGATGGTGGAGATGGATTTCCCTGGCTATGCTGTAGGTGGCCTGTCCGTAGGTGAACCGCCGGAACTCATGTATGAGATGCTGGAATATTCTACGTCCCTGTTGCCGGAGAATAAACCCCGCTATCTGATGGGCGTGGGCACGCCGGACCACCTGGTGGAAGGTGTAATGCGCGGCATTGATATGTTTGACTGCGTATATCCGACCCGTGTTGCGCGCAATGGTATGGCGATGACCTGGACAGGACGGCTTGTGATGAAGAATGCTAACCTCACCCATGACCACCATGTGATTGAGGACGGCTGTGGCTGTTACGCCTGCCGCAATGGTTATACCCGTGCCTATATCCGTCATCTGGTACGTGCTGGGGAAATCTTCGGCTTGCGCCTGCTCTCCCTGCACAATCTTTATTTCCTCGAAGAATTCGTGCGCAGAATGCGTCAGTCGATTATTGACGGCAAGTTTACGCAATTCCGCAGTGAATTTTTGGCCAATTACAAACGCTGATAAACTAAAGAAGAGGTGTTTTTTATGACTCCGGAAACCATGACAGCTTTGGGCACTTGGGGCCCCATCTTTGTGATGATTGCCATTTTTTACTTTCTCCTGTATCGGCCGCAGAAGGCAGCGCAGAAGCGCCGTATGAGCATGCTCGATACCTTGGAAAAAGGCAACAAGGTTATGACCATCGGCGGTATCTACGGCACGATTGCGGGGATTGATGACAAGGTGATTAAGCTGAAAATCGCCGAAAACACGGTGATTGAAGTATCACGTGCGTCCATCAATGCCAATATCACGCAAGATAAGCAGGCCTGATCATGGACGGGGCTGTAAAAGACCTGCAGGCCGAGAAAAAGGCTTTGCGGTCAAAAATCATTGCCGCCCGGCGCAAACTGACGGATAATTACCGTCAGCGGGCCAGCAACCGCATGATGACGGTGTTCTGTGCCCTGCCGGATTTCAAGGAACCGCGTAAAGTTCTTTGCTATGCCTCTCTGGCGGATGAAGTGCAGATAAGGCCTTTGATGGAAAAATGGCTTTCCCTGGGGGTAACTGTAGCACTTCCTCATATTACGGGGAAAGGGCAGATGGAAGCCGTGAGCTTTACCGACTTTGATAGTCTGGTAGAGGGGGAATATGGCATCCTGACGCCTGACTTGGAAAAGGGAGAAATTATCCCGCCGGATGAGCTGGATTTGATCATCGTTCCCGGTATAGCCTTTGACACCCGCGGGGAACGTTTGGGCATGGGCGGCGGTTTTTATGATGCCTACCTTGCCCGGGCAACGAAGGCCAAGCGGATAGCGTTGGCATTTTCCTGCCAGCTGGTGGCTAAAATTCCTATGGAAGCTCATGATGTTCTGGTTCATAAGATTATTACGGAGCAGGGAATATATAACTGCTTATTGTAAGAGTTCACATCATGTGATTTACGTCCGCGAGTGCTCATCCTTGAGCGCTGGGGTGTTATGGGGGAGTGTGTTATGGAAGTTAAGATTGGGATGGCCAAGACTTCTAAATATGCGACGGAAGTTTGTGGCGATACCTGTGATATTGTGGAACGGCCGCATGGCGGCATTTCGGCGATTATTGCCGATGGCCAGGGAAATGGGCTGGCTGCTCATCATACCAGCAGCTGGGTGGTGAATAAGGCCACTCAGCTCATCTCTGATGGTGCCCGTGATGGGGCTGTAGCGCGGGCGGTGCATGATTATCTCTATGCCATGAAGGACAAGAAGGTATCCTGCACGCTGACGGTTGTAAGTGCCGACCTCGATACGGAAACGGCGGTCATCAGCCGCAATTCCAACTGTCCTGTAATCATCAAAACACCGGAGTATGAAACGGTCTATGATGAAAATGTCGAGCCTATCGGCGTCAACCGCCATATGAAGCCACTCATGTATGAAGTGCCGCTGACGGCAGGGATGCTGATTGTGTCTTACACGGATGGTATTGCCCATGCCGGTAAAAAGCGCCTGGGGCATCCGGCAGATTTTGAGAAAATCATGGAAATCGTGCGCAAGAATGAGGCCGAGGATGTGGCCTTTATCGCCAAGAGCATTATGGATTATGCGCTGGAACTCGATGCGGAGAAGGCGTCGGATGATATGACGGTGCTGGTCATGGGGATAACCGATGGTTCACCCTCCAGTCCGAAGATTGAGCAGTTGGAAGTTACTTATCCGTATTAATAACTTTATAAAACTGGATAGGAGTGATTGTCTTGAAGATTGCGGTTGTAGGAGTTTGTGCTTCGGGGAAGACTACGCTGGTTGCCGGACTAAAGGCGGCTGGCTTCGATGCTTATAATGTGGCGCAGGAACATTCCGGGATTCATGATTTTTGGGCGAAACGCCATCCAGATATTTTAGTGATGATTGATGCGACCATGCCGGCTATTCATAAGCGGCGGGTGGTTTACTGGGACGAAAGCAGATTAGAGGTACAGCATAAGCGGCTGGCGGATGCCAGGGCCCATGCTGACCTCTACATTCAGACCGATAAATACAACGCTGCCGAGGTGCGGGACAGGGTCATCGACTTCGTCAAAGAATATAGAGCAAAACGAAAGACAAAAGGGGATGAAATCTCTTGAGAAAGAATAATCTCATGAAACTGATTGTCTGTGTCGTGGCCATTATTGGCATTTTCCTGGCCTTTGTAAAGCCACTGGCTTTCTCCATTCGTCAGGGACTTGACCTGCAGGGCGGTACCCATGTGGTACTCGAAGCAGAAGACACGGACATTGCCAAGGTAAATGATGACGCGATGAATCGCGTGGTCACGATTATGGAAAAGCGCGTCAACTCGCTGGGCCTCACCGAGCCGATTATCCAGCGTGAAGGCGAGCGCCGGGTGATTATCGAACTGCCGGGTGTTAAAGACCCCGATGCGGCCATTAAGACCATCGGTAAGACGGCTATGCTGGAATTCAAGGATGAAGAAGGCAATACCGTGCTCACCGGTACGGATTTGAAGGATGCACAGGCGGCTACCAATCAGCAGAGCGGTCAGAATGTCGTCAATCTGGAATTTTCCGATGAAGGTGCACAGAAATTTGCCGACCTTACGACGAAAAACGTGGGCCGCACGATTGCCATCCTGCTCGATGGCGAAGTGCTGACGGCACCGAATGTCCGTGAGCCCATCTTAGGCGGCCGTGCCGAAATCACGGGCCAGAAGACGCTCGAAGAAGCACAGAACCTCGCTGTCGTGCTCCGCAGTGGTGCGCTGCCGGTGAAGGTCAACATCATTGAAACCCGTACGGTAGGCCCGACGCTCGGTCAGGACTCCAAGGATAA
The DNA here is from genome assembly GCF_000424065.1 of Selenomonas ruminantium subsp. ruminantium ATCC 12561. GTDB lineage: Bacteria > Bacillota > Negativicutes > Selenomonadales > Selenomonadaceae > Selenomonas_A > Selenomonas_A ruminantium. The sequence continues at coordinate 12,671 of NZ_KE384126.1, forward strand.
ATCCGTCTTTGCCTTTGCTGTAGGTATTGGCGCGGTACTCATCTTCATGCTGCTGTTCTACCGTTTGTCCGGCTTTATTGCTGACGTGGCTTTGATGGCTTATACGGTAGTGCTGCTGGCGCTCTTGTATCTCCTGGATGCAACGCTGACGCTTCCTGGTGTGGCTGGTATCATCCTGTCCATCGGTATGGCCGTTGACGCTAACGTACTGATTTTTGAGCATTTCAAAGAAGAATACCAGATTCAGGGCAAGACCTTGCGTCTGTCCATGGATGCAGGTTTCAAGCGTGCGTTCACGACGATTTTTGACTCCAACATCACGACGATTATCGCTGCCGGCGTACTGTTCTTCCTCGGAACCGGTACGATTCGCGGCTTTGCCATCACGTTGGGACTGGGCACGATGCTCTCCATGTTGACGGCCATCACGTTGTCTCAGTACCTTTTGAAACTCATGATCAACTCCAAAATTTCGGAAAACCCCGGTGCCTATGGTGCCAATGGTTATATGCTGTGGAAAAAGGAGGACTTGAAGCATGAACAAGCTTGATATTGCCGGGCGTTCCAAGCTCTGGTTTGCCATTTCCACAGTCATCATTGTGGCCGGGCTTATCTGCATGTTTACCCGGGGCTTTAACTTCGGTATCGACTTCACTGGCGGTACCATTATCGACTTGAAATTTGAGCGCCCGGTGGCGATTGCTGAGGTGCGTACGAGCCTGGCTAAGTTTGGTCTGGAAGGTTCGCAGATTCAGCTTACCGGTGCAGAATACGGCGTGACGGAAGCGGAAAACGTCATGATTCGTACGACGGATATGGAAGAAGCACAGCGCAAGGAAGTCATGGCGGCCATTAAAACCGATGTCGGGAGTTACGATGTGCTGCGCGAAGAGAAGGTCGGTGCAACCATCGGCGGCGAGCTGATTACCAATGCGGTATTGGCGCTCGTTGTGTCCTGGGCACTCATCATTGCCTATGTTGCCTATCGCTTTGAATGGCGCTTTGGTGTGGCGGCCGTGCTTGCACTCGTGCACGATATTCTCATCGTGCTGGCGGTGTTCTCCTTCACAGGCCGTCAGATTGATTCTTCCTTTATAGCGGCCCTCTTGACGATTGTCGGTTATTCCATCAACGATACCATCGTTATCTTTGACCGTATCCGCGAGAATCTCAAACTGCATTTCCGCCGCGGCGGCGATGTGAACCATCTGGTGAATACTTCGGTGTTCCAGACGCTCACCCGCTCTCTGTACACGGTGTTTACGGTCATGTTTACGACCTTTGCCCTGTACTTCTTCGGCGGCGAAACGACGAAAGACTTTGCGTTTGCATTGCTCGTTGGTTTCGGCTGCGGTTGTTATTCGTCTATCTTCATTGCCAGCCCGCTTTGGATTGTGCTGCGTAAGATGGGGGATAAGAAGAAGGCGGCAGCTAGTCCGGCTGTGGCCAAGTAAGTTCGTTTAGTTAACATCGATATGATAAGACGCCCGGTGGCTGACAATACTTTCCCTTTGCTTAGGCAGGCTTGCCAAACGCGACGGGAAAGCATTATCAGCCACCGGGCTTTTTTCGTATGTTACATAGTAGAGTTAAAGACGCCCGCGTGGCTGGTAATATTTTTCCTTCGCCATAGACAAGCTTGTCAAAAGCTACGGAAAAACATCACCAGCCACGCGGGCTTATTGCGTACATTACATAGTGGTGCTAAAGGCGCCCGGAGTGGCTGG